>NZ_JBXAOQ010000015.1:104698-119056 GCF_058802985.1 Pseudomonas sp. GW822-FHT01E03
CTCAACGGCACCGTGGTCGAAGGCCGCACGGCCACCACCAGCCTGCTGGTGTTCACGGCCAGCGTGGCTGCCAACGGTGATGTCACCCTCGACCAGCTCCGCGCCGTGGTGCATCCCGACGCCACCAATCCCGATGACTCGACGAGTTTGACCTCGGACAACCTGGTGACGCTGACCGCGACCATTACCGACAAGGAGGGCGACAGCGCCCAGGCGACGCTGAACATCGGGCAGAACCTGGTGTTCAAGGACGACGGGGCGACCATCACCACCACCGGCACGGAGCCAACGCTGACAGTGGACGAGACGGTACTGGCGACCAATGATACCCAGAGCTTCGCCGCCAACTTCACCTCGGCGTTTGGCGCCGATGGGGCTGGCACCCTGAGCTATGCGCTGGGCGTGGTGGCCGGGGCTTCCGGATTGACGGACACGGCCTCGAACCAGGCGGTGAACCTGTCGCTCAATGGCACCGTGGTGGAAGGCCGCACGGCCACGAGTAATTTGCTGGTGTTCACGGTCAGCGTAGCCGCCAATGGCAGCGTCACGCTGGACCAGCTCCGCGCCGTGGTGCATTCCGACCCAAGCAATCCCGATGATTCGAAATCGTTGACCTCGGACAACCTGGTGACGCTGACGGCGACCAAGACCGACGGGGACGGCGACAGCGCCCAGGCGACGCTGAACATCGGGCAGAACCTGGTGTTCAAGGACGACGGGCCGGCACTCAGTTTCGGCAACCTGATCGGGACCGGTAGCGTCCTTGCGCAATCCGGGTTCTGGAATATGGCGACGGGAGCCGACGGGCTGGGGGCGGCCGGTCTGGATATCTCTTTGGTCAATAACCAGTTCACTCTCGTCAGGCCAGACAACACGACCACGACCGGGACCGGCACGCTCAGCGAGCTGGCGCTGTCACCGGATGCCAATGGCGCGTACCAGTTCGCGGGAACCTTGACCGGTGATTTCGACAACAACGCCGCAACGGCGAATACCACCGTCGACTACACGTTGACCGCCTATGCCGATGGTCGCTATGCACTGGATCTGGTGCAAGGCTTCCGTTCGACGATCGTGCTCAGCAGTGCCGACGGCTCGCTCGCTGCCGGTGGCCCGGATCCGGTGCGCACATTGTTGATTCCGCAGACGAGTAACCCGGCTATTCCTTCGGCATCCGAGGAGATCGTGTTCTTTTCCGCGAAGGCGCTGGCGTCGACCACGGACATCCTGACCGGCATCGGGCTCGGAGCACCCGACCCCACCGAAGCGGCGCTACAGACCAACCCCCTGCCGGGGTACATCGACCCGAGGGCCATGAACGTCAGCACGGCCGGCATCGGCGTCGCCAACAACGTGTTCCAGGGCGATAACCTGGCGGCAATCAGCGACGCCGATGAAAGTTTCGTCATCAACCCAGAGAGCCTGCTGACGGCAATGAAGGTCTTCATCGACAACTCCGTAGCGGGTTACAACACCGCGACCGAGGACCTGTACTACCGGATCTACTACGCGGATGGCACGTTTTCGGACCGCATCGAGGTGAACACCCTGACGCCGGAGGCTGGCGG
Source organism: Pseudomonas sp. GW822-FHT01E03 (assembly GCF_058802985.1). Taxonomy (NCBI): domain Bacteria; kingdom Pseudomonadati; phylum Pseudomonadota; class Gammaproteobacteria; order Pseudomonadales; family Pseudomonadaceae; genus Pseudomonas; species Pseudomonas sp. GW822-FHT01E03. The sequence goes on from NZ_JBXAOQ010000015.1 coordinate 106,267, forward strand.
GCAGGTGTCCTTCCTCGTCGAGAAGGCGGGTACGACACTGATCGACGCGGTTCAGCTGACGATGGGCCGGGGCGATATCAAGATCCCGGTGATCCAGTTCATTCAGGAGAGCGAGAGTCTGGCCAGCGATGTCCAGCTGGCGTTCAGCGCGACGCTGACGGACAAGGACGGGGACTCGGCGACGAGTACCTTTGACGCCAACCTGTTCGCCAACGAACCGGCCAACGCACCCTTCGACTTCACGCTGGTTGGCACGGGCGGTGAGCAGGATGCGTTCAACATCGATCTGTCAGTCAATGAGAACCTGTACCAGGTCAGCGGCTTCGATGCGGGCCCGGACGTGCGGGACAGGCTGGTGCTCAACGGCGACCCGAACGCCGCTGTCCAATCGATCGACAACACCGGTGCCGATAGCATCGTGACGGTTACCGAGACGGGCGGACAGACAACGACCATCACCTTGGTCGGGGTTGATGTTCTGAATACCGACGTCTTTTTTGGCAGTGCTTGAAGCTTTGCGCGTGAACGGATGCGAGGGTGGCCTAGGAAACCACCCTCGCATTCTTTTTGCAGTCCAATACGAGATCCCCATGATCGCTGCCGCTGTGAACTGGCGAGTAGCACAAGGCTTAAAGAACGCCGCTGCGTGCATATTGGGGTCCGTTTGTGTGTTTGCACGCACAAACAGAAGATGGACCTCTGCCTGCACCCTCCCCCTAAGTGCTTCAGGCTTTTCATGTTGACCCATCGATCTGCAGGCTTTTTCCGCCCCACATTCGCGTACACAGCCCCCAACCTGGGCCTGTTTTAGACGGGTGCAGGTATGCAGAAAAAACGACACATTTAGACCGCAGGCGTGGCGAGAGGGACGACGGCGCGCGCCAGGCCAAAAATCCCTCCTCCGCCCCCAAATACGCCAAGGCGCGGCATCTGGTGCAAGAAACGAATGCCTGGCCGGGGAGATCAGAGCCGAGGAAGCGGCGCAGTGGGTGGCCGCCGTGAACAACGAACGGGCATGGATCATGCTTGAGTATGGGAGACAGTTCAGGGGTTGATCGGGATCCGCTGCAAGCCTTGCCGGTGATCGATGGGCTTTGACTACATTCAAGGAGCGGTGCAAAACGCTGAAGCGCGGGCCGCAGCAAAAAGGTAGCCCGCGCATTACGAGTAACGGGGGCTATGTTCAATTGCCCGGTACAGACAAGGCGCTGCTGGTTGAAAACTGCGCCGCTGATGGCAACGAAGCCCCCAACCGCTGGTGCACCAGTGCATACATTTTGCGGCTTAAGAGTGAACGCGCTAATCAGAAAGGAAGTTCGGCATGCTGTTTTTCAAACCCGAGCGGCAACTAGCGCTTGAACTAGACCTCGAGGGACTCTCGCTCCGTCTCAAACCCCTTAGTACCACTATCAAGCTGATGACGTCTCACAGGTTGCGGAAGTATCAACGGGCCCTGGAAAACGACATAGGCGGACTACCTGGGTTTATGGCGTTGTCGGTTGAGGGAAAAGTCAATTACATGATTCCCATCATTTCGCAAATGAACGAAGCCAGAGATCAGCAGAATGAAGTCGATTTCATAGCGGCCTACCTGACCGTCATGCTGCTGGAAAGCATCAGCTGCGGCTATCATTCGACGATGAACTTGGTCTTTATTGGGATGGAAAAGATCGCCGCGTTCCGGTGGGATGAGTCATAAAAAAACCATCCGACAAGAAACTCTGGAAGCGCTTATCAACAACCACGTGCAGGGCGAGCGCCACGACTTCGAGGAGTGGCAGGAGACGGTGTCCACGCTCCTCATCAATCTGGCCAAAGCACCTGCCGATCAGTCTGCCTGCTTCGCCAACATGTCGCGACCTGAAATCGTAGTTTCTGAAAAGTGGTCGCGAAAGCTAGTAGGGTTCGCCAAGACCGGTGTCGAAATCTGGCGGTCTAGCTACTGCGCTGGCGCAGTCTCAATTACTTGACTTGATCATATGCATCATTCATCACTTTAATGGCGTTTAACACATGCGGATGTTCAGCCCAGCGGTATGAAGCATTTCCAAGTAAGCCGGCTGTCGCGTTGTCCATCAGGCTTTTTACATCAAGCCCGCTGGCGACGGCCGCTCCAATAATTGCTACAAGCGCTTGTTCCAGTGCAATTTCGCGATCACTAACCACTGCATCTCCTTAAACCGACCCCATGCCGGCCTGAAAGATTAATCGCTCACCCACAACCAAATTGCCACTACCCCCTGTCGCATCCGGTCACGGAGTACGGCGCTTGAGCCACCCTACCCCTTTTCGCGTGCTCTCCACAATCAATCGATGCTTTGTAGTGTCGACACGCTTAGTCGCAGGCACTTGGCCCGACCAAGAATGGATCAACAAGCATTGTTGGGTGCGCTCGGTGTGAAAGATCTGTCTTGCTACCGTTATCTCCTCAATCAACTGCCGATTGACTGAGTAGTAGCCACCGTTCGGAGATCATCAAAATTGGTCATCGGAAAAGCTTTCTCGGCGCTCTCGCGACATACGACACAGGACGAACTACCACCTCCACTCACCCACTTTCTGCCGCAAAGCGTGGTATGGAGACGCTCAGGAACATCCAGGCCAACGGGTGACTGACACTCGATTGATGGATAGGCGAGACGTCCGCGAAGGGCAGATATGGGTGCTGCAGGGCAAGACAAACGCCAAGCGGCGGATTGAAATCACTGGTGAGCTGAAGATTTTGATTGATCGGATCATGTCCCGAAAGTCAGAACATAAGGTCCGCTCTACGTGGCTGATCGTTACAGAGGATGGCACACCAATGTCGGTGGCGATGTTACGAGGAAGATTTGACTTGGCCAGGGAAGCAGACGGGGTAGCAAAGTCCGAGTTCCAGATGCGCGACCTGCGCGCTAAAGCCGGCACGGACAAGGCCGAATCAAGCGGTGACATTTTGCAGGCCAAGGATCAACTTGGGCATACGACCGTTGTAATGACCGAGCAGTACATCCGCAACAGGAAAGGGAAAAAAGTCTCACCAACCAAGTGAATTGCGGACCAATCCAATAATTGCGGACCAGAAACGAACAAGGGCTTGCCCAGCTTTCGCTCGCAAACCCTTGATTTATATGGTGCCCGAAGCCGGAATAGAACCCCTGCCTGAACGCCGCACGAATAAAGGGTTCTGTTGGTTTGGATGATTTGCTTGCCCCCAAATCTGCCCCCAAAAAAAATTATGCCCACGTCTCACGCAGCTTGATCGCAAGGGGTGTCGTTTCTTCAAACGACACCCCTATCAATTAATCTGACTCTACCGGCATGCAATTTTCAGCCGCGCTTTCGGTTTGTGCGTTCTCTATTCAGCAGACGCAAAGTAGCGTTAATTATCTCTGGCTCACCACAACGACTTTTGTCACCCGGAGAGTAGTTTCGACTGATCTTCGCCCTCTCCTATTGGTGCCATCATTCCGCTAGTCGTGCCCTTTTTATGCAGTCGTGCCCATGCCCAAGGCTGGGCACAACTGAGGGCACAAGGGCACGACTGAGGAAAAAGGTGCTTCCAGGCGTGCCGTTCATGTCAGCTAGAGTTTATCCAGGTGCGCGCACTGCCTCCGTTTAAAACGGAGGCAAGCGCAGTGATCCGGCACAGGTTGTCCTGATTTCAAATCGGAGCGCGTTGGACGATATCGTGCAAACCGCGCCAGCAAATCGAACAGGTGCGCACCGTGCGATTGTCTGTCATCCAATGTGTGACTGATTTTAAAAAACGGGGGAACAGGGGGAACAGTAGGAGTAACCAATGTTTTCGGGTCCTTTGGCGGGGGAACCTGTACCCCAGTGCTTTTTGGGGCACAGAGACTGCCCGATCGACGAAGTAGCCACTTGAGTTAACTGCCCTGAAAGCCCATGCCCGCCTGCCTCTCCGCCGATTTAACCGGCCAGCTCGAGAGATCAACCAGTTAACCGAGTAATTTAGCCGGTTAACTCCTTAGTTAACCGCCCTGAAAGCCACGGCCCGCTTGCCTCTCAGGCGAATAGAAGGATCGCCGAGTTAACCAGCGAAAATGCTTAGTTAACCGAGCTACAAGCCACGGCCCGTAAGGCTTTCAGCCCAGTTAACCAACCGAGTTAACCAGTTAACTAACTTTGGCGGGGTGCCGCTAACGAATTTGCGCGAGTCTTCGCACCCGTATTCCTCGGAAATCGCAAGGGTCCCCGGCGTGTTTTGGAGCGCTGTTGTCAGGAAATACCTCAGGGCTCCCTTGGCGCCGCAGGGTGCGAGGAAGGCATTATCCAGCGTCCGTGACTGGCCGATTTCTGCCTGTCACGATGGGCAGAAATCGACTGTGGATTCAACCGGTCGATGCAACACAACTAAATTCTGTGTAAGCAGAAGGAGTGTTGCAGATGAAGCAGAGACCTCGGATCTATTACACCGAAAGCCAGAAAAAACTGATGTGGGATCACTGGCAGAAAGGCGACTCTCTCCAGCACATCGCCCAACTATTTGATCGGAACCATTCATCGATACAGCGCATCTTGGCGGAAACCGGAAGGCCGAGACCACCAACACGTGGAACAGCGCTATCAGCGCGCCAAAACCCAATTCGCCAAACATGATTAATCTTCTAGCGGTGGAGTTTCATCCTGCACAGTGACGTCCAGCAGCACGCCCTTGCGCGCCACCACCCGGACCTGTTGGCCCAGGCGCAGGGGCGAGTTGCTCCGCACTTGCCATTTTTCGCCCTGCAGTTGCACCCAGCCACTCATCGGCAGGCCCGGTAGCAGCCCCGTCACCGTGGCCAGGCTGCCGACCAGACCCGCATCGCCGCTGACCAGGGCGCGGCGTCGGGCCTTAAGCGCCATGCCGACCAGCGTCATCAGCAACAGGGCACTAGTCAGTGCCATGCCGATGATCAGCGTCAACGGAATGCCGAAGCCCGGCACATCGGTGTCCATCAAAATCACTGCGCCGACTACAAAGGCAACCACCCCACCGAAGCCGATTACACCGAAACTCGGTAGAAACGCCTCGGCGATCATGAAGGCCAGCCCCAGCAGAATGAGCCCGACCCCGGCGTAATTCACCGGCAACAGTTGCAGGGCATACAGCCCCAGCAACAGACAGATGCCACCGAGTACCCCACCGACGCCCGACCCCGGGTTCATGAATTCGAACATCAGGCCATAGACCCCGATCATGATCAGCAGCAAGGCCACACTGGGGTTGGTGATCACCGCCAGCAGTTGCGTGCGCCAATCAGGCGCATGCTCGATGAGAGTAGCCCCGGCGGTGCTCAGTTTCAGCGTTTGACCGGCGACATTCAGGCTCTTGCCGTCCAGTTGCTTGAGCAGGTCCGCCACGTCATTGGCCACATAATCGACCACCTTGAGTCTGAGTGCTTCGTCGGCAGACAGGCTGGCCGCTTCGCGTACCGCTTGTTCGGCCCAGTCGGCATTGCGTCCGCGCAATTGCGCAAGGCCACGGATGTAAGCCGCCGCATCGTTGATCTGTTTGCGAGTCAGGGTGTCCAGCGGCTCGGGCGGGGAGTTCTTGTCGGTGGTAGGTGGGCGCGGCGGTTCGGGCGCGGTTCCGGGCAGGCCGCCGATCTGCACCGGCGAAGCGGCGCCCAGGTTGGTGCCCGGGGTCATGGCGGCAATGTGGCTGGCATACAGGATATAGGTGCCGGCGCTGGCCGCGCGTGCGCCACTGGGGGCGACGAAACTGGCCACTGGCAGGGGGCTGGCCAGAATCGCCTTGATGATCAAGCGCATCGAAGTGTCCAGCCCACCGGGAGTGTCGAGGTTGATGACCACCAACTGTGCGCCCTCGGTCACCGCACGCGTCAGGCCGCGCACCACGTAGTCGGCATTGGCTGGACCAATGGCATCGTTGACGGTCAGGACCACGACACTGCCCGCAGCCTTCGCCGAACCCGTCGGTAATCCGACCAGTATCATCAGCAAGAGCAGGCGGCACCACCAGTGACTGTTCACGGCCCCTCCCAGTTGCCGGTTCGGCAGCCTGCAACTTTCACTTAAAGCGTAGTTGAGTCAGCCAGGGTTTCACCGGGATGAGTGGAGACGGAGGCATCAGTCGCCTTTGTAGAGGAGATTGCGAGGCAGAACGGCACCGATTATGAGGGTGGCCGCCAAATCGTAATGGGCTCACTGGGATGCATCCCGATCGGACGACCCGCTAAACCAAGGGAAGTAGCCGATCTCATCACATTCCTCGTCTCGCCGCTTGCAAGCTCCATTACTGGTACTGAATACGTCATCGATGGCGGATACTCCGTCTGGTGCAAGGATAGCAATACGGGGTCAGGTCTTGCCTTTTGCATAATAGCGATGGCAAAAGACAAGACCTGACCCTGAGGTTTCACAGACTTTCTGCACTGATCCGCCGTGCCTAGGAATGCGGCGACCCCGGCCACTCTACTCGGCCTGGCCCGCTTGCAACTTGCGACCCCGCAGCGGCATCGCCCGTCATTCTGCGGCAAAGCAGTACAGCAGCCCCGCCCCGCCCGAGCCGGCCAGGGCTTCGCTGCTGCAGCCACGCGAGGGGTGCGAGGAGTTCCACGAGCGTGCCGCCGCATCGTCACGCAGTCCTATTCGGTCATGATGACCGACCTGGGCCGTCCCTTCGCCGCTGCTGGTCCAGTTGCTGCAGGTATGGTCATCGCTACCGGCGAACGCAGTTCCGTCCGCCTGCGAGCCGGTGAGGATGTCGTGCATGTTCGGCGTGTCGCCGCGCCCCTTAACCAGCGCCCCGTGTTCGTCCAGGGCCATTTCCTTGGTCAGTTGGTTGTCGCCGTGCAGTTGCGCGACGTCGCGGGCGATGACGACCCCCTTGGCGTTTTGCCAAGGGCCCTGGCCGATGCGATCACGGGCATTGACCGCCCCCGCACTGCCGACGGCACTGGTGCTGAGGTAAGCACGCCAGGTGTGCTGGCCCGCCCCGACGGCGGAGGCCAGCGTCTGGCAGTGCCTATCGGCGCCGCTCAGACCACCTAGATCGGCGCCCTTGCCCATGCCGAGGCTAGTGACAAAGAAGGTCATGTCCGTTTGCTGGGCCTGACTGGCGAAACTGCAGGCTATTGCCAACAGGGCAGTCGGTAAGGTGAGAGTGAAAGTCGTGATGTGCATGTGCAGTCCTCCTGCGGGAAAACGGCCTCCAAGATGGAATGTGACCGAGAAATTGAGCCTAGACGACGCCGGTTACCGACACACAGCCGCGGTTCAACCTTCCGTCCTCATGTATTGCTTGAGTGCGCGGCTCGCAGTTTGGCGAGCCGGCGTTGGATGCAGGATGCGGTAAGGCTCAATCCACTTGGGGCGCTCTAGGGGCTTCGACACTTTTTCGACACGGCCCCGGGGAGCCAGAAAGCAAAAACCCCCGATCTCTTTCGAAATCAGGGGTTTTCGTATTTCTCAAAGCAATGCGGGGTCAGGTCTTGCCTTTTGCATAATAGCGATCGCAAAAGACAAGACCTGACCCTGAGGTTTCAAGGTAGCTGTACGGCTTGGAGTAGAGGGTGTGGTCGAGGTCGCGGCACCACTCGGCCTAGACGATCTCTTTAACCTTGTCGTCCGACCTACGGTGAAGTTCCGAGCAGATAAACGGCAGGTCTATCTGAACCGCCTGCGCTCAAAAAACTGGCTCGCAACCTGGCCGGATCTGAAGGTTCTCCCGATAGGCAGAAACGTTTCATCTTCGAAGTTTCATGCCCGTTTCGGATCGTTAGCCGCCATTTCCGAACGTCCGCTTGTGGCTGTGGATTCAACCGGTCGATGCAACAGATTGGCTAAATCGTTCTTGCTGATTGTTGCCAACGCATTATGCACATTGCCTCCAATCTCACCCGAGCCGCGCTGCTCGACCCAAAGGGTAAGCTCCATGATCGCGGCTTCGAGGGCTAGTAAGTTGTGATTGATCTTGAAGAGCAGAGAAGGAAGTAGGTCAGCGTTCGAAATCGTCATTCCTCCGTGAAAGAGATCAGCAATGAAAGACCGGCGCGCCCTCCGTGACTTCCGCTGTTTTTGTCGTACCTTTGTTTTTTTTGCTAGGAGACATTTCCACTCCTTTGCTCAACGAAATCGAGCTTATTTTCCCGTTGTTGTACCCGGAGAAGCGAATCCGGGCGGAACTTTGAGCCACGGAAAACTCTGCAGCGCCATGTCATAACCGGTGGCGTAGAGCTTGCGCATGTACTCGTTGTCGAACTCTTCCTTGTGGGGGAAGTTGAAGCTCGCTGGTATGAACCCAAGATTGAAGTCCACACCGTCGCGCTGGGTGGTGGCGTAGATCCGATAGAGGTCGCCGATGCCCTGGCTGTGGATCAACGAGGCGATCGAGCGCCCAGCGATGCTCATCGTACTGCGCTCGACCTGCGCCCAGTCCGGATCGAGTCGCGCGTTGCGTATCACGTAGAGTTTACGCTCGCGGGTGACTCCTGCTTTTGCAGCTTCCTCGTTGATACGGATCCCGGCCGGGTAAGCGAATACCTGCGCCATGATGCCGCCGTCGACGTGCATTTCCTGATAGGGTTTACCGTCGACTTCCACATCGATCATCATCGGCGGAAATCCTCCTGGAATAGAGGCGGAAGCGATCATGATTTTCACGAAAAGGTCCAATGCCTCAGGACCACCATAGGTCGCGATTTTTCCCATGTCCCAGATAATGGGGCGACGCGCATCGAGGTCTGCGGTAGCGACCAACAGAAAGCGGCCCTTCGCGTACTCGGCGGCAACCTCCTTGAGCATGTCCTCGGTCACCGATTGGCGCGTCAGCTTCAACAGCGGCGCATTGTCCGACATTGCGTCGCTCAAAACGCCTGAGATAAAGCTGCGCGGTGCAATGACGTCTTTGGGCGATAGAGTGGTATAGACCCGCTTCAGCGTTGCATCATACTTCGGCCCGAGAAAGGCGAAAGGCGCAATCAGTGCGCCCGTGCTGATTCCAGTAACGAGTTTGAATTCAGGGCGCTTTCCTGTAACCGTCCAGCCATTCAACAACCCCGCGGTGAACGCGCCATTGTCTCCACCGCCCGAAATTGCCAGATATGTCACTGGCGGCATGGGGCCCTTGTGCCCCAGCTTCACGAGGTAAGCCTGTTCCCGCTGCAGCGCTTCTAGCGCAACTCGGTTCAGCTCTGTCATGTCTCCGCCACCGACATAACGCACCCCGGTCATTCCCGGAATCTGCGCTCTCGCCGTCAATTCGGACGGCACCGCGGGTAGGCGAGGCGGCGTCATGGTGCAGCCTTGTAAGCCTTGTATCAGTACAAGCAGCGCGACAACCAGACTGGTGATTTTCATAGTCATGCATCACTCGAAAAGTGTTCGATCCGATTGCTCGTGGCGTCGATTCAACGATCGTCTACAGGTGTCGGCTGCTTCGAAGCGACCGGTTTTTTGACGTCGATCAGTCACTCTCTATGCATTCTGATCGCTTGCGATTGTTGGAACGATAGCATCTCTGAATCGTTCTGCTATGACGCGACCTCCAGATCAAGCATCCGGCAACCAGGCATGGAACGGCTGTCATGCCTGAACTAAACTTTGCTGTGTTCTTCTGGATGAATGGTCTTGGTCATCTTGGCACGGCTGAACTTAGGGACGGAGCAGTTGGAACAAGTTAGGCGAAAACAACTTGTGGAGCACTGACCATGTTGGGCGCGCGCGATCTGGTAATACACCTTTCAGGTCGTCTTTTTGCACGCTTAGCTCCGATCATCTACACCGTTGCGGCGCTCACGTTTTTCGCTGACCAGATCTATGCCGCAGTCGAGACAAAGTCGTCCCCTCATTCACCGCAACGCGAGCAACTCACCATCTCGATCGAGATCGCGAAGCCGTGGACCGGTGATCTCGACGGGATGATCGAACGACGGGTCATTCGCGTCTTGTCGGTCTACAGCAAAACTTTCTATTTTGTCGATAGGGGTGTCCAGCGCGGTCTGACTTACGACGCTTTTCGCGTATTCGAGGAGGATCTGAACAAGGAACTGGCCAAGGATAAAAAACTGAAACACAAGGCTCTGAAGGTGCGTGTGGTGTTCATTCCTGTCGCCCGGGATGAACTGCTGCCGGCGTTGATTGCCGGCAAGGGCGATATTGCGGCGTCTAACCTAACTGTGATCGAGGCGCGCAAGAACCTAGTCGATTTTTCCTCGCCTGTTTATCGCAACGTCAGCGAGGTAGTGGTATCCGGTCCCGACTCGCCCGCAGTGGCCAACGTGGACGAGTTAGCGGGACAGGTAGTCTTCGTTCGCAAGTCCTCCAGTTATTACGAGAGCCTGATAGCCCTCAATCAGCGTTTCGCCAGCGAGAACAAACCTGCGGTAATCCTCAAGGAGGCACCGGAAGCTTTGGAGGATGAGGACCTGATAGAGATGCTGAGCGCCGGCATGATTCCCCTCATCGTCGTGGATAAGCACAAGGCGGTTTTCTGGAAGAAGGTCTTCCCGAATATCACGGTGCATGATGAGATCACCTTACGCACCGGCGGCGAAATCGCCTGGGCGATCCGCAAGGGCAGTCCGCAGCTCCAGGCCGCTGTCAATGGTTTCATTGCTCGCCACGGCCAAGGGACTACCACCGGGAACATGCTTCTGACCCGTTATTTGATCAACGAAAAATATGTGAAGGCCTCCACCGCCGAGTCCGAACGCAAGAAATTTATCGCATTGATTCAGTACTTCCAGCGGTACGGGGACAAATACTCTGTGGACTGGTTACTGATGGCCGCCCAGGGATACCAGGAGTCTCAACTGAATCAGGCAGCCAAGAGCAAGGTGGGCGCCATTGGTGTCATGCAGGTCATGCCCGCCACCGGCAAGGAACTTGGCGTCGGCAACATTGCTGAAGTCGAACCAAACATTAATGCCGGGATCAAGTATATGCGTTGGATGATTGACCAGTACTATGGCAAGGAGCCCATGACCAACTTGGACAAGGCCCTGTTCGCCTTCGCTTCCTACAATGCAGGTGCGGGCAGGATTTCCAAACTTCGCAAAGAAGCCGCCCTGCGTGGACTCGATCCGAACGTCTGGTTTCACAACGTTGAGTATGTTGCCGCCGAGAAGATCGGTGCGGAGACGGTTACCTACGTTAGCAATATCTACAAGTACTACATTGCCTACCAATTGATCATGGAAGCTAAGAAGGAGAAAGAGGAGGCTACGCAGAAGCTGAAAGACCAGAGTAAAGAGGCGCTTTGACTTATCAAAGTGCTCCAAAAAAGCGCTCGATACAGGCTTCGAACTGGATATCTGTATCACCCACGTTTCTGTGGACCGCATTGAGCGGCAATAAGAGGCAGATCGCCTGTGTTTTATTCCGCGGAATCCACAGCCGATTGCTGACGGTCAAAACGTAGTTTTGGGTGCGCCTAACAGAGACTAGGTTTGCCGATAAAATACCCCCTCGTTGAGGCTCGACCCTGTCTCGGGTTCACTCGCATCGTCGCTTTAAATCCTCTTATAAGATTAATTTCGATTCTCGGCTCCAGGCCTTATGGGGCACGCTCTACGGCGTTTTTGGTCGTGTAGGGCATCCTGCTCCTGTCTTGCTCTGCGATGGACTTTTTCCACAGATTTAATCCTCGATTGTGGTTGATTCTTGAATAGCTTTGCAGGCCCCATGTTCTGCAACCTCCAGCGCTTCACACGACTTTTCGTTTCTACCGTCCCTCAACCCACGAATCAGGGTAAACCCTTGCCGTCTGAAGCCATCCCAAAGCTGCAGATGACGACAGGCAGCAACTGGCTGTGGATTCAACCGGTCAATCAAACATTAATCACTAACCACCTGTGAAAGTTGGTGACACGGATGGCAAGTTTGAATAGAGAACATTTTCAGAACTGCGCAGCATCCAGCAGGAACAACGATTCGCTGCCGGCCTTCACCGACGCGCTCAACGAGTGAATGCGCGGCAGCAGGCGGGCAAAGTAGAAGCGCGCCGTGCCCAGTTTGCTGGCATAGAAATCGTCCTGCGCTTCCTTGCCGAAAGCCGCCTTGGCCATCAGGGCCCACATGTAGGCGTAGGCCACGTAGCCGAACACCTGCAGATACTCGACCGACGCCGCGCCGATTTCGTTCGGATTGCTCTTCGCCCGGTCCAGCAACCACGCAGTCAGTTCATAGAGGGAGGTCACGGCGTCGTTCAGCGGCTTGGTGAACTCGGCGAGGTCCGCGCTGGCAGTCGCCGTGAAGTGACGAATCTCGTCGGCGAACAGGTTGTAGAACGCCCCGCCGCTGCCGACGATCTTGCGCCCGACCAGGTCCAGCGCCTGGATGCCGTTGGTGCCTTCGTAGATCTGGGTGATGCGCACGTCACGCACCAGTTGCTCCTGGCCCCACTCACGGATGTAACCGTGGCCGCCGAAGATCTGCTGGCCGTGTACGGTGGTTTCCAGGCCGAGGTCGGTCAGGAACGCCTTGGCCACGGGGGTCAGCAACGCCACCAGGTCTTCCGCGCGCTTGCGGGTGGCGGCGTCTTCGCTGAACTTGGCGGTGTCCAGTTGCATCGCCACGTAGGTGGAGAACGCACGCCCCCCTTCGTTCGAGGCTTTCATGGTCAGCAGCATGCGCCGCACGTCCGGGTGGACGATGATGGGGTCAGCCACTTTGCCCTTGTTCTGCGCGCCGGTCGGCGAACGGCTTTGCAGACGGTCGCGGGCGTATTCCACGGCGTTCTGGTACGAGCGCTCGCCCGTGGCCAAGCCCTGGATACCAACGCCCAGACGCTCGTAGTTCATCATGGTGAACATCGCCGCCAGGCCTTTGTTCGGCTCGCCGA
>NZ_JBXAOQ010000016.1:0-116006 GCF_058802985.1 Pseudomonas sp. GW822-FHT01E03
AGCACCCACACGAATTGCTTGATTCAGTTGTTAAAGAGCGGTTGGTTAAGATCTTTCGTCTCAACCGAGGCGCGCATCTTACAGCGCATCTTTTCAATTTGCAACCTTAAAAGTTTCTGATTTTTCAATAAAATCAACTACTTAAACCAAGAGCCACATCAAACTGCTCGTTAGCGGGAGGCGAATAATACAGTATTAAAATACGTGGTCAACCCCCCACCTGAAAATTCTTCTTCCTTACCAGAGCACCCGGGTCGCCACCATGAGAACCTCCAGCATCTATATAAAGCACTGGGGCAGCAACGAACCCAAACCACATCACCTGGACATATAGATACAACAATGGTGAGAAAGCCCTACGGCAAATGGATACCCGGTGGATCCCAAGAGCACAGCAGGCATCGCATCGAAAATGCCGGGGCACGAAACACCCGACCAATACGACAGAAACGAAAAAGCCCCTGTAATCTTTAACGATTACAGGGGCTTCGTCTTGTTCAATAATGGCGGAGAGATAGGGATTCGAACCCTAGGTACCGGTGAAGGTACAACGGATTTCGAATCCGTCCCATTCGGCCACTCTGGCATCTCTCCAACGGCGCGCATCATAACAACACTTTCGCAGGAAGCGAACCCCCTAAGCGAAATATTTCTGTGCTATCAGATGCTTGCGTCGGTTAAAGCGGTACGCCCAGACGATTGGCGACTTCTTCATAGGCTTCGATGACGTCACCGAGGCCCTGACGGAAGCGGTCCTTGTCCATTTTCTTGCCGGTGGCCTTGTCCCACAGACGGCAGCCGTCCGGGCTGAATTCGTCGCCCAGCACGATGGAGCCATCGTGGAACACGCCGAACTCCAGTTTGAAGTCGACCAGCAGCAGGCCGGCGTCGTCGAACAGTTTGCTCAGGACTTCGTTGACCTTGAGCGACAGCTCTTTCATGCGCACCAGTTGCTCGGCGGTGCCCCAACCAAAGGCCACAACGTGGGATTCGTTGATGAACGGGTCGCCCTTGGCGTCGTCCTTCAGGAACAGTTCGAAGGTGTAAGGGTTGAGCTTCATGCCCTCTTCGACACCCAGACGCTTGACCAGGCTGCCGGCGGCGTAGTTACGCACGACGCATTCGACCGGGATCATGTCGAGCTTCTTCACCAGGCATTCGTTGTCGCCCAGCAACTTGTCGAATTGGGTCGGCACGCCGGCCGCTTCGAGCTTCTGCATGATGAAGGCGTTGAACTTGTTGTTCACCATGCCTTTGCGGTCGAGCTGCTCGATGCGCTTGCCGTCGAACGCCGAGGTGTCGTTACGAAACAGCAGGATCAAGCGGTTAGCGTCGTCGGTCTTGTAAACCGACTTGGCTTTGCCGCGGTAGAGTTCTTCACGTTTTTCCATGATGGGCTCCGCTTGCTAAGTAGATGGGCTAGGCGATATGTCGCCAGTCGAGCCCTGAATCTTGATCGGCCAGTTGCAGCCAGTCCGGGTCGCACCCAAGGGTGTCGACAAAACATTGCCGGGCCAGCCGCGGCAGGTTGTTCTTGCTGCTCAGATGGGCCAGGACCAGGTGTTGCAGGTTTTTCCAGCCCAGCTCGGCCACCAGGAATGCCGCCTGGTGGTTATTCAAATGCCCCAGTTCACCGCCTACCCGCTGCTTGAGAAAGTACGGGTAATGACCGCGAGCCAGCATGTCACGACAGTGATTGGACTCGATCATCAACGCATCGAGGTCCCGATAGCCGTCCAGCACCTTGTCACAATACGAGCCCAGGTCGGTCAACAGGCCGAAGCGCCGTAAACCGTCACTGAAAACATATTGCGTCGGTTCTTGTGCATCGTGGGCCACGGCAATGACACCGATGCTCAAGTCGCCGATTTGCAGTTGATCGCCGCCGGCCAGAAAGCCCGCGGGCTCAATAGGTTTGCGCATCCCGCGCAAGGTCCCGCGACTGAGGTAGACAGGCAGATTGTAGCGCCGAGACAGCAAACCCACGCCATGCACGTGGTCGGCATGTTCGTGGGTCACGAGTATCGCGCTCAGCTGCGCAGGGTTCACACCCAGGCGCAGCAGGCGTTTTTCGGTTTCCCGCAGGGAAAAACCACAATCCACCAATACGTACGTATCAGCGCTGGCTATCAGCGTGCCGTTCCCTTGACTACCGCTGCCGAGAACGGCAAAACGCATAGGATCAGCCCAGGTTGTCCTGAATCTTGCTCAACACTTTACGCGCCACATCGGCCGGCGCCACGGTGTTGATGTTTTTCTCTACGGTGACCTGGACGTTCTCGCCAACCTTGCTCAGGCGAACCTGATAACGCTCGGCGCGGGCCTCAAGCTCTTCCTTGCTCGGCGCGCTGCCGAACAGGCTGCTGAAGAAGCCTGGCTTGTCGTCTTTGCTCTCGGCTTTTTCGGCCAGGTTGATGTAGTACAGGCCCAGGCTGCGGTTGATGTCTTCAACACGCCATTCGCCTTGTTCCAGCGCACGACCGACGCTCGACCAGGCACGATCCAGGTCGGTACCGACGTTCAGCACAGGGTTACCGCTGCCGTCTTCACTCAGGCTGACACGACTTGGCGCGTCGAAATCACGCGAAGCCAGCATGGAAACCGAACCGCCCTTCTCGGAGATACGGCTCATGCTCGCGAGCATGTCGTCGACCAGTGCCGCGTCCAGGCCAGTGTTGACCGAACGGTTGGTGAAGGCCACGTCGGCGGTGCTGCCGGCGGGACGCTCGGCGCTGACCACATAGACTTCACTGGTATTGCGCTGCACGCCCGGCTCGATGCGCACCCGCACGCGGGTTTCGCTGTCCGTGCTGACGCCGGCCGCGCTCAGGCGCTTGGCCATGGCCGCAGACAGTTCATCGGAATGCTGCCAGGTCGTGGTGAATTCACCGGTTTGCGGACGCTGTTCATCCAGACGGAAACCGTTGTCCTGGAAGAACTGAACGGCCACGGGCCAGACTTCAGCCGGCGGATTCTGCGCCAGGATGGAGCTGGAGCCGCCGCTCTTCTGCAGGGAGTAGGCACCGGCGTCAGCACCCGCGGTCAGCGGCTGCGGCCGAGGAACGATGTATTCGCCCTTGGCGGTGTCATCGGCCACGTTGCGCGGGATCGGCAACAGCGGATCCAGACGCTTGGCGGTACGGACATCCGGTGGCATTTGCATCGGTGCAGTCTGTTGCGCTTCCAGGTAATCGCTACCACGGTCACGGAAATAACCTTCCGGGCCCCAGATCCATCCACAGCCACTGGTGCTGGAGATAATCAAGGCAAGTGCGGAAAGTCCGGCCATTCGCTTCATGCGTTGTACTTCCTCAATTAAACCAGGACGCCGCACTGGCGCAGGGCCGTGCGCAGCGTTTCGTGACAAGGTGCGCTCAGCCAGGTCAACGGCAGGCGAATGCCTTCGTGCATCAGGCCCATTTCAACCAAAGCCCACTTCACCGGAATCGGGTTGGCTTCGATGAACAGGTCCTTGTGCAGCGGCATCAGTTTTTCGTTGATTGCCCGTGCAGTCTCGGCATCCCCCTTGAGGGCGGCCTCGCACAGATCGGCCATTTCACGCGGCGCGACGTTGGCGGTAACGGAAATGTTGCCCTTGCCGCCCATCAGGATCAGCTCGACCGCGGTCGGATCATCGCCGGAAAGGACGATGAAGTCCTTGCTTACGCCGTCGAGGATGGCCTTGGCGCGCTTGAGGTCGCCAGTCGCTTCCTTGATACCGATGATGTTCGGCACGGTGGACAGGCGGATCACGGTTTCGGCCTGCATGTCGCAGGAGGTGCGGCCGGGAACGTTATAGAGAATCTGCGGGATGTCGACCGATTCGGCGATGTGCTTGAAGTGCAGGTACAGGCCTTCCTGGGTCGGCTTGTTGTAGTACGGCACTACCAGCAGGCAGGCATCGGCGCCGGCTTCCTTGGCATTACGGGTCAATTCGACGGCTTCGCGGGTCGAATTGGCGCCGGTACCGGCAATCACCGGAATACGACCGTTGACCTGCTTGACCACGGCACGGATGACTTCGATGTGCTCGTTGACGTCGAGGGTTGCCGACTCGCCGGTGGTGCCGACGGCGACAATGGCATGGGTGCCGTTTTCAAGGTGGAAGTCCACGAGTTTGCTGAGGCTGTCCCAGTCAAGACGCCCCTGTGCATCCATGGGTGTGACCAGTGCCACCATACTGCCCGCAATCATGAAACCGCTCCTGCCGGAAAAAGAGAGCCGTAATGGTACTGGCGCCAAGATGCTTGCACAAGCGAAGTACTGTGCTGCCGCCATTCCCCTTGGCGCCGGTTTTCGCTACCCTTCAGACTTTGATCGGTACAGACAAGCTCGCGCGCCGGGTTTCAGCCTCCATTTACGGCATCACAAGCCCTGATCCAGCGTTGCCGCCTCTCGCTCCCGCCCTGCCGGAGCACGTCGCGACCTGCCGCTTGGGGGTTTCTGAATTCGCATCCGCAGGCTCGCCCCGGCAAAACGCCCTCTGGACGTACCGACCGCTCATCGCTTTAGGAATGCTGCATGTCCACCCCCACAGTTCGCGAACAATTCCTTGTTATCAGTGCCCTCGGCGCCAACCCCATGGAGCTGACCAACGTCCTGTGCCGCGCCAGCCATGAAAACCGCTGCGCCGTTGTCACCTCTCGCCTGACCCGCCATGGCGAATGCAGTGCCCTGGTGCTGGAAATCTCCGGTAGCTGGGATGCCCTGGCACGCCTGGAAGGCAGCCTGCCAGTATTGGCTAAGCGGCATGCGTTCACGGTCAACGTGGTGCGCAGCGCGGCCTTGGAAAACCGCCCTCAGGCCCTGCCGTACGTCGCTTATGTCAGCTCGGCCTACCGCTCGGACATCATCAACGAGCTGTGCCAGTTCTTCATGGACCACAATGTCGAACTGGAAAACCTGACCTGCGACACTTATCAGGCTCCGCAGACCGGCGGCACCATGCTCAACGCCACGTTTACCGTGACCTTGCCGGCCGGCGTGCAAATCAGCTGGCTGCGCGATCAGTTCCTGGATTTTGCCGACGCGCTGAACCTCGATGCCCTGATCGAACCCTGGCGCCCACAGAACCCAATGTAAGGAAGCTTTCATGGCCGTTGCCATCGACCAACCGGTTGCCGATTTCCAAGCCCCTGCCACCAGCGGGCAAACCGTCAGCCTCGCCGGCCTGAAAGGCAAGCAGGTAGTGATCTATTTCTACCCCAAGGACAGCACCCCGGGCTGCACGACCGAGGGGCAGGGCTTTCGTGATCAATACGCTGCGTTCAAGGCCGCCAATACCGAAGTGTTCGGAGTGTCTCGCGACAGCCTCAAATCCCACGAGAACTTCAAGTGCAAACAGGAATTCCCCTTTGAGCTGATCAGCGACAAGGACGAAGCCATCTGCCAACTGTTCGACGTGATCAAGCTGAAAAAGCTCTACGGCAAGGAATACATGGGCGTGGATCGCAGCACGTTCCTGATCGACGCCAAAGGCGTGTTGCGCCAGGAATGGCGCGGCGTGAAGGTGCCGGGGCATGTCGATGCGGTATTGGCCGCGGCCCAGGCTCTGAATAAGGCCTGATTTCCGGGCGTTCTTTCGGACGCCATCGCGAGCAAGCTCGCTCCCACAGTTGACCGAGTTGCCCGGGCATCCACGGTTCAATGTGGGAGCGAGCTTGCTCGCGATGAGGCTCGTCGCTTCAGCTCATAAATCCACTTCGTGAATTAAAGCAGCGGCGCCACCTCCGGCTCCTTGCGCGGCCAGGCATCCAGCACGGCCTTGAACAGCGTCGCCAGGGGAATCGCGAAGAACACCCCCCAGAACCCCCACAACCCGCCAAACAACAGCACTGCGCAGATGATTGCCACCGGGTGCAGATTGACCGCCTCCGAGAACAACAATGGCACCAGCACGTTGCCATCCAGCGTCTGAATGATCCCGTAGACCGCCATCAAGTATATGAACTGATCGCTCCAGCCCCACTGGAACAGCGCAATCAGAAACACGGGCACGGTCACCACCACGGCACCGACATAAGGCACCACCACCGAAATCCCCACCAGCAGTGCCAGCAGCGCCGCGTAATTGAGTTCCAGGACAACAAAGGCGATGTAGGTCACGCCACCGCAAATGAAGATTTCGATGACCTTGCCGCGAATGTAATTGGCGATCTGCCGGTTCATTTCATGGGCGACCCGGGTGATCAATGCCCGCTCACGGGGCAGGTAACCGCGCACCCACTGGCCGATCATGGCCCGATCCTTGAGGAAGAAGAACACCAGGATCGGCACCAGCACCAGGTAGATCATGATGTTCACCAGCAATGGCAGGCTCGACAGCGAGAACGTCAGTGCCCACTGACCAAACTTGCCGATTTCGCCCCGCGCCGCTTCGATGGCCTGCAGTACTTGCTCATCGGACACCAGATGCGGATAGCGTTCGGGCAGCAGCAGCAACAGCGACTGCCACTTGGCGAGCATGCCGGGCAACTCGTTGAACAACGTGATCAGTTGATGCCACAGCAACGGCACGACCACCACGATAAACACCAGCAACAGCCCCATGAACAACGCAAAGACCAGCCCCACCGCGACCCCGCCCGGCACCCGCAGGCGCTCGAGCGTCACCACCAGCCCCTGCATCAGGTACGCCAGCACCATCCCGGCGAGCACCGGCGCCAGCATACCGCCCAGGGTCAGCACGGCGGTGAACGCCAGAAACAGCAGGACAGCCAGCACCACCGCTTCTTCATCGGAGAAATAGCGCTGAATCCAGTCGCGCAACACTTTGAACATCAATAATCCTTAGGAGTAAACGCAGCCGATTTCAGGCTTTTTTCAACCAGTAGCGGTAAACACCCGCCTCGTCTTCTTCACGAAGCAGGGTATGACCGGCCAATCGGGCAAAGGTGCGAAAGTCGCGTTGCGAACCCGCATCGGTGGCGATGACCTTGAGCACCGCGCCACTGGCCAGCCGGTTGAGCTCCATCTTGGCCTTGAGCAACGGCAACGGGCAATTCAGGCCGCTGGCGTCCAGTTCAACGTCATGCTCTACAGCGTCGGTCATTGCATCACTCCGGGTCAGGTGGTTGTGTTGCCTAGAATATCTGGTCGCAACGCCGGTGTCCGGCTACAGTAAGGTCTTTGTCGACTAAGGCTTTGTGCATGACTTTTTTGCGCCCCACCCTGCTGACGCTCGCTTGCCTGCTCGCCTCACCGGGCTTTGCCGACGACCTGCCGTCACTCGGCGACGCCAGTTCTGCCATTGTCTCGCCGCAACAGGAGTACCAGCTCGGCCGCGCCTGGCTGGCAATGTTGCGCAGTCAGGTTTCGCAACTCAACGATCCGCAGCTCAAGAATTACGTGGAATCCAGCGTTTACCGACTGGTCGAGACCAGCCAGGTCACTGACCGACGCCTGGAATTCATCCTGATCAACAGCCCGCAGCTCAACGCCTTTGCAGCGCCGGGTGGGATCGTCGGGGTGAACGGAGGTTTGTTCCTCAATGCCCAGACCGAGGGCGAATACGCTTCGGTACTGGCGCACGAATTGGCTCACTTGTCGCAGCGCCACTTTGCCCGAGGCGTCGAAGCGCAGCAACGCATGCAAGTACCGATGATGGCTGCATTGCTGGCGGGTATCGTGCTGGCCGCCGCCGGTGGCGGTGACGCCGGGATCGCGGCCATTGCCGGCACACAGGCCGCAGCCATCCAGGAACAGCGGCGATTCTCCCGCCAGAACGAGCAGGAAGCCGACCGTATCGGCATCCTCAATCTGGAAAAGGCCGGTTACGATCCCCGCTCGATGCCAACCATGTTCGAACGGCTGGGGCGTCAGTACCGCTACGATGCCAAGCCACCGGAATTTCTGCTGACCCACCCGGTCACCGAATCGCGTATCGCCGACACCCGCAACCGCGCCGAACAGTTTCCAAAGGGCGGTATCGAAGACAGCATGCGCTACCAACTGATCCGCGCACGCGTACAGCTGATCTATGAAGAAACCCCGGGGCTTGGTGCCAAGCGCTTCCGCGCCCAGCTCGACGAGAACCCGAAAAACGACGTGGCACGCTACGGCCTGGCGATCGCCCAGATCAAGGGCGGCCATCTGAACGAAGCACGGGAAAACCTCAAGCAGTTGCTGGCCAAGTCACCCAACGAAATCATCTACAACCTGGCTCAGGTCGATCTGGATATCACCAATAATCGCCTGGCGGATGCCCAGTCCCGGGTTGACCGGTTGATGGGCCAATACTCTGGCAACTACCCGCTGAACCAGATCCGCGTCGACCTGCTGCTCAAGCAAAACCGTACTGCGGATGCGGAGAAAGCCCTCGAAAGTCTGCTCAAGTCCCGCCCGGATGACCCGGACGTGTGGTATCAGGTTGCCGAGACGCGCGGCCTGTCGGGCAATATCATCGGCCTGCATCAGGCTCGCGCCGAATACTTTGCGCTGGTCGGTGACTACAAACAGGCCATTCAGCAACTGGACTTCGCCAAACGCAGGGCTGGCAGCAACTTCCCGCTGTCTTCGCGGATCGACGCGCGGCAACGCGAGCTGATGGAACAAGAGCGCATGATCAAGGACATGATGGGCTGACGCCCCGGCGACAAAAGGTCCGGACACAAAAAAACCGCCTCTTTCGAGGCGGTTTTTTATGCAACCAACAACCGGGTTATTCAGCCAGCTTGAAGGTGATGAAGCTCGCACGCCCCTGACGCAGTACCCGCATCGACACCGAACGGTTCTTTGGCAGCGCCTTGGCGATGTCCGCGAACTCCTTGGTGGAACCGATGGCCTGGTTGTTCAGATGGGTGATCACATCACCCGGCTGCAAGCCGATCATGGCAGCAGGGCCGTCCTGTACTTCCTTGATCAGCACACCACCCTTGAGGTCGTAGGTTTTCTTTTGCTCGTCAGTCAGCTCGACCACGGAAACACCCAGGCGATTACTGCTGCGCTCAATGCTGGATTTTGGCAGCGCATCCAGCTCCTTGCCTTCTTCCGGAATCGCGCCGACTGTCAATTCGACATTCTTGCGCTTGCCGTCACGAATCACTTCCAGATCGGCCTTGTTGCCAGCCTTCAACGCGCCAACGAGGTGCGGCAGGTCGGCCGACATGACGATTGGCTGACCGTTCATGCTCAGGATCACGTCGCCAACTTGCAGGCCGCCCTTGGCAGCCGGACCATCGTCCTGGATCTGGGCAACCAGCGCACCGGCCGGCTTCTCCAGGCCGAACGACTCGGCCAGGTCCTTGCTCACTTCCTGAATCACGACGCCCAGCCAGCCACGGCTGACCTTGCCACCGGATTTCAGCTGATTGGAAACATCCATGGCCACGTCGATCGGGATTGCAAACGACACGCCCATGAAGCCACCGGAGCGGGTATAGATCTGCGAGTTGATCCCGACCACCTCACCGTTGAGGTTGAACAGCGGACCACCGGAGTTACCCGGGTTGATCGGCACGTCGGTCTGGATGAACGGCACATAGTTTTCGTTCGGCAGGCTGCGACCGACGGCACTGACGATACCTTGGGTCACCGTGTGGTCAAAGCCGAATGGCGAACCAATCGCGACAACCCATTGGCCAGCCTTCAGGTCCTGGGATTTACCGAGCTTGAGCACTGGCAGATCCTTGCCTTCGATTTTCAGCAGCGCCACGTCGGAACGTGGATCGGTACCGATCAGCTTGGCTTTCATTTCGCTGCGATCGGCCAGGCGGACGAGGATTTCGTCAGCATCGGCGATCACGTGATTATTGGTCAGGATATAGCCATCGGAAGAGATGATGAAACCCGAACCCAGGGAGGTTGCCTCGCGCTGACGGTCACGAGGTGAGCGCGATTGTGGCGGCATGCCCCGTTCGAAGAATTCGCGCAGCATCGGTGGCAAGCCTTCGAGGTCGGGCATCTGCTGGTTGACTTTGCGATCCGGCAGCTTTTGCGTGGTACTGATGTTTACGACCGCAGGCGAGGCCTGTTCGACCAGTTGCGTAAAATCAGGCAATTCGACCGCTTGGGCGGTGACCGCCTGACCGAGCACCAGCACGGTGGCAATAATGGAAAGGTAGGACTTCAAGCGTGGTATCGACATACGGCTCCCGTTACGACGAGCATGGTTAAGCGATATGGAGCAAGGAACACCGGGAACAATACGCCGGTATTTTTGTTCCGGGAACAACAAACAAGGCCAGAGCCGAGGGGCTCTGACCTATAAAAAATTTACGGGATTTTTGCAAACTGAAATGCTCACGAAACATTTCAAATTCAGCTCACTGCTTGGTTGCAGCGGCGTCGGTGCGCATTGAAAGCGCTATCCGCTCAGCAGTACCGACCGGTATCTCGCCAACGACAGTCACCATCATGTCGCCCTGTGCCGTGGCCAGGCGCCGGGAAACCGCAACGGTCGGCCCCAACTGAGTACGGGTGTCGGTGACTGTTGCGCCATTCAACGGCTCGAGGAATACCGAAAAACGCGTCAGGCCATCGTCATACATCAGGCTATTGACCTGGGTCTTGGTCTGCGGATCCTTGCGAGCGGTGCTGCTGGTCAGCTCGAAGCCGGGCGGCAACCAGTCGGAACGCCAGACCTGGGCAGCCTTGACGGCAGAGGCCTTGTCACTTTCGAGATTGACCGGCTTGCAATCAGTACTGGCCTGCAGGTCTTTTTCGGAAGGGACGTCAGCGGTATCCATTTGCGTGAACTGGAAGCGCTCCAACAACCGCCCCTTGTCGTCCAGTAGCAAGGACTTCAGAGGCAGGCCGGTCTCCTTGTCCAGATGCAGTTCAAAACCGTAGCGGTGCTGATCACGGGGTGTCAGCGATACGATCACCGCCGAACGCCCGGCGACACGCGACTTGCCGATGACGGCCAGGTCATACCAATTCTTGAGCTTTTGAGGATCGAGTGCACGGGCGGCGGAGTTCGGGGAGTCCCCAAGCCCTGCTATCAGTGTGCCGCTGACGCATTGGGTTTGCCCATCAATGCGAACGACTTCCTGAGCGGAACCGTCGAGCTGGATCAAACGCTCGCGGACCTTTCCATCCTGGACGCGGTGCCAGATGTTATGGGTAGAAAAACTACCGTTACGCTCGTAGACGAAAGTACCCTGAAAGCTTTGCTGTTGCTCTGCCTGGCCCAGGCGGGTCAACCAGTCCTGGGCTTCACCGGCTTGGGCTGGAACGATGAACCAGCCGCTGAGCAGAAGCGAAAGTAGAGGTATGGCGCGCATGATCCTCCTTAACGGTTTTCCAGACTTGCGGCACGAGCGTAAGGCAGAGCGCTCTCAGTGCCTTTCAATGCAGCCTGTTGTGCGTGTTGGCGCAAGTAACCTGGCAGACGCTGATCGTGCCAGCCTGGCTGACCTTGCAGTACGCCGTTGGCCATTGGGCCAGTAGCATCCGAACTCTCATTGTAGCCTGCCAAAACGGCTGGGCCTTTTACTTGTGGAGCAGCCAGTCCGGGTTGAGCGGATTGCTGGGCCAGTTCGACACCGGCGATCTCATCCTGGTTGTATAGACGCACACCGGCCAGCACCGCCAGGGTCACCGAGGCAGCGACCGCCAGACGACCCAGGCTGCGCCATGGACCACGGGAAGCTTTTGCCGGTACGGCTTCGTCAGCCAGGGCAGCAGAAACAGCCGCGGCGATGTCCAGGCGTGGAAGCAGCAGATCCTTGTGCATCACTGCCCGAGCGATCTGATAACGAGCCCAGGTTTCACGGGTTTCAACATCGTCACAGGCATTCAATACCCGACGCAATTCCAATTCGTCCGCTTCGTTATCCATCACTGCGGACAGCGATTCCTGCAGGGCTTCACGACTCATGGCGTTCCTCTCTTGGCTGTCGCCGCTGTCTTTAGTTTTCCTGCAACAACGGCTGCAGGGCTTTGTCGATGGCCTCCCGGGCGCGGAAAATCCGGGAGCGCACGGTGCCTACCGGACATTGCATGACACTCGCAATGTCCTCGTAACTCAGACCATCAAACTCACGTAAAGTTAAAGCCGTACGCAAATCTTCCGGCAGTTGCTGAATGGTTCGATGGACGGTGCCTTCGATCTCATCCCGCAGCAAAGCCCGTTCTGGCGACTCGAGATCCTTGAGGCCATGATCGCCATCGTAGAACTCTGCATCCTCGGAACTGACATCGCTATCCGGCGGCCGACGGCCGCGTGAAACCAGATAGTTTTTCGCCGTGTTGATGGCGATGCGGTAAAGCCACGTATAAAACGCGCTGTCTCCGCGAAAATTTCCAAGTGCACGGTATGCCTTGATAAAGGCTTCTTGTGCCACATCCTGGGCTTCATGGGTGTCGTGCACGAAACGCACGATCAACCCGAGAATTTTGTGCTGGTATTTCAGCACTAGCAGATCGAAAGCACGCTTGTCGCCGCGCTGAACGCGTTCGACCAGTTGCTGATCCTCTTCCTGGGTTAGCATGAACACTCCTCGATGAGCTCGGAGGAGGCTTGCAGAAGTAAACCACCAGACTTGCAAACATAGACTCGGGCTTTTCGCAAAAGTTCTCCCCCTCCAGGCAAGTTTCCTGCGGGCTCTGATTTGGCACGCACGAAAAGCGCAGCACGAGTTGACCCGGCTGCGCGGATAATCTTGTCATCGGATTCTTCAGCAAGGATCGAACTGCAATCCGGCACTGAAGCCGACACTGTCCCTTGTTTCAGGCAACCGTCTATTGATCTTGGCCCTTTGGCAAAAGTTCCAATTATTTATAGCCGTACCAACCCGACATTGTGCAACCGTGAAGGGAAAAAGACTGTTAAATCGGCGATACAGTCATTCTCGCGCCCAACGGGCAGAAAAACATCCGACGAAGCGACCGATGTTTTGCGTCACGGTAGTTTCACAATGCCATGCTAGCTCGGGTATTGTGCCGCTCCCCCCCTCTATATACTAGTGGGCAGTGCGGCTGCATTGACTCGAAAGTCCAGCTGCGCCACCCCCGACCCGGGTCGCTTTGAGCGGAATCCTGAAATGAGCCAACAGTTTCAACACGATGTTCTGGTAATTGGCAGCGGTGCTGCCGGCTTGAGCCTTGCGCTGACCTTGCCCGGTCATTTGCGCATTGCCGTTCTGAGCAAGGGCAACCTCGCCAATGGCTCGACTTTCTGGGCCCAGGGCGGCGTTGCGGCCGTGCTGGACGACACCGATACCGTTGAGTCCCATGTCGATGACACCCTCAATGCCGGCGGCGGCCTGTGTCATGAGGACGCCGTGCGCTTTACCGTCGAGCACAGCAGGGAAGCGATTCAATGGCTGATCGACCAGGGCGTGCCCTTTACCCGCGATGAACAATCGGGTAACGAAGATGGCGGGTTCGAGTTCCACCTCACCCGCGAGGGCGGTCACAGCCATCGGCGCATCATCCACGCCGCCGATGCCACCGGCGCTGCCATTTTCACCACCCTGCTCGACCAGGCCCGGAAACGACCGAACATCGAACTGCTGGAGCAGCGGGTTGCGGTTGACCTGATTACCGAGAAACGCCTGGGACTCGAAGGTGATCGCTGCCTCGGCGCCTATGTGCTCAATCGCGGCACCGGCGAAGTCGACACCTACGGCGCCCGCTTTGTGATCCTCGCCTCCGGTGGTGCCGCCAAGGTTTACCTCTACACCAGTAACCCTGACGGCGCCTGCGGCGATGGCATCGCCATGGCCTGGCGCTCGGGCTGCCGGGTGGCGAACCTGGAATTCAACCAGTTCCACCCTACTTGCCTGTATCACCCGCAAGCCAAGAGTTTCCTGGTCACCGAAGCCCTGCGAGGCGAAGGTGCCCACCTGAAGCTGCCCAACGGCGAGCGCTTCATGCAGCGCTTCGATCCACGGGCCGAGTTGGCCCCACGAGACATCGTCGCCCGGGCCATCGACCATGAAATGAAGCGCCTGGGCATCGACTGCGTCTATCTGGACATCAGCCACAAACCCGAAGCCTTCATCAAGACGCACTTCCCGACGGTGTACGAACGCTGCCTGGAATTTTCCATCGACATCACCAAACAACCGATCCCGGTGGTCCCGGCGGCGCACTACACCTGCGGCGGCGTGATGGTCGATCAACAGGGTCGCACCGATGTGCCGGGGTTGTATGCCATCGGCGAAACCAGTTTCACCGGCCTGCACGGCGCCAACCGCATGGCCAGCAACTCGCTGCTGGAATGTTTCGTCTATGCCCGCTCGGCGGCCGCGGACATTCTCGAACAGTTGCCCCGGGTTCCGATGCCAACGCCCCTTCCCGCCTGGGATGCGAGCCAGGTCACCGATTCCGATGAAGACGTGATCATTGCGCACAACTGGGATGAGCTGCGGCGATTCATGTGGGACTACGTTGGCATCGTGCGCACCAACAAGCGCCTGCAACGGGCGCAACATCGCGTGCAGCTGTTGCTGGATGAAATCGACGAGTTCTACAGCAACTACAAGGTCAGCCGGGACTTGATCGAGCTGCGCAACCTGGCCCAGGTTGCCGAGCTGATGATTCTGTCAGCCATGGAACGCAAGGAAAGCCGTGGCCTGCATTACACCCTCGACTACCCGGACATGTTGCCGGTCGCGCTGGACACTATTCTGGTGCCGCCCACCTACGTCGGCTGAACTTGAGCCGCACCCGCAGGCGTCGGTGCACATCCGCCGCCTGCGCATCCCGGGGTACGCAAATGGCCCTGACCCGGCGCTCGCCCCGTAATCGAAAACGCAGTACCACCACCAACGGCAGCGCCAGGCTGTCCGGCCTTAGTTGCACGGGCTGCCAGCCCTTGGCACGACTCCACAACTGCCAGCCATCGGCATCGCGCCGCAAGCCGCAAAAGGCCTGCGGGTGGGTCAGCAGGATCTGCCGGGGCAACAGCCAGGCTCCGTGAACCACGCACAGCATGACGCCGAGCAAGCTGGCCCAGACCGGAATCGACAGTAAAAACAACGAACCCAACGCGAACAGCTGGGCCAGAAGATAGGCCGCCAGCAACTGCCGTGAGGCATGCCAGCGGCATTCGAACCCATTACTTGGGCTGGACACGATCCAGGATCATGCGAACCATGCGTTGCAGCTCAGGATCTTCCGATTCGCTGCGTTCCATGAACCAGCCGAACATGTCCTGATCTTCGCACTCGAGCAACCTGACATAGCAGGCGCGATCAACCTCGTTGAGGTGTCGATAAACCTCTTTCACAAACGGCACCAGCAACACATCAAGCTCAAGCATGCCGCGGCGGCTGTGCCAATAGAGGCGGTTCAGTTCAACATCTTCGACCATGGAGCGCTCCTCAAATAGGCCGCAAGTATACAGGCCCGCGCCCCGTCGAACAGTCGGCTTTGGTCGGTCACCGTCGAGCCTTTGTTAACTACCCATTTCGAAGGCGGCCCCTTATGATGTCCACCAGACTTTTTACCCTGCGATGACCCATGGCCGACTCTGCTTTTTTCTGCACCCTTTCTCATGAAGGTGTTCTCGCGGTCCGCGGCGCGGACGCCAGCAAATTCCTGCAAGGCCAACTGACCTGCAACCTCAACTACCTGAGCGATTCCCGGGCCAGCCTCGGTGCCCGCTGCACGCAAAAAGGCCGGATGCAATCGAGTTTCCGCATCCTGCTCGAAGGTGACGGCGTGGTCCTGGCCATGGCCACCGAATTGCTCGAACCGCAACTGGCGGACCTGAAAAAATACGCGGTATTTTCCAAATCGAAACTGACCGACGAAAGTGCCGCCTGGGTCCGCTTCGGCGTTGACCATGGCGACGCCGCACTGGTCAGCCTCGGTCTGGACCTGCCGGCAGAAGCCGAAAGCGTCGTGCGCAACGATGGGCTGATCGCCATCCGCGTCTCGCCTGAGCGTGCCGAACTGTGGGTTGCCGCCGGTCAAGCCGATGCGGTCAAAGGCAAGCTTTCGGCTGTGCTGAGCGAAGGCGATCTGAATCAATGGCTGCTGGGCCAGATCCGCGCCGGGATCGGCCAGGTCATGCCCGGCACCCGCGAGTTGTTCATCCCCCAGATGCTCAACCTGCAAGCGGTCGGTGGCGTGAGTTTCAAGAAAGGTTGCTACACCGGACAGGAAATCGTCGCGCGGATGCAGTACCTGGGCAAACTTAAGCGCCGCCTGTATCGCCTGCAACTGGCTGCCGGCGAACTGCCTGAACCGGGTACCCCGCTGTTTTCCCCGACCCACGGCAGCGCCATCGGCGAAGTGGTGCTGGCGGCCCGCGCCGGACAGAACATTGAACTCCTGGCTGTGTTGCAAGCCGAAGCAGCAGAAAGTGGAGACATCCACCTGGGCGCGCTCGAAGGGCCGTCCTTGCAGCTGCTCGACCTGCCTTATGAACTGGACCGCGACCGCGAAATCCAGCAATAACGGCAGCACTTGGCGCGACACCTAGAGAGACTAAATGAGCAAGCTGGCGGAAAAGGTCCAACAGGATTTGGTTGAGGCCATCAATAACGATGACCTGGTTCTGCCAACGTTACCGGAAGTGGCCCTGCAGATTCGCAAGGCCGCGGAAAACCCGGAAGTCAGCGTCAGTACCCTGAGCAAAGTGATCGGCCGTGATACCGCGCTGTCGGCACGCCTGATCAAAGTGGTCAACAGCCCACTGTTGCGCGCGACCCAGGAAGTGACCGATCTGCATACCGCGATCACCCGCCTGGGCATCAACTACAGCTGTAACCTGGCGATCGGCCTGGTCATGGAGCAGATTTTCCATGCCCGCTCCGACGTGGTGGAACAGAAGATGCGCGATGTCTGGCGTAAAAGCCTGGAAATCGCCGGCGTCAGCTACGCCTTGTGCCGCAGTTGCACCCGACTAAAGCCCGATCAGGCGGCCCTTGGCGGCCTGGTGCACCAGATCGGCGTGCTGCCGATCCTGACCTATGCCGAAGATCACTACGAGCTGCTGTCCGACCCGGTCAGCCTCAACCATGTGATCGACCGGATTCATCCGCTAATCGGCGAAAAACTGCTCAGGGTCTGGGAATTTCCCGATTTGCTGGTACAAGTGCCGCGACTTTACCTGAACTTCAAACGCCAGTCTGCGCAGGTCGACTATGTGGATCTGGTGCAGGTGGCCAGCCTGTATTGCCTGCAGGACACCGATCACCCGCTCGCCAGTACCGATGCGTTGAACGTACCGGCCTACAAGGCACTTGGAATCGATTTTGACGACAAGGCGATGTGCGCCGACCTGGAAGAAACGCGCACGATGTTTTACTGATCAAAGACCGCGTTGCCCCCTTCGCGAGCAAGCCCGCTCCCACATTGAACCGAGTCGCCGCTGATCAAATGTGGGAGCGGGCTTGCTCGCGAAGGGGCCTGAACAGACGCGGCATCAATCCCCCGCAACAAAACTCACCCGCACCTTCAACCCCGCCCGCTCGCCATCGTGCAGGCTGATCTGGGCCAGATGCGCGCGGCAGATCTCACCGACAATCGCCAACCCCAATCCGGAACCGGCCACTTGCTGATTGCGGCGATAAAAGCGCTCGAATACCCGATCGCGTTCTTCAAGAGGTATGCCGGGGCCATCATCTTCGACTTCCAGCACGGCAGGCGCCGAGACCCGCAGAATCACGTTGCCACCCGGCGGCGTGTGGGCCAGTGCGTTATCCACCAGATTGCTCAGCAGCTCGTTCAATAACGTCGGCTCGCCCCGCAGCCAGACCGGCTCATCCGCCTCCAGCGCCAGCGCGATACCACGCTTGTGGGCCAACGGCGCCATGGCCATGCCCAGCTCCCGTGCCAACTGACTCAGGTCGAGTAACTGCGCGCCGCCCTCGGCAATCGCCCGGGCACCATTTTCGACCCGCGCCAGGGAAAGCAACTGATTGGCCAGATGAGTCAATCGATCAGTGCCCTGGGCGGCATTCTCCAGGGTGCTGCGCCAGACATCGGGCTCAGCCGAGCGCTGGCCCAGCTCCAGGCGCGCCTTGAGTGCCGCCAGCGGCGTGCGCAGTTCGTGGGCGGCATCGGCGATGAATTGCGCCTGCTTCTCGAACTGGCCACGCAAGCGCTCGGTAAAGTGATTGAGTGCGCGCACCAGCGGCCACAATTCGCGCTGCACTTCCACCAAAGGCAAGGGGCGCAGATCGTCCGGCTGGCGCTCTTCCACCGCCGTGCGCAAGCGCTCCAGCGGGCGCAACGCAGCACTCACCGCGAACCACACCAGCATCAACGCACCGATTGCCAGCATGCCCAGGCGCAGCAAAGTATCCGCCGCCAGACTGCGGGCCATGCTGACGCGCGCTTCATCGGTTTCCGCCACGCGAATTTCCGCCATGCCATTCATGTTCGGCTCGCTCACGGGCTTGAGCAGGCTCACCACGCGCACGTTCTGCCCGCGGTACTGGGCGTTGTAGAAACGTGCGAGCGCCGGATAGTCATCGGTGCGCGGCGTTCCCGGCGGTGGCGCGGGCAGGTTTTCGTAACCGGAAATCAGCTTCTGATTGATGTCGTTGACCAGGTAGAAAATTCGCCCGGCACTGTCGTAGGCAAAGGTATCGAGGGCCACGTAGGGCACGTCGGCACTCAGGGTGCCGTCGCGCTGGGAGACGCCGGCAGCGATGGTTCGCGCCGACGCCAGCAGGGTCCGGTCATAGGCCGTATCGGCAGCTTCGCGTCCGTTCCAGTAGGCGCTCAAACCACTGGCCAGCATCAACACCACCAGCAGCAGCGCCAGGTTCCACAGCAACCTCCAGCGCAGGCTGCTGGGCTTATGCATCGCGGCTTTCCAGCAAGTAACCGAGGCCGCGGAAGGTCACGATGGCGACCGGCTGACCGTCGAGTTTCTTGCGCAGGCGGTGCACGTAGATTTCGATGGCATCGGGGCTGGCTTCTTCGTCGAGGCCGAACACTTGCGACGCCAGCTGCTCCTTGCTCATCACCCGACCGGGGCGCGCTATCAGGGCTTCGAGCACGGCCTGTTCGCGGGAGGTCAGGGTCAGCAATTCTTCCCCGAGGGTGAAACGCCGGGTTTCCAGGTCGTAGGCCAGCACACCGCAACGCTGAATGCGCTCACCGCCCAGCACGCTGCGGCGCAACAAGGCTTTGACCCGGGCTTCGAGTTCGGTCAGTTCGAACGGCTTGGCCAGGTAGTCGTCGGCGCCGAGGTTCAGGCCGTGGACCCTATCCTTGACGTCGCTGCGGGCGGTCAGCATCAACACCGGCAGGTTCTTGCCCCGCGCCCGCAAACGCGCCAGCACTTCGAAACCATCCATGCGCGGCAAGCCGACATCGAGGATCGCCATGGCGTATTCCTCGCTGCCCAGCGCCAGGTCGGCCGCCACGCCATCGTGCAGGACGTCCACGGTCAGCCCGGTGCTCTTGAGCGCCTGGGCGACACTTTCGGCGAGCTGCAAATGGTCTTCGACGAGCAGAACACGCATGGATCTTTACCTCATTCCGGGATGGTCGACGCCATTCTCTGGCGCGAAGTTTACAGCCGCAACCGCCGCTGTGAAGCCCGAAAACCGTGAAAGTCAGCTGAAAGGTTAGCGAAAGGTTAGCCCGTTACAGTCCAGCCACGGACAGTTTCGACTGCCGTCGCTGCAGCCACACAGCGATACGAAAAACGCCTCGAAGCGTTTTCGACAAATAAGAACAATAAACGGAGTAAGTCATCCATGCAGTCCTTGCAGACCCAGGCTATCGCG
This sequence comes from Pseudomonas sp. GW822-FHT01E03, assembly GCF_058802985.1. Classification (NCBI taxonomy): domain Bacteria; kingdom Pseudomonadati; phylum Pseudomonadota; class Gammaproteobacteria; order Pseudomonadales; family Pseudomonadaceae; genus Pseudomonas; species Pseudomonas sp. GW822-FHT01E03. The sequence goes on from NZ_JBXAOQ010000016.1 coordinate 19,641, forward strand.
CCTGCCCGCCTCTCCCGTTTCAGCCACACTGCGCTTGCCAGCGCTGCCGCCCTTGCCGGCTTTTCGCCGTTGAGCCAGGCCGCATTCTTCGAAGACAGCTCGGCCACTTTCGAAACCCGCAACATGTACTTCAATCGCGACTTTCGCGACGGCACCAGCGCCCAACAGTCCAAGCGTGACGAGTGGGCCCAGGGGTTCATGCTCAATCTGAAATCAGGCTACACCGACGGCACCGTGGGGTTCGGTGTCGATGCGCTGGGCATGATGGGGGTCAAGCTCGATTCGAGCCCGGACCGTACAGGTACCGGCCTGCTGCCGACCGACGATGGGCGCGCCGTCGACGAATACTCCAAGCTCGGCCTGACCGGCAAAATGAAAATCTCCGCCAGCGAGCTGAAAATCGGCACCCTGATCCCGGAATTGCCGATCCTCAAGCCCAATGACGGGCGCATCCTGCCGCAGACCTTCGAGGGCGGCATGCTGACCTCCAAGGAGCTCAAGAACCTGACCTTCACCGGCGGGCGTCTGGATAAAGCCAAGGACCGCGACAGCACCGACTTCGAGGACATAGCCCTCAACAACAAGAACGGCCGTTTCGCTGGCACCGTGGCCGGCAAGCACTTTGATTTTGGCGGCCTGGACTACAAGCTCACCGACAAGATCACCGGCAGCTACCACTTCGCGCAACTCGATGAAGTCTACAACCAGCATTTCCTCGGCTTGATCGCTTCGCAGCCATTCGGCCCCGGCACCTTTGCCACCGACCTGCGGTTTGCCATCAGTGATGACCAGGGCGAGGCCCGCGGCGGCAAGATCGACAACAAGTCCCTCAACGGCCTGGTGAGTTACGCCTTGAGCGGCCACAAGTTCAGCGCGGGCTACCAGCACATGTCCGGCGACAGCGCATTCCCGTATGTGGATGGCGCCGACCCGTACCTGGTGAACTTCGTGCAGATCAACGACTTTGCCGGCGCCGAAGAACGCTCCTGGCAAGCGCGTTATGACTTCGACTTCGTCACCCTCGGCGTCCCCGGTCTGACCTTCATGAGCCGTTACGTGAGCGGTGACAACATCAAGCTCAAGAACGGTGACGAAGGCAAAGAGTGGGAACGCAACTCCGAGATTAAATATGTTGTACAAAGCGGCGCGCTCAAGGATGTCGCCGTGCGCCTGCGCAATGCCACCTACCGCTCCAACTACTCTGCTCGCGATGCCGATGAAGTGCGTCTGCTGGTGAGCTATAGCGTTGCCCTTTGGTAATTCAGTGCGTCCATAACAACAACTCCCAAGGAGACTTGAATGAACCTGTCAATGCGTAAAATTGCCCTCGCGGCCAGCGTACTGCTGTTTACCGGCCATGCGCTTGCCGAACCCAAACGCCCGGAATGCATCGCCCCGGCCTCGCCCGGCGGTGGTTTCGACCTGACCTGCAAACTGGCGCAAAGCGCGCTGATCAACGAAAAACTGCTGACCAAACCGATGCGCGTGACCTACATGCCCGGCGGCGTTGGCGCAGTGGCCTACAACGCAGTGGTCGCCCAACGTCCGGCCGATGCCGGCACCCTGGTAGCCTGGTCCAGTGGTTCGCTGCTGAACCTGGCCCAGGGCAAGTTCGGTCGTTTCGATGAAAGCCACGTGCGCTGGCTGGCTGCCGTTGGCACCAGCTATGGCGCCATCGCGGTGAAAAGCGATTCGCCCTACAAGACCCTCGACGATCTGGTCCAGGCACTGAAGAAAGATCCGAGCAAAGTGGTGATCGGCTCCGGCGGCACCGTCGGCAGCCAGGACTGGATGCAAACCGCGCTGATCGCCAAGGCCGCCGGGATCAACCCCCGTGACCTGCGTTACGTTGCCCTCGAAGGTGGCGGCGAGATTGCTACCGCCCTGCTCGGCGGCCACATCCAGGTCGGCAGCACCGACATCTCCGACTCCATGCCGCACATCCAGAGCGGCGACATGCGCCTGCTGGCGGTGTTCTCCGACAAGCGCCTGGACGAGCCGGAAATGAAGGACATTCCGACAGCCCGCGAGCAAGGCTACGACATCGTCTGGCCGGTGGTTCGCGGCTTCTACCTCGGGCCAAAAGTCAGCGATGAAGACTATGCCTGGTGGAAGGATTCCTTCGACAAGCTGCTGGCCTCCCCCGAGTTCGCCAAGCTGCGCGACCAGCGTGAACTGTTCCCGTTCGCCATGACCGGCCCGGAACTGGACACCTACGTGAAGAAGCAGGTTGCGGACTACAAAGTGCTGGCCAAAGAGTTCGGCCTGATCCAGTGATCGCCTCTGTCTAGCGGCCGCGGCTCCGTTTGGCGGAGTCGCGGCACAGGAGTTCCCCATGCTCTTACAACGCATTTTTGCTTCGGTGCTGTTGCTGGCCTGCCTCAGCCTGGTGGCGATGGCCTGGCCCTACCAGGCACCTTTTTCCTACGAACCGATCGGCCCGCGAGCCTTCCCCCTGCTGATGCTGGGACTGATGGGCCTGGCGCTGGTGTACATGGTGTATCGCCCTTCGCCGATCAAGCACACCGATGAAGAGCCACCGCTGGATCGCGAAACCCTGACCAAAATTGGTGTTTGCGTACTGTTGCTGCTGGTCTTCGCCGGGCTGTTCGAACCGCTGGGCTTCATTCTCAGCAGCATGCTGGTTGGCATACCGATGGCTCGCCTGTACGGCGGACGCTGGCTGCCGGGCGCGATAATCATCAGCCTGATGAGCGTCGGTCTGTACCTGCTGTTCGACAAAGTCATGGACGTGCCACTGCCTCTGGGCCTGCTCGACGTTCTGGAGAACTGATATGGATACGCTTGGTTATTTGAGTCACGGCTTCGGCGTCGCACTAACCCCTTACAACCTGGTGACCGCCCTCAGCGGCACGCTGATCGGCACCGTCGTCGGCCTGCTGCCGGGGCTGGGGCCGATCAACGGTGTGGCATTGCTGATCCCGATTGCGTTCGCACTGGGCCTGCCGCCGGAGTCGGCATTGATCCTGCTGGCGGCGGTATATCTGGGTTGCGAATACGGCGGCCGGATCAGTTCGATCCTGCTGAATATTCCCGGCGAAGCCTCCACCGTGATGACGACCCTCGACGGCTACCCGATGGCCCGTCAAGGCCTGGCCGGTGTTGCCCTGTCGCTGTCGGCCTGGAGTTCGTTCATCGGCGCTTTCATTGCCACCTGCGGGATGGTGGTGTTCGCGCCGATACTGGCGAAATGGGCGATTGCCTTCGGCCCGGCGGAATACTTCGTGCTGATGGTGTTTGCGATTGTCTGTCTCGGCGGCATGGCCGGCGACCGCCCGCTCAAGACCTTCATCGCCGCGCTGATCGGGCTGTTTCTGTCGACGGTCGGCATTGATGCCAACAGCGGTGTGTACCGCTTCACCGGCGATAACATCCACCTCACCGACGGCATTCAATTCGTAGTGCTGGTGCTGGGCCTGTTCTCCATCAGTGAAATCCTGTTGCTGCTGGAAAAAACCCACCGTGGCCAGGAAGCCTTCCAGGCGACCGGGCGCATGCTGTTCAACTTCAAGGAAGCCGCTTCGGTGTTCTGGGTGAACATGCGTTGTGGCGTGCTCGGTTTCATCATGGGCGTACTGCCGGGTGCCGGAGCGACGCTGGCCAGTGCGGTGGCCTACATGACCGAGAAACGCATTGCCGGCCCAAGCGGCAAATTCGGCCAGGGCGACAAACGCGGTCTTGCGGCCCCGGAAACCGCCATCGGTGCCGAAGCCTGCGGCGCGTTGGTGCCGATGCTGACCCTCGGTGTTCCCGGCTCGGGCACCACGGCGGTGATGATCGGTGCGCTGTCGCTGTACAACATCACGCCCGGCCCCCTGCTGTTCCAACAGCAACCGGACATCGTCTGGGGCCTGATTGCGTCATTGTTTATCGCCAACATAATGCTGGTGATCCTCAATATCCCGATGATCCGCATCTTCACCAAAATCCTCGCCGTGCCGAACTGGGCGCTGGTGCCGATGATTGCGATCATCACCGCTATCGGCGTGTACGCGGTGCATGCCACCACCTTCGACCTGTTCCTGATGATCGGTATCGGCATCTTCGGCTACATCCTGCGCAAGCTCGACTTCCCGCTGTCGCCGGTCCTACTGGGTTTCATCCTTGGCGGCTTGATGGAGCAGAACCTGCGTCGGGCGCTGTCGATCTCCAACGGTTCGCTGGACATCCTCTGGTCGAGCGGCATCACCGTCGGTGTCTGGGGGTTGATCGTGGTCATGCTGCTGGTGCCGATTGTGCGGATCTGGCGTAAACGCTCAGTGGCGCAACGCGTTGTCGCCGATGTCTGATCGGTCCCCCTTCAAACTCTGGTGGGGAACCCCGCTGGTCGGCCTGCTTGGCGGTTTCCTCGCCAGCCAGGTCGGCTGGCCTTTGCCGTGGATGGTCGGCTCGTTGCTGGCGATCATCCTCGTGCGCTGCCTGACACCCTGGCAATTGGCCGAAATCCCTGGCGGACGCAAGTGCGGCCAGTGGATCGTCGGTATCGGCATCGGCCTGCACTTCACCCCGGTGGTGATGGAGCAGGTGCTGAGTCATTTCGGTTTGATTTTCTTTGGTGCGTTGGTCACCAGCCTGTCCGCCGTGGTCGGCGTGTGGCTGATGCGCCGTACCGGAGAAGATCGCGCCACGGCGTTCTTTTCCAGCATGCCCGGCGGTTCCGGGGAGATGGTCAACCTCGGCGCCCGCAATGGTGCGGTACTCAGCCGTGTGGCGGCGGGGCAGAGTTTGCGGGTGTTGGTCGTGGTGCTCTGCGTGCCGGCAGCCTTCAAGTATTTGTTGGGCGACGGTGCGCCGATTTCCCACGCTGGCAGCATCGATTGGCGCTGGCTGGCGGTATTGTTTCCCGCTGGCGCGTTGGCGGCCTGGATCTGGGAGCGCCTGCGTCAACCCAACCCCTGGCTGTTCGGGCCGCTGCTGGTCAGTGCGGCCGTCAGCATCGGCTGGGACCTGCACATCGGCTTGCCCGACGGCGGTAGCCAGATTGGCCAATGGTTGATCGGCAGCGGTCTGGGCTGTCACTTCAACCGGCAGTTTTTCCGGCGTGCGCCGTCGTTCATGGGGCGCACCCTGATCGGCACGGTGTTGACCATGCTGATCGCCACGGCGGCGGCATTGGGGTTGAGTGCGCTGACCCATCTGGATCTGCGCTCACTGACCTTGGGCATGATGCCCGGCGGGATCGCCGAGATGAGCCTGACGGCGGAAACCCTGCAACTGTCGGTGCCGCTGGTGACGGCGATGCAGGTGATGCGGCTGTTGTTTGTGTTGTTTCTGGCGGAGCCGTTGTTCAAGTACTGGAACCGGGGTCCGGATTCAGTCTGATAGACCGAGTTGCCTTCATCGCGAGCAAGCTCGCTCCCACAGGGTTCGCGTGATCCTTGTGGGAGCGAGCTTGCTCGCGATGGGGCCCTCTTGCTCAGCCCATCAAACCGGCGGCAACCGCCACTCGATCGGCGTCTCGCCATTCTGCTCCAGAAACTTGTTGGTCCGGCTGAAGTGCCCGCAACCGAGAAAGCCGCGATAGGCCGACAGCGGTGACGGATGCACCGAGGTCAACACCAGATGCTTGGTCGCATCGATCAGCTTCTGCTTGCTCTGGGCATGGGCGCCCCACAGCATGAAGACCAGGTGCGGTTGCTGTTGGCTGACCACTTCAATGATTCGATCCGTGAAAAACTGCCAGCCCTTGTCCTTGTGCGCATTGGCATTGGCGCGCTCGACGGTCATGGTGGTGTTGAGCATCAGCACGCCCTGATCGGCCCAGCTTTGCAAGTAGCCATGGTTGGGAATGTCGATGTTCAGGTCGCGTTTGAGTTCTTTGTAAATGTTCACCAGCGACGGCGGCGCCGGCACGCCCGGTTGCACCGAGAAGCACAAGCCATGGGCCTGGCCCGGGCCGTGATAAGGGTCCTGCCCGAGGATCACTACCTTGACCTTGCCCAGCGGCGTGGAATTGAGCGCGTTGAAAATCATCGGCCCCGGCGGATAGATCTCCTTACCGGCCGCCCGCTCCTGTTGCAGGAAGTTTCGCAACTCTGCCATGTAGGGCTGGTCGAATTCGGCACGCAGTGCCTCCTTCCAGCCCGGTTCGAGTTTGATACGGTCGTCAGCAGTCATGGTTACATCCGGCAAAAACAATGGGGCGAACCCTAGGAAAGCGCATCACGCTTGTCAATTGATCTGACGCAGATCCGGCACTTTCCCACACAGCGATCATACTTAACCCTCAAATTCCCGATCGAGGTCACGATGAATCTGCACTTCGAAGAACTCACCGGCACCGACGGCGCGCGCATCGGCATCGCCAGCCTGGATGCCGAAAAGTCCCTGAACGCCCTGTCCCTGCCGATGATAAACGCCCTGCGCGACCGAATGGGGGCTTGGGCCAAGGACCCGCAGATCGTCTGCGTTCTATTGCGCGGCAATGGTGCCAAGGCCTTTTGCGCTGGCGGCGAAGTGCGCAGTCTGGTGGAGGCCTGTCGCGTCCATCCGGGCGAAGTACCGCCACTGGCCGCGCAGTTCTTTGCGGCGGAATATCGCCTGGACTTCAAACTTCATACCTACCCGAAACCCCTGATCTGCTGGGGCCACGGCTATGTGCTCGGCGGTGGCATGGGACTGTTGCAAGGGGCAGGCATTCGCATCGTCACGCCGAGCAGCCGCTTGGCCATGCCGGAGATCAGCATCGGCCTGTACCCGGACGTTGGCGCCAGTTGGTTTCTGTCGCGCCTGCCCGGCAAGCTCGGGTTGTTCCTGGGCCTGACCGGTGCGCACATGAACGGCCGCGATGCCATCGACCTGGACCTGGCCGATCGTTTCCTGCTCGATGAGCAGCAGCCACAATTGATCGAAGGCCTGTTGCAATTGAACTGGCAGGAACAGACACCCATGCAGCTCAACAGCCTGCTCAAGGCCTTGCAGCAGGAAGCCGTGGCGCAGATGCCCGAAGCCCAGTGGCTGCCGCGCCGCCAGCAGATCGACGAACTGCTGGATGTCAGCGACGTGCGTTGCGCCTGGAAGGCCATCAGCGCCTTGCGCGATCACACCGACCTGTTGCTGAGCCGCGCAGCCAGGACCCTGAGCGAAGGCGCTCCGCTGACCGCTCGTCTGGTGTGGGAGCAGATCATTCGTGCCCGACACCTGTCATTGGCCGAAGTCTTCCAGATGGAATACACCCTGAGCCTCAACTGCTGTCGGCATCCGGAATTCAGCGAAGGCGTACGTGCCCGGCTGATCGACAAGGATCAGAAGCCGCACTGGCACTGGCCGGACATCAACAACGTGCCGGATGCGGTGGTAGAGGCGCATTTTCACAAGGCTTGGGAAGGTCGGCATCCGCTGGCGGATTTGTCCGAATACTGAAAACTGCACACAACACTGTGGGAGCGGCGGTGCGACGATTCGACTTGCTCGCGAAAGCGTCATCTCAGCAACATTGATGTTGACTGACACTCCGCCTTCGCGAGCAAGCTCGCTCCCACATTCAGAGTTGTGTTTTGTACAAAGCTATCGGTGGCCGCCCCGCCCGCTGCGATAGCCTCGACCGTTTCCGCGATAGTCGTTGTTCCAGTTCCCGCGGTTACGGCCGTCCCAGCCATGGTTCTGATGCGTGCGGTAGTCGCCACGCGACGGCTGATAGTAACGAGGGGCCGACTGGTAATGGCGCGATGGTTGATACATCCGCGGCTGCGAGTAATAGCGCGACGGTTGATAGATCCGTGGCTGTGAGTAATAGCGCGGTGTCGGCTGGTAATACCGCGCTGGCGGCACGTAGTACCGGGGCGGCGGTGTGTAGTAACCGCCACCATTGGAGTAGTAGGAACTCCCCCCGGCGTAATAGGTTGGCGATGGCGAGGTATAGACCTCGGAACTGTAGTAACTGCCTCCTTCATCGTAATAAGGCACGCACCCACCAAGGGACAATCCCAACACAGCTAACAGAAGAATTCGACAGAGCATGGCGGCCTCCTGGACCGCGGGTAAGCCACACCAGCGACGCTGGCAGGCGACAGACAAATGTTCGGTGACTGTCGAAAGATCAGACACCGAATTCGGAATCTGGTGCGCCCTCGAAACAAGTGGAAACATCTGGCCGATGAAAGGTTTTTCATTCGTTCGCGCCCTGATTAACGGTGGCCACCTCGATGTCCACCGCCATGATGTCCGTGTCCGCCGCCGTGGCCACGGTAGTAACCATGCCCACCGTAGTAATAGGCGCGATAACCACCGTAATAACGCGGACCGTAGTAACCGTAGTAATAGGGCGAGTAGTAGCCGGGGTAGTAATAAGGTCCCCCGTAGACGTCGGCAGGACCGGCGTAGTAGTAGCAGCCAGACAATCCAAGACCCAGTACTGCACCTAACAATAATCGACGCAACATGGTGGCCTCCGTAAAGACCTGTAACAGCAGTCGGCACGCTCCGACTTACACCTGTTTTGACTGGCATTCCCCTGCCAAGTGCGACGTCACACCCACCGTCTGATCAGCGGCGGACAGGTTCCAATGCGGTGCACACGAGCACCATCAAAGTGCCGCCTCATTCACGCTGGCGGCGGGCGTAACCCTTCGTGGAATGTGGGAACGACCATTCGCGGCACACATAGAGCAGTTATTTCCCCGCAGTGCCATTAGAATGCAACCATCGGATGACTGCCAATGGAACTGCCATGCCGCTTCGCTCTCCGCTGTATTCTCAACGTTTGTTGGTTCTCACGCTGGTCGCGTTGCTGGGCGCAGGTTTCCTCGCCACCTCCTTCCTCAGTTACTACGCCTCCCGGGCCTCGATCCGCGACAACATCGTCAACACCGAACTGCCGCTGACATCGGATACGGTCTACTCGGAAATCCAGAAAGACCTCGTCAGGCCGATCCTGATTTCCTCGATGATGGCCCGCGACACCTTCATGCGCGACTGGGTGGTCAATGGAGAACAGGACTCCGACCAGATGACCCGTTACCTCAACGAGGTCATGACCCACTACGGCGCCTACACCGCGTTCTTCGTCTCCAACACCAGCCTGACCTACTACCACGCCAAGGGTGTGCTCAAGCAGGTCAAGACCACCGAGCCCCGCGATGCCTGGTACTTTCGCGTGAGGGACATGAAGGATCCGTACGAGATCAACGTCGACCCGGATCTCGCCAACAAGGACAACCTGACCTTCTTCATCAACTACAAGGTCTACGACTACAACAGCCGATTCATCGGCGCGGCCGGGGTTGGCCTGACCGTCGACGCCGTGATCAAGCTGATCGACAAGTACCAGCAGCGTTATCAACGCAGTGTGTATTTCGTCGACAACTTCGGGCGCCTGGTGCTCACCGGCGCCGAAGGGGGTCCGCAGGGTGCGCACATCGGGCAGAAACTCAGCGAACTCGACAGCATGAAAGACCTGGTCAGCCGGCTGCCCAAACCCCACAGCGGCAGCTATGAATACTCCGTGCAGGGCCAGGGGCATTTCCTCAACGTGCGGTTTATCCCGGAGCTGAGCTGGTACCTGTTCGTCGACAAACGCGAAGACAGCGCCCTCGGTGAAATCCGCCAGTCGCTGTACCTCAACCTGCTGATCTGCCTGCTGGTCACCTTGATCGTGCTGGCCCTGCTCAACCGGGTGATCAAACGCTATCAGGACAAGATCCAGGCCCAGGCCATCCTCGACAGCCTGACCGAACTGCCCAACCGTCGCGGCTTCGATCTGCTGGCCGCGCAGGCCATGCACGAAGCCCGGCGCGAGCCCAAGCCGCTGACCGCTTTGCTGCTGGACCTGGACCACTTCAAGGCGCTGAACGACACCTACGGCCACCTGGCCGGCGACCAGGTACTGATCGGTTTCGCCCGGGATCTGGAAAGTTGCCTGCGGCACTCCGACATCGTCTGCCGCTGGGGTGGTGAAGAGTTCATCGTGCTGCTCAAGGACACCGACGGTAAGACCGGTCTGATGATTGCCGAGAAAATTCGTCAGCACGTGGAACAACAGCGCTATGCCTACAACAGTCAGGCCTTGCATGTGACCGTCAGCATCGGCCTCACCACCCAGCAGCCCGATGACACCTTGCACAGCCTGCTGTCACGGGCGGATCATGCGATGTATCGGGCCAAGCAAACTGGCCGTAACCGAACCTGCGTGGAAAAACCTCACTCCAGCTATGAACCAGCCTGACCTCTGCCCGGCCTGCGGTGCACCCAACGACTGCACCCTGGCCGATCCGCGAACCGCCGACCGCGCCTGCTGGTGCTACGGCGTCAGCATCGACCCGGCGGTGCTCCAGGCGCTGCCGGCGGAACTGCGCGACGCCTCGTGCCTGTGCCCGCGCTGCGCTGAAGTCGAGGCGCAGTTGCAAGCAGCGTCCGGGTCGATCAAGTAAGATGCGCGCCCCTGTCCTTACCGATCCTTAAGTCATGCGTGTCGACCGTTTCCTCAGCAACCTGCCGTGCTTCAACCGTAAGCAGGTGCGCTTGTTGCTGGTGGAAAAACGCGTCAGGGTTGACGGAAAAGTCGTCAGCGACCCGCACAGCGAAGTCCGCGAATTCAGCCGCGTCGAAGTCGACAACGAGGTGCTGCAGGCCGGTAAACCCCTGCGCCATTTCATGTTGCACAAGCCCGCCGGATGCGTCAGCGCCACCCGGGATCCGCAGCACCCGACCGTGCTCGATTTGATCCATGAACCGGACAAGGACGAACTGCACATCGCCGGACGCCTGGACTTCAACACCACCGGCCTGATGCTGATCACCAACGACGGCAGCTGGTCGCGGCGCCTGACCCAACCGCAGACCAAACTGCCCAAGGTCTATTACGTCGAAACCGAGCAGGACATCGGCCCCGAATACGCGATCAAATTCAACGAAGGGCTGTACTTCGCCTTCGAAGACCTCACCACGCAACCCGCCGGGCTAGAGCTGCTCGGGCCAAAATGCGCACGCCTGAGCATCGTCGAGGGCCGCTATCACCAGGTCAAGCGCATGTTCGGCCACTTCGACAACAAGGTGATGCGCCTGCATCGCGAACGCATGGGGTCACTGGTGCTCGACGACACCTTGAAACCGGGCGAATACCGCCCGCTGACCGACGAAGAGATCGGATCGATCTAAGCGCGCGACCGCTCAGCAGAAAGTTGTCGAACAATTTACCAACGGCACTTGCGCAATGATGTGACCCCTGCTTGAATCAGGACGTCGGCCGAAATGTGACCGACGAGTCACCCCATACTTCTAAGAAACTTTTTGCCGGTAGGAACCCAAGGGTTCCGGCCTCATCCGGCAGACTGCCCGCCAATAACAATACCCGTCGACCGGACTGCAATGGATCGACATGGGCCTCTCAAATTCCAGGCGTATGCCTACCTGTCACAAAGCTCGTGCAATCTCATTTGCGCGCATACCCGCTTGCCAGGAGTCTTATGACATGAGGCCAGAAATCGCTGTGCTGGATATACAGGGTCAGTATCGGGTTTACACGGAGTTCTATCGCGCAGACGCCGCAGAGAAGACCATTATCTTGGTCAACGGCTCGATGGCTACGACTGCGTCGTTTGCACAAACCGTGAAAAACCTCCATCCGCAGTTCAACGTCGTCTGCTACGACCAGCCCTACGCGGGCCGGTCAAAAGCCCACAACCTGCATGAAAAAATGCTCACCAAGGAAATCGAAGGGCAGATCCTGCTGGAGCTGATCGACCACTTCGCCGCCGAGCACGTGCTGTCGTTTTCCTGGGGCGGTGCCGCGACCATGATGGCATTGTCGCAACGGCCACGGCGCATCGAAAAAGCCGTGATCAGCTCGTTCTCCCCTGTGATCAACGCGCACATGCTCGACTACCTCGAGCGCGGCGTCGAACACCTCGGCAACCTGGATCGCGACCGGGTCGGGCACCTGGTGAACGACACCATCGGCAAACACCTGCCGTCGTTGTTCAAGCGCTTCAACTATCGCCACGTCAGCTCCCTGGCCGAACATGAGTACGGGCAGATGCACTTCCACATCAGCGACGTGCTGCACAGCGACCGCCAGTGCTACCTGCACGCGGCGAAGAAAATCGACGTGCCGGTGCTGTTCCTCAACGGCGAATGGGACGAATACACCGCCGCCGACGACGCACGGTTGTTCGCCGGCCACGTGCAACACAGCACGTTCAGCACCATTCAGGCCACCGGTCACTTTCTCGACATGGAGCACAAGGCCGCCTGCCGAGACAGCCGCAACGCACTGATGGGCTTCCTGAAACCAGCGCAACTCGAAAGCCGACCGCGTTACCACAACGTCCAGGAACACCATGCATTGGCAGGCTGAAGTAGCGTCATCGCGAGCAAGCCCCGCCCTGCTGCGTTAAACGTATTCTGCAGGCGCGAGGCTTGCCCGCGATCGACCGTCATGCGGTCCGGGCTTTTTTGTCACTTCTGCGTTAAACCCGCCCCACGTAAAGAAAAACTTCAAATCCGCAGCCGTATCTGGTACAAAGTCAGCGCTCTGAGCGGGTGTCGTATAATGGCATTACTCCAGCTTCCCAAGCTGATAACGAGGGTTCGATTCCCTTCACCCGCTCCAATCGAATTTTGATCTCACGTCAGGGTTGTTTTGACGGGGGATGCAGAGACAGAAAAAACCGGCCTTGATGGCCGGTTTTTTTATGGGCGTAATTTGATGGCGTCGGATTTATGGATAGCTTGGTCGGTCACTTTTCTGTGATCAATCGGTGAGTACATTCTTTCTTTCGCGGCTGTGTCGGCTACTCTGAAAGCTATTAGCGTTTTTCTCCAAAAATACGAATTCAGTATCAAATTTCATCCAGCATTAGTATTTTTCCACCCACGAAATTATCGTTTCGCCATAATACGGAAGTTTCGTTAGCGTTTTTCCTGTCTCCGTAAAGGATTTCGTCAATGCAAGTCGGTTTCCAGACCCTCGCGAACCGTTACAACATCGCATTGGCGCAGCCTCTGCGCGTACAGTCGATGATTGGCACCGTACGTGTCAGCCGTGAAAGCGCTGGAAACGTGGAGAACAGGTATCCGCCACGCTACCGCCCTGCAGACGATTTCGCAGGGCATTTCGAGTTCGGTCTCAAATACGAAGAGATTCATCTCGAGTTCTTTGCTCGCCTGTTTGCGGCCATAGGCCCGCAGCCTGTTGAAGACTGGTGTCGACGGGAGCCTTTTGGCCAGTATGCCCGTCGCACAGGATTCCTCTACGAATGGCTGACAGGGGAACGTCTGGAGGTGCCTGATGTGACCAATGGCGCCTATGTTGATGTACTTTCACCACAAAATTACCTGACTCGTCGTGAGTCGTTGCGAACGCGGCGCTGGCGAATCAATAACAATCTGCCAGGGACACCCGACTTCTGCCCCTTGGTTCGTCGTACCGAGCCAGTGCGGGAGGCCTTGCAATTCGATCTGCGTGCGGCTTTGGATGAGTTGGATCAAGCCTTTGGTTCCGACATCCTGATGCGAACGGCCAGCTGGCTGACGTTCAAGGAATCGCGCGCGAGTTTCCTCATCGAAAAGGAAGCCGACCAGGCCGATCGCATCCAGCGGTTTGCGCATGTCATTGCCCAGCACTGCGGCCATATAGATGCCCCATTGAGCAACGACACCCTTCGATCCCTGCAAGCCGGCATTCTGGGCCACGATGCCATCGGACTAGGCTTGCGGCGCTCCCCTGTCTTCGTGGGACAAGCGACAATGCGCGAAGACATCGTGCATTACATTGCCCCGCACTTTGAAGATCTTGCCCCCCTCCTGGAAGGCCTCAACGAGTTCGAGGTCGCAACGCGTGGTGCCGAGTCAGTGGCGCGCGCCGCGGTGCTTGCATTCGGATTCGTGTACATCCATCCAATGCGTGACGGCAACGGCCGGATCCATCGCTTTCTAATCAATGACACCTTGATCCGGGATAAGGCAGTGCCCGACGGAGTGATTCTGCCCGTGTCAGCCACGATCACCAGCTCTATCGATTTCAGGGCCGGCTACGATCGTACGCTTGAAGTATTCTCACGACCGTTCATGCGCCGTTACGCGGCAGCCTATCGGTTTGGCGAACTCGTGACCTACGAGGACGAAACGCTTAGCAATTTCAACTTCGATGAATACGTAGACGCAAGCTTTGCCTGGCGGTACCCAGACCTGACCGAGCACGTTCTCTACACCGCACGCGTTGTCGAACATACGATTCGTACGGAGATGGCAGATGAGGCCAGAGTACTGGTGATCTTTCAGCGAGCGCAGGAACAACTCAAAGAAGTGATCGAAATGCCGGATCAGGATGCCAATCGCATCATCCGCTCGATCAAGGAAAATGCTTGGAAGGTCTCCGGTAAGCTGAAAAAAGGGTACCCAATACTTGAAGATGAGCGCATGGCGCAACGTGTTGTGGATGCAGTGCGTTCGGCGTTTGAGGATCGATTGATGGGGGCCGGTGAAGAGTGATCTCCGGTAGAACTGGATAGCGTACATCTGCAGCTCAGGAGAAAGCCGGTCCGGGTGACCGGTTTTTTTGTGCGCGGGATCTGGTGATGCGCCTGCCAACGCTAGCGTTAATGCCCTACTTTTAAGGGCCCAGCAGGGGTCAACGTTAGAAAAAGCAACGTCCTACACGACACTGGGAAATGTCCGTAGACTTGCGCATTGCTGTGCCTTTGTCATGAGACCTATAGTCCGACCGCGTCCAAATGGCGTATCGGGTTTGGCGACTCGATGACAAAGCATAGAAACCTCCGAGCAATCTCGGAGCGTTTCTGAACGCACTTGGCTACCTGTTTATGGTGGCTGTGCGTGGGAGACCTTTGGGTCTGCCGGTTTGCCTTGTCCCGGTTCGCCAACCTGCGTACAGCTACCACCTTTTGTTTGGCGACACTGAGTGGTAGTTCACTTCAATTCAAGGAATCACTCATGAATGAATATATGGCTTTAACCAGTAACGCCGACGACCTCCCCTCCCTCTTCGTCAACACCACCCAACCCCTGCATTCCCTGCTCAGCACCGCCAGTTACAGAATTCGAGCCGTCACTCAGCTCCTTGAAAACCTCGCGATGCGTGGCGACCTGACCTCCGACACCGTGGTCCTCAGCGACTTCGCATTGCTCTGCTGCGTGCCATTGCGCGATGGTTGCGATGTGCTGGACGTTATCGCTCGACGCATGGATGCAGAACCATCCTGACAGTCCACCCGGCGCCTTTCGGGGGCGCCCTTTGGGGTTCATAACCTCACCCGCGGTGTTCACGGAGGACCATGAACATGTTTTACCCGATTGCGATTTTCATGGACGACGACGAACATGCGTGGGGTGTTGAAGTCCCGGATGTGCCAGGTTGTTTTAGCGCCGGTGAAGATCTGGAAGATGCAATAGCCATGGTTCAACAAGCCATTGAGGGGTATTTCGAGATGCTCGCCGAGAACGGTGCACCCTTCCCCTCAGCCAGCAGCGTTACCCTGCACACATCTAATCCAAGGTACGCTGGCTGTACGTGGGCACTAGTGGAAATCGACGTGATCGAGTAACTGATTGGAGCCCCTGATATGACTCAAAACAGTGGGTTGGTGTTCAGCGCTGAATGTGACCCTGCCACCTGGACGCTCATATCTTTTGCGTATAGATCACCGCAAGCGAGTAAAGAAGCCGTAGAGCTGCGTTGAGCCCAGCAACAGTTCCCTTATTCTCCCGGCTCATCCTTCGCCTCGAGATCAACATGCACAATTCAGAGTTGGGAATCATGATCATTTCATTGATCGGGTTGTTCGGCTTTGCCTCCTTTGCTTTTGAGTACTTGAGTGCCCGGCGCTCAAAAAAGAACAAGCCACAGTGATTTTTCAAAATCGAAAAAAGGGGCAGATGACGCTCATCAACTGTCCCTGTTTTGCTTCAGCGGGTCGCGACGATAAACAGTCGCGGAAATGGTAACAGCACCGAACCATCGGCCAGGGCCGGATACGCCCGCTCGATAGCAGTCTGATATTGCTTCAGATACTGCGCCCGTTCCGCCTCGTCCAGCGGATCGAGAAACGGCCGCAAGCCACTGCCCTTGAACCACTCCACCACGCCAGACGCACCGCCCGCGAGCGGATGATGGTAAGTGGTGCGCCATACATCGACACGGGTGCAACAGGCTTTGAGTATCGAGTAATAACCGCTGGCATCGGCCATTTCGGTCCTCTGCCCGGCGGCACCTGCCAGTTTGCCGACCCATGGGCCATCAGCGGCGACTTCACGCATCAAACGGTGCGAGTGTTCATTCAGGTTGTCAGGCATCTGGACGGCCAGGCTGCCACCCGGCGCCAGTTTGCTCACCAGCGACGGTAGCAACGTGGCGTGATCAGGCACCCACTGCAACACCGCGTTGGCGAAAATCACATCGAACGGGCCACTGTCATTCCAGGTGTCGATGTCGGCGATGTCGAATTGCACCTGCGGCAAGCGCTTGCGCGCGGCGTCGATCATGTCGCTGGAACTGTCCAGCCCACGCACCGTGGCATCGGCAAAGCGCTCCACCAGCAACTCGGTGGAGTTGCCGGGCCCACAACCGATATCGATGGCCAAGCGCACGTCCCCGGCGGGGACAGCCGCCAGCAGGTCACGGGCGGGACGGGTGCGTTCATCTTCAAAAGCGACGTACTGTTTGGCGGACCAACTCATTGCGTTCTCCTGTCGGTACGTTGTCCTCGGGACGCTACGATACCGCGGCGAGCACCGCTAAAGGTTTCAGAAAATAACCTTTTCGATCACGTCGAGTGTTTGACCTCAATGGCCTGAATCCAACGCATAACCCCAAGCCGCATCTGGATCCGTGCTGAACAGAAAAACGGCGCGTGACTGAAGCCCCGCGCCGTTTGTGTTCAAACCTTCAGGTCAACGGCTGGCTTGCAACGCCTTGGCCATTTCCAGGTGATTTTGCAATTTAGGCAGGGTTTCTTCGGCGAACGCCTTTATTTGCGGCACGTCGGTGGTCTGCGCCTCCTGCTGCAGCTGTTCGATGGCTTCCTGCGTGGTCTTCACCTGACTGGCGGTATAGGCCTCGTCGTAGGTCGCCCCATCCATGACTTGTGGCATCAGGGCTTTGGCCTTTTCGACAATTTCTTCCCGGGGGGCGACCGGTATATCCAGTTGTTTGGCGATTTTAGCCAGGTGCTGGTTCGCCGTGGTGCGGTCGTTGATGACGATAATGGTGTAGTCCTTGACCTCTTTGGACTCGGCTTTCTGGTGCGCCAGGCGACTAGCTTCAATATCGGCAATACCTTTTGCCGAGGCCTCGTCGATGAACTCGGCAGTCGACTGGGCAAAGACGCCACTGGCAAACAGGCCCAGTAACGCGGCAAGACTGGTATTACATAATCGGGTGGCCATCCGGTTCATGGTCGCGCCCTCCTCTTCAAATTCAAACGGGAGCTTTCGCCCCCGCTTCTCAATCAAAACCACCATCATCCATTACTTGGATTTCTGTCCGGGCTTGCGGCCCATGTCGGGTTTCGCAGGCTCTTGTCGACAGTCGTCGTGGTGGTTTTCCCACCCTTGCGACCGGCTTCAGAGGCCTTCGTTCGATCATTGGCGAAGTTCCCCGAGTTCGAGTTTCTTGAATTAGGCATGATTCTCTTCCTCTTGGTGGTAGTCGCGGCGAGCTGTAGCCCGCATAGAATCTGAATTTGCGCGCCCCAAAAGGTTTAGAAAATTACGTGGATGCCACGACGAACGGTGCGCGGTTTTTCAGACCAGTCGCAGGTGATGCTCGCGTTTGGCGCAGTACATCGCCTCGTCGGCATGCCGGAACAATTGCTTCTCTTCGGTGCCGTGATCGGGGTATCGGGCGACGCCGATGCTGGGCTGGATACTCAGGCTGTGCCCGTCCAGGCGCAGGGGCTGACCCAGGACCTGACGGACTTTCTCGACCACAAGGTCGGTATCGTCCGCCGCGTGAATGCTGTGCAGCAACACCACGAATTCATCGCCGCCGATGCGGGCCACGGTGTCGATTTCCCGCACGCAGCCCTTGAGCCTGTTGGCCACCGCTTGCAACAGCATGTCGCCGACCGCGTGCCCATGGGTGTCGTTGACTTGCTTGAAGCGGTCAAGGTCGACGTACAGCAGCGCCATGCGCCCGCCGCCCTCCCGGGCCACTTGCAGTGACGCCTTGAGCCGTTCGCGCAGCAGCTCGCGGTTGGGTAACTGGGTCAGTTGGTCGTACTGGGCCATGTGTTGCAGGCGGGCGTGCAATTGCTTGCGCTCGATGGCAGTGGCCACCTGGGCGCAGACGTATTGCAGCAGCTCCTTGTCTTGCTCGGTGTAGCGTTCGCCGCCCGGAATGCTTTTGACGATCAGCGCGCCGATGGTGCCGTTTTGCGAACTCAGCGGCACACCCAGCCAACAGGGTGCGTTCTGTTCGGTCTGCAGCATTTCGAAGCCGGCAAGAGGTGGGCACTGGCCCGGAGTCAACAGGATCGGCTGCCCCGTGCAGATCACCTCGACACACAGGCGCCCGGTCATGGTTCCGGGCTGTTCGGGCTGTGGCTCGTGGTCATCGACGTGATAGGGGAAGTTCAGCTGTGCGCAGTGCTGGTCGTACAGCGCCACGGAAAAACTCAATGCCGGCAGCCATTCGCCGATGATCATGTGGATGCGCTTGAACAACGCCAGCAGATCCTCTGTCGCATGGGCCGCTTCGGAAATCGCATACAACGCTGCCTGCCGGGACTCGGCCTGCTTACGCTCGGTGATGTCACGAGCAACGGCGATGCGCAGTTGATCGTCCTCGGACCAGCGTGCCGACCAGAGGATGTGCACCACACTGCCATCCTTGCGCAGGTAGCGGTTTTCGAAGTTGAGCTTGGGCTCACCGCCCATGATTTCCCGGGCCGCGTCGAGGGTGCGCTGGCGATCGCCCGGGTGCACCATGTCGATCATCGCCTCCCCGATCATCTCATCGGCGCTGTAGCCAAAAATGCGCTCGCATGCCGCGCTGACAAAGACGAAGCGGCCCTGCTTATCCACCGCACAGACGGCGTCCAGCAACAGATCGATATAACTCGCCAGCGGCGCGGAATTCCGGTTTTCCATGGTTCAGCGTGGGTGCCCCGATAATGCAGCGCTCTTCAATCATCCCTGCCCCGTCAGCCTTGCATCCCTGTGATTACATTCAAGCCTTTTCCGGCATCAGCCCCGGCAACGCATGGACCAGCGCATTGATGGCGAAACCGATGAACATTACCCCGCACAACCGGGTGATTGCCAGTTCATGACGCTGGTACAAGGTGCGCACACGCCGTGCACCGACGATGCCGATGAGAATAGCGTAGGCGAGCAACCCGCCGACGAAACTCAGGGCGATCAGCGCCGGCAGCATTGACCAGTTGAGCAGTTCCGCGCGACTCGACAGCAATGCCGTGAACGTCGCCACCGCCACCGGATAGGCCTTGGGATTGGTCAGGCCAAACAGGATGCCGTGCCAGAACGGCTGCCGCGCCGGGCCCTGCGGCGCATCACCGCTGCTACGCCGGGCGCGCACCGCACGCCAGCCGAGCCAGAACAGGTACAGGCCGCTGAGCACACCGAGCACGTCGAACGCGGTACTGCCGATCTCCCGCGCACCGACAATCGCAATCAGCGCCGTGCTGCACCAGAGCACATCGCCGAGCAAATGCCCGCACAGAAACCCCGCCCCGGCCCGTCGCCCATGGGCCGCGCCAATGCCGAACACCGCCAGCACACCCGGCCCCGGGGTGATGCCGTAGATAAAACCCGAGGCAAGCACGGCCATTAGCAACGATGGGGTCATGGGGAGTCCTTTTGAACGGCTTGGTGAATGGTGGCCAGTCTATATCAGGACCTCAACTGCCGACTGCCTGATCGCGACAGAAATCAGTCAACGGTGGGTCCCTTGGACGATCCGCTCATTCAACCAGTTCAACGCCTGATCCCCACCCCGCCGTTTATGCCACGCCAACACAAAGGTGAACGACGGAATGTGAAACGGCGGTGGCACGACAACCAATGAAGACTGATCGATATCGCGCAAGCCGCGCGACGCGACGGTGAGGATCAGGTCGGTGCCGCTGATGAGCTCCGGGGCCACGCTCCAGTGTGGCAGGCTGATAGCCACACGACGACGTTCGCGCAATGCAGTCAATGCACGTTCGATTTCCGGGGTGCCGCTGCCGCGCATTTCCAGCAGGACGTGAGGCCGAGCCAGGTAAGTGGGCAGGTCGAGGCCACCATCGGCGGGCAGGCTGTTGCGGTCCACCAGGCAGGCATAGTGCTCTTCGAACAGGGGCGTGCTGCGCAACTCATGGGGCATTTCCGGGAATACACCGGCGGCGACATCAATGTCACCGTTGAGCACCCCTTCGAGCATGCTTTCGCGGCTTCCATGGCTGATTTGCAGGTCGATGCCCGGCGCTTCGCGGCGCAACGTTCGGATCAGTCCCGGCAAGACAATGGCGGCGCCGTAGTCGGACATCGCCAGACGGAAGGTGCGCTGGGTGGTCGCAGGATCGAAGGCGTTCGGCGCCAGCAGCGCTTGCACCTGGGCCAGGGTTGCGGCCAGCGGTACCACGAGTTCCAGCGCTCGCGGAGTCGGCACAAGACCGGCACCGGCGCGCACCAGCAGCGGATCGCCGAGCAGGTCACGCAAGCGCGCCAGCGCATGGCTGACCGCTGGCTGGCTCAAGTGCAGACGCTCGGCCGCCCGGGTCACGTGTTGCTCGCTGAGCAAGGCGTCGAGGATCACCAGCAAGTTGAGGTCGATACGGCGAAGATTATTCATCTGCTGCATGTTCTGGATAACAAAACGGAATTTAAATCTGCGCGACGAATACCCTAGAGTCCAGCAAAACCTGTTGGAGATCGATCATGAGTACGTTGCATTGGGCCGGTCTGATTGGACTGGCGATGATCGCCGGGGCGGTGGTGCCGTTTCAGAGCGCGATCAACGTCAATCTCGGGCGCGGATTGGGCCATCCGCTGTGGGCGACACTCGCCTCGTTGCTGGTGAGCGTCGTGGTGCTGATGCCGATCATCGTTGCGATGCGCTTGCCGTTGCCATCACTGGCATTCATCAGCAAGGCGCCGCTCTGGATGTGGGCCGGTGGCGCTTTTGGGGTGATATTCATTTCCCTGGCATTGGTGCTGCTGCCCAAGCTGGGTGCCGCGGGGTTCATGGCATTGGCGCTGGCGGGGCAGGTGGTGGGGTCGTTGTTGCTGGATCACTTCGGCTGGTTTGGGTTGGTGGAGCGGCAGATCAACCTGCCCAAGCTGGTGGGAGTGATGTTGTTGATGGCCGGGGTGGTGTTGATCCAGTTTTTTGATGCGCCGGCCAAAGGGTTGGTGACGGCGGGTTGATGGGATAACCGACGATGCGAAGGTGTTCTCCTGGCCGCCTTCGCGAGCAAGCCCGCTCCCACAGGGAGGTACGCGGTTCCTGTGGGAGCGGGCTTGCTCGCGAAAGCGGTCTATGGCATCAGGCCTTGTCGAGTGTGCGCAACTTCTGCGGCAACCCCCACAACAACAGCGCCACGGCGATCAGCGCACACACACCAATGACATACAACGCCGGCGTGGTGCTGCCGGTCAGATCCTTGATTCGGCCGACCATCACCGGGCTGACGATGCCGCCGAACTGGCCCAGGGTGTTGATCACCGCAATCCCGCCGGCCGCGCCCGCGCCGGCACCGGCCAGCAGTTTCGGCGGCAGGGTCCAGAAGCTCGGGATGGAGGCGATGATCCCGGCACCGAGCAGGCCCAACGCGACAATCAGGAAGGTCGTGTGACTGGCGAAGATCCCCGCACAGAAGAACCCGACCGCACCGACCGCCACCAGACCGGCGACAAACTTGCGCCGCTCGCCAGTAGCATCGGACAGCCGTCCGATCACCACCATGCTGATGGCGCCGCAGATGTACGGGATGGCCGTCAGCAAGCCGATCATCACCGGACTCTCGGTACCTGCGCTGCGGATCAGTTGCGGCGCCCAGAAATTCAAGCCGTAGGACGCCACCTGAATCAGGAAATAGATCAGCCCCAAAGTCAGGAAGCCCGGAATCCGCAGCGCGGCGAGCAGCGAACCACCGCTCTTGTGCGGCTCATGCTGAGCGATACGGCTGGCCAGCAAAGTCTTCTCCGAAGGCGTCAGCCAATGGGCGTCTTCGATGCGGTCCTTGAGCAGGGTCAGCACCAGCAAACCGAGGCCGATACACGGCACGCCACCGAGCAGGAACAACCAGTGCCAGCCACGCATTTGCAGCACACCGTCAAGGTGTTGCAGCACAAGGCCGGAGAACGGCGCGCCCACCAGGCCGGCGAACGCCGACGCCAGGAACAGCATCGAGGTGATGCGCCCGCGATAGTGCTGCGGGAACCACAGGGTCAGGTAATACAGCACGCCCGGAGCGAAACCCGCCTCCATCGCGCCGATCACGAAGCGCAGCACGTAGAACTGCCATTCGCTGTTGACGAACACCATGGCCGCCGTGGCCAGGCCCCAGGACATCATGATCCGGGCGATCCAGCGCCGGGCGCCGACCTTGTACAGCATCATGTTGCTGGGCACTTCGAAAATCACATAACCGACCACGAACAACCCGGCGCCGAGGCCGTAAGCGGTGTCGCTCAGGCTCAGGTCGGCCTGCAGCTGAAACTTGGCGAAGCTGATGTTGATGCGGTCGAAAAAGGCGAACAGGTAACAGACCATGATCAGCGGCATCAGGCGCCAGGCGACTTTGCTGACCAGGGCTTTTTCTTCGTCGTGGCTAACGGCCGGGCTTGCGCCGGCCTCCAGTGCATTAAGGCTCATTGCGTTTCTCCAGGCGGACTTCCCGTGGGTGTCCGATTGTTTTTGTTGTCTGGTAAATGTTCGATTTCACTGTAGGAGCGAGCTCGCTCGCGATGAACCTGAGATCGCCGAGGGGTATCTGGCATCCAGCGTTATCGTTGACGTCCATCGCGAGCATGCTCGCTCCTACAGGAGGGCAGTTTGCTCAGGAGGGCACGGGGTGCAGGTCACAATTGCGCCCAGCCTTGGCCAGTTGACCGGGCACTTCATGGCCGAGCAGCGCCGGCAGTCCCCGGGACAGTTTCAACAGCAGCGGCAGATCGATGCCGGTATGAATGCCGACTTCATCGCACAGGTTCACCAGATCCTCGGTGCAGATGTTTCCCGATGCCCCCGGTGCGAACGGGCAGCCGCCGAGGCCACCGAGGGCTGCGTCGAAGCGCCGGGCACCGGCCTCGTAAGAGGCCAGCACGTTGCACAGGCCAAGACCGCGAGTGTTGTGAAAATGCAGGGTCAGGTCTGATGGGAAAACCCTTTGCAGCACCCGGCGCACCAGCCGGTCGACCTGTCGCGGGTTGGCCATGCCCGTGGTATCGGCCAGGGTGATGCCCTGGATGCCGAGTTCCTGATAGGCGTCGACGATTTGCAGTACCCGGTCCTCATCGATCTTGCCTTCAAACGGGCAGCCGAAGGTGGTGGCGATGCTGGCGTTGAGTCGCACCGGGCTGTCGCCGACGAACTGCACAATCTCGCCGAACGCCGCCAATGAATCCTCACAACGCATGCGCATGTTCGCCAGGTTGTGGGTCTGGCTCGCGGACATCACCAGGTTCAGCTCATCGACACTGCACGCCAATGCCCGTTGCGCGCCTTTGAGGTTGGGGATCAGCGCGACATAGATCACCCCCGGTTGCCGGCTAATGCCCTTGAACACCAGTTCACCATCGCGCAGCGCAGGAATCGCCTTGGGCGACACGAACGAACCGGCTTCGATGCGGCTGAACCCGGCCAGCGACAGTTGATCGATCAGAGCGATCTTGTCGTGGGTTTCAACCCAGGTCGGCTCGATTTGCAAACCGTCGCGCGGGGACACTTCCTGCACGATCAGGCTGTTGGAATAATCGGTGATCATTGCACCACTCCTTCGACTTTCAGGCGTTCGATGTCTGTTGCAGTCAGGCCCAATTGCGCGAGGATGTCGTCGGTGTGCTGGCCCAGCCCGGGGCCGGACCAGTTCACGCCGCCGGGCGTCTCGGAGAGTTTCGGCACGATGCCTGGCATCTTCACCGTGGCGCCACCGGGCAACTCGGCATTGAGCAGCATGTCCCGCGCCTGATAGTGCGGATCGGCGACGATGTCGGCCACCGAGTAGATGCGTCCGGCCGGGACTTCGGCGGCTTCCAGCGCGGCCAGCACTTCGTCGATGGGCAGGCTGCTGGTCCAGTGGGTGATGGCGGCGTCGAGCAGGTTGCTCTTGGCTGCACGCCCGTCGTTGTGGGCGAACTCCGGGGCCTCGGCCAGATCGGCGCGGCCGATGGTTTGCATCAGGCGTTTGTAGATCGGATCGCTGTTGCCGGCGATCACCACGTAGGCACCGTCGGCCGTCAGGTAGGTGTTGGACGGCGCGATGCCCGGCAAGGCACCGCCGCTGCGTTCGCGCACATGGCCAAGCATGTCGTATTCCGGCACCAGGCTTTCCATGACGTTAAACACGCTTTCGGCCAGGGACACATCAACGATTTGCCCGCCGCCCTGCCCGGTCTTGACCCTTAGCAGCGACATCAGCGCACCGATCACCGCATGCAGCGAAGCCAGGGAATCGCCAAGGCTCACGCCGACCCGCGCCGGCGGAGAACCAGGCGTGCCGGTGGTGTAGCGAATCCCGCCCATGGCTTCGCCTATGGCACCGAAACCCGGACGATCGCGATACGGGCCGGTCTGGCCGTATCCGGAAATCCGCACCAGCGTCAGGTTGGGGTTGAGTGCGTGCAACACGTCCCAACCCAGGCCGAGTTTCTCCAGGGCGCCGGGGCGCAGGTTTTCGATCAGTACATCGGCGCTGGTCGCCAGTTGCTTGACCAGTTCGATGCCTTCAGGGGATTTGAGGTTCAGCGCCAGGGACTTCTTGTTGCGCGATTGCAGGTACCACCACAGCGAGGTGCCTTCGTGCAGCTTGCGCCATTTGCGCAGGGGATCGCCCTGGCCCATGGCTTCGATCTTGATCACTTCGGCGCCGAACTCGGCCAGCATGCGCGCCGCAAACGGCGCGGCGATCAGCGTGCCGATCTCGATCACTTTGATCGCACTCAAAGGGGCAGTCATCGCGGGGTACCTCTTGTTCTTGGAATATGTGCCAAGGCTAGAGGACAGGTAGCTCGGGAATCCAACCTTCAGTTGGCAACGGGCGTTCGCGAAATGCGAACGCTTTAGGAAATTGTCGTGGCCTCAGGTCAGTCATCGCGAGCAAGCTCGCTCCCACAGGGATCCTCAGTGCGGCGCCGACCCAGTGTGGGAGCGAGCTTGCTCGCGATGAGGCCCGCCCATTCAGCCGAGAACTATCAGGCTGTATCCCGCAAATGCTCAAACAACATCCGGCTCACCGGCGACAGCAACGCCTCATCGCGCACCACCAGAATCAACGCCCGATCGGACCATTCGTCCGTCAACGGCACCGCGTGCAAACCCAGCGCCCGGCCAAACAATTCATAGGCGCGCTGCGGAAGGATGCCGATGCCCATATTGGCCTGGATCATCCGACACATCGCATCAAACCCCGGCACATGAATACGAACCCGCAGTACCTTGCCGGCCTGGCGCGCCGCCGCATGGGTACGCATGTTGATCGAACTGGCGGCATGTAACCCAACGTAATCACTGTCCAGCGTATCGGCGAACGCCACGCTGGACCGACTCGCCAATGGATGGTGCGACGGCATCAACACCACTAGTTTGTCATGGCGATACAGCACGCTGTGCAGGCCCTTGACGTCACTGTCGATGGAACAGATCCCGAGGTCGGCCACGCCGTCGAGCACGCCCTGAATCACCCCGGCGCTGGGGCGTTCTTCGAGGTCGGTCTTGACCTGTGGGTGACGCTCGGAAAAATCCCGCAGGTCCTCGGGCAAAAACTGAATGATCGCCGACAGGTTGGCGAGCATCCGCACGTAGCCGCGCACACCGTGGCTGTGCTCGCCCAGTTCAAGTCCCATTTTCTCGACGTTGAACAACATCTGCCGGGCATGGTGCAGCAGGGTTTCACCGGCCGGCGTCAGGGACATGCCCTTGGCCTGGCGCACGAACAGGCTGATGCCCAGCGCCTCCTCCAGCTCCATCAAACGCTTGCTCGCCGCCGAGACGGCAATCGCTTCGCGCGCCGCTGCACGGGTCAACGTGCCCTCTTCGTGCACGGCGACGAACAGTTGCAGGGTGATCAGGTCGAGACGGCGGATCAGGCTTTTTTGCAGCATCGGGTACTCGGCGAAGTCGGCTCAGGCGAAGTCGCAGCATAGCGTTCTTCGCCCACGTCGTGCCGTGGTCCAGGCACCGGTCGTGATAAAGTCGCCGCCCACAGACCTTTTGCCGTGAGACGAAGAACGCAATGACCGATTTCCAGGATGTCGATGCTCAACTTGAAGACTGGAACGCCTTGCGCAGCACCACTTCGTTCAGTGGCTTGCTGGTGGGCAACGGTGCCAGTCGCGCGGTGTGGGACGATTTCGGCTACGAATCGCTGTTCGAAAACGCCCGCACCGTTGAAGAAAAGCCCCTGAGCCCGTCCGAGTTGAGCGTGTTCGATGCGATGCAGACCCGCAGTTTCGAGCAGGTACTGAGCGCCTTGAAAACCACCAGCCGGGTCAACAAGGCCCTGGCTGTCAGCTCCGCCGCCCCGCGCAATCGCTACTACGCGATCAAGGAAGCGCTAATCAACACTGTGCACGCTGCGCATATCCCGTGGCGGCTGGTAGTGCCTTCGACGCTGGCAACCATCAATCAGGAACTGGCCAGCTACCGCACGGTGTTCACCACCAATTACGACCTGCTCAACTACTGGGCGGTGCAACACCAGCCTGAGGCGATCACCGATCTGTTCCAGGGTGCCGAACCCGGTTTCGACCTGAGCGACACGGCCACCGATAAAACCCGTTTGCTGTACCTGCACGGCGGTCTGCATCTGGTGCGCAACCAGGACGGTACGGCGCGCAAGCTGATGTCGACCGAGGGCACGTTGCTGGGCAATTTCGCCATCAACAACACGATCAAGACCCTCGACGACGTGCCGCTGTTCGTCAATGAAGGCCCGAGTGCGGACAAGCTCAAGACCATTCGCAGTTCGGATTACCTGTCGTTCTGCTACGAGCAATTACTCGGTCACGGCCAGGCGCTGTGCATCTTCGGCCATGCGTTGGGGGAGCAGGACAGCCACATCATCCATGCCTTGCGCCTGGCGAAACCGCAGGTGGTGGCGATCTCGATTTACCCGCGCAGCAAGGCCTTCATCCAGCACCAGAAGCGGCATTACGCGAAGGTGTTTGAGGGGACTGGGGTTGAGTTGCGGTTCTTTGATTCGAAGAGCCATGCGTTGGGTGGCACGAAGCTGGCGGTTCCGGTCGAGGTTTAGCGGCAACTGATCTGACGCATTCGCGAGCAAGCCCGCTCCCACAGGTTCAGCGTGATCCCTGTGGGAGCGAGCTTGCTCGCGATGCTTTTGCAGTCAACTCATTCTTCAGTGCTGTGCACCACCACCAGCAACTGCGCCTGCACCTCGCCCACCGAACGAATCCGGTGCGGCTTTTGCGCATTGAAGTGCAACGCATCGCCACGATCGAGCAGCACGCGCTCGTTCATGAAGTCCACCTCCACCCGCCCTTCGTGGACGAATAAAAACTCCTCGCCCAAATGCTCCTTGAAGGTCTTGTCGGTGAACTCGGCCGGCGGGTAGATGATGAACGGCAACAAGCTGCGTTCGCTGACCTGATGGGCCAGCACCGCGTAGCCCGAATTGTTGTCACTGACGCCCAAGGGTTGCCGTTCGTGGCTGCGCACCAGGCTGTAGCTGTCGAGGCTGACGTTGTCTTCAGAGAACAGTTCCTCGACCTTCACATTCAGCGCCCTGGCCAGTTTCAGGGCCGCAGCAATCGACGGCGTGTTCAACCCGCGCTCGACTTTCGACAGGTAACTCTTGGTCATGCCGGATTGTTCGGCCAGGGCTTCCAACGTCACGCCAAGTTTTTTTCTGAGTAATTTCAAACGGATAGACATGTAGAGCGATTTATCCATCAAGGAGGCAACGATTTGTCCTTGCCAATGACACACTGTGTCATATAGCCTCTTTAGTGTCATTTGCACTCACCGACGACTTTGCGAGGAACCGGTGAACGGCAAACCCGACGTCCATTGAATCACCCAAAGGACACCGATATGGCCAAGACATTAGCGCTGCCCAAAGAGCAACTGGTCAAGCACGCGCTGAGCCAAATGCAAAATACCCTGGCAGATAATACGTGGACCGCCCGGCAAAAGCTGGCCCTGACCTGCCGCATCCTGTTCGAGCATGGTCACGATTCCGGCCTTGCCGGACAAATCACCGCCCGCGGTCCGCAACCCGGCACTTACTACACTCAACAACTGGGCCTGGGTTTCGACGAAATCACTGCGGGCAACCTGCTGCTGGTCAACGAGGACCTGGAGGTGCTCGAAGGCCACGGCATGCCCAACCCGGCCAATCGTTTTCACAGTTGGGTGTACCGCGCCCGAGCAGATGTGAACTGCATCATTCACACCCATCCGACCCACGTTGCAGCCTTGTCGATGCTGGAAGTGCCGTTGCAGATTTCCCACATGGACCTCTGCCCGCTCTATGACGACTGCGCGTTTCTCGAAGGCTGGCCGGGCGTGCCGGTGGGGAACGAGGAAGGCGAGCTGATTGCCGGGGCACTGGGCGACAAACGGGCGATCCTGCTTTCGCATCATGGCCAATTGTCCACCGGCGGTACCATCGAGGAAGCCTGTGTCATCGCGCAACTGATCGAACGCGCCGCGAAACTGCAACTGCTGGCGATGAGCGCCGGGACCATCAAGCCGATCATTCCCGAACTGGGCCGTGAAGCCCACGACTGGATTGCCCGGCCCAAGCGGCATGCCGCCGCTTTCAACTACTACGCCCGGCAGATCCTGCGCCAACACGCCGATTGCCTGAACTGAACCCATCGATCGAACGGAGAGACACCATGTCCACCGCAAACATTCACGGCATCATCGGCTACACCATCACCCCTTTCACCCCCCACGGTGAGGGCGTTGACCTGGATGCCCTCGGGCGCTCCATCGACCGACTGATCGAGGGCGGCGTACACGCCATCGCACCGCTGGGCAGCACCGGTGAAGGTGCCTACCTGAGCGACGCAGAGTGGGATCAGGTCAGCGAGTTCAGCATCAGGCGCGTGGCCAGGCGCGTGCCGACCGTCGTCAGCGTGTCCGACCTGACCACCGCTAAAGCGGTGCGTCGCGCGCGTTTCGCCGAAGCTCACGGCGCCGATGTGGTGATGGTGCTGCCCACGTCCTACTGGAAGCTCAGCGAAGCAGAGATCCTCGCCCATTACCGCGCCATCGGCGACAGCATCGGCGTGCCGATCATGCTCTACAACAACCCGGCCACCAGCGGCACCGACATGTCGGTGGACCTGATCCTGCGCATCGTCAACGCCGTGGAAAACGTGACCATGGTCAAGGAGAGCACCGGCGACATCCAGCGCATGCATCAACTGCAACGTCTCGGCGAAGGCCAGGTGCCGTTCTACAACGGCTGCAATCCGTTGGCCCTGGAGGCCTTCGCCGCCGGCGCAAAAGGCTGGTGCACCGCTGCGCCGAACCTGATCCCGCAGCTCAACCTGGATTTGTACGAAGCAGTGCTGGCCAACGATTTGCGCAAGGCACGCGAACTGTTCTATCGCCAGTTGCCGCTGCTGGATTTCATCCTCAAGGGTGGCTTGCCGGCGACGATCAAGGCGGGTTTGCGGGCAACGGGCCTGGAGGTGGGGGATCCGCGGCTGCCGGTATTCCCGTTGAGTGAGGCGGGTTGTGATCAGCTGGAAGATCTGTTGAAGGCCCTGCGCTGATCTCCAGCTGTACATAAAGCCACTGTGGGAGCGAGCTTGCTCGCGATGAGGCCATTACATTCAACACGGATGTTGACTGTCAGACCGCCATCGCGAGCAAGCTCGCTCCCACAGGGATTTTTGCTGGATTTGAAAGCTGTACTCAAAGCACCGGCAACGTCTTGTCCTTGACCACCTTGGACGAACCGTTGGCCTTCACGCTGGCGATGCCTTTCTCCATGGCGGCATCGGAGGAATAGGCCTCGCTGCTGCCGATGATCTCGTGGTTGCCCGCCTTCAGGTTGAAATACGGTTGGCCATCCTTGGTGATTTTCTTCTCGTAACGCTCATCCAGCGAGCTGTTGGCCTGGACCGAGGCAATGCCTTTGTCGGCGGCGGCGTGGGTGGTGTACAGCTCGCTGGTCAGAATGGTCTCGGCGTTGGCCGCCTTGAGGACAAACCTGAACTGGCCATTGCTGCTTTTGCTCACTTCATACCATCCGGACATGCTCTTTCTCCTTGGCGATTGAAAGGTTGCGCGCTTCACAGTAAAGACCAGCCTCGGGTTTCTGTCGCCTGCTCTGGCCCCTTCGCGAGCAAGCTCGCTCCCACAGTAGATTTGTGTACACCAAACCATTGTGGGAGCGAGCTTGCTCGCGATGGCGTCGACACGATCTTCCTTACTTCACCGCAGCCCGCACCACCGACAACTCCGGTGCTGACGTCCGCCGCTGGCTCAGATACCGCGTACAACTCACCCGCAGGAACGAAGCGAAATTGACCACCTCGCCGCGGTAGTCCATCACCTCTTCATACAGCTTGGCGATCAACTGATTGGTGGTCATGCCGTCGACCTCGGCGATTTCGCTGAGGATGTCCCAGAACTGATTCTCCAGCCGCAAGGTGGTGACCACCCCGCAAATGCGCAGCGAGCGGGAGCGCGATTCGTAGAGTATCGGGTCGGCTTTGACGTACAGCTCGCACATGGGCATGCCCCTCTTTACAGCGTGATTTTAGTACCCAGCAACCCCAGGAAACCGGCCAGCCAGTTCGGATGCGCAGGCCAGGCCGGAGCCGTGGCCAGATTGCCCTGGACATGGCCGTCCGTCACCGGAATCTCGATATACGTACCGCCCGCCAGTCGCACTTCCGGAGCGCAGGCCGGATAAGCGCTGCATTCGCGACCTTCGAGAACACCCGCTGCCGCCAGCAACTGCGCGCCATGGCACACGGCAGCGATCGGCTTGCCAGCCTTGTCGAACGCGCGCACCAGTTCCAGGACTTTTTCGTTCAGGCGCAGGTACTCCGGCGCACGGCCGCCCGGAATCAGCACCGCGTCATAATCGGCGGCGTTGACCTTGGCGAAATCGAAGTTGAGGGCAAACAGGTGACCGGGTTTTTCACTGTAGGTCTGGTCGCCTTCAAAGTCATGGATCGCCGTGCGCACGGTCTGGCCGGCAGCCTTGTCCGGGCAAACGGCGTGCACCGTGTGGCCGACCATCAGCAACGCCTGGAACGGCACCATCACTTCATAGTCTTCGACGTAATCACCGACCAGCATCAGAATTTTTTTCGCAGCCATGGGGAGGACTCCTCTGGAAGTGGGCGTGCAGGAGTATTCAAGGTAGTCCTTATCCGGCGGGTCGGGTAACAACCGGCTACTACCTTGTGGCGAGGAGGCTTGCCCCCGTTCGCCTGCGAAGCAGGCGCAAAATAGGACAGTGCGGTTCGGTTGATGAAACCGGATAGGGGCTGCTGCGCAGCCCAACGGGGGCAAGCCCCCTCGCCACATAGGTGTGTTCGCAACTGTACGGATAACTCTGCACCTAGCTGTAACAGCGGCTTACACCGGGTTTATGGCTAGATAACAACACCTCCCACCTTCCACGATTCTGGTTGCCATCATGTCCTCGCGCGAAAACACCGGCATGGCCCTGGGCCTGCTCGGCGTTGTGATCTTCAGCCTCACCCTGCCCTTCACGCGGATCGTCGTGCAGGAACTCCACCCGCTGCTCAATGGCCTGGGCCGGGCACTGTTTGCAGCGGTTCCGGCGGCGTTGCTGTTGCTGTGGCACCGGGAAAAATGGCCGACCTGGAAGCAGGTCAAAGGCCTGGCGCTGGTGATGGCCGGGGTGATCCTGGGTTTCCCGGTATTGTCGGCCTGGGCCATGCAAACCTTGCCGGCGTCCCACGGCGCGCTGGTCAACGGATTACAGCCGCTGTGCGTGGCGCTGTACGCCGCGTGGTTGTCCCATGAGCGGCCTTCGAAAGCCTTCTGGGCCTGCGCCGCATTGGGCAGTGCGCTGGTGCTCGGTTATGCACTGATCAGCGGTGCCGGCAGCATTCAGGCCGGTGACTTGCTGATGCTTGGCGCCATTGCAGTGGGCGGATTGGGTTACGCCGAAGGAGGCCGGCTGGCCAGGGAGATGGGCGGCTGGCAGGTGATCTGCTGGGCGCTGGTGCTGTCGACGCCGCTGCTGATTGGCCCGGTGGTGTATCTGGCACTACAACATCAGGGCGAGATTTCCGCCAAGACCTGGTGGGCCTTCGGATATGTCTCGCTGTTTTCGCAGTTCATCGGTTTCTTTGCCTGGTACGCCGGACTGGCCATGGGTGGCATTGCCCGGGTCAGTCAGATCCAGTTGCTGCAGATCTTCTTCACCATCGCCTTCTCGGCGCTGTTCTTCGGTGAACATGTGGAGCCGATTACCTGGCTGTTTGCTGGCGGGGTGATCGTGACGGTGATGCTCGGGCGCAAGACAGCGATCAAACCCAATCCTGTGGGAGCGAGCTTGCTCGCGAAGGACTTGAAACCGACGCGTTGATTCAGAAAGCACGCGTTATCGTTGACGTCCATCGCGAGCTAGCTCGCTCCTACAACAGGATCAGAGGTAACCGTCGGAGCGCAGCAGGGTTTCCAGGCAATGCTCGCTGATGTGATAGAAATCCTTCAGCTCCTGAATCTTCGCCAGCAACTGAGCCGGGTCCACTGGTTCTGCGCGTTTGACCGCCAGGATCATCTTGTTCTTGTTGGTGTGGTCCAGTGAGATGAACTCGAACACCTTGGTCTCGTAGCCGCAGGCCTCAAGGAACAACGCGCGCAAACTGTCGGTGACCATCTCGGCCTGCTGGCCCAGATGCAAGCCGTATTGCAGCATCGGCTTGAGCAGCGCCGGGCTCTGGATTTGCAGGCGGATCTGTTTGTGGCAGCACGGCGAGCACATGATGATCGCCGCGCCGGAACGGATGCCGGTGTGGATCGCATAGTCGGTGGCGATATCGCAGGCATGCAGGGCGATCATCACGTCCAGCTCGCTCGGCGCCACGCTGCGCACGTCACCGCACTTGAACACCAGCCCGGGATGTTCAAGCTTGGCGGCGGCGGTGTTGCACAGGGTGACCATGTCTTCACGCAGTTCGACGCCGGTCACCTCGCCTTCGGCCTTCAAGGTGTTGCGCAGGTAATCGTGGATGGCGAAGGTCAAGTAGCCCTTGCCCGATCCGAAGTCCGCCACACGCACCGGCTTGTCCAGCGCCAGGGGGGACGACGTCAGCGCATGGCTGAACACTTCGATGAACTTGTTGATCTGCTTCCACTTGCGCGACATCGCCGGGATCAGCTCGTGCTTGCTGTTGGTCACACCGAGGTCGGCGAGAAACGGCCGACTCAGGTCAAGAAAACGGTTTTTCTCACGGTTGTGCTCGGCCGAAGGCACTTCGCGCAATTGCTGAGGTTGGCTCTTGAACAGCGATGACTTGCCTTTTTTGCTGTATTCGAGCTGGGCTTCGTCGGTCAACGACAACAAATGCGCATTTTTGAACGACGCCGGTAGCAGCCCGGCAATGCTCGCCACGCCTTCGACCAGCGGCAGGTTCTTGGTGATATCGCGGGTCTTGTAGCGGTAGACAAAAGACAGGCAAGGCTGCGCCTTGACCGTCACCGGCTTGATAATGATCCGCTGCAGGTCCGTTTCATCACCCACATATTTGGCCAGCACCAGTTTGATGAATGCGTTGTGCTCGAGGCTCGATTGCAGCAGGTCGATGAACTGGGCGTGATGATCCGGCGCGAGGCTGGCGGGAGTGGCGGTGACGGACATGGAAAAACGGCCTCGGCAATACGAATCGGGGGGATGCCGGGTATTTTAGGGGGGACGAGGGTTTTGGGCACGGGGTAATTTTGCGCCAGGTCCCGTTCCCGCCGATCGGGACCTGAATTCAACCGTCGCTACCTCATGGCTCCACCAGTCGAAGTTTGCGATTGGTCGGCGAGTTGATGACGAACTTGACGATCAACCCTACCGGCACCGCCCACGTCAGACCGTTGACCGGATCAGTGACCACGGCGACAGTTTCGGAACTTGCAGCCAGATCCAGACGTCGGCGATCGTTGCTGGATTTGAGTAATCCATATGCATGGCTGACCAGCCGCTCCGCCTGGTGCATCGGCATATCCAGACTCTGCAAATGCCTCA
This sequence comes from Pseudomonas sp. GW822-FHT01E03, assembly GCF_058802985.1. Lineage (NCBI taxonomy): Bacteria > Pseudomonadati > Pseudomonadota > Gammaproteobacteria > Pseudomonadales > Pseudomonadaceae > Pseudomonas > Pseudomonas sp. GW822-FHT01E03. The sequence continues at coordinate 53,984 of NZ_JBXAOQ010000016.1, forward strand.
CCGCACGGCAGAACAGCACTTGATCATCAATCACACCCTCACCTTCATGACGGGTCAGAAACGCCTGCGCTATGGCCAATAGCTCCTCATTCAAATGGGCCTGTTCATCAACCTCCTTCATGCTCAAGACTCCTGTTGCGCTTGCGCCGCCGGAGCACTCTCGACGACAGGCCGTGCGGCGCGGCGCAAGTCAGGTCCGGCGCACGGCAGGTGCACGGCCGGATTGGGCATGCCACTGGGGGAAAGCTCATGGGTCATTTCGAACTCGGCCCGTACCGACCAGCCACAGGCCTCCGACGTACATTGCAGGTATGCCACCCGCAGGAAGATATGCCGCCCTTCGCTGGTACGTATGCGCATCCGGTTCAGGCAGTGCGGGCACACCATCTTGTAAGTACTCATACATGCTTCCCTTGGGCCATCCGGTGGTAATCGAATTGATCAAACGCAATACTGTTTGAAACACAATTGGTGAAAGACAGGTGCTGCAAATAACGTCCGCCAGACAAAAGGAAGTGCAACGGGTGGACACGTAATAGATACGAGCCAAGCTCGTAGGAAATCACCCTGATACCATTAGGAAGTTTCGACATCGTATTCTTCAGATTCATAGTTGACGATTGATTACTTACAAGAAAAAACGTACTCATTACGCATACGTTAAGCACTCAAAAAGCATATGTCAAAAGGAAGAGGCTCAAATTGCGTAGCAAAAAATCACAAGCTGTTTTGGCCCGCCTGAAGCAAATCACGGGTACAAAAACTGACGCTTCCCTGTCTACTGCGCTACAGATCAGCCCCCAGACACTCAGCAGCTGGAAAGGCCGCGACAGCACGCCATACTCATTATGCGTAGATATTGCACAGACTCGCGGCATCTCCCTTGACTGGTTGCTGCTGGGCGAGGGGCCAATGCTGCGGCAGCCCCATGTCAACGCTCCTGCAAATGCTGCGGAAACTGCAACAACGCAGGAAAGCACCATCCTTTCGCTGTGGCGATTACTTGATGAGGATGACCGCTGCGCAATACAAAACGCATTGGAGGAAAAACGACGCCTGCGGGATCTGGAAACACAACTTTCGGAAATGGCCGCTACCCTGGCCTCACTTGGACACTCAAACAAAACCTGACTTGAAGTCCGACGTTTCAATGCTTGAAGGCATGCCACAAAACAATAATGTTGCCACTACTGCGAACAATCATTACGCATGAAAAAACACTCACCACTGCGTGCCATGGGCTCACCGGCAGGAATGTCAGCAATACATCGATGCCGGCAAGGCAGAACACTGCGCCAAGCAAGCTGATCAATATCCTGTCGCACCAGTGGTAACGTTGTTCGTCGCGCTGGTAACACGCCAGCCTCAACGCACTGACCAGGTGAGCCACGCCCGCCACCCACACCAGAGCCGCCATCTCAAAGGTCATTGCCCTCTGAGATGACGAAGGATGTCACCGAGGCCGGCGCCATCGATCCACTGCATGAGCTTGATGCTGATGGGAATGACCAGTAACGCGCACAGAAAGGCCGTCACGCCGGCTGTCAGAAAAGGCGCCATTGGCTGGGCCACCGGGGCAAACAGGTAACCGACACCCGCCGACAACAGCCAGGAACCGATGCGTTGCCAGGCCTTGAAGTTGGCGCGAGTGGTCGTGACCAGCCACGCGCCAAGTGTCGCGCCGAACAGGGCTTCTCCATCGATAGCCGGCAACGTCGCAATACCCAACCCCACCATGAGCCCGCTGATACTGTTGTAGGTCGAATCAGTCAGGCTCATGGGTATCTCGCGACTGCAATGGCTCAACAGTGATGGCTCCCGACTCCAGCGCCCTGAACACGGCAGCGTTGCGAGATCTGACGGCGAACTTGCGACGGATATTGGAAAAGTGGAAGTTGATGGTGGATTCCGAGCAACTCTGAATCCTGGCGATCTCCCAGGACGTCTTGCCTTTGAGGCACCACTCCAGGGCTTGTGTCTCTTTCGTTGTCAGTCGCACCAGCGGAGTAAGCATTGCGCTACCGGGTGCATCCTCCACCAAGGTCTCCAGCGTTTGTTGCGTTTTCATAAGAACTCCCTCTACACAGAACGCCCATCGCAGGGCGTGCACTATGAGAGAGATGTTGAAGACAAGCTCCCCGCCGGACAACGTTCGGGAACTGTGTCGCGGCGCATTACAAAAGCACATGAAGCCCTGGCTTAACCCAGCACCACCAGACGATTCGGCAGCTCGTTGCGCACATGGGTCACCGGCACATGTACCTTGAGCAACTCGCCACAGGCCTCGACGCAACTGACAAAGCCCTGCAGCGTCTGCCCCTGTTTCACCTGCTGGGTGAACGTCGCGACGATCGCGTCCCAGTTCTTGTTGTCCAGGCGACTGGAAATCCCTTCATCCACCAGGATCTCCACGTAACGCTCGGCCTCGGAAACGAAAATCAGTATGCCGGTGCTGCCCTCGGTGTGGTGCAGGTTCTGCTCCAGGAACTGCCGGCGCGCCAGGTTCGAGGCACGCCAGTGGCGCACCGAGCGCGGGATCAGATGGGTGGTGACTTTCGGCAGGCGGAACACCAGGCACAGCACGATGAAGATGGCCCATTGCACCATCAGCAGACTGTGCATGGTCAGCCAGCCGGTGAGGTAATGCACGATGCCCGGCACCAGCAGCGCCAGCAAGCTGGCCCACAGCAACGGGATGTACGCATAGTCGTCGGCGCGGGCTGCGAGTACTGTCACCAGTTCTGCGTCTGTCTCGCGCTCGACCCGGGCAATGGCCTCGGCCACCTTGCGTTGTTCGTGTTCAGTCAGTAATGCCATGTCGTGAAGTGCCTGCTAATTTTTATTATCACCAGCCGCCGGACGAACCGCCCCCGCCGAAACTGCCCCCGCCGCCGCTGAAGCCTCCCCCTCCACCGCCGCCGCCAAACCCGCCACCGCCAAAGCCGCCCCCGGATCCACCGGAGCCGCCCCGGCCAGCGGGAAGAATACCGAGCATCTGGCACACAAAAACAGTCAGGATGAATAACATCACAAAAAACACGAACAACCCGGGATGCCGCGCGATGAAATCGTCCCCCGGATCGCCTCTGGATTCATACGCCGTGGAGGGTTCGTCCAGGGGGTTGCCGCCCAGCACCACCAGCATCGCCGCTACGCCGTCACTGATGCCTTTACTGAAATTGCCGGTCTTGAATGACGGGGTGATGACCTGGTTGATGATCACCGAACTCTGGGCATCGGTCAGGCGATCCTCCAGGCCGTATCCGACTTCGATACGCAGCCGGCGCTCGTCCCGGGCGATGATCAGCAAGGCGCCGTTGTTCTTGTCCTTCTGCCCGATGCCCCAGTGGCGGCCGAGTTGGTAACCGAAGTCGGCGATGTCGGTACCTTGCAAGTCCGGCAACGTCACTACCACAAGCTGCTCACCGGTGGCTTGCTCATGGGCCTGAAGCTGTTGGCTGAGCTGCTGGCGCACCGATGGCTCGATCATCTGCGCAGTGTCGACCACCCGCCCGGTCAGCGCCGGAAAGCTCAGCTCGGCGCGGGCAGCGATCGCCACCACCCACAACAACAGCAACAGGCCTGTTTTCAGGACGCGCATTGGCAACCTCTTGCGTGGTGACGCCGATTAGCGCTGTTCAGAATTTGACCTCGGGGGTCTTTTCCGAACCCGGCGTGGCTTCGAAGGTCTCGCGCATCGGCAGGTCGCTATACATCACGCTGTGCCACAGGCGACCGGGGAACGTGCGGATCTCGGTGTTGTATTTCTGCACCGCGAGGATGAAATCACGCCGGGCCACGCTGATGCGGTTCTCGGTGCCTTCAAGCTGCGATTGCAGGGCGAGGAAGTTCTGATTGGCCTTGAGGTCCGGATAACGTTCGGAGACCACCATCAAGCGACTCAAGGCGCCGCTGAGCTGGTCCTGGGCCTGTTGGTACTGCTTGAGCTTTTCCGGGTTGTCGAGGGTCGAGGCATCCACCTGGATCGACGTGGCCTTGGCCCGGGCTTCGATGACGGCGGTCAGGGTTTCCTTCTCGTGGGCCGCATAGCCCTTGACGGTTTCCACCAGATTGGGAATGAGGTCGGCGCGCCGCTGATACTGGTTCTGCACCTGGCCCCAGGCGGCCTTGGCCTGTTCATCGAGCGTCGGGATGTTGTTGATGCCGCAGGCGGTCAGCAACGTAGCCAGCATCAGCAACGTGACGACCTGCAAACGCGAGCGGTAGGTTGGACTTACATTCATCAGGATGATGCTCCCTTGTGCATTTCATGAAAAAACCGACCGTGAAACCTTCTGGGCCGGCTCTTGGGGCATAATCGCCCGCGCCTCTGGATTGCAACGGGCCGATGGGCTAAAAAGAGGCCCTGCGCGAAAACGCATCCGCCATCTGGCTGTGGTTTTTTGGCTCTGGTCTTTTGAGCTGGTACCCGAACAACAATAGACGCTCCCTAAATTTTGGCTGGCCGGCGTGTACATCGCCGTTTGGGCCCTTGAGAAAACTATTCATGAAGAAGCTGTGTTTGCTGGGCCTGTTCGTCAGCCTGGCCAGTCATAACGTATTGGCCGCCACGACGCCCGCACCCCTGGAGAACAAGGAAGCCTTCGTCAGCAACCTGATGAAGCAAATGACCCTCGATGAAAAAATCGGCCAGCTGCGCCTGATCAGCATCGGCCCGGAAATGCCGCGCGAAATGATCCGCAAGGAAATCGCGGCAGGCAACATCGGCGGTACGTTCAACTCGATCACCCGCCCGGAAAACCGGCCGATGCAGGACGCAGCCATGCGCAGCCGCCTGAAGATCCCGATGTTCTTCGCCTACGACGTGATCCACGGCCACCGCACCATTTTCCCGATCCCGCTGGCCCTGGCCTCGAGCTGGGACATGGACGCCATCGGCCTGTCCGGACGCATTGCCGCCAAGGAAGCCGCGGCTGACAGCCTCGACATCACCTTCGCACCGATGGTCGACATCTCCCGCGACCCACGCTGGGGTCGTACTTCCGAAGGCTTCGGTGAAGACACTTACCTGGTGTCGCGCATTGCCGGCGTGATGGTCAAGGCGTTCCAGGGTACTGGCGCGAACGCAGCCGACAGCATCATGGCCAGCGTCAAGCACTTTGCCTTGTACGGCGCGGTCGAGGGTGGCCGCGACTACAACGTGGTCGATATGAGCCCGGTCAAGATGTACCAGGACTACCTGCCACCGTACCGCGCCGCCATCGATGCCGGCGCCGGCGGGGTCATGGTCGCGCTGAACTCGATCAACGGCGTGCCGGCCACCGCCAACACCTGGCTGATGAACGACCTGCTGCGCAAGGAGTGGGGCTTCAAGGGCCTGGCAGTCAGCGACCACGGGGCGATTTTCGAGCTGATCAAGCACGGTGTTGCCGCCGACGGTCGCGAAGCGGCGAAGCTGGCAATCAAGGCTGGCATCCACATGAGCATGAACGACACCCTGTACGGCAAAGAGCTGCCAGGGCTGCTGAAGTCCGGCGAGATCCAGCAGAGCGACATCGACAACGCCGTGCGTGCGGTACTGGGCGCCAAGTACGACATGGGCCTGTTCAAGGACCCGTACCTGCGCATCGGCAAGGCCGAGGATGATCCGGTCGACACCTACGCCGACAGCCGCCTGCACCGCGCCGAGGCCCGTGATGTGGCACGCCGCAGCCAGGTGCTGCTGAAAAACCGGAATGACACCCTGCCACTGAAGAAGACCGCGAAAATCGCCCTGGTCGGTCCGCTGGCCAAGGCGCCCATCGACATGATGGGCAGCTGGGCAGCCGCCGGTCGCCCTGCTCAATCGGTGACCCTGTTCGATGGCATGACCAACGCCCTGGGAGACAAATCGACACTGATCTACGCCCGTGGCGCCAATATCACCAGCGACCCGAAAATCCTCGGTTACCTGAACTTCCTCAACTTCGATGCCCCGGAAGTGGTGGACGACCCGCGCCCGGCGAACGTGCTGATCGACGAAGCAGTCAAAGCGGCCAAGGATGCTGATGTGGTGGTTGCCGCCGTCGGCGAATCCCGTGGCATGTCCCACGAATCGTCGAGCCGCACCGACCTGAACATCCCGGAAAACCAGCGCGAGCTGATCCGGGCCCTGAAAGCCACCGGCAAACCGCTGGTACTGGTGTTGATGAATGGCCGTCCACTGACGATCCTCGAAGAAAAGGAACAGGCCGACGCAATCCTGGAAACCTGGTTCAGCGGCACCGAGGGCGGCAACGCCATCGCCGACGTGCTGTTCGGCGACTACAACCCGTCGGGCAAACTGCCGATCAGCATCCCGCGTTCGGTAGGCCAGATTCCGACCTACTACAACCACCTGACCATTGGCCGGCCGTTCACTCCGGGCAAACCGGGCAACTACACCTCGCAGTACTTCGATGACATCACGGGCCCCCTGTACCCGTTCGGTTATGGCCTGAGCTACACCGAGTTCAGCCTGAGCGACATGGCGCTGTCGTCGACCACGCTGAACAAGACCGGCAAGCTCGACGCCAGTGTTACGGTGAAAAACACCGGCAAGCGCGACGGCGAAACCGTGGTGCAGCTGTACATCCAGGACGAGACCGGCTCGATGATCCGCCCGATCAAGGAACTGAAGAACTTCCAGAAAGTGATGATCAAGGCCGGCGAACAGAAAGTCGTGCACTTCACCATCACTGAGGACGACCTGAAGTTCTACAACACCCAGCTCAAGTACGCGGCGGAACCGGGCAAGTTCAACGTGCAGATCGGCCTGGATTCAGAGGACGTGACGCAGCAGAGTTTTGAGTTGCTGTAATTAATCAAACACCGCAAAACCATGTGGGAGCGAGCTTGCTCGCGATAGCGGACTGACAGTCGACAGAGATGTTGAATGTTAAGCCCTCATCGCGAGCAAGCTCGCTCCCACAGTGGTTTCAGTGTTCAGAAAACTGGGGTCAACCCCGCCGATTCAGCAGGTTCACCACCACCCGATCCACCCATCCCCACACCCGCTGCTTGACCCGCCGCCACAGTGGCCGGCGCTTCCATTCCTCCAGGCTGACTTGCTCACTCAACCCAAAGTCCCGTTCGAAACTCGCCGCCACCGACCGGGTCAGTCCGGGGTCCAGGGCTTCCAGGTTGGCTTCCAGGTTGAAGCGCAGATTCCAGTGATCGAAGTTGCACGAACCGATGCTCACCCAGTCGTCGACCAGGACCATTTTCAGGTGCAGGAAACACGGCTGGTATTCGTAGATCTTCACCCCGGCCCTGAGCAGTCGCGGGTAGTAGCGATGCCCGGCATAGCGCACGGATGGGTGATCGGTACGGGGCCCGGTCAGCAGCAACCGCACATCGACGCCCCGGGCAGCCGCCCGGCGCAGGGAACGGCGGACTTTCCAGGTCGGCAAAAAGTACGGCGTGGCCAGCCAGATCCGTCGCTGACCACTGTTCAGGGCACGCACCAGCGATTGCAGAATGTCCCGGTGTTGACGGGCGTCGGCATAGGCCACCCGGCCCATGCCCTCGCCTATGGACGGCACCCGTGGCAGGCGCGGCAGACCGAAATGTGAAGCCGGTCGCCAGGCACGTCGATGGCGATTGGCAATCCATTGACGATCGAACAGCAGCTGCCAGTCGAGCACTAGCGGGCCGGTGATTTCCACCATCACTTCGTGCCATTCGCTGACGTCTTCGCCCGGCGTCCAGAACTCATCAGTGACACCGGTGCCGCCGACCACGGCCAGGCTCTGGTCCACCAATAACAGCTTGCGGTGATCGCGGTAAAAGTTACCGACCCAACGTCGCCAGCTCAGGCGATTGTAAAAACGCAGCTCCACGCCAGCGGACATCAGCCGCTGACGCAAGGCCAGGGTGAAAGCGAGGCTGCCATAATCATCGAACAGACAGCGCACCCGTACACCGCGCTCGGCGGCCTGCACCAATGCCTGGACCATGGCTTCGGCGCAGGCGCCCGCCTCCACCAGATACAGTTCCAGCTCAACCTGCTCTTCAGCCCGGGCAATCGCCACCAGCATGCGCGGAAAAAACTGCGGACCGTCGATCAGCAGTTCGAAGTGGTTGCCTTCACGCCACGGAAAAATCGCTCCGGCCATGTCAGCGCGCCGTGAAAATCAGTACCGCACCCACCGGTACGGAAAGACTGATAGCTGATACACCGGCCAGTTTGCGCAACGTTTCCAGGCCGGGAGCCAAATCGAAATCCTCGGCGCTGATCACCAGCGGTTCGAGGGTCACCACCTGGAAACGCCGGTCATCGAGTCGGGTCGCCAACAGTTCGGCCTGGTATTCGTGTTGTTTGCCGTGCAGGTCGACCATCAGCGGCAGGCGCAACTCCAACTGCGCGCCGGGAGCGAGGTCGTTGATCGGGCGCAGATCGATTTTCGTGGTGATCATGGCGTCGGGAAACCGGTCGATCTGGAACAGTTCCTTGCGCATGCGCTCATCGCGCAACGGGATGCCGCTGTTGATCGACTCCAGCTCGACTTCCACCTGCGCCAGCCCCTCGGGGTCGACCTTGCCGTGCAGCACCAGGAAGCGCTGCACTTCGGAAACATTGGCATTCTTGGTGCTGACAAACGACAGGCGCGAAGACTCGCCATCGAGGTACCAGTCGGCGCGGGCCGACAACGCGGCAGCGGCCAGCAGCAGGAAAGTGAGGGTTTGGAAGGTGGAGCGCTTGAACATAGAAACTCGTGGGGCAGATAAACCTGTGCTGAACCTTAACTGGCTTGTCACAGGTTGCAAACTTTCTGTTGCTCCATGAACACATTCCATAGGGCGAGTGAGCTTTTGTGGCGAGGGGGCTTGCCCCCGTTGCGCTGCGAAGCAGTGCTGAAGTCTACAACCAAGTAAGCCTGACGGACCGGGGAGGCTGGCTTTGCGTCTGCTTCGCAGCCGAACGGGGGCAAGCCCCCTCGCCACAAAAACTCACCACCACCCAAAGCACATACCCCGCTCAAGGCTCCAAACGACAACCCTGACGCTCGCCGATCCACACCGCGCTGTTGCTGCGGCCCATGCCACTGACCGAGACACGCTTGCCGGCCGGGTCATCGGTAAAGCCGCTGGCGGGCAGCCACTGTTTCACATAACCGTGGCAGTACTCGGCATCGTTGTTCATCACGTAGCGGCACGAACAATATTCCTTGGCGGTGTAGGCGCTGATGATGTCGGGGAACGCCCACAGCGCCGCCCGCTCGAGCCAGATCCAGCCGAGCAAGGCGATCAGCAGGATCAACAACAGGGAACTGAGCGGTCGACGGCGAATAAAACCACTCATGGCTGCACCTTCCCGGCAAAGGCCTTGAGCGCGAGCTGGAGCAATTGGTTGTGCCGGTAAGTGCCGTCGCGGTCATCGCCGTAGCGGACGATCACCAGCTGTTCACTGGGGATCACGTACATCGCCTGGCCCCAATGCCCCAGCGCGGCGAAGGTGTCGGCGGGAGCATCGGGCCAGGGTCGTGCCGCGCCCTCAACGGCTCGATTGAGCCACCACTGGCCGCCGGGGACGGCCTCGTCTTGATCGGCGTGATAGTGAGCGAACGGCTCGCGGTTGAACGCCACCCAGTCCCTGGGCAGCAGTTGCCTGTCTGCCCAACGCCCCTCGCGGGCCATCAACAGACCGACCCGGGCCAGGTCCCGTGCAGTGAGGTAGGCATAGGACGAAGCAACGAAAGTGCCCGTGGCATCGGTTTCCCACACGGCTTGGCGGATGCCCAGCGGCTCGAACAGCGCAGTCCACGGATAGTCCGGATAGCGGCCGGGGCCGACGATGGTTTTCAGCGCGGCGGACAACAGGTTGCTGTCACCGCTGGAGTAGCGAAACGCCTGGCCCGGCGCCGCGTACTCGGCATGGGCCGCGGTGAACGCAGCCATGTCGTGGTGACCGCGGGTGTAGAGCATGGCCACTACCGAAGACTTCAGCGGTGCATATTCGTAGTCTTCCTGCCAGTCCAGGCCCGAGGCCCAGTGCAGCAGGTCGGCCATGGTCAGGTCGGGGTATTTTTGCAGGGGCGGATAAAACTTCGCCACAGGGTCGCCGAGTTTGAACAAGCCTTCGCCGTAAGCCACACCGAGGACCGCGGCCATCAGGCTCTTGCTGATCGACCAGGTCAGGTGCGGCGTCTCGGCCGTCGTTGGGCCGGCGTAGCGTTCGTAGATCAACTGGCCGTCGCGGATCACCAGCAAGGCATCGGTGCGAATGCCCTGGCGAGTGGTGTCATCGCGGGATGGAAAGGCGTAGGTCTCCAGGGCTTGAAGCGCCGGGCCAGCGGGCGTCGGCGTGGTCGGCCATTGCTCGGCGGGCCAGCTTTCAGCCTGGGTCGTGAGGCTGAGCAACAGCAGGAAAATCAGGGACAAGCCTTTGGGCATGACGGGGGCTCGAAGATTGAACCTGCTGAGCCTAGTCGAGGTTGATGACAGTTCAGGAATTCATGCTGCCAATCAGGCCGCCATCGCGAGCAAGCTCGCTCCCACAGGGGAATGCATTTCAAATGTGGGAGCGGGCTTGCTCGCGATGAGGCCAGTCAGGGCAGTGAAGATTGCGCCAATGCCTTGGCCAACCGCTTGCCCCGCGCCCCTGCCGCCAAATCCATCACCGCCTGATCCCGCTGCCACATCGCCGCCCACTCTTGAGGCCCTCCGGCCAGCGCCTCATTCACTTCAGCCTTGAGCCCTTCGAACTGCGCAAACAACCCGCCAAGCAACACATGCCCGGCCGGATGGGTGGGTGGCTGGCGGCTGGTTTCCGCGCACCCCGCCAGCAACCCCAGCAACCGCAATTGCAAGCCTTGCGGCCAATCGCATTCCTGGCCGACGCCATACAACCACGCTGTCATGGCGCTCAGCACATAGATGTCTTCCAACGTTCGGAACGGTTTGACGTAAGCGTCCCAACCATCCCCTGCGAGCAACTCGCACAGCGCGTTATCCAGAAACAACCGGCCATGGCTGATGTCCGGCATCAACGGGAGCGGCGCCAGCTTTTCCACCCGCACACCCGGCTCATCGCGATAGATCACCGCCAGGCTCAAGCGTGGATCGGCGCCGGGCTCCTCGCTGCGCGCCGCCACCAGCAGCCAGTCGGCGGCATTGCCGGCGGTGACGAAATCCTTGCGTCCGCTCAGACGCAAATCGCTCAGTCGGGTTTGCATATCGACCGGGCGCAGGCTGCCCTGCTCGGTGGCGCACAACGCGCCCAGGCTCAGTGGCGCGCTCGGCCAGAGCATGCGCAAGGCCGCCTGATATCCCACCAGAAACGCTTGCCCCGGTGTCGCCATCAACCGCCCGCCAAGCACCGCCAATTCAAACGGAGTGACCGTTCCCAACTGCTGCAACAAGGTCGCGAAACCTTCCGCCAGATCCGGGTTGGCGGGCAAGCGATCACGGCGGTTCAACAGGGTTTGCCAGGGCATAAGAGTCTCCTCGAAGGCTGTCATATAAGCATCACCAAAGCTTAATGGCGATGACACCGGGGCTACATAGCCTGACTTTGCACAACACGGCTAGACAAAGAAAGTCGATTCGCTGTAGCCCAAAGACGGGTGAGCAGCCCGCACGGAGATTCGCCATGACTCAAATCGCCCGCATCAGCGACACCGGCAACGAACGCCGCCTGCAAGCCGAACGCCTGCTGGGCGCCGAGGCGTTGCAGGAAGCCCAGGCCTTGCGCTTCAATGTGTTCAGCGGCGAATTCAACGCCAAACTCAAGGGCGCTGAACTGGGTCTGGACATGGATGACTACGACGTTCACTGCGCCCACATCGGCGTGCGTGACTTGAATACCGGGCGCCTGGTGGCAACCACCCGTTTACTCGACCACACGGCTGCCAGCAGCCTGGGCAAATTCTACAGCGAAGAAGAGTTCAGCCTCCACGGTCTGGTGCACCTGCAAGGCCCGATCCTGGAAATCGGTCGCACCTGTGTCGACCCAGCCTACCGCAATGGCGGCACCATCGCCGTGCTCTGGGGCGAACTGGCCGAAGTCCTGAACCAGGGCGGCTACAGCTACCTGATGGGTTGTGCGAGCATTCCGATGCAGGATGGCGGTGTGCAGGCCCACGCGATCATGCAGCGTCTGCGCGAACGCTACCTGTGCACCGAACATCTGCGCGCCGAGCCGAAAAACCCGCTGCCGAGCCTCGACATCCCGTCGAACGTGATCGCCGAAATGCCACCGCTGCTCAAGGCCTACATGCGCCTGGGCGCGAAGATCTGCGGCGAGCCATGCTGGGACGAAGACTTCCAGGTCGCCGACGTGTTCATCCTGCTCAAGCGCGACGAACTCTGCCCGCGTTACGCCAAACACTTCAAGGCGGCTGTGTAATGGGCCGGTTGCGGGTGTACGCGCGAATCGCGCGAGTGCTGATGGTGGTGACGCTGGGCTTGGGCATGGCCAGTGTGTTCGGGCTGTTCGAGCGCTTGGGCATGGCCCATTCGATGGCGCGCCGGCAACGCTGGTCGCGGTTTTTCATGGCCCGCCTGAGCAATGCCCTGCCCTTCGACGTGACCGTCCACGGCGAGCTGCCGAAGGCACCGATGCTCTGGATCAGCAACCACGTGTCCTGGACCGACATCCCGCTGCTGGGCATGCTCACGCCGCTGTCGTTCCTGTCCAAGGCCGAAGTGCGCACCTGGCCGGTAGCCGGCTGGTTGGCGGCCAAAGCCGGCAGCCTGTTTATCCGCCGTGGCTCGGGTGACAGCCAGTTGATCCGCAAGCAGATGACCCGTCACCTGGAACAGGCACACCCGCTGCTGATGTTCCCCGAAGGCACCACCACCGATGGCCGTTCGCTGCGTACTTTTCACGGCCGCCTGCTGTCCGCCGCCATCGATTCAGAAGTGGCAATGCAGCCGGTGGCGATTCGTTATGTGCGTGACGGCGAGCCTTGCGCGCTGGCGCCGTTCATTGGCGACGATGACTTGCTGTCGCATCTGATGCGGTTGTTCGCCAATGACCGTGGCGGCGTGGAGATTCATCTGCTCAAGCCAATCGCTTGCGAAGGCCGGGAACGCGCGGCACTGGCGTTCGAGGCGCAGCAGGCGGTGCAGAAGGTGTTGTTTGGTGAAATTGTCGAACCGCAACGAGCACCGATGCGCCCTGCCATTGCGGCTTGACGCGATCTTTTATTCACCGAAGTACCCTGTGGGAGCGAGCTTGCTCGCGATAGCGGTGGGTCATTCAGCATCATCGTTGAATGTTAATCCGCAATCGCGAGCAAGCTCGCTCCCACAGGGGTTTTATGGTGTTGGATAGTTCCGGGCAAAATCCTGAAGCTGCGGATAGAACAACCTGAAGTCCTCGCTCAACGGTTCATACAACCGCCGCAATTCCTGCATCGCCGCCGCCAGTTCCTCCGGCCGGGTCAGGCGTCGCGAGATCCCGCGCAACACCTGCTCCAGCACTTCGAATTCCTGATACGAACCCAGCCAGTCATTGGCCACCATGTGCGGCGCAATCTTCGCCAGCCGCTCCGGCAATTGCCGTTCGCTGGACAGCACCCGGTAAACGTCCGAAGTGAACAACGCCAGGGGCCGGTCGGCATACAGCATCCAGTCCCGGGCCAGGCAATGGTCGAAAAACACATCGAGCACGATACCCGCGTAGCGACGACGGGTCAGGGAGAAACGCGACAACGCGACGTCCACCAGCGGATGGCGGTCGGTGAACACGTCGATGCTGCGGTGCAACTGGATAGCCCCCTCGATGTCCGGAGCGAACTGCCCTTGCAGGCGTCCCTTGACGAAATCGCCATACAGACTGCCGAGCAATTGGCCGGGACGCTGGCCACCGAGGTGAAGATGTGCGAGATAGTTCATGGGCGCAGCTTAGCACTGCCCCCTTGTCTTGTTACACTCAACATATCGTTATAACTCGATATACCGAAATGTGAGTTGGTCAGAGCCAAATCATATTTGTATATCGCGAAATACCGATTTAAAGTTCGCCTCATCGCGATATAGCGTTTTAAACATCACGAGCCCACATCATGACCATCAATCTCGACGAAATAATAAAAGCCCTGGCACACCCAGTACGGCGAGACATCCTGCACTGGCTCAAGGACCCGACCGTCGAATTTCCCGACCAGTCCCACAGTAACGAGCACGGCGTTTGCGCCGGGCAGATCGATCAACGTTGCGGCCTGTCGCAGTCCACGGTGTCCGCACACCTGGCGACCCTGCAACGCGCCGGCCTGATCAGCAGCCGCAAAGTCGGCCAGTGGCATTTTTTCAAACGCAACGAGGAAACCATCCAGGAATTCCTCAAAACCTTCAGTAAAGAGCTCTGACCCTTAACGTCAGTCGGCCGACAAGGAATTAAACATGCCCCTCTCGCTACTCATCCTGGCCTTGAGCGCCTTCGCCATCGGCACCACCGAGTTCGTCATCATGGGCCTGCTGCCCAACGTGGCGGCTGACCTCGGTGTCTCGATTCCCGGTGCCGGCTGGCTGGTGACCGGTTACGCCCTGGGCGTGGCCATCGGCGCGCCGTTCATGGCGCTGGCCACCGCCAGACTGCCGCGCAAGGCAGCCCTGGTGGCGTTAATGGGCATCTTCATTGTCGGCAACCTGCTTTGCGCAGTGGCCGGCGACTACAACGTGCTGATGTTCGCCCGTGTGGTCACCGCTCTATGCCATGGCGCCTTCTTTGGTATCGGTTCAGTGGTAGCCGCCGGCCTGGTGCCTGCGAACAAACGCGCTTCGGCCGTGGCCCTGATGTTCACCGGCCTGACCCTGGCCAACGTCCTCGGCGTACCGCTGGGCACCGCACTCGGTCAGGAAGCCGGCTGGCGTTCGACCTTCTGGGCCGTGACCGTGATCGGTGTGATCGCGCTGATCGGCTTGATCCGCTTCCTGCCGGCCAAGCGTGATGAAGAGAAACTCGACATGCGCGCCGAACTGGCCGCACTCAAGGGCGGCGGCATCTGGCTGTCCCTGAGCATGACCGCGCTGTTCGCCGCCTCGGTGTTCACCCTGTTCACCTACGTCGCCCCGCTGCTCGGCGAAGTCACCGGCGTTTCGCCCCGTGGCGTGACCTGGACCCTGATGCTCATCGGCCTGGGCCTGACGGTCGGCAACATCATCGGCGGCAAGCTGGCCGACAAAGGCATGGCCGCGACGCTGATCGGTGTGTTCGTCACCATGGCCGTGGTGTCCACCGTGCTGACCTGGACCAGCGTCGCGCTGATCCCTACCGAAATCACCCTGTTCCTCTGGGCCACCGCGTGCTTCGCCGCCGTACCGGCGCTGCAAGTGAACGTGGTGACCTTCGGCAAGGCCGCACCGAACCTGGTGTCGACCCTGAACATCGGCGCTTTCAACATCGGCAACGCACTCGGTGCCTGGGTCGGCGGCAGTGTGATCGCCCACGGCTTCGGCCTGACCAGTGTCCCCCTCGCCGCAGCGGCCCTGGCGGTACTCGCCCTGCTGGTCACCCTGATTACTTTCCGTCAGAGCGGCAATCCCGACCTGGCCCCAGCTACTTCTAACTGATCTCCAAAAGAGAGCCACTAAATGACGACTATTTTCGATCCGATCAAACTGGGCGACCTCGAGTTGGCCAACCGCATCATCATGGCGCCACTGACCCGCTGCCGCGCCGACGAAGGCCGCGTGCCCAACGCGCTGATGGCCGAGTACTACGTGCAACGCGCCACCGCCGGCCTGATCCTCAGTGAGGCCACTTCGGTAACCCCAATGGGCGTCGGCTACCCGGACACCCCGGGCATCTGGTCCAACGATCAGGTGCGTGGCTGGTCCAACGTGACCAAGGCTATCCATGGCGCGGGCGGCAAGATCTTCCTGCAACTGTGGCATGTGGGTCGCATTTCCCACGGTTTGTACCTGAACGATGAAGCCCCGGTCGCTCCGAGTGCCATCCAGCCCAAGGGCCACGTCAGCCTGGTTCGTCCGCTGGCCGACTTCCCTGTGCCGCGCGCCCTGGAAACCGCTGAAATCGCCGACATCGTCGACGCTTACCGCGTCGGTGCCGAGAACGCCAAGGCCGCCGGCTTCGACGGTGTGGAAATCCATGCCGCCAACGGTTACCTGCTCGACCAGTTCCTGCAAAGCAGCACCAACCAGCGCACCGATAACTACGGCGGTTCCCTGGAAAACCGTGCCCGTCTGCTGCTGGAAGTGACCGACGCCGCCATCGAAACCTGGGGCGCCGGCCGCGTGGGTGTGCACCTGTCGCCACGCGCCGACCTGCATGACATGGGCGACGACAACCTCGCTGAAACGTTCACCTATGTCGCTCGCGAACTGGGCAAGCGTGGCATTGCCTTCATCTGCTCGCGGGAGAAAGAAGGTGCCGACAGCCTCGGCGCACAACTCAAGGAAGCCTTCGGCGGCCCATATATTGCCAACGAGCGTTTCACCAAGGACAGCGCCAACGCGTTGCTCGCCAGTGGCCAGGCCGATGCAGTCGCCTTCGGTGTACCTTTCATTGCCAACCCTGACCTACCGGCACGCTTGCAGGCTGACGCGCCGCTGAACGAAGCGCGTCCGGAACTGTTCTACGCCAAGGGGCCTGTCGGTTACATCGACTATCCAACCTTGTAGGCCTGCGAAAAACTCGAATAGCCCGGCGTTTTGGACGTCGGGTTTTTTTTGCTTTAAACAAGCCAAAACCCGCTTGTCATACTTAAATCTCTGACAACTTACCTGCCATCTAAATTTGCATCACACCTGCACGTACCTCAATACAAAATTACAATTAAACCCCAGACAAACCCAACAGAACAATCTAATACTTCACAACGCTCCGCTACAACATTTCGAGCGCCACGGAAAGCCTCTCAATAACTTTAAAGGATTAACAGCATGAACAACAATGGCCCGATAAACGTGCCTCGCATCATTGCACGCACAGAATATGAACCTGATGATTCCAGCATTTTTTCTGCTTCAGCCAGTAAATTCCCCAATCAATACACCATAATGACCATTAACATTTCCAACAACACCGATGGCCCGATCCGGCTCTTGAAAGCAGGCTGGGATTTGACCGGAACCTCGCTATCAGCTTTCGAAATCGAAGCGAACGATGAGCAAACCCTCGATCTTCCTTACCTTCGGGACTTCTCAAGTAATGGAATGTATTACAACAAAAGAAAGTTCGCCCCGATCCTGCAACAGTTCTCGTACATTACCGAAGATGGATTAATATTCACGCTAGCTATTCAGCTGACAGTTTCAGTGGTTTTCGGCGTCCTGCATCCGAACCTGAAACCAAATTGGTCAAAAACAATAACGCGATCCGGCAACAGCAACAGCTCATATAAGGTCACTGCCGACATCACGAAAAAGAATAAAGAGGCGCCCTTCAGTTTTAGCGTCGACTTGATAGTCGGTTGATACTGATCAGATAGAAAAGACGCCGGTGAAAAAACGTATCAAATCAGCTTGCTGATGCATTTTCTTCGCCACATTCCAGGCCCCGGCTCGCAAAACCGGGGTTCTTTTTAGCAGTAGTGGAATCCGCACGAGGTTCACTCCCCATGCAAGCTCGACACAAAATTCCTACAAATTATGTAGCCTGGTAGCTGTCAACCTGGCACACGTCCGTATATAAAAGCCCCCATTGCAAAAAAGGCACGCGAAGTAAAATGATCCTCGGTGACTTCAACGGTTGACTTGCAGGGAGCCAATTTATCATTTTGTTTCATTTGCACAGGCTGGGGCTAAAGCGCAACAGATCCAGCCCGGTATCGACCCAACGCTCGGCTTCGGCGTGCAATTCAAAGCTGTCGGGGGCCAGCAGCCACTGGTACAGGATGCCATCAATATAAGCATGCAAGCTGATCGCCGCGCGGGCGGTGTCGAGGTTTTCCGGCAACTGACCGCGATTCACTGCATTACTCAGGGCCAGGCCGATCCGCACATTGCATTCGAGGCTGGCTGACACCCGTTGTTGGCGCAGGTCGCACATTTCATCGGTGAATTCGCACTTATGAAAAAGAATCTCATTGATGCGTCGGGTTTTCGGGTCCAGCGCAATTTGATGAAACAAATGAATCAACAACTTTCGCATGCAGCCCAGAGGATCGAGTTCGTCTTCGCTTTCGCTGGCCTTGGCCATTTCTTCCAGCGGCTCATGCAGAGTGTCGAGCATGGCCTGCACCAGATCGGCCTTGTTGCTGAAATGCCAGTAGATGGCCCCTCGAGTGACGCCGGCCAGGGTCGCGATGTCCGCCAGGGTCGTGCGTGCCACGCCTCGCTCGAAAAAGGCCTTTTCGGCCGCCACGAGAATTTGCGCGCGGGTTTCCTGAGCTTCCTCTTTGGTACGACGGACCATGGCAGTACAACCTCAATCAGGGTGCTTCAGCGATGCCTGAACATCAGCTGAATAAAAGTGGGGCGAACGTTCTGGGGGTTCGTCCCCGGCCTACAATTCCAACCTTTCAACGGCTTGTGTAGCGGCTTGTGTAACGGCGTTGATACGCAGCCTGGGTATTTACAAACAGCCATGTACGTAAGTATATTCCTTAGCAAGCTACTTATCCACTCGGCAAACATTTTTCAACCTTCCACCTTTCTAGTGCGCACCTTGCGTGCCTGACCCGAGGATTTTCATGCAATTCAAGCCAGCTGTTACCGCTCTGGTCGCCGCCGTCGCCCTGGCATCGCTGCTCAGCGGATGCAAAAAGGAAGAGGCAGCACCGGCCGCCCCACCGCCTCAGGTCGGCGTCGTGACTCTGCAACCTCAAGCTTTCACCCTGACGTCCGATCTGCCAGGCCGTACCAGTGCATTCCGCATTGCCGAAGTCCGTCCTCAGGTCAACGGCATCATTCTCAAGCGCCTGTTCAAGGAAGGCAGTGACGTCAAGGCCGGCCAGCAGCTGTACCAGATCGATCCGTCGGTCTATGAAGCGACGCTGAAAAGCGCTGAAGCCAACCTGCGCTCGACCAAGTCGATTTCCGACCGCTACCAGCAACTGGTCAACGAACAAGCCGTAAGCCGTCAGGAATACGACACCGCCGTGGCCAACCGCCTGCAATCGGAAGCCGCGCTGCAAACCGCACAGATCAACGTGCGCTACACCAAGGTCTATGCCCCGCTGACCGGCCGCATCGGCCGCTCCTCGGTGACCGAAGGCGCGCTGGTGAGCAATGCCCAGGCCGATGCGATGGCGGTGATTCAGCAAATCGACCCGATCTACGTCGACGTGACGCAGTCCTCGGTCGAGCTGCTGCAACTGCGCCGTGAGCTGGAAAGCGGTCGCCTGCAGAAAGCCGGCGACAACACGGCTTCGGTCAAGCTGACCCTCGAAGACGGCAGCGACTACAAGCTGGACGGCAAGCTGGAGTTCTCCGAAATCTCGGTTGACCAGACCACCGGTTCCGTCACCCTGCGCGCCATTTTCCCGAACCCTGACCACACCCTTCTTCCTGGCATGTTCGTGCACGCCAAGTTGCTGGCCGGTGTGAACAGCGCGGCGATCCTGGCCCCGCAGCAAGGCGTGACCCGCGACCTCAAAGGTACGCCGACCGCACTGGTTGTCGGCCCGGACAACAAGGTCGAACTGCGTCAACTCAAGGCCAACCGCACCGTCGGCAATCAATGGCTGATCGAAGACGGCCTGAAGGCCGGCGATCGCCTGATCACCGAAGGTCTGCAATTCGTCAAACCTGGCATCGAAGTCAAGGCCAGTGAAGCGACCAACGTAGCCGTAAAGAACCCGGCCCCCGCCCAGGTAGCTGATAAAGCCTCTGGCGGCAAAGGGGAGTAAACCATGTCGAAATTTTTTATCGACCGTCCGATTTTCGCCTGGGTAATTGCCCTGGTGATCATGCTGGTCGGGGCACTATCGATCCTCAGACTACCGATCAACCAGTACCCGAGCATTGCGCCTCCAGCGATCGCCATCTCCGTGGCCTACCCGGGTGCTTCGGCACAAACGGTTCAGGACACCGTGGTTCAGGTGATCGAGCAACAGCTCAACGGTATCGACAACCTGCGTTATGTCTCGTCGGAAAGTAACTCCGACGGCACCATGACCATTACCGCGACCTTCGAGCAAGGCACCAACTCCGACACCGCGCAGGTCCAGGTCCAGAACAAGCTGAACCTGGCCACCCCGCTGCTGCCGCAAGAAGTGCAACAGCAAGGTATCCGCGTCACCAAGGCAGTGAAGAACTTCCTGTTGGTGATCGGCGTGGTGTCGCGTGACGGCAGCATGACCAAGGACGACCTGTCCAACTACATCGTGTCGAACATGCAGGACCCGATCTCGCGGACCGCCGGTGTCGGCGACTTCCAGGTGTTCGGTTCCCAGTACGCCATGCGAATCTGGCTCGACCCGGCCAAGTTGAACAACTTCAACCTGACCCCGATCGACGTCAAGACCGCCATCGCTGCGCAAAACGTCCAGGTGTCGTCCGGCCAGCTCGGCGGCCTGCCTGCCCTGCCCGGCACCCAGTTGAACGCGACCATCATCGGCAAGACCCGCCTGCAGACCGCGGAAGAGTTCGAAAAGATCCTGCTCAAGGTCAACAAGGACGGTTCCCAGGTTCGCTTGAGGGATGTTGCCGAAGTCGGCCTGGGGGGTGAGAACTACAGCATCAACGCCCAGTTCAACGGTGCCCCGGCTTCCGGCCTGGCCGTGAAACTGGCCACCGGTGCCAACGCGCTCGATACCGCCAAGGCCCTGCGCGCGACCATCGACAGTCTCAAGCCGTTCTTCCCGCAAGGGATGGAAGTGGTGTTTCCGTATGACACCACTCCGGTAGTAACCGAATCGATCAAGGGCGTGGTTCACACCCTGGTCGAAGCGGTCGCGCTGGTGTTCCTGGTGATGTTCCTGTTCCTGCAGAACTTCCGCGCCACCATCATCACCACGATGACCGTGCCGGTGGTATTGCTTGGTACA
Source organism: Pseudomonas sp. GW822-FHT01E03 (assembly GCF_058802985.1). Lineage (NCBI taxonomy): Bacteria > Pseudomonadati > Pseudomonadota > Gammaproteobacteria > Pseudomonadales > Pseudomonadaceae > Pseudomonas > Pseudomonas sp. GW822-FHT01E03. The sequence continues at coordinate 74,863 of NZ_JBXAOQ010000016.1, forward strand.
TTCGGCATCCTCGCGGCCGCCGGTTTCAGCATCAACACCCTGACCATGTTCGGCATGGTGCTGGCCATCGGCTTGCTGGTGGACGACGCCATCGTCGTGGTGGAAAACGTCGAACGGGTGATGAGCGAAGAAGGCCTGTCACCCAAGGAAGCCACCAAGAAGTCCATGGGCCAGATCCAGGGTGCACTGGTCGGTATCGCCCTGGTGTTGTCGGCGGTTCTGCTGCCGATGGCGTTCTTCAGCGGCTCCACCGGTGTGATCTACAAGCAGTTCTCGATCACCATCGTCTCGGCCATGGCCCTGTCGGTACTGGTCGCGCTGATCTTCACCCCGGCGCTTTGCGCCACCATGCTCAAGCCGATTCCCAAAGGCGAGCACGGCGTACCCAAGCGTGGTTTCTTTGGCTGGTTCAACCGCAATTTCGACCGTGGCGTTCGCGGCTACGAGCGCGGTGTCGGCAATATCCTGCAGCGCAAGATCCCGTATCTGCTGGCGTACCTGCTGATCGTGATTGGCATGATCTGGCTGTTCACCCGCATTCCAACGGCGTTCCTGCCGGAAGAAGACCAGGGTGTACTGTTCGCCCAGGTGCAGACCCCGGCCGGTTCGACGTCCCAGCGCACCCAGGTGGTCGTGGACGAAATGCGTGAATTCCTGCTGCGCCCTGGCAAGGATGGCGGTGAAGGCGATGCGGTGAACTCGGTGTTTACCGTGACCGGCTTCAACTTCGCCGGCCGTGGCCAGAGTTCGGGTATGGCGTTCATCATGCTCAGACCGTGGGACGAACGTAATGCCGACAACAATGTGTTCAAGGTGGCGGCCCGTGCCCAGCAGCACTTCTTCACCTTCCGCGATGCCATGGTGTTCGCCTTCGCGCCACCGGCGGTACTGGAACTGGGTAACGCCACCGGTTTCGACGTATTCCTGCAGGACCGTGCCGGTATCGGCCACGAAAAACTGATGGAAGCGCGCAACCAGTTCCTCGGCATGGCCGCACAAAGCAAGATTCTGTCTCAGGTGCGCCCGAACGGCCTGAACGACGAACCGCAATACCAGCTGGAAATCGATGACGAGAAGGCCAGTGCCCTGGGCATTACCATCGCCGACATCAACAACACCCTGTCGATTGCCCTGGGCAGTAGCTACGTCAACGACTTCATCGACCGTGGCCGTGTGAAGAAGGTGTACGTGCAAGGCCAGCCAGGCGCTCGAATGGGCCCTGAAGACCTGCAGAAGTGGTACGTGCGCAACAGTACCGGCAACATGGTTCCGTTCTCGGCGTTCGCCAAGGGCGAGTGGATTTACGGTTCGCCGAAACTGGCCCGTTACAACGGCGTGGAAGCGATGGAAATCCTCGGTGCCCCGGCGCCAGGCTATTCCACCGGTGAAGCCATGCTCGAAGTCGAGGCCATTGCCAAGAAACTGCCGGCGGGTGTCGGTATTTCCTGGACCGGCCTGTCGTACGAAGAGCGTCTGTCCGGTTCGCAAGCACCAGCGCTGTACGCCCTGTCGCTGCTGATGGTGTTCCTGTGTCTGGCGGCGTTGTATGAAAGCTGGTCGATTCCGATCGCGGTGATGTTGGTTGTACCGCTGGGGATCATCGGTGCGCTGATGGCCACCAGCCTGCGTGGTTTGTCCAACGACGTGTACTTCCAGGTAGGTTTGTTGACGACTATCGGTCTGGCGGCGAAAAACGCCATTCTGATTGTCGAATTTGCAAAGGAATTGCACGAACAAGGGCGTAGCCTGCGCGATGCAGCGATCGAAGCCTGCCGCATGCGTCTGCGACCGATCATCATGACCTCGCTCGCCTTCGTCCTCGGTGTGGTACCACTGGCGATATCCACCGGTGCGGGCTCCGGTAGCCAGCATGCAATCGGTACCGGCGTAATCGGCGGTATGATCACGGCCACTGTGCTGGCGATCTTCTGGGTCCCGCTGTTCTTCGTCACCGTGTCGTCCATTGGCCAGCGCAAAATCGCCGACCAGGATGACGCTATTGAAACTTCTAAAGAGGCTGGCTAATGAGCAAGTCGCTACTCTCCCTGGCAGTCGCCGCCTTCGTGCTCGGTGGCTGCTCGCTGATACCTGACTATCAGCAGCCCGAAGCGCCGGTGGCGGGCCAGTACCCGCAGGGCCCGGCGTACTCGCCGGCCCAGGCACCGGCGCAAGCGGCTGCCGAGCAGGGCTGGAAGCAGTTTTTCCATGACCCGGCGCTGCAACAGCTGATCCAGGTTGCCCTGGAAAACAACCGTGACCTGCGTGTCGCGGCCCTGAACATCGACGCGTTCGCGGCTCAATACCGCATCTCCCGTGCCGATCTGTTCCCGGCCGTCTCGGCCAATGGCAGCGGCAGCCGTCAGCGGCTTCCGGCTGATGCTTCCCAGACCGGCGAAGCCGGCATCACCAGTTCCTACTCGGCAACTGTTGGCGTCAGCGCCTATGAACTCGACCTGTTCGGTCGGGTTCGCAGCCTGAACGAAGAAGCGTTGCAGAAGTACTTCGCCACTGAAGAGGGCCGCCGCAGCACGCAGATCAGCCTGGTGGCCAGCGTGGCCAATGCCTACCTGACCTGGCAGGCCGACAAGGAACTGTACAAGCTGACCCAGGACACCCTCGCCGCCTTCGAGGAGAGCTACAAGCTCACCGCCCGCAGCAACGAAGTGGGCGTCGCCTCGGCCCTGGACCTGGCACAGTCGCGCACCTCGGTGGAAAACGCCCGTGCGCAACTGGCCAAGTACACCCGTCAGGTCGCCCAGGACGAGAACAGCCTGGTGCTGCTGCTCGGCACCGGTGTCCCGGCCAACCTGCAAGCGGCCAAACCACTTGACGACGACCTGCTGAGCGACGTTCCACCCGGCCTGCCGTCGGACCTGCTGCATCGTCGTCCGGACATCCTTCAGGCCGAGTACAACCTGAAGGCCGCCAATGCCAACATCGGCGCGGCGCGGGCTGCGTTCTTCCCGAGCATCAGCCTCACGGCCAATGCCGGCACCCTGAGCCCGGACCTGTCCGGTCTGTTCAAGGGAGGTTCGGGCACCTGGTTGTTCCAACCGCAGATCAACCTGCCGATCTTCAACGCCGGCGCCCTGAGCGCCAGCCTGGATTACTCGAAAATCCAGAAAGACATCGGCGTGGCGAACTACGAGAAGTCCATTCAAACGGCCTTCCAGGAAGTCGCCGACGGCCTGGCCGCCCGCCAGACCTACGTCCAGCAGTTGCAGGCACAGAAAGATTTCGTCAGTGCCAACCAGGACTACTACCGCCTGGCCGAGCGTCGCTACCGCATTGGTGTCGACAGCAACCTGACCTTCCTCGATGCCCAGCGTCAGTTGTTCAGTGCGCAACAGGTGCTGATCACCGACCGACTGGCGCAGCTGGTCAGCCAGGTCAACCTGTACAAGGCCCTGGGTGGTGGCTGGAACGAACAGACGGCGAAGAACGAGCCGTTGAAAGAAGAAGCGCCGAAGATGAAGTATTTCTGATAGCGCTGTAAAAACGAGAAGCCCACCGATTGGTGGGCTTTTTGTTGGCTGCGGGAAAAGGTGTGTTCTCAGTGATGGCCCCATCGCGAGCAAGCTCGCTCCCACAGGAGGCTGGGTTTGGCAAAAATCTTATGCACGCTGTAAGTCCACTGTGGGAGCGAGCTTGCTCGCGATGAGGCCCGCACAGGCCACACAAAATCCAGCGACATGTTGCGTTCGATAATCGCCCAAAACCTGCTTTTAACAATTGAACCATCCAGTACATTCCACGCACCATCCGAACCACAAAACCAATAACAACAGGTTCGACACCATGCCCCCGCGCCCTGCCCTCTCCGGCTGATCCGCTTCGTTCGTGCTGATTTCGAATATTCGTCTGCAACCCAGGGTTGCGGCATTACCCCGCTTCATCCCAAAGAATTAGAGAGACCCGAGCCCATGACGCCTTCTCCCGCGCAGTACTTCGTTCCCAGCCTGATTGCCATGGCCCTGGCCAGCGCGGCCCTGCCCGCCAGCGCCGAAGAGTCGGGTTTTGTCGAAGGCGCCAAGGTCAACCTGAACCTGCGCAACTTCTACATCAACCGCAACTTCACCAACCCGACCAAGGCCCAAGGCAAGGCTGAAGAGTGGACGCAAAGTTTCATCCTCGACGCCAAGTCCGGCTTCACCCAAGGCACCGTCGGATTCGGCATGGATGTGCTCGGTTTGTATTCGGTGAAGCTCGACGGCGGTAAAGGCACAGGCGGTACGCAACTACTGCCGCTGGATCATGACGGTCGCCCGGCGGATAACTTCGGGCGCACCAATGTCGCGTTCAAGGCCAAGCTGTCGCAGACCGAAGTGAAAGTCGGCGAGTGGATGCCGGTGTTGCCAATCCTGCGTTCGGACGACGGTCGTTCGTTGCCGCAAACCTTCCGGGGCGGCCAGATCACGTCGAAGGAGATCAATGGCCTGACGCTCTACGGCGGCCAGTTCCGGCAGAACAGCCCCCGCGATGACAGCAGCATGGACGACATGTCGATGACCGGCAAAGCGGCGTTCACCTCCGACCGTTTCAACTTTCAGGGCGGCGAATACCTGTTCAACGAAAAGCGCACCCAGATCGGCCTGTGGAACGCCGAGCTCAAGGACATCTACAGCCAGCAGTTCATCAACCTGACCCACAGCCAGCCATTGGGTGACTGGACCCTGGGCGCCAACCTGGGTTTCTTCTACGGCAAGGATGACGGCAGCGCCCGGGCCGGCGAGCTGGACAACAAGACCATGTACGGCTTGTTCTCGGCCAAATACGGCGGCAACACCTTCTACGTCGGCCTGCAAAAACTCACCGGCGACAACGCCTGGATGCGGGTCAACGGCACCAGCGGCGGTACCCTGGCCAACGACAGCTACAACTCCAGCTACGACAATGCCCAGGAGAAATCCTGGCAAGTACGCCACGACTACAACTTCGCCGCCCTGGGCGTTCCGGGCCTGACCCTGATGAACCGCTACATCAGCGGTGACAATGTGCACACCGGCACCATCACCGACGGCAAGGAATGGGGACGCGAAAGTGAACTGGGCTACACCGTGCAAAGCGGTGCGCTGAAGGACCTGAACCTGAAATGGCGCAACTCGACCATGCGCCGCGACTACAGCAACAACGAGTTCGATGAGAACCGCCTGATCATTAGCTACCCGATCAGCCTGTTGTAAACACAAAACAAATGTGGGAGCGAGCTTGCTCGCGATGGCGGTGTATCAGGCGACATCAATAGTGAATGTGCCGACGCCATCGCGAGCAAGCTCGCTCCCACAGGTTGTTCACCGTTACCGCTTACTCCCGCGATTCAACCCCCAACTCATCCCACACCGACTCGGCCAGGTGGAACGTCGCATTGGCTGCCGGGATCCCGCAATAGATCGCGCTCTGCATGATCACTTCCTTGATCTCGCCACGGCTCACGCCATTGTTGGCGGCGGCGCGCAGGTGCAGTTTGAGTTCACCCTCGCGGTTCATGCCGATCAGCATCGCGATGGTGATCAGGCTGCGGGTGTGGCGTGGCAGACCCTCGCGGGTCCAGATGTCGCCCCAGGCGTGGCGGGTGATCATTTCCTGGAACTCCGAGTTGAACTCGGTCAGAGTGGTCAGGCTGCGGTCGACGTGAGCATCGCCCAGTACCGCGCGACGGACTTTCATGCCTTCGTCGTAACGTTGTTTCTCGTCCACGGAATATCCCTCAACGAGCCTTCAGAAAGGCCAGAACACATTCGCTGAAATCAGCGCCAGCCTGCACGTTGGACAAGTGCGCAGCGTAGAACTCGGCGTACTCGGCGCCCGGCACATGTTCCTGAATGAAGTGCCCACCCGACGGCGGCGTGACCGCATCCTCAGTGCCGGCGATCACCAGCAGCGGCGCCTTGATCGAGGACAACTGATCGCGGAAATCGGCATCGCGCACAGCTGCACAATTGGCCGCGTAACCTTCTGGCGAAGTCGCCGCCAGCATGTCGGTAATCTGCTTGGCCGCCGCCGGGTTGGCTTCGGAGAAATCCGGGGTGAACCAGCGGGCAATCGACGCATCGCGCAGGGCAACCATGGCCGCCTGACCATCGCGCAGCACCATTTCAATGCGCGGGTTCCACACCGACGGATCGCCGATTTTCGCTGCGGTGTTGCACACGATCAGCTTGTTCAGTCGATCGCCGGCGTTGATCCCCAGCCACTGGCCAATCAACCCGCCCATGGACAATCCGCAGAAATGCGCGCGTTCGATGTGCAAGGCATCCAGCAATGCGAGCACGTCGCGGCCCAGTTGCTCGATGCTGTAAGGCCCCGGTGTCACCAATGACTGGCCATGGCCGCGGGTGTCGAAACGCAGCACGCGAAAATGCTTGGAGAACGCCGGGATCTGCGCGTCCCACATGTGCAGGTCCGTGCCCAGGGAGTTGGACAGCACCAGCACCGGCGCATCGACCGGTCCATCGAGTTGGTAATGCAGTTCGCCCTCGGCGAGTTGTACAAAAGCCACAGCAAGTCTCCTTCAGGCAGTCAATGCAGAATGTTCAGCCACCGCCCTCTCGACCCAGGTTTTGGCCTGGCCGAGGTAATGGGCAGGGTCCAGCAGATGATCGAGCTCAGCCGCCGACAGTTCGGCGGTCACTTGTGGTTCGTCGCCGAGGACCGCACGCAGGTGACGTTGTTCGGCCACGGCGCGTTTGCAGCATTGCTCCAACAGATGATGCGCGGTATCGCGCCCAACCCGCTGCGCGAGGACGATGCTCACCGCTTCGGCGAGCACCAGGCCCTGGGTCAAATCGAGATTGCGCGCCATGCGCTCGGCATCCACTTCCAGCCCTTGGACGATCAACAATGCTTGATGCAGGCTGCCCGACACCAGGCAGCAGATTTCCGGCAGGGTTTCCCACTCGGCATGCCACAGACCGAGGCTGCGCTCGTGCTCCTGGGGCATGGCGCTGAACAGCGTCGAAAGCAAACCGGGTACGCGAGTCGCCGCGCCGATCAACACCGCCGCGCCCACCGGATTGCGTTTGTGCGGCATGGTCGAGGAACCGCCCTTGCCCGGCGCCGAAGGCTCGAACACTTCGGCGGCCTCGGTTTGCATCAACAGGCTGATATCACGCCCGAGTTTGCCGAGACTGCCGGCGATCAGGCCGAGCGCAGCGCCGAACTCCACCACGCGATCGCGCTGGGTGTGCCACGGTTGATCGGGCAAAGTCAGTTGCAGTTCTTCGGCCAGCGCCTGGGCAATCGGCATGGCCTGGTCGCCGAGGGCTGCGAGCGTTCCGGACGCGCCACCGAATTGCAGCACCAGCAGACGCGGTTTGAGTTCAACCAGTCGCTGACGGCTGCGCGTCACCGCCCCCAACCAACCGGCGATTTTCATGCCGAGGGTGACCGGAGTTGCGTGTTGTAACCAGGTACGCCCGGCCAACGGCGTAGCCGCATAACGCTGGGCCTGGTCAGCGAGGATTTGCCCCAATTGCGCCAGATCGTTTTCGATCAGTTCCAGCGCCTGCCGCAGTTGCAGCACCAGGCCGCTGTCCATCACGTCCTGACTGGTCGCGCCCAGATGCACATGGCGCTCGGCTTCGGCATCGGTGGCCGCGATCTGCTTGCCCAGCGCCTTGACCAACGGAATCGCCGAGTTACCCGCCGTGGCAATGGCCTCGCCCAACATCGCAAAATCATAAAGCCCGGCACGGCAAGCTGCTTCAATCGGCGCGACAGCACTCGACGGAATCATCCCGACCCGTGCTTCGGCCCGGGCCAATGCCGCTTCGAAATCGAGCATGGCCTGGACCCGACCCTGATCGCAGAACACCTCACGCATATCGCGGGCCGTGAAATAGGCATCGAACAATTGATTGCCCGGTCGCTGGTTCATAAACAATTCCTGGAGGCGCGGGCCTGCGGTCCGCGCGTGAAGATCAAAGGTCGTGATGCAGATACTTCGCCTGTTTCGGCAGACGCAGGCTGAACAGGAACGCTATCGCCATCATCACCGTCACGTACCAGTAGAAGGTGTTTTCCATGCCCACGGCCTTGAGGCTCAAGGCCACATACTCCGCCGAACCACCGAAAATCGCATTCGCCACCGCATACGCCAGGCCGACACCCAATGCACGCACCTCGGGCGGGAACATCTCGGCTTTCACCAGGCCACTGATGGAGGTGTAGAAACTGACGATCGCCAGCGCCAGGGTAATCAACACGAAGGCCAGAAATGGACTTGTCACGCTTTTCAGGCTCAACAGGATCGGCACGGTGCACAGCGTGCCGAGGGCGCCGAACCAGAGCATCGAGTTACGCCGGCCGATCTTGTCGGCGAGCATGCCGAAAATCGGCTGCATGCACATATAGAGGAACAGCGCGCCGGTCATGATGTAGCTGGCGGTCTTGGCCGGCATGCCGGCGGTGTTCACCAGGTACTTCTGCATGTACGTGGTGAAGGTGTAGAAGATCAGCGAACCACCGGCGGTATAACCGAGTACGGTGATGAATGCGGTTTTATGGTCGCGAAACAGGGCACTGATGCTGCCGGCATCCTTGTTTTCGCGCATTGCCTTGCTGGTGGTTTCCTTGAGCGAACGACGCAGATACAGCGAAACCAGCGCCGCCATGGCACCCACCACGAAGGGTATCCGCCAGCCGTAGGCACGCAGGTCATCTTCAGTGAGGAACTGTTGCAGGACCACCACCAGCGACACCGCGAGCAATTGGCCGCCAATCAGGGTCACGTACTGGAACGAGGCGAAGAAACCGCGCTGGCCCTTGAGCGCCACTTCACTCATGTAGGTTGCGGTAGTGCCGTACTCACCGCCCACCGACAAGCCTTGCAGCAAACGGGCGAACAGCAACAGGATCGGCGCCCAGACCCCAATGCTGCTGTAGGTCGGCAGGCAGGCGATAAGCAGCGAGCCGAAGCACATCATCAGAATCGAGATCAACATCGAATTCTTGCGCCCGTGCTTGTCCGCCAAGCGCCCGAAAATCCAGCCACCAATCGGCCGCATCAGGAACCCGGCGGCGAACACGCCAGCGGTATTGACCAGCTGCACGGTGGGGTTATCGGACGGGAAAAAGGCCGGTGCGAAATAGATCGCACAGAAGGCGTAGACGTAGAAGTCGAACCATTCAACCAGGTTGCCGGACGAGGCACCGACAATGGCGAAGATCCGCTTGCTGCGTTCTTCGCCCGTATAAAGAGCTATAGGCGCTGTGGGTGTTGTCATTGTTTTTCACTCAATGGGGAAAGTGAGAGTCTAGACACACTTTGCAACACTCCCGTTCCGCAGATAAATCAGCAACACAGATCCCCTGTAGGAGCTGGCTTGCCAGCTCCTACAAGGTGTTGCGGTGTTCACTTAATAGTCGAAGAACACCGTCTCGGCATCGGTACCCTGCAGAATCACATTCCACTGATAAACACCCGACGCATCCTTCTTGGCCAGCAAGGTACTGCGGCGCTCGGCCGGCACGCACTCCAGCAACGGATCGTTGACGTTGGCCGCCTCGCCTTCAAAGTAGATCCGCGTCAGCAGGTGCTTCACCAAACCACGGGCAAACACCAGAACGACAAGGTGCGGTGCCTGGGTCGTGCCTTTGAGCCCCTCGACCGTACCGGGCTTGATGGTGGTAAAGCGAAAGCGTCCTTCGGCATCCACCGGCACCCGACCAAAGCCTTCGAAGTTCGGGTCCAGGGGTTTGTCCTGGTCGTCTTCCGGGTGGTCATACTTGCCGGCGGCGTTGGCCTGCCAGACTTCCAGCATCGCGTCGTTGACGATGTCGCCATTGCCGTCGACCACTTGCCCGGTGATCGCTACGCGCTCGCCCAGGGTTTGTTCGACGGTCAGGTTTTCGCGGTTCAGCCAGGTCAGGCCGATGTGGTAGTACGGCCCGACGGTGTGGGACGTGGTCGCAGTCAGCGTCATCTTATTTCTCCATCGGCGTGGCGTCGCGGCCGCGCAATACGATGTCCCAGCGATAACCGAGGGCATAGGAAGGGATGGTTTTTTCCAGATCGAACGTCGCGATCAAGCGCTCTTTGGCGCTGGTATCGGGTACGCAGTTGTAGATCGGGTCGTACGCCAGCAACGGGTCGCCCGGGAAATACATCTGCGTCACCAGGCGCGTCAGGATGCTCGGCCCGAACAGCGAGAAATGGATGTGCGCCGGGCGCCAGGCGTTGTGGTGGTTACCCCATGGATAGGCGCCGGGCTTGATGGTCTGGAACTGGTACCAGCCATCGGCGTCGGTCACGGTGCGGCCGGTGCCGGTGAAGTTCGGGTCCAGCGGTGCGTCGTGCAGGTCGCGGGCATGGGCGTAGCGACCGGCGGCGTTGGCCTGCCAGATCTCCACCAGAATCCCCGGCACCGGCAGACCGTTTTCATCCAGCACACGGCCGTGGATGATGATGCGCTCACCCTGAGGCTGCCCCTCGTGCTGGGCGGTCAGGTCGTTATCCTTCTCGTTGATGCGCTCGGCGCCGACGGTAGGACCGGTGATTTCCGACAGCGAATGCGGCAGGAACACCAACGGCTTGGACGGCGAGCGCAGGTTGGTGGATTGATAGGTCGGGTGCAGGTACTCCGGCTGGGTGCCTTCCTGCGGGCGACGGTAACCAGGCTTGTCAGTCATGAAACATTCCTCAGTTCTTATAAGTCTTCAGAGCGCGTCAGACGCGCTCGATCGCCAGGGCCAGCCCCTGACCGACACCGACGCACATGGTCGCCAGACCATTCTTGCCACCGGTTTTTTCCAGCTGATGCAATGCGGTCAACACCAGCCGCGCGCCGCTCATGCCCAACGGGTGACCCAAGGCAATCGCGCCACCGTTCGGGTTGACCTGGGCCGCGTCGTCCGCGATCCCCAGTTCACGCAGCACCGCCAGGCCTTGGCTGGCGAAGGCTTCGTTGAGCTCGATCACGTCGAAATCGCTGACCGCCACACCGAGGCGCTCGATCAGTTTACGCACCGCCGGCACCGGGCCAATGCCCATCACCCGCGGGGCAACACCGGCGCTGGCCATGCCCAGCACTTTGGCACGGGCAGTCAGGCCGTGTTTCTTCACCGCTTCGGCCGAAGCCAGGATCAACGCGGCGGCGCCGTCGTTTACACCCGAGGCATTGCCGGCGGTGACGGTCTTGTCGGGGCCGTTGACCGGTTTGAGTTTGGTCAGAGCTTCCAGGGTGGTGTCGGCGCGAGGATGCTCGTCCTGGCTGACCACGGTTTCACCCTTCTTGTGGGCTATGCGCACTTCAACGATTTCTTCGGCGAAGAACCCGGCGGCTTGTGCGGCGGCCGTGCGTTGTTGACTGCGCAGGGCGAACGCGTCCTGATCAGCGCGGGACACCTTGTAATCGTCGGCCACGTTGTCAGCGGTCTGCGGCATCGCATCCACGCCGTACTGGGCCTTCATCAACGGGTTGATGAAGCGCCAGCCGATGGTGGTGTCTTCGAGCTTCATATTGCGCGAAAAAGCGGCATCGGCCTTGCCCATCACGAACGGCGCACGGGACATCGACTCGACGCCGCCGGCAATCGCCAGCTCCATCTCGCCGCTGGCGATGGCGCGGAACGCGGTGCCGATGGCATCCATGCCCGAAGCGCAGAGGCGGTTGAGGGTCACGCCGGGTATGGTTTCCGGCAGGCCGGCCAGCAACAGTGCCATACGCGCAACGTTGCGGTTGTCTTCACCGGCCTGGTTGGCGCAGCCGAGGAACACCTCGTCCACCGCGTTCCAGTCCACCGACGGGTTGCGCTCCATCAAGGCCTTGATTGGCACGGCAGCCAGGTCGTCGGCACGCACCGTCGACAGGCCACCGCCGAAACGGCCGATGGGGGTACGAATCGCGTCGCAGATATAAACGTCACGCATCACGCTTCTCCGGGGGCTTGGCCGTGTGCGGCAGCGGTACGGGCTTCGAGGTCGCGCAGCGCGGTCAGTTCGACTTCAGTCGGCTCGGCGGTTTGCTCAACCTGGTCGGCAAAGCGAATCGCCCAACCGGTGGCATCAACCACTTGCTCGCGGGTCACACCCGGATGCAGTGCAGTGACCACGAACTCATGGGTACCGGCTTCCGGCTCCATGATGCACAGATCGGTGATGATCCCCACCGGTCCGGCGCCTGGCAGACCGAGACGCTTGCGCGAATCGCCGCCCTCGCCGTGGCCGACCGAGGTAATGAAATCGAGTTTGTCGACAAAGGAGCGCGACGACTGCTTGAGGATGATCAACACGCTCTTGGCGGAACCGGCAATCTCCGGCGCGCCACCTGCACCCGGCAGACGGACTTTCGGCGCGTGATAATCACCCACGACGGTGGTGTTGATGTTGCCGAAACGGTCGACCTGCGCCGCGCCGAGGAAACCGACGTCAATGCGCCCGCCCTGTAGCCAGTAACGGAAAATCTCGCCGGTCGGCACCACGGTGTCGGCGGTTTCCGCCAGCTCACCGTCGCCAATCGACAGTGGCAATACACTTGGCTTGGCACCGATCGGGCCCGATTCGTAGATCAGCACCACATCAGGCGAGGAAGTCAGGCGCGCCAGGTTGGCCGCTTTGGATGGCAGGCCGATGCCGACGAAGCACACCGAGCCGTTCTTCAGGCGACGGGCAGCGGCAACGGTCATCATTTCATTGGTGGTGTAAGTCATTACTTCGCCTCCGAAGCGGCGGCCAGTTTGGCCTGGAACTCGCTGAAGTCAGCGCTGCCGTGGATGTATTCGTTGATCCACGCGGTGAAGGTTTCACGGTCGCGGGCAATCGGGTCCCAGGCCTGGTAGAAGCGGTTGTCGCGTTCGTTGTAACCGTGGGCGTAGGACGGATGCGCGCCGCCAGGTACGTGGCAAACCGCGCTCAAGGCCCAGGTTGGCAGCACACAGGAGTTCATCGGCGCATTGAGGTCGTCGACGATTTCCTCAACGGTGACGATGCAGCGCTTGGCCGCCAGCGCAGCTTCTTTCTGCACGCCGAGTATGCCCCACAGCAGCACGTTGCCCTTGCGGTCGGCTTTCTGCGCGTGAATCACCGTGATATCCGGACGCACCGAAGGCACTGCTGCCAACACTTCGCCGGTGAACGGGCAGGTCACGGATTTGATCAGCGGGTTAACCTTCGGCAAATCGGAACCGGCGTAGGCACGCAGCACCGCGAACGGCAGGCCGGATGCCCCGGCGACGTAGGCGTTGGCCAGGTCGGCGTGGCTGTGTTCTTCGATTTCCAGCGCGTGGGGCCACTGTTTCTCCACAGCGTCACGCAGGCGATGCAGTGAGCCGACACCCGGGTTGCCGCCCCAGGAGAAAATCAGTTTGCGGGCACAACCGGCACCGATCAACTGGTCGTAGATCAAGTCAGGGGTCATCCGCACCAGGGTCAGGTCTTTCTTGCCCTGGCGAATGATTTCGTGACCGGCGGCCGTCGGGATCAGGTGAGTAAAGCCTTCGAGCGCGACCGTATCGCCGTCGTTTACGAATTGCTTCACCGCGTCGTGCAGCGAAAGGATTTCAGCCATTGGGGCAGGCTCCCGTTTATTGTTGACCGACAGTGGAAGAAGGCGCCGATGCGCAGCGCCGGAATGACTGAAGGTTAAGCTTCTGAAAAAGGCCAAACAATCCGATAATCGACTGAGCGTTCGATTATCGAACACATTGTTGCTCGGCTAACAATCCAGATCAAAAGCTTCGCGAGCAAGCCCGCTCCCACAGGGATAAGTGTGATCCTTGTGGGAGCGGGCTTGCTCGCGAAGAGGCCCGCAACAGCAATAAAGAACCCGAGTGATGGCCTCAGGTCGCATCCGCATGACTGACCATGCCCTTGATCACCACTGCCGTCGTCGCCAGCGCCGCCGGAATCACCAGCGCCGTCAGCACTTGCTCGAAGTTCCAGCCCAGGCCCAGCAACGTCGCGCCCATCCACGCCCCGAGGATGGCGCCGAAGCGGCCGATCCCGAGCATCCACGACACGCCGGTGGCCCGCCCCTGAGTCGGATAAAACCGCGCAGCCAGTGACGGCATTGCCGATTGCGCACCGTTGACACACATCCCGGCCACCAGCACCAGCGTCGCCAACAGCGCGATGTTGCCCAGGCTCTGCCCTACCGCGTAGGCAAACACCCCGGCCAGCAGGTAGAAAGTGCCGATGACCTTGTGCGGATTGAACCGGTCCATTGCCCAGCCCACGCCCACCGCACTCAGCACGCCACCAAACTGGAACAGCGCGCCGATGAAGGCGGCCTGCTCCATGCTCGCGCCACTGTCACGCATCAGCGTCGGCAGCCAACTGGTCAGCAGGTAAACGATCACCAGGCCCATGAAGTAGGTCAGCCACAAGAGCAAGGTGCCGGTGCTGTAGGTGCCGGAGAAGATCACCGCGAACACATTGCGCGCCTTCACGGTTTTCTGTTCCGGCACACTGAAACTGGACGCCTGGGCCACCACCGTCGGGTCAATCGGCGCCAGTGCCTTGCGCACTTTGTCCGTACCGCGGTTGCGCACCACCAGGTAACGCGCCGACTCCGGCAGCCAAAACAGCAAAACGACGGCGAGGATCAGCGGCAGCACTCCACCGATCAGCAGCAGGCTGTGCCAGCCAAAGGCCGGAATGAGCTTGGCCGAAATAAATCCGCCGCCAGCCATGCCGAGGTTGAAGCCGCAGAACATGCTGGTCACCAGCAGGGACTTTTTGCGCTCAGGGGTGTATTCCGACAGCAGCGTGGTGGCGTTCGGCATGCCGGCGCCCAGACCCAGGCCGGTCAGGAAGCGCAACACCAACAGCTGATCGACATTGGTGCTGTAGGCCGAGGCCAGGCTGAAGGCACCGAACAACAGCACCGCGCCGACCAGTACGACTTTTCGCCCGAAGCGGTCAGCCAGAGGGCCTGAGCCCAGTGCGCCGAAGACCATGCCGATCAACGCCGCACTCATCACCGGGCCGAGACTGGCTCGGTCGATACCCCAGTCCTGGGACAGGGCCGGGGCGATGAAGCCCATTGCCGCGGTGTCGAGGCCATCGAGGAAGACAATCAGGAAACACAGGATCACCACGCGCCACTGGTAGCGCGAAATGGGTTGGGCATTGATGAAGGACTGCACGTCGAGGCAGTTCCCTACAGCAGACTGAGGCTGGTTCATTATTTTTATCCCACGGATCGCGGTCGAACGATGTCAGCAGATGCCGACGAAGCCGCGACAGTAATGATCCGGAGGAAACAGCGTCAATTCGATAAACGCGACTCTGTGCGTTTATCGAACGGCTTAGGCAAACAACTGGGCGCTGAGGTCGCGGCTGGCGCTCAACAAACCGGGCAGGAAACGCTGTTCCAGTTCATTGCGGCTGACTCGCCCGGCGTGAGTGCTGACATTGAGGGCCGCGACCACCTGCCCGGAAGCGTCGTACACCGGGACGGCAATCGAACGCAGTCCTTGCTCGAGTTCCTGGTCGACGATGCACCAGCCTTGCTTTCGCACCTCTTGCAGGCATTCGAGCAACGCCTCGGGGGTGTGGATCGTGCGGCTGGTCTTGGCTTGCAATTCGGCGTGGTCGAGGTATTCGCCCAGCGAGGTGTCATCCAGTGCGGCCAGCAGGATCCGCCCCATCGAGGTGCAATAGGCCGGCAAGCGCCCGCCCACCGACAGGTCCACCGAAATCAGCCGCTGGGTGGTCGCGGAGCGCGCGATGTACAGAATGTCATCACCCTCCAGCGTGGCCATGTTGCAGGCCTCGTGCAGTTGCTCGCTCATGCGGTCCAGGTAAGGCTGGGCGGAAACCGCCAGCGGCGTTGATGACACATAGGCATGGCCGAGGGTCAGCACTTTGGGCAGCAGCGAATAGGTGCGGCCGTCGGTGGTGGCGTAGCCGAGCTTGATCAGAGTGTGCAGGCAACGACGCACGGCGGCGCGGGGAATTTCCGTGCGGTGACTGATCTGGGCGATGGTCAGGTGTCGTTTGCGCTCCTGGAACGCTTGCACCACGGCCAGGCCACGGGCCAGGGACGTCATGAAATCCGGGTCGCCGGTCAGTGCCTGGATCCGTTTGGCAGGTGAGGCAACGATGGGAGGCGCCACTGAAGCGAAGGAATTGCGCATTTGATCGTTCATACAAGGTCCTTTTACCCATTCGGATCAGCGACTATTACAAAGGGCGAGCCTGGCGCTCAAGCCCGGCCCGCCAACTCCGTGCGATTATCGAACGCTCGACCGATAATCGCAATCCGTCGTGCAAATCACATGCGCTGATGCGCGGTTTTCGCTGACTTGCGCCCCCATGTTTACGGCGACTCGACACAGGACTTAATGGGGCAATCCAATTACCGTAACTTGCCTGATTTAATGGCGTCAGAAAGGCATCGCAGCAATGCGGTATCCGTCGACGTTCTAGTTAATCGCAAAGTTTCGAGCAACAAAACGGTCACACACCAAGATTCACTTTTAACTCTTTGGAGATAGTGTTCTTCAAATCGGCCGCTATAATACAATTCAGTAGCGCTTCGGTTTTTTACTTGCCGAACCCGCTGCCCGGCCAGGCGATGTTCCATCGCCGTTGCCCGTTGCAAGCGCCAGATCCGCATTGCACAGCCTTGCCATCGCGCTTGCCGAAACAGGAAACTGAAGCTACGTCAGCTATTTATCTCTGGTGTCGTGGCCGCCTGTGACATGGAAGTATTGATCACGTTGTTGCCAAAAACGATGCCTTGACGGGCATTGCCCACTCGACGAACGTGATCAAACGATTTGATGCAGCGCGTTTTCACCAGAATTTATCCCAACTCAATCAGGTAGCACTGTGACGAAAGACGAACTGCGCGCGGAACTAGAGCGCCAGGAACAACGTTACAAGGAAGTTTACGGCGGAGAAGTCACCACTTACGCCGCTCAACCCGAACCGGAACGCAAACCCTGGCGTAAACGCGCCACCGTTCAGGATCAGGTTTTCCAGCAAGAACTTCAAAAAATGGAAAAGGAACTCAAAGCCGAAGAGCCGTGACTGCTTCGGCCTGATCCTTACAAGAACCTGCCTCTGCACCCGTTAAAAGCGGGATGTATTGATGTTGCCTTTCGCGCCCGCTACGAGCGGGCAGCGGCCATCACCGTCGTCGAATCAGGCAGATTTCCGGTATCTGACCTATTTCTCAGATTTTTCTCACAACCGTTCAAGCCCCTCCTGCCGGGCGGTGAAGGTTTTGTGACAGTCTATTTTTTCAATAAAATCAATGACTTAAAAAACACAGCAAAACCGTGGGTTTTCAGGTCCTGCGGCAAAAAAATTCGTTGAAGAATGTTACCGATGAGCAGCTAGTGCATTGATTAGCAGTCTTTTCTGGCATAATCGCGCCCCCTTATGACCGGGTCAGAAAACCTTCATGATCGATTTATTCAGCGGACTGGATGCTTGGGTGCTTGTGAGCCTCTTGCTCGCCCTGGCCTTTGTCCTCGCCTTCGAGTTCATCAACGGCTTTCATGACACCGCTAACGCGGTGGCGACCGTTATCTACACCAAAGCCATGCCGCCTCACCTGGCGGTGTTCTTCTCCGGTGTGTTCAACTTCCTCGGCGTGCTGCTGGGCGGGGTCGGCGTGGCGTATGCCATCGTCCACCTGCTGCCGGTAGAACTGCTGATCAATGTGAACACCGGTCACGGACTGGCCATGGTGTTCTCGTTGCTCGCCGCAGCCATCACCTGGAACCTGGGCACCTGGTACTTCGGTATCCCCGCCTCCAGTTCCCACACGCTGATCGGCTCGATCCTCGGCGTGGGCCTGGCCAACGCCCTGATCAACGAAATTCCGTTGGCCGACGGGGTGAACTGGCAAAAGGCGATCGATATCGGCATGTCGCTGGTATTCTCGCCAATGGCAGGCTTCCTGATCGCCGCGCTGATTCTGATCGGTCTTAAATGGTGGCGTCCGCTGTCGAAGATGCACAAGACGCCGGAACAGCGCCGCAAGATCGACGACAAGAAACACCCGCCGTTCTGGAATCGCCTGGTACTTGTGATCTCGGCCATGGCCGTGAGTTTCGTGCACGGTTCCAACGATGGCCAGAAAGGTATCGGCCTGATCATGCTGGTCCTGATCGGTATCGTGCCGGCCCAGTTCGTCCTCGACCTGAACAGCACGACCTACCAGATCGAACGGACTCGCGACGCTACGTTGCACCTGAGCCAGTTCTACCAGCGCAATTCCGAAACCCTGGGCGAGTTCCTGGCCCTGGGCAAGAGCTTGAACGGCGACTTGCCGGAGAAATTCCGTTGCAACCCGCAACAGACCGAACCGACCATCACCGCCCTGCTCGGCACCCTCAAGGGTGTAGCCGACTACCATTCGCTGTCGGCGGAAAGCCGCATCGAAGTACGTCGTTACCTGCTCTGCCTGGATGACACCGCGAAGAAAGTCAGCAAGTTGCCAACGCTCGGGGCCCGTGAAAAGGCTGACCTGGACAAGTTGCGCAAAGACCTGACCACCACCACTGAATACGCCCCGTTCTGGGTGATTCTGGCGGTAGCACTGGCCCTGGGCCTGGGCACCATGGTCGGCTGGAAACGCGTGGTACTGACCATTGGCGAGAAGATCGGCAAGCAAGGCATGACTTACTCCCAAGGCATGTCGGCGCAGATCACCACCGCCAGCCTGATCGGCATGGCCAACATCTTCAGCCTGCCGGTTTCCACCACCCACGTGCTGTCCTCGGGCGTGGCGGGCACCATGGTCGCCAACAAGAGCGGCCTGCAAGGCGGCACCGTCAGAACCATCCTGCTGGCCTGGGTATTGACCCTACCAGCCACCGTGGCCCTGTCGGCCGGGTTGTTCTGGCTGGCCTCGAAGGCGCTGGGTAGCTGATACAGCGGCATCGAAAAAGGCGCGCTCCGCAAGGACCGCGCCTTTTTTATTGCCGCCAATCGCAAAAAATCACTGTAGGAGCGAGCTCTGCTCCGGGCGGCGTTCCGACGATGACCGCAAGGACAACGCGTACATTCAGGCAGCCCGCGTCATCGCTGGCGTCCATCGCGAGCAGAGCTCGCTCCTACAGGGTTACGTGTTTACCGATAGTTTTTTACAGGCAAAAAAAAGGGCAACCGAAGTTGCCCAAAATGCCTTGCGTGCTCATTACATCCAGAAAGAACTACGGTTATTTCCGCTTGTGCGAATCCTTCCAGATAAAAAGTCCGAACCCTGCAAAAAATACAAACATGAGGCTGACAGTCAGCACTCCGGCGATCACCACGTTGTCGAAAAACATGACGCGTCTCCTGTACCTGCCCTGTTGCGATAGGGCTAAGTTAACCAAACGGGCAGGAGAGAATATTGACCGGGATCAATGTCGCCCGAGACTGGGCAAGAGGAAGGGAGAAGTTTGACCCGCATCAATGAATGCGGGGGATTTCAGCGCTTTTTCGGTTTGTTTTTCGGCTTTTTTTTGGCCTTGCCCAATGGCATGGCCTGCTCGAACGCCTGGCGAACTTCATTGAGCCGCTTGTCATTGAGGTCATGAACACGCTTGGCGCGCTCGGCATTGAGGTCAATCAGTTTGTCGTCTTGGCTCATGGCAGTCAGTGCATCGCTTGAAATGAGTTTAAGCCGCCGTAGCGTTCGGCAACCCTGCGCCAATAATGCGGCCTGACGGCCGTGCTGACCAGCCTGCGCTCAAATCTCGATATCGACCCACAACCCTTGCCGCGGCTGATCTTCCATCAGCGGCGCCACCGGCACGGTGTTGTCGGCATTGAGCTCATCCCCGGGAATCGCCAGGTGAGCCTGCGGGTCATTATCAGCTTCGTGGCGACGTCGTTCCTGGTCCTGCCTGCGGCGCTGTTCCTCGCGCAGCACCAGTCCGTCCTCCTCAGGATTGCGCTTTTGCAGGTCGATCGTGCTTTCACTGGAGCTTTCCTGAACCGGCACCACCGGAGGAATATCCGGACGCTGACGGATCGGGTCGGTCTGTGAAGTGATCGGCACGGCACTCAAGGGGAGCATCGGTGGCAGCATGGTTTTCAGTCTCCTGTCAGCAGGCTGTCGGCTGCGGGGATGGCGACTTGAGCCATCGGTCGCAAACTGTGACTCATTTGGCACTCATTAGTGCACCGGGCGGCGCGTCATGCACAGGTGGGCTAACGTATGACTGTGAGTTTTTCTGAGAGTCCTTTGGCCCTGAGGCCCTCATTCCGTTAAGATAGCCCGCTTTTTCAGGTGGGAGTCAGGCAGCATGGCGCAGCAGTATCAACCGGGGCAACGCTGGATCAGTGACAGCGAAGCCGAGCTGGGTTTAGGCACCGTTCTGGCACAGGACGGCCGCTTGTTGACCGTGCTCTATCCGGCCACTGGCGACACTCGCCAGTACGCGCTAAGGAATGCGCCCCTCACCCGTGTGCGGTTTTCGCCCGGTGACTCCATCACTCACTTCGAAGGCTGGAAGCTGACCGTTCGCGAAGTCGACGACGTCGATGGCCTGCTGGTTTACCACGGCCTCAACGGGCAGAACGAAGTGGTCACCCTGCCGGAAACCCAACTGTCGAACTTCATCCAGTTCCGCCTGGCCAGCGACCGTCTGTTCGCCGGCCAGATCGACCCACTGGCCTGGTTCTCCCTGCGTTACCACACACTGGAACACACCAGTCGCCAGTTGCAGTCCTCCCTTTGGGGTCTGGGTGGCGTGCGTGCGCAACCGATCGCGCACCAGTTGCACATTGCCCGCGAAGTCGCCGACCGTATCGCGCCACGGGTTCTGCTGGCCGACGAAGTAGGCCTGGGCAAAACCATCGAAGCCGGCCTGGTGATCCATCGCCAATTGCTCTCGGGCCGCGCCAACCGCGTGCTGATCCTGGTTCCGGAAAACCTGCAGCACCAGTGGCTGGTCGAGATGCGTCGCCGCTTTAACCTGCAGGTCGCGCTGTTCGACGAAGAACGCTTCATCGAAAGCGATGCCAGCAACCCCTTCGAAGACACCCAGCTCGCACTGGTCGCGCTTGAGTGGTTGGTGGACGACGAGAAAGCCCAGGACGCGCTGTTCGCGGCGGGCTGGGACTTGCTGGTGGTCGACGAGGCTCACCACCTGGTGTGGCACGAAGATCAGGTCAGCCCCGAGTATTCCCTGGTCGAGCAACTCGCGGAGACCATTCCCGGCGTGCTGCTGTTGACCGCCACCCCGGAACAACTGGGCCAGGACAGCCACTTCGCTCGTCTGCGCCTGCTCGACCCGAACCGTTTCCACGACCTGCAAGCCTTCCGCGCCGAGAGCGAAAACTATCGCCCGGTGGCTGAAGCCGTTCAGGAGTTGCTGGACAAGGGACGCCTGTCGCCGCAAGCCCACAAGACCATCCACGGCTTCCTCGGCAACGAAGGCGAAGCCCTGCTGGCCGCCGTCAACGATGGCGACACCGAAGCCAGCGCGCGTCTGGTGCGTGAATTGCTCGACCGCCACGGCACCGGCCGCGTGCTGTTCCGCAACACCCGCGCTGCCGTGCAGGGTTTCCCGGAGCGCAAGCTGCACCCGTACCCGCTGCCGTGCCCGGACGAATACCTCGAACTGCCATTGGGCGATCACGCCGAGCTGTACCCGGAAGTCAGCTTCCAGGCCCAACCGGACGCCAGCGAAGAAGAACGCTGGTGGAAATTCGACCCGCGCGTCGAATGGCTGATCGATCAACTGAAGATGCTCAAGCGCACCAAAGTGCTGGTGATCTGCGCCCACGCCGAAACCGCCATGGACCTGGAAGACGCCCTGCGCGTGCGCTCCGGCATCCCGGCCACGGTGTTCCACGAGGGCATGAACATCCTCGAGCGTGACCGCGCCGCCGCCTACTTCGCCGACGAAGAATTTGGCGCACAGGTGCTGATCTGCTCGGAAATCGGCAGTGAAGGTCGCAACTTCCAGTTCTCTCATCACTTGGTGCTGTTCGATCTGCCGTCCCACCCGGACCTGCTGGAACAACGTATCGGTCGACTGGACCGGATCGGCCAGAAGCACATCATCGAACTGCACGTGCCGTATCTGGAAACCAGCCCGCAAGAGCGCCTGTTCCAGTGGTACCACGAAGCACTGAATGCGTTCCTCAACACCTGCCCGACCGGCAACGCCTTGCAGCACCAGTTCGGCCCGCGCCTGCTGCCGCTGCTCGAAGAAGCCGATGACGGTGAGTGGCAAGCGCTGATCGACGAAGCCCGCACCGAGCGTGAGCGCCTTGAAGCCGAACTGCACACCGGCCGCGACCGTTTGCTGGAGCTCAACTCCGGTGGCGCTGGCGAAGGTGATGCGCTGGTTGAAGACATCCTCGAGCAAGACGATCAGTTCGCCCTGCCGATCTACATGGAAACCCTGTTCGACGCCTTCGGCATCGACAGCGAAGACCATTCGGAAAACGCGCTGATCCTCAAGCCGAGCGAAAAAATGCTCGACGCCAGCTTCCCGCTGGGCGACGACGAAGGCGTGACCATCACCTACGACCGTAACCAGGCGCTGTCTCGCGAAGACATGCAGTTCATCACCTGGGAGCACCCGATGGTTCAGGGCGGCATGGACCTGGTGCTGTCCGGTTCCATGGGCAACACCGCCGTGGCGCTGATCAAGAA
This sequence comes from Pseudomonas sp. GW822-FHT01E03, assembly GCF_058802985.1. Taxonomy (NCBI): domain Bacteria; kingdom Pseudomonadati; phylum Pseudomonadota; class Gammaproteobacteria; order Pseudomonadales; family Pseudomonadaceae; genus Pseudomonas; species Pseudomonas sp. GW822-FHT01E03. The sequence goes on from NZ_JBXAOQ010000016.1 coordinate 97,416, forward strand.
CAAGGCGCTGAAACCTGGCACCGTGTTGCTGGAACTGCTCTATGTCAGCGAAGTGGTTGCCCCGCGCTCGCTGCAACTGGGCCGCTACCTGCCACCGGCCGCCCTGCGTTGCCTGCTCGATACCAACGGCAACGACCTGTCGGCCCGCGTGTCGTTCGAAACCTTGAACGACCAGCTCGAAAGCGTGCCGCGTGCCAGCGCCAACAAGTTCATCCAGGCCCAGCGTGACCAACTGACGCCACGGATCAACGCCGGTGAAGCGAAGATCCTGCCGCGCCACACTGAACGTGTCGCCGAGGCGCAGCGTCGCCTGGCCGCCGATACCGACGAAGAACTGGCGCGCCTGACCGCCTTGCAAGCGGTCAACCCGACCGTGCGCGACAGCGAACTGGTGGCCCTGCGCAAACAACGCGAGCAAGGCCTGGCCATGCTCGACAAGGCTGCGCTGCGACTGGAAGCGATTCGGGTGCTGGTGGCGGGCTAACAACCCTTCTCCACCGCTATAAAAAGAAGGCCCGCAGCGATGCGGGCCTTTTTTGTTTACTTCAAATTCAGTAGTGCTGCTGATGACCTCATCGCGAGCAAGCTCGCTCCCACATTGGATCTTCAGTGCCTATGAGATACCTGTGGGAGCGAGCTTGCTCGCGATAGCGGTTAAGCAGTCACCGCAGAACTGTCAGGCTCAACCACCGCCACCAACCCGTCCTTCATCCGCTTGGCGTCCCTCACAAAACACCGCGAAGCCAGGAACAGAAACACCACGGTGAGCAACAACGCCACCGGTATCAGGTACATCGCGTCATGCAGGCCGACCGCCTTAAACGCCTCAGTCATTTGCTCCGCGCCCGCCGCAAGCATCGCCGTGTGGGCGAAGTGATCCGACAAGGCCCCGACCACCACCGGCCCCAGACCACCGCCCAACAGGTACAGCCCGGCAAAGAACAGCGCCATCGCCGTTGCCCGCAACCGCGGCTCGACCACATCCTGAATCGCCGTGTATACGCAGGTATAAAAGTTGTAGGCGAACAGCCAGCCCATACTGAATACCGCGACAAACACACCGATCTCGATTCGCCCGGAATGCAGCGCCCACGCGGTGCAGACCGTCGAAATCACCAGGCTGAAGGCGGCAAACAAAAGCCGTCCGTTGGCGATGCGCTGGTGAATCTTGTCCGCGATCCAGCCACCGAGGGTCAGGCCGACCAGCCCGGTCACACCGACAATAACTCCGGTCGCCACTGCGGCATCCTGCAACGGCATGAGGAAGTAGCGTTGCAGCATCGGCACCAGAAACGAGTTACAAGCATAGGTGGCGAAGTTGAAACACAGGCCGGCCATCACCAACCACAGGAAGGTTGGCACTGCCAATACCCGTCGGATCGGCCGATCGATTTTTTCCTGCGAAACCTGAACGCTCTCGGCAGCGCCGCGCTTTGGTTCCTTGATGAAAAACATGAAGACCGCCAGGATCAGCCCGGGCACCGCCGCGATAAAGAACGGTGCGCGCCAGCTATCGAAGGCCTTGACCATCGCGCCAATGGTGAAGAACGCCAGCAACAGCCCCAAGGGCAGCCCCAGCATGAAGATCCCCATGGCCCGCGCCCGACGGTGCGCCGGAAACAAGTCGCCGATCAGCGAGTTGGCGGCTGGCGCGTAACTGGCCTCGCCGATGCCGATGCCCATGCGCACGATCAGGAAGCTCCAGAAACTGCCCACCATGCCGTTGACGGCGGTCAACCCGCTCCATACCGCCAGCCCCCAACCCATCAGCTTGCTGCGCGAGCCGGTATCGGCCATGCGCCCCAGCGGCAAGCCGGCAATGGCGTAGACGATGGTGAATGCCGTCCCGATGATCCCCAACTGGAAATCACTGAGGTGCCATTCCATGCGAATGGGCTCGATGATGATGGCCGGGATGGTGCGGTCGAAAAAATTGAACAGATTGGCCAGGAACAACAGGAACAGAATGCGCCAGGCATTGGCCGCTTGGGTCGAGTTCTGCATGGGTCCGTCTCTTTTATTGTTTTTGGGGCGTCACTGCCCCCGGACTTTACAATCTAGACAGGCCGGCCGCGCCTGTCTTTCATTATTCGCCAGGCTGATACCAACCCATGGGACGCAACCTGTAGGAGCTTTCGCGGGACGGGTATTTCGCAGTCCGTCCGAGCGATGAAAAATACCTTTCAGCCCCCCTTCCCAAGCCGTTGGCGAAGCCTAGAATAGCGGCCTTGTTTCCCCCCTGTGTCTCCACTCCTCCTTAGATAATCGCCCATGTCCGAAGCCAGTCCGTGTCTGAATTGCGGTGCCTGCTGTTCTCATTTTCGCGTGTCATTTTTCTGGGGTGAATGCGCCTCGTCCGGGGGGACGGTACCCGATGAGCTTGTCGAGCAGATCAGCCCCAGTCGGGTCGCGATGCTCGGAACCGGCTGCAAACCCGTGCGCTGCACCAGCCTGGTCGGAGACGTGGGCAGTACGGTGCAGTGCTCCATTTACGAAAAACGCTCCAGCACCTGTCGGGAGTTCGACGCTTCGTGGGTCGACGGCCTGGCAAATCCCGATTGCGACGCGGCCCGTGCCGCTTTCGGCTTGCCGGCCCTGCAACCCGCGTTCGAGACGCCTCAGAAGCAAATCGCCTGAGTCATATCACTAATCGCTATTAGGCTAATATCAAAAAAATTGGCATCAATGTGCCACTACCGCTTGCGCTCCATCCACGCCCTCTATACTCCACGACATTCGCCGACGCTCCTTGCGCCGACCTGAAGCTTAACGATGGGGCATGCTATGGAGTGGCTTGGTTTGCATTTCATTACCGAGCTACCAGAGACTGGGCAGGTCATACTTAATTGCACACATGACCCGTTTCTGGTGCTGCTGGCTTATCTGGTCGCCTGTGTCGGCGGTTTCGCGACACTGGACATGGCCGAACGGGTTGCTCACGCTGAAAAATCCGCGTCCCAAACGCTCTGGCGCTGGGTGGGCAGCGGATGCCTGGCCGGCGGCATCTGGGCCATGCATTTCGTCGGGATGCTGGCATTCCAGGCGCCTATCGATCTTCACTACCAACTGCCTGTCACGGTGTTCTCGCTAACCATCGCGCTGTTCGCCGCATGGCTGGCGATGCGTACCCTCAGCCTTCCTGAGCTGAGTTTTCGACAGTGCCTCACGTCATCGGTCGGGATCGGCCTGGGTATCGCGACCATGCATTACGTGGGCATGACGGCCATGCACTCCAATGCCTCGGTCTATTACCATCCGGGCCTGTTCGCCCTTTCCATCGCGATCGCGATCGGTGCCGCGCTGGCCGCCTTGTTGCTGGCATGGTATCTGCGCGACGGTGCAGGCATGCTGCATCAGCTTTTCAAATTCGGCGCCAGCCTGGTGCTCGGGGCGGGCATCCTCGGTATGCACCTCACTGCCATGGCCGCCTTCAACATGGTGATGCCCAGCGACAGCCTGCCAGCGCAAACCGGCGAACACAGCCATCTGCAACTGGCGCTGACCGTGACAGTCATCACCCTGCTGATCATCGGTAGCAGCATCAGCGCGGCACTGGCGGACAAGAAGCTGCAACACAAGGACCACGACCTGCAACGGGTCAACTCTCTGCTAAGCCAACTTGATCAGGCGCGCATGTCGCTGCAACAGCTGGCGCACTACGATGCGCTGACCAACCTGATCAACCGCCGTGGGTTCAACCAGGTCTTCGCTGAAAAACTCATCGAGAAAAGCAACAAAGGCGGGATGCTGGCGGTCATGTTCCTGGACATCGACCATTTCAAGCGGATCAACGACAGCCTTGGCCACGATGCCGGTGACGAACTGCTCAAAGTGCTTGCCGGGCACATCAAGAGCTCTGTTCGCAGTCATGAGGATGTGGTCGCTCGCTTCGGCGGCGACGAGTTCTGCCTGCTCATCGACTTGCGTGATCGTGACGAAGCGCGGCAGATGGCCCAACGCATCATGCTGAAAATGAAGGAGCCCATCGAGTTGGCCGGCAGGCGCATGGTCATGACCACCAGCATCGGCATCAGCCTGTTTCCGGAAGACGGCAAGACCTGTGAGGAACTGTTGAAAAACGCCGACCTGGCGCTGTATCAGTCCAAGGGCAGCGGCCGCAACGGGCTGAGTTTTTTCAGTGCCGACCTGAAAACCCGCGCCACATTCGAGCTGCAATTGGAAGAAGAGTTGCGCCACGCCCTGCGTGAAGACACCGGTTTGATGCTTTATTATCAGCCGATCTATGACCTCAAGACCGGTCAGGTGAGCAAGCTCGAAGCCTTGATCCGCTGGCAACACCCGGTCCACGGTTTCCTCGTACCGGATCGTTTTATCGCCATCGCCGAAGCCAATGGCCTGATCGCCGAGCTGGACAACTGGGTGCTGCGCAAGGCCTGCGAGGATCTGGGCGAGTTGTCGCGCCAAGGCTGTGAAGACCTGAAGATCGCCGTGAACTGCTCGCCCCTGAACCTGGCGCGCGAAGAACTGGCCGATGAAATCGAGTACGCATTGCGGGCCTCCGGTGTAGAGCCCCACCGTCTGGAACTGGAGGTCACCGAAAACGCCTTGATGGGCAATATCGCCGACACCCTGGTGCTGCTGCGCCAGATACGCGCCCTCGGCGTTTCACTGTCTATCGATGACTTCGGCACCGGCTATTCATCCCTGGCCTACCTCAAGCGCTTGCCGCTCAACACGCTGAAAATCGACCGCTCGTTCATCCAGGACATTCCCAAGGCGACCCAGGATATGGAAATCGTCCAGGCGATTATCGTCATGGCCCATACCCTGCACCTGCAAGTGGTCACCGAAGGGGTCGAAACCTTCGAGCAATACCAGTTCCTGGAAGACCATGGCTGTGACTTCGTTCAGGGCTATCTGCTGAGTCGGCCGGTGCCACTGGCCGAACTGCATCCGGTACTGAAAGAAATCAACCAGCGCAAGCACGCCTACACCGTCACGACGCTGAGCCTGGTTCACGGTACATCTGCACTAATGTAGACGGGTCCTTTTCAAGAAACCCCTGACTCCCATGCAGGCGCATCAACTGCGCGGCCAGACCGCTGATCGGTGTCGCCGAGCCTTGTTCACGGGAAAACTTCACCGCTGTATCCAGATCCTTGAGTAACGTCCGTACGTGCCACTTGACCGGTTCGAATCGATTTTGCGCCATCTGCGGAGCCAGGATCTGCAAGGGTTTCGAATCGGCAAAGCCGCCGGCCAGCGCTTCGGCGATCAGGCTGGCATCAACCCCGGAACGCTCCGCCAACGCGACCACTTCGGCAATCACCAATGCATTGCAGGCGACGATCATCTGATTGCACGCCTTGGTCACCTGCCCGGCCCCGACGCCGCCCATGTGTGTCACACGCTGCCCCAGGTTCAACAGGACAGGCCGGACCCGCTCCAGATCCTGTAGCTCACCGCCGACCATGATCGCCAGGCTTCCAGCCTCGGCACCGACCACGCCACCGGACACCGGCGTATCGAGCCAGCCCATGCCGGTTTTAGCGGCAAGTTCTGCAGCCATTTCCCGCGTAGCGTTGGGCTCCAGGCTGGAGAAATCCACCAGCAGCTGGCCTTTTTTGGCACCCTCCACAACACCTGCCGGACCAAACACCACCTCGCGTACGACCGAGGTATCGGCCAGGCACAGCATCACCACGTCAGCGTGCTGGCACAGTTCGGCCGGGCTGGCGACCTGGCGCGCGCCGGCCTCCACCAGCGGCTTGCACTTGTCCGGATTGCGATTCCATACCGCCAGCGGATAACCCGCGGCCAGCAGGCGCCGGCACATCGGCAGCCCCATCAGGCCGATCCCGGCAAACCCTAACGAAGGTAGCGTTGACATCATTTTGCCTCTTCTTGATTAAAGATCACCGAATATTGGCCGATTCATCATGACTCAGGAAAGGATTCACTCCGAGCAATGCTCAGGCTAAAGACCAAGGCATGGTCCAAGTACGCGCTGAAAAAAGACGCGATTGTATTCCGTGACGGTTCGACGACAGTGAGTCGGCCAACCAATCAGCCCAGGTAGATGGCGAACTATGACTTCTAAAAACAACCCGGCCACTGCGGTAACCGATCTGACGTTGAGCCCCGCGGCCAACAGCCCGTCATCACCTAAGCCATCGATTCAATCGCGCCCATTGGCGACCCAGCAATACCTGTACTTCACCGAAACCAACACCGACCGCATCCTCGACAACCTCGACGGCCTGCGCGACATGGTGTTCCCGCGCGCACCGCACCTGGAAGGCGACAGCGAACAGCACAGCGATCAGGAATTCCCGTCGGTATGCCTGATCGGCCTGGGCCGCTGTGGCTCGAACATTGCGCTGGACGTGGCGGAACTGGTGTACAACGCCCGCAAGTTCTACCTCAACGAATTCAACAACGAAGATCGCCTGTCGCCGGACAAGCGTTTTGCCGAAAAGGGTTACAGCCCGGCCCAGTGGATTCGCAACAACCTGCGCCTGGGCCAGAACAAAAACACCAAGCCGGTGTTCCTGGTCGAGCCGCTGGTGATGCTCGGCGACCTGGACAAGGACATCGCCGGGCGCATCCGCTTCTCGCGCAAGGGCGAAAAAAGCGGCTTTCTGCGCGACTACAGCAAGATGAAGATCATGGACCTGTCGGAAGTCCATGCCGGTGGCGCCGGTAACGCGCCGATCCTCGGCCAGTACCTGGCCAAGATCATCCTGAACAAGGACACCCAGCGCTTCTCCAGCCCCGACTGGAAAATGATTCACTCGTACCTGATCGACAGCTGCGGCATCAAGGCCAACCAGTCGCGCCTGTATTTCTCGATCTTCAGTGCCGGCGGCGGTACCGGCTCGGGCATGGCCTCGGAGTTCGGCCTGGCCCAGCAGCACTCGTACATGAACAAGACGTTCGACACCAAGCCGATGGACGAGCACGACAGCAAGAGCGGCCACTCCTTCGTCTTCGAACCGATCTTCACCAGTGGCATCTGTGTACTGCCGAACATTTCAGATCACCGCAGTGAGATGTCCGAGGCGCTGCACATCAACGCCGGTCGCCTGTTGTGCAAATACCTGTCGGAAGAGTGGGACTTCTCCTACAACTTCGCCAACGAAGACAGCAGCGAAGCCAGCGTCATGGGCCGCATCCGCCCATGGAACGCGATGATGCTGATCTCCAACGACATCATGCGTTACGCCGAAGAGAACGATGACGGCAATATCCAGAACATTGATGTCAATGCCATGGAAAAGCATGCCAACCAATACATCTCGCAGCAGATCTTCAACATTCTGACGGCCCAGGCGGTGACCACCGACTACGACCAGAACTATTTCCGTCGTGCCGGCATCGACATCGGTGAAACCATCCGCCTGGACGCCAACGACCTGTTCATGAGCCTGGCCGGCCCGGTGGCGATTGCCTACGCCGAGTCCGTGGTGCCGGAAACCCCGGCGCCGAGCAGCGACAAATTCAAGGTGTTCGAGAAAGAGCCGCAACGCCTGAACATCGACGACCTGTTCTTCCGCTCGATCGACCTGCCGCACTTCAACAAGGTCACCCAGGCCATCGAGGGCATCAGCCTGTTGCCGATCGAGTCCAAGCGCTATCGCGCGTCACTGGAGCAGTACAAGAACTCGGGTTACGACGCGGCGGCCCTGCATGACCTGCACTTCTTCAAGAATTGCTCGTCGGTGGTGTCGATCGTTTCGTTGCCGAAGGACTACAAGCTGTCCTACATGGATTTGAACCGGTTGAAGACTCATCTCAACAGCCTGTTCCCCAACACCACGCTCAAGCGCTACGCGCTGGTGATCGGTGCTTCGGCCAACCTGTCGCTGACCACCCTGATCGCCAAGAGCCCGTGCCTGTCGGACGATTTCCTGACGCTGATCGTGGCCTTCATCAAGCGCTGCTTCGCGAAAAACCCGTACCGCTTCGACGAGACCCTGGACAACTCGATCCTGGACTTCATCATCAACGAACAGTTCGATGAAGACCGGATTGACGAACTACTCAACGAATTCGAGAACCCGGCGAAGATCCTCGATACCAACTGGTACGCGATCAAGCCGATGTACGAGAAGAAGTACCGTGAGCTGATCAACGACAAGGACAAGTTCGTCTCGATCAACGACATCCGCCTGTCCCGGGATTGCGTGAAGAAATCGATCAAGTACCTGCGCGAGATCTACCGTCACCGCATCGGCAAGACCAAGGTTATTTCGTTGAATAACCATACGGGCAAAACGGCTTAACAAGACGCGAAAACTCACCGTCCCTATCGCGAGCAAGCTCGCTCCCACAGTTGACCGCGTTCTGTTTGAAAGAATGCGATCCCTGTGGGAGCGAGCTTGCTCGCGATGGCGGCCTTGAATTACTGCAAATCAACATTCAGAAACAATTGAGCAGACGTTCAGTTGCCCTCCCAACTGTTCCCGTTACGTTTACGTCACCGTGAGGCTGTGGCCTTTCTCTACGGCAACATGCCATCACGCTACTCGGCTACACACTTTTCCTTCAGAAATGAACGCACCAATCAGGTGCAAGCTTTTAAGCCTGCGCCCTTTCCTGGATCAGAATCCACGGCGAAACAACCACGGCCCACAGCTGTGGATCACGTTCAAAAAGATCCAGCGCCCGCGTTTCAGAGAGCTTGCCGAGCTTGTCGGCGGCCAGCCAGGCAGCCACTTTCTCCCCTTCATCCTGGGCAACGGCCTCGGCGGCGGCGATCAGATCCAGGCCAGGATCGACCCACAATAGGGCACCCTTGGCGAAGAACGGCTCCAGCTCTTTCCAGGTAATAGATGCGGTTTCACCAAGCAGCTTGGCATAGAGGGTGCTAGGTTCTTGATTCATGGGACTGTCCGGAAAAGAAATCGACGCGAATGATAACGTCGGTGGACTGGCAGAAAAACCCGGATGCAATTGAGTGACCGAAATGAAAAGCGCAGGAAAGCCAGGGAATGCACTGAATACGGCTATAAGCCCCTCAACACCCCGCCGCAATTCTGTCTTTTACTTTCAATAAAGCGACACTTGCAGGTTTTGTCCCCCGGCGCTGCCTTCCCAGGCTGACAATCGGCGCTCTACACTGTACCGGTACAGTTGCCGAGGGACTTTTCCGGGGAATGTCGCAGATATCCGACCCGGTTCTGCTGCTTTCGGCGCCAGGACTATAAAAACTACAACAGTAAGAGTGGAGCACTATGACTAAGGCTACTAAGCAGATTTCCAAACTGTTTGCCGCTATGGTTCTGGCCGGGGTTGCCAGCCATTCGTTCGCAGCTGACACCATCAAGATCGGCATCGCCGGCCCTAAGACCGGCCCTGTAGCCCAATACGGCGACATGCAGTTCAGTGGCGCCAAAATGGCCATCGAGCAAATCAACGCCAAGGGCGGTGTGGACGGCAAGAAACTCGAAGCCGTTGAATACGATGACGCCTGTGATCCGAAACAAGCTGTGGCAGTCGCGAACAAGGTCGTCAACGACGGCGTCAAGTTCGTAGTCGGTCACCTGTGCTCCAGCTCCACTCAACCGGCTTCGGACATCTACGAAGACGAAGGCGTGATCATGATCACCCCGGCTGCCACCAGCCCGGACATCACCGCCCGTGGTTACAAAATGGTGTTCCGCACCATCGGTCTGGACAGCGCCCAGGGCCCTGCCGCCGGTAACTACATTGCCGACTTCGTAAAACCGAAGATCGTTGCTGTTCTGCACGACAAACAGCAATACGGTGAAGGCATCGCCTCTGCCGTGAAGAAAACCCTGGAAGGCAAAGGCGTCAAGGTTGCCGTGTTCGAAGGCGTCAACGCCGGCGACAAAGACTTCTCCTCGATGATCGCCAAGCTCAAGCAAGCCAACGTCGACTTCGTCTACTACGGCGGCTACCACCCAGAGCTGGGCCTGATCCTGCGTCAGTCTGCGGAAAAAGGCCTGAAAGCCAAGTTCATGGGTCCGGAAGGCGTGGGTAACGACTCCATTTCGCAGATCGCCAAGGACGCTTCCGAAGGCCTGCTGGTGACCCTGCCGAAATCCTTCGACCAGGATCCGGCCAACGTTGCCCTGGCTGATGCGTTCAAAGCCAAGAAAGAAGATCCAAGCGGTCCGTTCGTGTTCCCGGCCTACTCGGCTGTGACCGTGATCGCCGACGGCATCAAGGCTGCCAAGTCCGAAGACTCCGCCAAAGTGGCTGAAGCCATCCACGCCGGCACCTTCAAGACGCCTACCGGCGACCTGAGCTTCGACGAGAAAGGCGACCTGAAAGACTTCAAATTCGTGGTTTACGAGTGGCACTTCGGCAAACCAAAAACTGAAGCCAAGCCTCAGTAAGGCGTTGCCAGACTGACTGCCAATAAAGCCCACGGCGTGCCGTGGGCTTTGTTTTACGAACGTATCTGGGCCGCGCTGGCGTGATCCGCCAGTCTCCCCACCTGAAAATCTCAAAACCGTCATCAGCGGTTCGCTGGCAAACCCCGAATTCGAAGTGGATGCAGATCCACGGGGCTCGGGCGGGAAAATGACTCCACCAGTGAAATGCGTATCAGGTTTTTAGGAGCGCTGTAATGCCTGACATCTATCACTTCTTCCAACAGCTGGTTAATGGCCTGACCATTGGCAGCACGTATGCCCTGATCGCCATCGGCTATACGATGGTCTACGGCATCATTGGAATGATCAACTTCGCCCACGGCGAGGTGTACATGATTGGCTCCTACGTGGCGTTCATCGCCATCGCCGGGCTGGCCATGCTGGGACTCGACAGCGTGCCGCTGTTGATGACCGCCGCTTTTCTCGCAACCATCGTTGTAACCAGTGCCTACGGCTACAGCATCGAACGGATCGCCTACCGCCCCTTGCGCGGCAGCAACCGTCTGATCCCGCTGATCTCCGCCATCGGCATGTCGATCTTCCTGCAGAACACCGTTCTGCTGGCGCAAGACTCCAAGGACAAATCCATCCCCAACCTGATTCCGGGCAACTTTGCCTTTGGGCCAGGTGGCGCACATGAAGTGCTGATTTCCTACATGCAAATCGTGGTGTTCGTGGTGACTCTCGTCGCCATGCTCGGCCTGACCCTGTTCATCTCCCGCTCTCGCCTGGGCCGCGCCTGCCGTGCCTGTGCCGAAGACATCAAGATGGCCAACCTGCTGGGTATCAACACCAACAACATCATCGCCCTGACCTTCGTCATCGGTGCGGCTCTGGCAGCCATCGCCGCCGTGCTGCTGAGCATGCAATACGGCGTGATCAACCCGAACGCCGGTTTCCTCGTCGGCCTCAAGGCCTTCACCGCCGCGGTACTGGGCGGTATCGGCAGTATTCCGGGCGCCATGCTCGGCGGGCTGGTACTGGGTGTGGCGGAAGCCTTTGGTGCCGATATCTTCGGCGACCAGTACAAGGACGTCGTGGCGTTCGGCCTGCTGGTTCTGGTGCTGTTGTTCCGGCCAACCGGCCTGCTGGGCCGTCCGGAGGTTGAGAAGGTATGACTAGGAATCTTAAACAGGCGCTGTTCAGCGCTTTGCTGGTGTGGGCCGTGGCCTACCCGGTACTCGGTCTGAAGCTGACCATCGTCGGCATCAACCTCGAAGTTCATGGCACCAGCGACGCCACCCTGATCACCATCGCGGTGTGCTCGGTGCTGATGTTCCTGCGTGTGCTGTTCGACCAGCAGATCAGCTCGGCCTGGCGCTCTTCGCCGAGCATGCCGCTGATCCCGGCCAAGGCCAGCAACTTCCTGACCCTGCCGACCACCCAGCGCTGGATCATCATCGCGCTGATCGCCGGTGCCCTGGTCTGGCCGTTCTTCGGCTCTCGCGGTGCGGTCGATATCGCTACGCTGGTGCTGATCTACGTGATGCTCGGCCTCGGCCTGAACATCGTGGTCGGCCTGGCCGGTCTGCTCGACCTCGGTTACGTCGGTTTCTATGCCGTCGGCGCCTACAGCTACGCGCTGCTGTCGCACTACTACGGCCTGAGCTTCTGGATCTGCCTACCGATCGCCGGCCTGATGGCGGCCACCTTCGGCTTCCTGCTCGGTTTCCCGGTGCTGCGTTTGCGTGGTGACTACCTGGCGATCGTGACCTTGGGCTTCGGTGAAATCATTCGTCTGTTCCTGCGTAACCTGACCGGCCTCACTGGCGGTCCGAACGGTATCAGCAACATCGAGAAGCCAACGTTCTTCGGCCTGACCTTCGAACGAAAAGCCGCGGAAGGCCTGCAAACCTTCCATGAGTATTTCGGCCTGGAATACAACTCGATCAACAAGGTGATCTTCCTCTACCTGGTTGCGCTGTTGCTTGCCCTGGGTGCGCTGTTCGTCATCAACCGTTTGCTGCGCATGCCGTTGGGCCGCGCCTGGGAAGCGTTGCGTGAAGACGAAATCGCCTGCCGTGCCCTGGGCCTGAACCCGACCGTCATCAAACTGTCGGCCTTCACCCTGGGTGCGAGCTTCGCCGGTTTCGCCGGTAGCTTCTTCGCTGCCCGTCAGGGTCTGGTGACGCCGGAGTCCTTCACCTTCATCGAGTCGGCGATCATCCTCGCCATCGTGGTGCTGGGTGGCATGGGCTCGCAGCTGGGCGTGATCCTCGCTGCCGTGGTGATGATCCTGCTGCCGGAAATGATGCGTGAGTTCAGTGAGTACCGCATGTTGATGTTCGGTGCCTTGATGGTACTGATGATGATCTGGCGCCCTCAGGGTCTGCTGCCCATGCAACGTCCTCACATGGAGCTGCGCAAATGAGCCGCGAGATCCTTAAAGTAGAAAACCTGAGCATGCGCTTCGGCGGCTTGCTGGCGGTCAACGGCGTAGCCTTGAGCGTGAAAGAGAAACAAGTGGTTGCGCTGATCGGCCCCAACGGCGCCGGCAAGACCACCGTGTTCAACTGCCTGACCGGCTTCTACAAGCCGAGCGGCGGCAGCATCCTGCTCGACGGCGAAGCGATCGAAGGCCTGCCGGGCCACAAGATTGCCCTCAAAGGCGTGGTGCGCACCTTCCAGAACGTGCGGTTGTTCAAGGACATGACGGCGGTCGAGAACCTCTTGATCGCCCAGCATCGTCACCTGAACACCAACTTCCTGTCCGGCCTGTTCAAGACCCCGTCGTTCCGCAAAAGCGAGCGCGAGGCCATGGATTTCGCCGAATTCTGGCTGGAAAAGGTCAATCTCAAGGAGTTCGCCAACCGTCCGGCCGGCACCCTGGCCTACGGTCAGCAACGTCGTCTGGAAATCGCCCGTTGCATGATGACCCGCCCGCGGATCCTCATGCTCGACGAACCGGCTGCCGGCCTGAACCCGAAGGAAACCGAGGACCTCAAGGCGCTGATCAGCATGCTGCGTGAAGAGCACAACGTCACCGTGCTGCTGATCGAACACGACATGAAGCTGGTCATGAGCATTTCCGACCACATTGTCGTGATCAACCAGGGCACGCCCCTGGCCAACGGCACGCCGGAACAGATCCGCGACAATCCTGAAGTGATCAAAGCCTACCTGGGGGAAGCGTAAATGCTGCAGTTCGAAAACGTTTCCACCTTCTACGGCAAGATCCAGGCCCTGCACAGCGTCAACGTCGAAGTCCGCCAGGGCGAGATCGTGACCCTGATCGGTGCCAACGGTGCCGGCAAGTCCACGCTGCTGATGACGCTTTGCGGTTCGCCGCGCGCCCACAGCGGCAGCATCCGCTACATGGGTGAGGAACTGGTCGGCCAGGACTCTTCGCAGATCATGCGCAAGAGCATCGCCGTGGTGCCGGAAGGTCGTCGGGTGTTTTCCCGACTGACCGTTGAAGAAAACCTGTCCATGGGGGGTTTCTTCACCGCCAAGGGCGACTATCAGGAACAGATGGACAAGGTTCTCGGACTTTTCCCACGCCTGAAAGAACGCTTCAACCAGCGCGGCGGCACCATGTCCGGCGGCGAACAGCAAATGCTCGCCATCGGCCGTGCGCTGATGAGCAAGCCCAAGCTGTTGCTGCTCGACGAGCCATCGCTGGGCCTGGCACCGATCATCATCCAGCAGATCTTCGACATCATCGAACAGCTGCGCAAGGACGGTGTGACAGTGTTCCTGGTCGAGCAGAACGCCAACCAGGCGCTGAAGATCGCTGACCGAGCCTACGTTCTGGAGAACGGCCGGGTGGTGATGACAGGCACCGGTGAAGCGCTGCTGACCGACCCGAAAGTGCGTGATGCGTACTTGGGCGGCTAAGCCTTAGCGGTAAACAAAAAAACGGCCTTTGCGGGCCGTTTTTTTATGCCCCCCTATAGCTACACAGACCCTCTTCTGTAGGAGCGAGCTTGCTCGCGAAAAACTGGAGGGCGCCACGTTCATTCAGACAGCCCTCATCATCGTTAACGTCCATCGCGAGCCGGCTCGCTCCCACAGGACATTTACAACCGATCCAGCACCTCCCCACTGCGCTTGAACCACCCGATCAAATAATCCGCCAGTACCTGCGTGCGCTTGGGCAAACCGCCCTGATATGGATGCACCAGATACATCGGCATGCTGCGGGTCTGATAATCGCGCAGCAGCCATCGCAAGCGCCCGTCCGCCAGCTCTGTTGGCAAACAGTAGGATGGCAGGCGCGCAATACCGGCGCCGACCAGTGCGGCTTTCTTCAACAGGTTGTAGTGGTTGCTGGCGAACGGCCCCGACACTCGCACCCGCAACAACTCGTGCTGCTGGTGATACAGCCACTCTTCGCGGCCGCTGTAATGACTGTTGAGCAGGCAGCGATGCTCGGCCAGCGCCTGGGGGGTTTGCGGTTCACCGTATTGCTCCAGATAAGCCGGGCTGGCACAGGTCAGTTCTTGCCACGCCAGCAGTGGACGCGCCACCAGTCGCTGGTCAATGGCCACGTCGGAACGAATCGCCAGATCGAAGCCGTCGCGAGACAGGTCGCGGTAGCTGTTGTTGAGCTCCAGCTCGATCTGCACCTGGGGATACCTGGCCGAGAACTCCAGCAACAGGCCATCGAAGAAGGTTTCCCCGAGCGACACCGGCACCGTCATCCGCACCGGGCCGGCCATGTCGTCCTTCAGGCGCGCCAGGGCCTGGCGGGCCCGCTCGACTTGCACTACCAGCGCCTGGGCCTGGGGCAACAACGCAGCACCAGCGGCCGTCAGGCTCAAGCGGCGGGTGGTACGTTGCAACAACACCACGGAAAACTGCGCTTCCAACTGGCTGATGCGCTTGGACAGCTGGCCTTTGCTGCAACCAAGCTGCTGCGCCGCCAGGGTAAAACTCCCCGCCTCGATCAACACCGCGAACGCCGCCAGGTCATCCATCTCGCTCATGGATTGTTTCCATTTGAAAACCAAAGGTTGTCTATTAGTGCGCTTATCTGGAGAAAAAACCACCCTAAACTGAAACCTCGTTCAACCCATACGAGGATCAGCCCCCATGAAAATTCTTTTGATCGGCGCAGGCGGCACCATCGGTTCGGCAGTCGACAAGGAACTGTCGCAACGCCACGAAATCATCCGCATCGGTCGCACCAGCGGCGACTTTCAGGTGGACATCAGTGACAGCACCTCGATTCGCAAGCTGTTCGAGCAGACCGGCAAATTCGATGCACTGGTGTGCGCGGCCGGTAACGTGACCTTCGCACCGCTCAACGAAATGACCGAAGAGAGCTTTGCCCTGGGCCTGAAAGACAAGCTCATGGGCCAGGTCAATTTGCTGCTGATCGGCCGCGACTTCGCCAATGACGGCGCTTCGTTCACCTTCACCACCGGCGTGCTCAGCCACGACCCGATTCGCAGTGGCGCCTCGGCGGCGCTGGTCAACGGTGCACTGGACAGCTTTGTCCGTGCCGCCGCCATCGAGCTACCGCGCGGCCTGCGGGTGAACTCGATCAGCCCGAACGTCCTGGTCGAAGCCATGGGCAAATACGCGCCGTACTTCCGTGGCTTCAAGCCGGTTCCTGCGGCGGATGTGGCCTTGGCCTACGCCAAGAGTGTGGAAGGCCTGCAAACGGGTCAGACCTTTCACATCTGAAGATGAAAAATCGCAACCTGTGTCCGCGCCAATACAAAGTGGAGACGATAACCGGTTGTGATGAACGGTCAGGCTGAGTAACGTGGCGGCACCTGTCAGGAGACCCCAAGATGCGTGTTGCCCGTTCCTTAGTCCTCGTTGCCCTGCTTCCGCTGTTCGCCGCTTGCCAGTTGTTCGAGGGTGAGCGGCAGAACGCCTCCCATGTCGGCCAGACACGCATGCAAGGCCAGTTGACCGCGGCGGACGGCAAACTGCTGTTCCAGCCGTGCAACCAGACAAACCGCTACGTGGTCAACGACACGGGTGGCACCAGCGTCCTGCAGCAGGCCGCAAACCTGGCGGACAAACAGGGCAAGCTGTTTGCCGACGTGCGCGGGCGGGTTGTGGCCGGCGGCGGTGGTGACGGCCAGCTCGATCTGGAGCAGTTGTACCGCGTCGAGCGCTCGGGCACCGCGTGCGACGATCCGAATTTCAAGCTGCTGATCCTGCGCGCCGCCGGCCACACCCCGGAGTGGAGCGTGAAAGTCAGCGGCAAAGGCATGGTCCTCGACCGGGCCGGCCAGCCGCCGTTGGCCGTGCCTTACGTCGAGGAGCAACTGGGCGATGGCCGTTTCAACCTCAGCACCGAAGCCAACAACCAGCACATCGAACTGTGGGTTGCACCGCAACGTTGCGTCGACAGCAGCACCGGCAGCATCCAGCACATGAGCGCCGAGCTGCGCATCGACGGTCAGGTACAGCGCGGCTGCGGGTATTTCGGCGGATCGCGCGACGACTGATCGTTTAAGCCTCACGGGCCTGCGCCTTTGAGGCTTATAATCGCGGGCTTCAAACGCCCTGGCGCAGTTGTGCGCCCCGCGAACCGGATCCCGCCATGTTACGAATCACCGAACTCAAGTTGCCGATCGACCATCCCGAAGAAGACCTGCGCCCTGCCATCGTGCAGCGCTTAGGGCTTGCCAGCGATGACCTGCTCGATTTCACCTTGTTCAAGCGCAGCTACGATGCGCGCAAAAAGTCCTCCGAACTGTGCTTCATCTACACCATCGACCTTGAAGTTCGCGATGAGGCGGCGGTACTGCACAAGTTTGCCGATGACCGTAACGTCAACGTGGCGCCGGATGTCAGCTACAAGGAAGTCGGCCAGGCGCCGGCCGATCTGAGCGTGCGGCCGATCGTCGTCGGCTTCGGCCCGTGCGGGATTTTCGCCGGGCTGCTGCTGGCGCAAATGGGCTTCAAGCCGATCATCCTCGAGCGCGGCACCGAAGTACGCCAGCGCACCAAGGACACCTGGGGCCTGTGGCGCAAAAGCGTGCTCAACCCGGAATCCAACGTGCAGTTCGGTGAAGGCGGCGCGGGGACGTTCTCCGACGGCAAGCTCTACAGCCAGATCAAGGACCCGAAATTCCTCGGCCGTAAAGTCCTGCACGAATTCGTCAAGGCCGGTGCTCCGGAAGAAATCCTCTACGTCAGCAAACCGCACATCGGTACGTTCCGTCTGACCGGCGTGGTGGAAAACATGCGTGAGCAGATTCGCGCCCTGGGCGGTGAAGTGCGCTTCCAGCAGCGCGTCACCGACGTGTTGATCGAAGACGGCCAACTGGTCGGCGTCGAACTCAATGGCGGCGAACAGATCCACTCGAAACACGTGATCCTGGCCCTCGGCCACAGCGCCCGCGACACCTTCCGCATGCTTCACGGCCGTGGCGTGTTCATGGAAGCCAAGCCGTTCTCGGTGGGTTTCCGCATCGAGCACCCGCAGTCGCTGATCGACCGTGCGCGCCTGGGCAAGTACGCCGGCCACCCGAAACTGGGCGCCGCCGACTACAAGCTGGTGCACCACGCCAAGAACGGCCGTTCGGTCTACAGCTTCTGCATGTGCCCGGGCGGCACCGTGGTGGCGGCGACTTCCGAGCCAAACCGCGTGGTCACCAATGGCATGAGCCAGTACTCGCGTAACGAGCGCAATGCCAACTCCGGCATCGTCGTCGGCATCACGCCGGAAGTCGATTATCCGGGCGGCCCGCTGGCCGGTATCGAGCTGCAGGAACGCCTGGAGTCCCACGCATTCGTGCTGGGCGGCAGCAACTACGAAGCGCCGGCGCAACTGGTCGGCGATTTTATCGCGGGCAAACCGTCTACCGAACTGGGCAGCGTCGAGCCGTCCTACAAGCCGGGCGTTGCCCTGGGTGATCTGGCGCTGGCACTACCGGCATTCGCCATCGAAGCAATTCGCGAAGCCTTGCCGGCATTCGAGAAGCAGATTCGTGGTTACTCGCTGCACGACGCAGTGCTGACCGGGATCGAGACCCGCACTTCGTCGCCGCTGCGCATTACCCGTAACGAGTCGTTGCAGAGCCTGAACGTGAAGGGCTTGTTCCCGGCCGGTGAAGGGGCCGGTTATGCGGGCGGGATTCTGTCGGCGGGTGTTGACGGGATTCGCATTGCCGAGGCTGTGGCTCGGGATATCCTTGGCCTGGAAGCCTGATACGCGATCCCGAAACAATGCAAAACCCTGTGGGGGGGGGGGGGGGGGGGGGGGGGGGGGGGGGGGGGGGAGGGGGGGGGGGGGGGGGGGGGGGGGGGGGGGGGGGGG
>NZ_JBXAOQ010000017.1:0-80225 GCF_058802985.1 Pseudomonas sp. GW822-FHT01E03
CTGCCGAAAACTGCGTAACTCTTTGTTTACCAAGGAGTTTTCCGTTTCGACTGCGCCGGAAGTGGGGCGAATTATAGGCCTCTAGAATTCGCCGTCAACCCCTTATTTCAGCTTTATTCGGATTTGAGCGTAATACGCGCAAATGCCTTCTTCCCGGCCTGGCAAACATGGGTCGCGCCCAGTGCGTATATAAAGGTGCGATCGACAACCTCACCATCTATACGTACACCACCGGAACCCAGGAGATCTCGCGCCACCGCGGAGTTCTTAACCAACCCCGCTTTATTAAGGACAGCAGCGATCGGCATGTCTTCGGCAGCAGTCAATTCGATTTCCGGCAGATCATCCGGCAGCTCGCCATCCTTCATACGGTTACCGGCGGCACGATGAGCATTGGCCGCAGCCTCCTCACCATGGAAGCGCGCAACGATCTCCTCAGCCAACTTGATCTTGATATCGCGCGGATTGGCACCCGCCTCGACATCAGCGCGGAACGCATTGATCTCATCCATGGAGCGGAAGCTGAGCAACTCGAAGTAACGCCACATCAGCGCATCCGGAATGGAAACCAGCTTGCCGTACATCACACCCGGCGCCTCCTGGATGCCGACGTAGTTACCCAAGGACTTGGACATCTTCTTCACACCATCCAGACCTTCAAGCAGCGGCATGGTCAAAATGCACTGGGCTTCCTGACCATAACCACGCTGCAGCTCACGCCCCATCAGCAAGTTGAACTTCTGATCGGTGCCGCCGAGCTCCACGTCTGCGCGCAGAGCCACAGAGTCATAACCCTGAACCAGCGGATAAAGGAACTCATGAATGGCGATTGGCTGATTGGTTGTGTAGCGCTTGTCGAAGTCATCGCGCTCGAGCATACGAGCCACGGTGTATTGCGAAGTCAGGCGAATGAAGTCGGCCGGCCCCATCTGATCCATCCAGGTGGAGTTGAATGCCACTTCGGTTTTTGCCGGATCCAGAATCTTGAAGACCTGAGTCTTGTAGGTCTCGGCATTCTCGAGGACTTGCTCGCGAGTGAGCGGTGGACGCGTGGCACTCTTGCCACTCGGGTCGCCGATCATCCCGGTGAAGTCACCAATCAGGAAGATCACCTGATGCCCCAGCTCCTGGAACTGGCGCAGCTTATTAATAAGCACGGTGTGACCCAAGTGCAGATCCGGAGCCGTTGGATCGAAGCCCGCCTTAATACGTAGCGGCTGGCCACGCTTGAGCTTTTCAATCAGCTCGGACTCGACCAACAGTTCTTCCGCACCACGTTTGATCAGCGCTAGCTGCTCTTCAACCGACTTCATAACAGACCCGCAAGGCTCAGATTCAAAGGGAACCAACCATACAAGATCGCGCGTCAAATACAAGGTTTGCCCGGCGCACGGACGCCAATCCGCAGACAGAGTGCCTACGGACTTGCTTCAGAGATGATTTGGTTATATTTTATACAGTTATTTCATCTTCATCATGTCATTCATCTTTTCCAATTCATCTTTTTTCAAAGTCAAAACCACTTATGACCACAGAATCGTCTAAAGCGCCGCCGCTTTACCCGAAGACCCACTTGCTTGCTGCAAGTGGCATCGCCGCCCTTCTCAGTCTGGCGCTCCTGGTATTCCCTTCCAGCGATGTCGAAGCCAAAAAGACAACCCTGAGTCTTGAACTGGAAAGCCCTGCTGAACAACTGACACAAGAACAAGACGCTGCTGACGCCGTTCAAGCCACAAATGAACCAGCAACCTCCCCCTTCGCGCAGATCGACAACAGTGCCGAAGACACCCAGGAAACCGCTCAAGCCGAACCTGCACCGGTGCCGGTCGTCGAAGAAAAGAAGCCGGCAAGCCACAGGGAAGTGATCGTCACCAAGGGTGACACCCTCTCTACGCTGTTCGAGAAAGTCGGCCTCCCGGCCACCTCAGTGCACGACGTGCTGGCCAGCGACAAGCAGGCCAAGCAGTTCAGCCAGCTCAAGCACGGGCAAAAACTCGAATTCGAACTGAGTCCTGACGGCCAGTTGACCAACCTGCACAGCAAGCTCAACGACCTCGAAAGCATCAGCCTGACCAAGAACGACAAGGGCTATACCTTCAACCGCATTACCGCAAAACCAACCGTGCGCTCGGCTTACGTTCATGGCGTGATCAACAGCTCGCTGTCGCAGTCCGCAGCCCGGGCCGGCCTGTCTCACAGCCTGACCATGGACATGGCCAGTGTGTTTGGCTACGACGTGGACTTCGCCCAGGATATTCGCCAGGGCGACGAGTTCGACGTGATCTACGAGCAAAAAGTGGTCAACGGCAAGGCCGTCGGCACTGGCCCGATCCTGTCGGCGCGCTTCACCAACCGCGGCAAAACCTACACCGCCGTGCGTTACACCAACAAACAAGGCAACAGCAGTTACTACACCGCTGACGGCAACAGCATGCGCAAGGCGTTCATCCGCACACCGGTGGACTTCGCCCGCATCAGCTCGAAATTTTCCATGGGTCGCAAACACCCGATCCTGAACAAGATCCGCGCCCACAAAGGCGTCGACTACGCTGCACCGCGCGGCACGCCGATCAAGGCTGCCGGTGATGGCAAGGTGTTGCTGGCCGGCCGTCGTGGTGGCTACGGCAATACCGTGATCCTCCAGCACGGCAACACCTACACAACGCTCTACGGCCACATGCAAGGCTTCGCCAAAGGCGTGAAGACTGGCGGCACGGTGAAACAGGGCCAGGTGATTGGCTATATCGGCACCACCGGTCTCTCCACCGGTCCGCACCTGCATTACGAGTTCCAGGTGAATGGCGTGCACGTCGACCCGCTGGGCCAGAAAGTCGCGATGGCCGATCCAATCTCCAAAGCCGAGCGCGCACGCTTCCTGGCACAGAGCCAACCGCTGATGGCGCGCATGGACCAGGAAAAAGCCACTCAACTGGCTTCGGCCAAGCGTTAAGTCATGGCGCTTTATATAGGTGTGATGTCCGGGACCAGCCTTGATGGCCTGGACATCGCGCTGATCGAGCAGACCCCGGCGATCAGGCTGATCGCCACGCACTACATCCCCATGCCCGATTCCCTGCGTACAGAGCTGCTTGGCTTGTGCGCCAGCGGTCCGGACGAGATTGCCCGCTCCGCCATCGCCCAGCAAAACTGGGTAAAGCTCGCGGCACAGGGCATCAATACCCTCCTCGCTCAACAGCACCTCAACCCTGACGATATCCGCGCGGTTGGCAGCCATGGCCAGACCATTCGCCATGAACCAGCGCGCGGTTTCACGGTGCAAATCGGCAACCCGGCGCTGCTGACCGAGCTGACGGGTATCACCGTGGTCAGCGACTTCCGCAGCCGCGACGTAGCCGCCGGCGGTCAAGGCGCTCCGCTGGTTCCAGCCTTTCATGAAGCCTTGTTCGAAGAGCGGGCCGGCAACCGTGCCGTACTGAACATCGGCGGTTTCAGCAACCTCAGCCTGATCGAGCCCGGCAAACCGGTGGCCGGTTTCGACTGCGGCCCAGGGAATGTGCTGCTGGATGCCTGGATTCATCAGCAGCGCGGCGACACCTATGACCGTGACGGCCAATGGGCCGCCAGCGGCAAGGTTGAACCCGATCTGTTGAAGGCACTGCTCAGCGACCCCTTCTTCGTCACCCAAGGCCCGAAGAGTACCGGCCGGGAAGTCTTCAACCTGCCATGGTTGATGCAGCACCTGGCGCAGCTGCCGACCTTCGCTGCCGAAGACGTACAGGCAACGCTGCTTGAGCTGACCGCACTGACCATCATCGAATCGCTGCAAGGCGCCCAGAAAGAGACTCAAGAAGTGCTGGTCTGCGGCGGTGGCGCGCATAACGCCGCACTGATGAATCGCCTGGCCAGTCTGCTGCCGAAGGCGAAAGTCAGCAGCACATCAGCATATGGCGTCGATCCTGACTGGGTCGAAGCCATGGCGTTTGCCTGGCTCGCTCACTGCTGCCTCGAAGGCATCGCCGCCAATCGCCCAAGCGTTACCGGCGCCCGTGGATTACGGGTCCTCGGCGCCATCTACCCCGCATAAATACCACACAGCAAAACGCCGCAAGGCCCTGAGGCCGTGCGGCGTTCTGTGAAACAGGTGCGCCGATCAGATCGAGAACGAAGAACCACAGCCACAAGTGGTGGTCGCATTCGGGTTCTTGATGACGAAACGCGACCCTTCCAGACCTTCCTGGTAGTCCACCTCGGCACCTGCCAGGTACTGGAAGCTCATCGGATCGACAACCAGACTCACACCTTCGCGCTCGACGATGGTGTCGTCATCGGCCACTTCTTCATCGAAGGTGAAGCCGTACTGAAAACCTGAACAACCGCCGCCCGTAACGAATACGCGCAGCTTCAAGCGATCATTCCCCTCTTCATCGACCAGGCTCTTCACCTTGTGCGCGGCACCGTGGGTGAATTGCAAAGCCGTGGGGGTGAAGGATTCGACGCTCATGCTGACTATCTCCCGGCGTTACGCCGTCATATTGCGTGATGACGCGCATTATCCGCTTCTCCTAGAAAAGCGGTCAACTATTGTTATGGTATATCAACCAATCCAGTCGCCGGCCCGGAATGCAAAAAGGCCCGTCAGACGGGCCTTTTGCTGTACGCGATAACGCTTACGGCAGCATGCCGGCGTGGGACAGGCCCAGACGCTCATCCAGCCCGAACAGAATGTTCATGTTCTGCACGGCCTGACCCGAAGCACCTTTGACCAGGTTGTCGATCACCGACAGCACCACCACCAGATCACCGTCCTGAGGGCGATGCACGGCAATGCGGCAGACGTTGGCACCCCGTACGCTACGCGTCTCCGGATGGCTGCCTGCCGGCATCACATCGACGAACGGTTCGTTGGCGTAGCGCTTTTCAAACAGCGCCTGCAGGTCCACCGAGCGATCAACAACGGTTGCGTAGAGTGTGGAGTGAATGCCACGAATCATCGGCGTCAGGTGCGGAACGAAGGTCAGGCCGACGTCCTTGCCTGCTGCGCGACGCAGCCCCTGGCGAATCTCCGGCAGGTGACGGTGACCTTTGACCGCATAAGCCTTCATGCTTTCCGACGTCTCGGAGTACAACGAACCTACGGAAGCGCCACGACCGGCACCGCTGACGCCGGACTTGCAGTCAGCAATCAGATGCGCGGCATCGGCCAGGCCGGCTTCGAGCAATGGCAGGAACCCCAATTGCGTTGCAGTTGGATAGCAGCCCGGCACGGCAATCAGGCGCGCTTTCTTGATCTGTTCGCGATTGACTTCCGGCAAGCCGTAGACCGCCTCGTCCAGCAACTCCGGTGCACCGTGCGGCTGGCCGTACCACTTGGCCCATTCATCCGCATCTTGCAGACGGAAGTCCGCCGACAGGTCGATGACCTTGGTCCCGGCCGCCAGCAACTCGCCCGCCAAGGCATGGGCAACACCGTGCGGCGTGGCGAAGAACACCACATCGCAGGCACCCAGGGTCTTGATGTCCGGAACGCTGAACGCCAGGCCGTCGTAATGGCCTCGCAGGTTCGGATACATGTCGGCCACGGCCAGGCCAGCCTCGGATCGGGAAGTGATGACAACCACCTCAGCTTGCGGATGTTGCGCCAACAGACGCAGCAGTTCAACACCGGTGTAACCCGTGCCGCCGACGATACCGACCTTGACCATAAACCTGCCCTCAACGAACCCACTGGAAAGCCGTCGATAATAGGGGCCGCGCGCCCCTGCGACAACCGTCAAGGTGACGTGCGGACGCTCAACCCCCTACTATTCCCACTACCGTGAATTGGGGAATAACCAAAAATGCTCTATCTGTGGCTCAAAGCGTTTCATATCGTCAGCGTCGTATGCTGGTTTGCCGGCCTGTTTTACTTGCCACGACTGTTCGTTTATCACGCACAAAGTGAAGACACGATCAGCAAGGAACGCTTCAGCGTCATGGAGCGCAAGCTGTACCGGGGCATCATGGGCCCAGCGATGATCGCCACGCTGATCTTCGGCGGCTGGCTCATCTACCTCAATCCAGGCATCTTCAGCCAGGGTGGCTGGATACACGCCAAACTGACCCTGGTCGTGTTGCTGATCGGCTACCACCACATGTGCGGCGCCCAGGTAAAACGTTTTGCCCGTGGCGAGAACACCCGCAGCCATGTCTTTTATCGCTGGTTCAATGAAGTGCCGGTTCTGATATTGCTGGCTATCGTAATTCTGGTCGTCGTTCGGCCGTTCTAAATCCACCAGGCACAACTTACCGGGGTACTTCCAATGTCGCTGCCCGCTCTGCTCGAAGAACGTTTGCGTCTGCCCGTAGTGGCGGCGCCGATGTTCCTGATTTCCAATCCGCAATTGGTACTCGCCTGTTGTCGCCAGGGCGTGGTCGGCAGCTTCCCGGCGCTGAACCAGCGCGAAAGCAGCGGTTTCAAGGCCTGGCTGGAAGAAATCGAAGCCGGGCTGGCGACAATGGAGAATCCCGCGCCTTATGCCGTGAACCTGATCGTCCACAACAGCAATCCTCGTTTACAGGCGGATCTGCAGATCTGCGTCGAGCACAAAGTGCCGATCGTGATCACCAGCCTGGGCGCAGTGAAAGAAGTGGTCGACGCGGTGCACAGCTACGGCGGCCTGGTGTTCCATGATGTGACCACTCGTCGTCATGCCGAGAAAGCGGCCGAAGCAGGCGTGGATGGCTTGATCGCTGTGGCTGCCGGCGCCGGTGGACACGCGGGGACCTGGAGCCCGTTCTCACTGATTGCCGAAATCCGCCAGTTTTTCGACAAGACCCTGTTACTGGCCGGCTGTTTGAACCACGGCCACGAAATTCTTGCCGCTCAATTGCTCGGCGCGGATCTGGCCTACTTTGGTACACGATTTATCGGCACGACCGAAAGTCACGCGCCCGACGCCTACAAAGAAATGCTGCTGACATCCAAAGCGGCAGACATCATCCATACTCCAGCCGTGTCGGGTGTCCCCGCGAGCTTCATGCGCAAGAGCCTGGAGGCCGCTGGTTTCGACATGGCCGCCTTGCAAGGCAAGGGCGAGATCAACTTCGGTTCCAAGCTCAAACCCGTGAGCGATGAGGCCAAAGCCTGGAAGACCGTTTGGTCTGCAGGCCAGGGCGTGGGAGAAATCGAAGACTTGCCGAGTGTCGAGCAGTTGATTGCGCGTCTCGACGCGGAGTACCGCCAAGCCCTGGAGCATGCCGCCCAGCTGCCAAAACGCTGGCCGCGCTGACAGCAAACCTTGGCCAGTCTTGCCCGGCCGGACTTACACTCGCCCGGGCACAACATTGTTCTTTCAACCTCTCGCGACAAGGATGCTTCGCACATGGGCGAAAATCATTTCAAAATCGTATTCGAGGGCGCCTTGCTGCCCGGTGTCGACATCACTACGGCAAAGCTCAATCTCGCCGATTTGTTCAAAAGCGATGTCACTGCCATTGAGCGCCTGTTCACCGGGCGTCCGGTAGCGCTCAAACGCAACCTGTCGCACGCCGATGCCCAGACCTATCTCCAGGCGCTGAGCAAAACCGGTATCGACGCCCGCATCGAAGCCGAAACGCCGATCGAGCTGAACCTCGCCGACGTTCATGACCATGCTCCGGCCAGCAGCCAGGCGCCTTTTGCAGATCCGCAGTCCCCTTACGCGCCGCCTCGCGCGCCCGTCGGCGAAGCCGTAGCGGAACTCGCCACGCTCAAACCCTTCAGTTTCGATGGCCGTATCGGCCGCTTGCGCTACCTCGCCTGGACGCTGGTGCTGTCAACTGTGCTCCTGGCCGTGTGCGGGGTGTTTGCCTTGATCGCCCTGGCTATCATCGGCGCGGATTCGACCGCCGGCCTGATATTGGGCAGCTTGCTGGCCTTTATCCTGTTCGTCGGATTTGTATTCGTCAGCATCCAGATCACCGTTCAACGCTTGCACGATGTCGGCTGGTCCGGCTGGCTGTGGCTGCTGAACCTGGTGCCGTTCGTTGGCAGTTTCTTTCCGTTCGTGATCATGGTTGTGCCGGGCAACGACACCGCCAACCGCTACGGCCCGCCGCCTCCGCCGAACAGTACCGCAGTCAAGGTACTGTCTTCGCTGTGGCTGATCGTTATCGCGCTGGTTCTGTTCGGCTCGCTGGCCGGTGGTCTCACAGCGATACGGGAAGAATACAAAAGTGCCGCCCAGAGCAGCTACGACAGCAGTTCGGTCACCACCGAAGAAATCGAAGTCGAGGTCGAACCGGTGCCAAATTCCTCCGACGATGCAGCCGAAGAGGCCCAGCCCCCTGTAGACTCTGCGAAAGAATGAACAGCGCTCCTGGCCCCTGACACCTGCGTCGCGGCGCGGAGCTGTTGCGATGGAGAACTGCATGACCCGTTACGCTCTGATCACTGGCGCCTCCAGCGGCATCGGCCTGGCAATGGCCGAAGCGCTGGCCCGGCGCGGCCGCAGCCTGATTCTGGTGGCCCGACAACGTGATCAGCTGGAAAGTATTGCGATTGAACTGACCCAACGGTTCGGCGTGGAAGTGCTGTTCCGTGCCTGCGACCTGGGCGAGCCGCTGCGCCTGTCCGGATTCCTGCTGGAGCTGGAAGAAGGCGACCGGCAAATCGATCTGCTGGTCAACTGCGCCGGTATCGGCACATGCGGCCCGTTTCTGGCCCAGGACTGGATGACCGAGCAAGACCTGATCGAAGTGAACATCCTCGCCCTCACCCGCCTGTGCCATGCCATCGGCAACAGCATGGCCCTGCAAGGCGGCGGGCAGATTCTGAATGTGGCCTCTGTGGCGGCGTTTCAGCCGGGGCCGTGGATGAGCACCTATTACGCCAGCAAGGCGTATGTGCTGCACTTTTCCGAAGGATTGCGCGTCGAGCTGAAAAAATGTGCGATCAAGGTTTCGGTGCTCTGCCCCGGGCCGACCCGCACGGCGTTTTTCCGTACCGCGCAACTCGACAGCGAAAAGCTGACCAACAGCAAACTGCTGATGAGCCCCGAGGAAGTGGCGCTCTACACCGTGCGCGCACTGGAAAAGAATAAGGCGATCATCATTCCCGGGCGGCGCAACCGCTGGTTCGCCTTCCTGCCGCGGCTTGGCTCGCGGCGGCTGACTCGCACAATCGCCGGCATGGTCAACAAGGCCTACTGCCCGCGCTGATCCAACCCAAGGTAAAAGGCTGGGCGCAGGCATACGCCATGAGTACACTCAGGCCAGCCCAAACAACGGAGAAAACAGCTGTGGATACTCTGTTCACCAAGATCATCAACCGGGAAATCCCGGCGAAGATCATTTACGAGGACGACCAGGTACTGGCCTTCCACGACATTGCCCCACAGGCACCGGTACATTTCCTGGTGGTCCCGAAGAAACCCGTTCGCACCCTGAACGACCTGACCGAGGACGACAAGACATTGGCGGGGCACATCCTGTTCACCGCCCAGCGCCTGGCAAAGGAACTGGGTTGCGAAGACGGCTTCCGCGTCGTCATGAACTGCAATGAACTGGGTGGGCAAACTGTCTATCACATACATATGCACGTACTGGGTCAGCGCCAGATGCACTGGCCGCCGGGCTGATTACTGCCTCCCCCTGTGGGAGCGGCGGTGCGGCGACCCGACTTGATCGCGAAGACGGAGTATCAGCCAGCATGGATGCTGAATGTCAGACCCTCTTCGCGAGCAAGCCCGCTCCCACAAAAGGCATCACGACACTGTCACAGTCTCTGCATCACAATGACCCAGCGCAAACCTTCCCCGGCCGATTGGGTTAAACTGGCCGCCGAAATTCCCCCGGAGGTCAGCATGACAACCCAACGTCACTACTCGCCAATTGACCGCCTTCTGCTGCAAGCCGATGCCGCGATGCGCACACTGCTGCCCTTCAGCGGCCAGCCGTACCGTCCGTCGCCCGCCATCGTGCAGCCGGATGCGAAAATGAGCGACGAAGACACGCGCCACGTTGCCGGCCTGATGCGCATCAACCACACCGGCGAAGTCTGCGCCCAGGCGCTGTACCAGGGACAGGCACTGACCGCCAAGCTGCCGCAAGTGCGTGCTGCGATGGAGCATGCCGCCGAAGAAGAAATCGATCACTTGGTCTGGTGCGAACAACGCATCCATCAACTGGGTAGCCACACCAGCATCCTCAACCCGCTGTTTTATGGCATGTCGTTCGGGATTGGCGCAGTGGCTGGCCTGATCAGCGACAAAGTCAGCCTGGGGTTCGTTGCGGCAACGGAAGACCAGGTGTGCAAACACCTGAACGAACATCTGGAGCAATTGCCGGCCGAGGATGAAAAATCCCGGGCGATTCTTGAACAGATGCGTATCGATGAAGAACAACATGCCGAAAGTGCGCTGGATGCTGGCGGGTTCCGCTTTCCGGCACCGGTGAAGTTCGGGATGAGCCTGATGGCCAAGGTGATGACCAAGAGTACTTATCGGATCTGATTTCAGATTTTTGTAGGAGCGAGCTTGCTCGCGATAAACCTGAGGGCAACGCGTTTACCCAGAAAACACGCGTTATCGTTAACGTCCATCGCGAGCAAGCTTGCTCCTACAAGGGCAAGACATAAAAAAGGCGACTGCCGTGAGGGAGTCGCCTTTTTTGTGTCCGAAAATCTTACGCCATATTGCGCGCGTAGAAGATTTCGAGCATTTCGTGTTTCACCCGCTCGGTCACCTGGGCGCGCTGCTCAGAGGACAGGTTGCTGGTGGCGTCGCCGAACAGGTAGTTATCCAGTTCGAAGTTCTTCAGCAGCATCTTGGTGTGGAACAGGTTTTCCTGGTACACGTTCACGTCGGTCATCTGGTACGCGTCGTAAGTGTCATCGGAGAGGTAGTTCTGGATCGAATTGATCTCGTGGTCGATGAAGTGTTTTTTGCCTTCAACGTCACGGGTGAAGCCGCGCACACGGTAATCCACGGTCACGATGTCCGAATCGAACTGGTGAATCAGGAAGTTGAGCGCTTTAAGCGGTGAAATGACCCCGCAAGTCGACACGTCGATGTCCACACGGAAGGTTGCAATGCCGTCGTCCGGATGGATTTCCGGGTACGTGTGCACCGTGATGTGGCTCTTGTCGAGGTGGGCCAGGATGATTTCGGGCAACGGGCCCGGGGACTCTTCGATCTGGCTATCGGTCGGGGTCACCGGTTCTTCAGAAATCAGAATCGTGACGCTGGCGCCCTGTGGCTCATAGTCCTGACTGGCAATGTTCAGGATGTTGGCACCAATGATATCGACAACTTCCGTGAGGATCTGCGTCAGGCGTTTCGCGTTGTACTCTTTATTGATGTACTCGACGTAAGCCTGCTGGTCTTGCGGAGTTTCCGCGTAGCAGATGTCATAGATGTTGAAGCTCAAGGTCTTTGTCAGGTTATTGAACCCGTGGAGCTTGAGTTTGCTTTTCACCGTTAAAAACTCTCTATGTGTTTGCGGCCCGGCCGCGTGATCAAGCATGCCCGTCAGTTGCGAACAACGCACCTGCGTAGGACGGTTAACACCTCTTCGCGATGGCGATTTTGGTTGTCTGTTCGGGTGCGAGGCCTGTCGGCTGACGGGCCACTACCCTGAAAAAAGTGGCGCATTATGCAGACGTCAGCTTGGGATCGCCAGAGTCTGCACTGCTTTTATGATAGTTGAATGTCGATTCAACCGAGCTCGATGATTTCGTAGTCGTGAGTAATCTCGACACCGGCCGCGCCGAGCATGATCGAGGCCGAGCAATACTTCTCGGCAGACAACTCGATGGCACGTTTGACCTGGGCTTCTTTCAGCCCGCGGCCCTTGACCACGAAATGCATGTGGATCTTGGTGAACACCTTTGGATCTTCGGTCGCGCGCTCGGCTTCGAGGAAGGCCTCACAGCTTTCGACCGCCTGGCGGGACTTCTTGAGGATGCTGACCACATCGAAATTGCTGCAACCGCCGACACCCAGCAGCAACATTTCCATCGGCCGGACACCCAGGTTACGTCCGCCGGCATCGGGCGGACCGTCCATGACCACGACATGACCGCTACCGGATTCGCCGAGGAACATGGCTTCGCCAGCCCATTGGATGCGTGCCTTCATCGCCAAGACTCCACTGTATAAAAAAGGGTCGCCAGCTTAGCACAGGCCCCGTGATTGACAGCGCCCGGCGTCCTAGGACATATCCCACCGCCTTGTAGGTAAATGCTCGAATATTGCAGGAAGTGTCTGTTAAGCTGGCGCCAATTCAATGGCGCATGGCCAGCTTTACTCCAGCGTTCACTATTCATAAAAACCAAACACACCGTGCAGTCTTTTCGGGATACAACCATGGTTGCTATTGCCCCCAACCCCAAGATCAAGAACGTCGACAAGCTGTTGATGCACTGCCAGCGCCGCCGTTATCAGGCCAAGAGCAACATCATTTGTGCCGGCGACCGCTCGGAAACGCTGTTCTTCATCATCAAAGGCTCAGTCACCATCCTGATCGAAGATGACGACGGCCGGGAAATGATCATTTCCTACCTGAACCCCGGGGACTTTTTCGGCGAGTTGGGTCTGTTTGAGCAGGCCGGCCTGGAGCAGGAGCGCAGCGCCTGGGTGCGGGCCAAGGTTGAATGCGAAGTCGCAGAAATCAGCTACGCGAAATTCCGCGAGTTGTCCCTGCAGGATCCGGATATTCTTTACGTCCTCAGCGGACAAATCGCACAGCGCCTGCGCAACACTACGCGCAAGGTCGGTGACCTGGCATTCTTTGATGTAACCGGTCGAGTCGCCCGCTGTCTGCTGGAGCTGTGCAAACAGCCAGACGCCATGACGCACCCCGACGGCATGCAAATCAAGGTGACCCGTCAGGAAATCGGGCGGATTGTCGGTTGTTCGCGGGAGATGGTCGGTCGCGTGCTCAAGGATCTTGAAGAACGCAACCTGGTGGACGTCAAAGGCAAGACCATGGTGGTCTTCGGTACGCGATAAGCTCGAAAACCTAGCCGCTGAACATCTGCGCCAACATCAACCGGTAGAGTTCGTCCAGACGTGC
Source organism: Pseudomonas sp. GW822-FHT01E03 (assembly GCF_058802985.1). Classification (NCBI taxonomy): domain Bacteria; kingdom Pseudomonadati; phylum Pseudomonadota; class Gammaproteobacteria; order Pseudomonadales; family Pseudomonadaceae; genus Pseudomonas; species Pseudomonas sp. GW822-FHT01E03. Next base: position 12,994 of record NZ_JBXAOQ010000017.1, read on the forward strand.
CAGTGCATTGGGTGCCGCGAACTTCTCATGCAGCGCGATGTGGCTTTCGGCGCGTACCCGTTGCTCCAGATCGCAGGCCTCGTTGAAACGATTGACCGCGGCGACCATTGACGCTCGCTCGTTATCGATCAGCATCGCTCCGTGCACCAGTCCTACCGGACGCTGCCCACCCTGACTCTGGCGCCAGCGCTGGGCGGTTCCGACCATTTTGCGTCCATCGAGGTTGACGTTGAAGCGACCGTCACAGAAAGCGCCTTCGATTTCACCCAGGGACGAAGTACCACCCAACTCATCCAGTAACTGACAAATCGGATCGCACAAACGGTGGTAACCGGTTTCGATGCGATTCAGATCCCCTTCGCTGCGCGGCGGCGCGTAAACCAGTGCGATGTTGATGGTCGAGGCCGATTGCGGCACCGGCTCGCCACCGGTTTCACGCAACAACACCGGCCAACCTGCCGCCGCCGACACTTCACATGCAGCCTCGAAACCGGGCAGGCGGTTCAAACGGCGCGGCATGACCAGCGCCCGATCGCTCGGCTGCCAGAACAGCACGCCGAACTCCGCGTCGCCAGCGCATACCGATGCCAGCAAGTCCTGTTCGGCTTGCAGGCCGGCTTCGATGGTCAGGGGGATAGGTGAGGTCATAAGCTATTCCGTAGGACATGAAGTCTGTCGTGCATCTTATGCCGCCTTCGCGAGCAAGCCCGCTCCCACTGTGGATTTCTGGTATTAGCAAATTCCTGTGTGGGAGCGGGCTTGCTCGCGAAGAGGTCAACTCGATCTGCGGGTAATCAGTCGAGGGTCGAACCGCTGACAGGCACACCGCGTTCAGGGAAGAACAAGCGCTGCAACTCGGTACCCGGGCTTTCGGCGCGCATGAACGCTTCGCCGACCAGGAACGCGTAGACGTCGCTGATTTCCATCAGTTCGACATCGGCACGGTTGAGAATGCCGCTCTCGGTAATGACCAGACGATCGCGCGGAATACGCGGCAACAGGTCGAGGGTGGTTTCCAGGCTGACATCGAAGGTGTGCAGGTTACGGTTGTTCACGCCAACCAGCGGAGTATCGAGGGTTTTCAAGGCCCGCTCCAGTTCGTCGCCGTCGTGGACTTCCACCAGCACATCGAGGTTGACGCTTTTGGCCACGGCTGCCAGCTCGGCCATTTTCACGTCATCCAGCGCGGAAACGATCAAAAGCACGCAATCGGCCCCCAGGGCCCGGGCTTCGACGATCTGGTACGGATCGATCATGAAGTCCTTGCGGATCACCGGCAGGTTGCATGCCGCACGGGCCTGCTGCAGGTAGGCATCAGCGCCCTGGAAATAATCGATATCGGTGAGCACCGACAGGCAGGTCGCACCGCCCTTCTCGTAGCTTCTGGCGATGTCGGCGGGAACGAAGTTCTCGCGGATCACGCCTTTGCTCGGCGAGGCTTTCTTGATTTCTGCAATGACTGCCGGTTGCTTCAACTTGGCCTGGGCCAGCAACGCCTTGGCAAAACCTCGGGGTGCATCGGCCGCCTTGGCCAGATTTTCCAGCTCGGCGAGGCTGACGCGAGCGCTACGCTCGGCGACTTCCTCAACCTTGCGCGCCAGAATCTTTTCCAGAACCGTCGGTACACTCATCCCTCATTCTCCACTTTGAATACCGCGGTAAATGCACCCAGTTCCTCAAGCTTTTCTCGAGCGAGGCCGGTGTGCAGCGCATCGTGCGCCAAGGCAACGCCTTCTTTCAGGCTGCTGGCAAGGTCGGCCGCGTACAGTGCGGCACCGGCATTGAGCACGATCATCTCGGCCGCTTTCTGACCGTTCTCGGTCTTGCGCTTGCCCAGGGCATCGCGAATCAGTTCCAGGGAAGCCGCCGGGCTTTCCACGGCCAAGCCATGCAGGCTCTGGCTCTTCATGCCCAGGTCTTCCGGTTCGACCCAATACTCGGTGACCTGGCCGTCCTTCAGTTCAGCGACAAAGGTCGGCGCGGCCAGGCTGAATTCGTCCAGGCCATCCTTCGAATGCACCACCAGCACATGCTTGCTGCCCAGACGCTGCAACACTTCCGCCAGCGGCCGGCACAAGGCCTGGGTAAATACGCCGACCACCTGATGCTTCACACCGGCCGGATTCGTAAGCGGGCCGAGCATGTTGAACAAAGTACGCAGACCCAGATCCCGACGCGGGCCGGCGGCGTATTTCATCGCGCTATGGTGAGTCTGGGCAAACATGAAACCAATACCAACATTGTCAATGCAGCGCGCCACCTGCACCGGCGTCAGGTTCAGATAGATACCGGCCGCCTCCAGCAGGTCGGCACTGCCGCTCTTGCCCGAGACTGCACGGTTGCCGTGTTTGGCGACCGTACAACCGGCCGCCGAAACCACGAAAGCGGAAGCGGTCGACACGTTGAAGATATTGGCGCCGTCACCGCCGGTGCCCACCACATCGACCACACCGTCGAGGGTCTTGAGTTCGACCTTGTCCGCCAGTTCGCGCATCACCGACACGGCACCAACGATTTCGTCGATGCTTTCGCTCTTCATGCGCATGGCCATCATGAACGCGCCAATCTGCGCATCCGAGCATTGCCCGGTCATGATCTCGCGCATGACATCGCGCATTTCATCGGTGCTGAGGTCGAGGTGATCGACGATACGGCTCAGGGCTGTCTTGATGTTCATGAAAAGTCCTTAGCGCGTGCCGCCGGTTTGTTTGAGGAAGTTGGCGAACAGTTCGTGGCCCTGTTCGGTGAGGATCGACTCAGGGTGGAACTGCACGCCTTCGATGTTCAGAGTCTTGTGACGCAGGCCCATGATCTCGTCGACCGAGCCGTCTTCGAGCTGGGTCCACGCGGTCAGCTCGAGGCAATCGGGCAGGGTTTCGCGCTTGACGATCAATGAATGATAGCGGGTCACCGTCAGCGGACGATTCAGGCCTTCGAATACACCCTTGTCCTCGTGAAATACCGGGCTAGTCTTACCATGCATTACTTGGCGGGCGCGCACCACATCACCGCCAAAAGCCTGGCCGATGGATTGGTGGCCGAGGCAGACGCCAAGAATCGGTAGCTTGCCGGCGAAATGCTTGATCGCTTCAATCGAGATGCCGGCTTCGGTCGGGGTGCAAGGACCGGGGGACACAACGATGCGTTCAGGGTTGAGGGCTTCGATTTCAGCGATGGTCAGTTCATCGTTGCGCACGACTTTAACCTGGGAGCCGAGCTCGCCCAGGTACTGCACAACGTTGTAGGTAAAGGAGTCGTAGTTATCGATCATCAGCAACATGGCGTTAAGAACCTCTTGAATTCACTGACTTTAAAGATGGCCTTCGAATGATTTACCCGCAGAGCGCTGCACTTTGTCAGGTGCCGGTGTAGCGCCAGCAAAGCGGCATTTCAAACAGGTAAAGAAGGCAAAGCGGTACAGGTCCGGCGAAGCCGGCAAAAGAATTCAGGCGCGCCAACGCCAGCGGGCGTGTGCCTTGATGACTTGATCCAGGAGTTTACTGATGATCAACACGGGGAAGGTCTCGTTCGTACGTCCCGGCACAGTAACTTAGCTGGGCAGAGCGCGCAATATCGCCGGGGGTGCTGCCCGCGAAACTATCAAAGGCTTCGCGACAGATGGCAAAAGGCCGGAAGTTTTTGGTACTGTCGTTTCGTTCACTAAAACAATAAATAAACGGACTTGCTCATGATCAAACAGACGTTGTTTGTACCGCTCGCAGGATGCTTGCTCGCGATCGCATGCGCCCAGGCGAACGCCGCACCTAATCCTTATACAAATTTCGTTGTCTTCGGGGACAGCCTCAACGATGCAGGGACCTTTACCGACACGGGCGGGCCTGCCGGGGCGACGCAGCGCTTCACCAACCGGACGGGGCCGGTGTATCTGGATGGCAGCGGCGAAGTCCGCTCGCTCAACTCCACACAGATTCTGGGCGGAAAACTGGGGTTCTCGGCGGACCAGACCGCTTCATCATCTTCGGCGGTACGCGCCAGCAACGGCCAGCCCGATGGTAACAACTGGGCTGTAGGCGGCTACCGTACCGACCAGATTCTTGATTCGATTACCAGCACCTCCGCCACCGGCGAACGCACCCGGGCCGGCTATCTTCCATCCAATAACTTCCGTGCCGACCCGAACGCACTGTATTACCTGTCAGGTGGCGGTAACGACTTCTTGCAAGGACGCGTCACCAGCCTGCCACAGGCCAGTGCCGCCGCCGACCGCCTGGCCGATAGCGTGCAGACGCTGCAAACCGCCGGCGCCAGATACGTCATGGTCTGGTTGCTACCCGATATCGGCTTTACCCCCGCATTCAACGGCACCCCGCTGCAAGCGTTCACGTCCCAGCTCAGCGCCCAGTTCAACACTGAACTGGTAAGCCGACTGCAAAACATCAATGCCGAAGTCATCCCGCTGAACATTCCGGTATTGCTCAAAGAGACGTTCGCCAACCCGGCACAGTTTGGCCTGGCCACCGACCAGAACCTCATCACCACCTGCTTCAGCGGCAACGGTTGCACCGAGAACGCCCGCTACGGCATCAACAGCGCCACGCCGGACCCGACCAAGCTGATCTACAACGACTCGGTGCACCCCACCGAAGCCGGGCAGCGCCTGATCGCCGATTACGCGTACTCCCTGCTGGCGGCGCCGTGGGAGCTGACCCTGTTGCCGGAAATGGCCCAGGGCACCGTGCGCGCGCATCAGGATGAATTGCGCAACCAGTGGCTGGCCGATTGGGAAAACTGGCAAGGTGTCGGCCAATGGCGAGCCATTGTTTCCGGCGGCGGACAGCATCAGGACTTTGACGGTCAGGACAGCGTGGCAAGCGCCGACGGCAACGGCGCCAACCTGAACATCGGTGGCAGCTATCGTCTCGACGATGCCTGGCGTGTTGGTCTGGTCGCCGGTTTCTATAACCAGGAACTCGAAGCCGGCAACAACGACTCCGACTACAAGCTCAACACTTACCTGGGCACGGCATTCGCCCAGTACCAGCAAAACCGTGTGTGGGCTGACGCGGCGTTGACGGCCGGGCATCTGGATTACGACAGCCTCAAGCGTAAATTCCAGCTGGGCGTCAACGAACGCGGCGAAAAAGGCGATACCAGCGGCTACGTCGAAGCCTTCAGCGCACGCGTGGGTTACGACATTGCGCAACAAGCCAGCAGCCCCTGGCACCTGTCGCCGTTTGTCAGCGCCGACTTCTCCAAGGTACAAGTCGATGGTTACTCGGAGGACGGCAACAATTCCACGGCGCTGACCTTTGCCGATCAGGAGCGTATTTCCCGGCGCCTGGGCGCTGGCCTGCAGGGCAAATACCAGATCACCTCGCAAACCCAGGTGTTCGGCGAAGCGGCAATCGAGCGTGAGTACAACGACGATACCCAGGACGTGGATATCAACCTCAACAGCCTGCCGAACAACCAGTTCACTCTGGAAGGCTACACCCCGCAAAGTCACTTGCAACGTGTGAACCTGGGGGTGAGCCACAACCTCACCAAGGACCTGGCACTGCGCGCCAGCTATAACATTCGCAAGGACGACGACTTCACCCAACAAGGCATCAACGTAGGTGTTGCGCTGGACTTCTGATGTGCAGGCAATAAAAAACGCGGCGCCCTCACAGGCGCCGCGTTTTTTTTGAGTGAATACATTTTGTGGCGAGGGGGCTTGCCCCCGTTGGGTCGCAAAGCGACCCCTTGCATTCTTTCAGCCTTATCGAGTCGACAGCGTTTGCGACTGCTTCGCAGCCGAACGGGGGCAAGCCCCCTCGCCACAAAAGCTCCCTCGCCACAAGGTTAGCGGTGAACTCAGCTTTCCGGGGTCTGTTCGGCCAGGGCAACGGCGCGGAACATCGCGCGGCGCTTGTTCAGGGTTTCTTCCCATTCCAGCGCCGGCACCGAGTCGGCGACGATGCCGCCACCGGCCTGTACATGCAGCTCGCCGTTCTTGATCACCGCCGTGCGGATCGCAATGGCGGTGTCCATGTTGCCGTTCCAGGCAAAGTAACCGACCGCACCGCCGTAGACGCCACGCTTGACCGGCTCCAGTTCGTCGATGATTTCCATCGCGCGAATCTTCGGCGCACCGGACAAGGTGCCTGCCGGCAGAATCGCCCGCAGTGCATCCATCGCCGTCAGCCCGGCTTTCAGTTGCCCGGTGACGTTGGACACAATGTGCATCACGTTGGAATAACGCTCGATGACCATCTTCTCGGTGAGCTTCACCGAGCCGATTTCCGATACGCGACCGGTGTCGTTTCGACCGAGGTCGATCAGCATCAAGTGTTCGGCGATTTCCTTGTCGTCCGACAGCAGGTCTTCTTCCAGCGCCAGGTCTGCCTCTTCATTGGCTCCCCGCGGACGGGTGCCGGCAATCGGGCGCACGGTGATCAGGTTGTCTTCGACCCGCACCAATACTTCCGGTGAACTGCCGACGACGTGGAAGTCGCCGAAGTTGAAGAAGTACATGTAAGGCGTCGGGTTGAAGCAGCGTAGCGCGCGATACAGATCGATCGGCGCCGCCTTGAAATCGATCGACATGCGCTGGGACGGCACGACCTGCATGCAGTCGCCAGCCAGGATGTATTCCTTGATGGTGTCGACGGCTTTTTCGTAATCGTCCTGGGTGAAACTGGAGCGGAACACCGGGTCAGCCGATTGTTGCTTGCTGAAGTCCAGGCCACGGCGTGGGGTGATTGGTTGACGGAGTCTTTCCAGCAACTCTTCCAGGCGTGCCTGACCTTGCTCGAAGGCGTCATCCTGGGACGGGTCGGCCAGGACGATGGCGTGCATCTTGCCGGCCAGGTTGTCGAACACCACCACGGCGTCGGACACCATCAGCAGAATGTCCGGTACGCCCAGCGGGTCCGGGTTCGGGCACTTGCCCAAGCGCTTTTCCACATAACGCACGCAGTCATAGCCGAAGTAACCCACCAGGCCGCCGTTGAAACGCGGCAGGCCGGCAATGGTCGGCACGTTGTAGCGAGCCTTGAAGGTTTCGACGAAGGCCAGCGGGTCTTCCACATCGTGGCTTTCGGTCTCGACGCCATCGACGGTCACGCTGACGTGATGATCGTGAACCCGCAGCACGGTACGGCACGGCAGGCCGATGATCGAGTAACGGCCCCACTTCTCGCCGCCCTGTACGGACTCCAGCAAGTAGGAATTGGGCTCGTCGGCCAGCTTCAGGTAGATCGACAGCGGTGTGTCGAAGTCGGCCAGGGTTTCGCAGGCAAGCGGGATGCGGTTGTAGCCGGCAGCGGCCAAACGCAGGAATTCTTCGCGGATCATGAGGTGCCTCGTGGCTTGAGGATCGAACAGTCAGGTATGCAAACGCGCCGGAAACCGGCCAGGATCAAGTCAGGCGCGCCAACGCCAGCGGGCCAGGGCCTTGATGACTTTCATCCAGAGTTTGCGAGTGACCACCACGATGGCGTTTCCAGAAGGGGGTTTGACAGCGTCGGCCAACGTTATCTCAGCGGCCGGATCCAGGCAACCGGGAATTAGTTTGCGCAGGTCGTCGATCACCAGCGCCGGCGATTCTTCCGCGATCGGTCGGCCGTGGTTATAGCCGTAGCTCAGGGCTACGCACTTGACTCCCGCCGCTTTCGCCGCCAGCACATCGCTGCGCGAATCGCCAACGAACAACGACTGAGAAGCCGGAATATTGGCCATTTTCATCACGAAGAACAGCGCGGCCGGATCGGGTTTCTTCTGTGGCAGGGTGTCACCGCCGATGATCCAGCGGAAATAACGGCCGATTTTCATCTGATCCAGCAGCGGCGCGACGAAACGCTCCGGCTTGTTGGTGATCAGCGCCATCTCGACGCCCTGCTTCTGCAGCCATTTGAGGGTGTCGCGAACGCCGGGGTAAACCACGGTCAACTCATGGCTCTCGCCATAAGCCTGCATGAAATACTCCAGCGCCCGTTCGGCCTCGTCGTTATCGACCGCAGCATGATCAAGACCGCCAGCCAGCGCCCGACGCACCAGCACCGGCGCGCCATTGCCGACCCATTCGCGCACCGCTTCCAGACCGGCGGATTGGCGACCGAGTTTGAGCAGCATCTTGTCCACAGCCACTGCCAGGTCCGGGACCGAGTCGATCAACGTACCGTCCAGATCGAACATCACCAGCCGCGGCAGTTGCCCCGGGAACAGCTGCTCAAAACCACTCATGGGCGAGCCAGCGCCAGTTCGGAACGCATCTTGTCGATGACTTCCTGATAGTTCGGCGCATTGAAGATGGCCGAGCCGGCGACGAAGGTGTCAGCGCCAGCCGCAGCGATTTCGCGAATGTTGTTCACGTTCACGCCGCCGTCGATTTCCAGGCGAATGTCACGGCCCGAAGCATCGATCAGCGCCCGCGCTTCGCGCAATTTGTCGAGGGTGCCAGGGATGAACTTCTGCCCGCCGAAGCCCGGGTTGACGCTCATCAGCAGGATCATGTCGACCTTGTCCATCACGTACTTGAGCACGTCCAGCGGGGTTGCCGGGTTGAACACCAGGCCCGACTTGCAGCCGCCTTCGCGGATCAGTTGCAGGGAACGGTCGACGTGTTGGGTGGCTTCCGGGTGGAAGGTGATGTAAGTCGCGCCGGCTTCGATGAAGTCGCCCACGATGCGGTCCACCGGGCTGACCATCAGGTGCGCGTCGATCGGCGCGGTCACGCCGTACTTGCGCAGTGCCGAGCAAACCATCGGGCCGATGGTCAGGTTTGGCACGTAATGGTTGTCCATGACATCGAAGTGCACGAAGTCGGCGCCGGCGGCCAGGACGTTGTCCACTTCTTCACCCAGGCGGGCGAAGTCGGCGGAGAGAATCGACGGAGCAATTACGAAGGGCTGCATGACGCACCTTTACTGAGCAGAATCACGATGGCGCGCATTGTATACCTCATGCTTTGACGCGCGCACCGTGAGCGCGATGATTGGACCTTGCCATCATCCATCAGCGGCAATGGCTCTAGTACGCCGCGCGATAGATCTTTTCGATATCGACGGCACTCAATTTGCGTGGATTGTTGCGCATCAAGCGCTCGATCCCCGCCGCTTCCACGGCCATGGACGGGATGGCGTCCTCGGGCACACCGAAACTGCGCAGGCCCTGGGAAATTTCCACGGCGGCACACAGTTCGGCCATGGCTTGCACGGCTTTGTCGGCCGCTTCGTTGAGACTCAAATGAGCGGTCTTCACGCCCATGGCCTCGGCGATATCCTGCATGCGTTCGATGCAGGCCATCTTGTTCCAGGTCATGACATAGGGCAGTAGCAAGGCATTGCTGACCCCATGGGCAATGTTGAAGCGCCCGCCCAGCGGATATGCCAGCGCATGCACCGCGCCAACGCCGGCGTTGCCGAACGCCATGCCGGCCATCAGGCTGGCAGTGGCCATGTCTTCCCGGGCTTGCAGGTTCGACGGGTTGGCGTAGGCCTTGGGCAAAGCCTTGGCGATCAGCTTGATGGCGCCGATAGCCAGGGAATCGGTAATCGGCGAGGCGTTGACCGACAGATAGGACTCGATAGCGTGCACCAGTGCATCGACACCGCTGGCCGCCGTGACGCTGCGTGGACAGGTCAGGGTCATTTGCGGACTGACCAGCGCCACGTCCGGCAACAGGTAGTCGCTGACAATGCCCTTCTTCAGTTGCGCGACCTTGTCGGAAAGGATGGCGACGTTGGTCACTTCCGAGCCGGTGCCGGCGGTGGTCGGGATGGCGATCAGCGGCGGACCTTTGCGCGGGACCTGATCGATACCGAACAGATCCTCCAGCGCACCGTGGTACCCGGCGTAGGCTGCCACGCTCTTGGCAATGTCGATGGCACTCCCGCCGCCCAGGCCGATCAGTCCATCATGCCCGCCGTCGCGGTAAACCTGCATGCAATCTTCGACGATGGCGATTTCCGGGTCCGGCAGCACACGGTCGAAGATTTCGTAGGAGCGGCCACCCAACTGCGCCAGTGCCAGTTCTACCGTGCCGGACTTGACCAGGGCGACGTCGGTGACGATCAGTGGGTTGTCGATGTCCAGGCGTGTCAGCTCAGCGGCCAGCCGCTCGATGGCACCTGCGCCGGTGATCAGTTTGTGAGCGATTTTGAAAGAGGAAAGACTCATGTGCGCAGCCTCTTATAGATAGGGGAGCTGGGCACAATAGTAGCTGGGGATTTGGAGTTGGCTGGTATTCAGGTCATGAATGACCAAGGTTTCCGGGAACACCAAATAACACTGTAGGAGCGAGCTTGCTCGCGATGAACCTGAGAGCGACGCGGGCATTCAGAAGGCCCGCGTTATCGTTGGCGACCATCGCGAGCAAGCTCGCTCCTACAAGTTGCAGTGGGTCGGTGTGTGGCTTCAGACCTGCGCAGTACGAAGTTTCTCGCTACGCCCACGCAACCATTCCAGGGTCAGCAACAGGATCACCGAGAAGGCAATCAACAGCGTCGCGGCCGCGGCGATGGTCGGGCTGAGGTTTTCGCGGATGCCGCTGAACATCTGCCGTGGCAGGGTCGCTTGCTCTGGGCCGGCGAGGAACAGCGTCACCACCACTTCATCGAACGAAGTCGCAAAGGCAAACAGCGCCCCGGAGATCACGCCCGGCGCAATCAGTGGCAAGGTCACCCGGCGGAACGTGGTCAGCGGCGAAGCGCCCAGGCTCGCAGCAGCCCGTACCAGGTTGTGGTTGAACCCCTGCAAGGTCGCCGACACGGTAATGATCACGAACGGCACACCCAACACCGCATGCACCACGATCAGCGAGAAGAAGCTGTTACCCAATCCCAACGGAGCAAAGAACAGATAACTGGCCACACCGATGATCACCACCGGCACCACCATCGGTGAAATCACCAGCGCCATCACCAGCGCCTTGCCGGGAAAGTCGCCACGGGTCAGGCCGATGGCCGCCAGCGTACCGAAGACCATGGCCAGCACCGTAGCCGCCGGGGCGACGATGATGCTGTTCTTCAGGGCGCGCATCCATTCCGCCGAGGCGAAGAAATCGTGATACCACTGCAATGAGAAGCCTTGCAGCGGGTACACCAGGAAACTGCCGGAGTTGAACGACAGCGGAATGATCACCAGCACCGGCAGGATCAGGAACAACAGAATCAAGCCGCAGAGAATCCGCAAGCTGTAGAACCACACCCGTTCGATGGGCGACATATAAGGACTCAGCATTTCGTTCTCCCCTTAGCTCAGGCGCAGGCGGCTTGCGCCTACCAGCCAGCTGTAAATCAGATAAAGCACGACCGTCGCGAGCAACAGCAGCCCACCAAGTGCGGTCGCCATGCCCCAGTTGATGCTGGTGTTGGTGTAGAAGGCGACAAAGTAGCTGACCATTTGGTCGTTCGGGCTGCCCAGCAATGCCGGGGTGATGTAGTAGCCGATGGCGAGGATGAACACCAACAGGCAACCGGCGCCGACACCGGCATAGGTCTGCGGGAAGTACACCCGCCAGAAGCTGGCGAACGGATGGCAGCCGAGGGAAATCGCGGCACGCATGTAGGTCGGCGAGATGCCTTTCATCACGCTGTAGATCGGCAGGATCATGAACGGCAGCAGGATGTGCACCATCGAGATGTAGACACCGACGCGGTTGAACACCAACTCGATCGGCTTATCGATGATGCCCATGGCCATCAGGCCGCTGTTGATCAGGCCACCCGATTGCAGCAACACGATCCACGCCGCGACTCGTACCAGGATCGAGGTCCAGAACGGCAACAGCACCAGAATCATCAGCAGGTTGCTCTGGCGCGATGGCAGGTTCGCCAGCAGGTAAGCCAGAGGATACGCCAGCACCAGGCAGATCACGGTGATGATCAGGCCCATCCAGAAGGTGCGGGCGAAGATGTCGAGGTAGATCGCCTGGTCCGGGGTGGCCGGGGCGATTTCGCCGAGGTCGTCGATGCGGTGATCGACAGCCGCCAGCAGGTAATACGGGGTGATGCTGCTGGTGTTGCGGCGCACCGCTTGCCAGTAGGCCGGGTCGCCCCAACGCTCATCGAGGCCTTCCAGCGCTTCTTTATAGGAGGCCGGTTCAGTGGCAAGCGGCAAGGCGCGGGCCGTTTTGGTCAGCAGGCTGCGATAGCCGGCCAGTTCCATGTTCAGGCGCTTGGACAGATCGCCCAGGGTCTGATTCTTGCGAGCCTCGGCGAGGTCTTCGGCCGCTGCTTTGTAAACCGGTTCAGCGGGCAGGCCTCGGCCATCCCAACTGGCGATGGCAGTCACAGTGCGCGGCATGCCGCCGACCACTTCCGGGTTGCCAACGCTTTTGTAGAGCAGCGCCACGATCGGCACCAGGAACACCAGCAACAGAAACAGCACCAGCGGCGCGATCAACGCCTGGGCCTTCCAGCGGTTGACCCGCTCGGCGTGCTTGAGCCGCTGCTTCAAGGTGGGGCTGGTGCCCTCGTTCAGGGGAACGGCGATAGCCATGACGTACTCCGCAAATCTTTGATCAATCGGTAATGTGGGAGCGAACTTGTGGCGATGGGGCTTGCCCCCGTTGGGTCGCGTAGCGACCCCGAAACCTGCATTCCCGATGCATCAGATGCACCGCATGCAATGGTTTTACGACTGCTACGCAGCCGAACGGGGGCAAGCCCCCTCGCCACAAAAGCTCGCCCTCACAGGAGGGCGAGCCCTCTGCTTATTTCGCAGCCCAGGAATTGAAGCGCTGCTCCAGTTGCTCGCCGTTGTCAGCCCAGAAGCTGACGTCGATCTGCACCTGGTTGGCGATGTTTTCCGGGGTGGTCGGCATGTCTTTCAGGACATCCTTGGCCAGCAGCGGCACGGCTTGGGTGTTGGCCGGGCCGTAGGCGATGTTTTCCGAGTAGGTCTTCTGCTGCTGTGGCTGTACCGAGAAGGCGATGAATTTCTTCGCCGCTTCGGCGCGCTTGGCATCCAGACCTTTTGGAATGGCCCATGCGTCAAAGTCGTAGATGCCGCCGTTCCACACGACTTTCAGGTTGCTTTCTTTCTGCACGGCAGCGATACGACCGTTGTAGGCCGAACTCATGACCACGTCACCGGAAGCGAGGTATTGCGGCGGTTGTGCGCCAGCTTCCCACCACTGGATGTTCGGCTTGAGCTCATCGAGCTTCTTGAACGCGCGGTCCTGACCGTCCTTGCCAGCCAGCACTTTGTAGACGTCTTTCGGCGCAACGCCGTCGGCCATCAGTGCGAATTCCAGGGTGTACTTGGCGCCCTTACGCAGGCCACGCTTGCCCGGGAACTGCTTGGTGTCCCAGAAATCCACCCAGCTGGTCGGTGCGGATTTCAGTTTGTCGGCGTTGTAGGCCAGCACGGTCGACCACACGAAGAAACCCACGCCGCAAGGCTGGATGGCGCCCTTGACGTAGTCTTCGGTCTTGCCGAACAGCGCCGGGTCCAGTTGCTCGAACATGTCTTCGTCGCAACCACGGGACAGTTCCGGCGACTCAACCTCTACCAGATCCCAGGACACGCTCTTGGTGTCGACCATGGCCTTGACCTTGGCCATTTCGCCGTTGTACTCGCCGGCCACGATCTTGCCGTTGCCTGCCGCTTCCCAAGGTGCATAGAAGGCTTTGACCTGAGCCGCCTTGTTCGCACCGCCAAAGGACACCACAGTCAGATCCGGGCCGGCCGCCATTGCGTGTGCCGCGCCCATCATGCCCAGTGCCAAAGCGGTGAATTTCAGGGATCTCAACATTTATTGTTCTCTCCACGTGCAGGGTTGGTGTTGGTGTTGCCGGGGCGATCAATGCGCCTCTAAAAGTGGATCGAGCGCGCGAACGTGCTCGACCTGCCAGCCAAGCGGTACCACATCGCCGACGGCGAGCGAGGGATCAAGCTCGGCAATTGGCTGTTTCACGAAGAAGTCGGTCTTGCCGCAGACTTCCATGCGAACCCGGACGTGGTCGCCCAGATAGATGAATTCCTCGACTCGCCCGGAGAAGCGGTTGACGCATTGGTCGCTGGAGCCGTTGAGGCTCACTCGCTCCGGACGAATGGACAGGGTCACCGGCTCGCCGGTCTGGCCAACGTTGACCGCCAAGGCTTCCACCTTCTCACCGCGCCCGAGTTCCACAATGCAACGGTCGCCGGTTTGGCTGTGCAGGCGGCCATTGAGGCGGTTGTTCTCGCCGATGAAGTTGGCGACGAAGGTGTTTTTCGGCTCTTCGTAGAGGGTGCGCGGCGGAGCGATCTGCTGGATTTCGCCCTGATGGAACACCGCCACGCGGTCGGACATGGTCAAGGCTTCGCCCTGATCGTGGGTCACGTAGACCACGGTCACGCCCAAGCGCTGGTGCAGGTGCTTGATCTCCATCTGCATGTGTTCACGCAGCTGCTTGTCGAGTGCGCCGAGGGGTTCGTCCATCAGCACCAGTTGCGGCTCGAACACCAGCGCGCGGGCCAATGCCACACGCTGTTGCTGACCACCGGAGAGCTGCGCCGGGTAGCGCTGGGCGAAGGCATCGAGCTGGACCATGCTCAGCACGCGCTTGACCCGTGCACTGACGTCGCTCTTGTTCATGCCACGCACGGTCAGCGGGAACGCCAGGTTCTCGGCCACCGTCATGTGCGGGAACAACGCGTAGTTCTGGAACACCATGCCGATGTCGCGCTTGTGCGGCGGCACGTTGTTGATGGCGCGCCCGGCCAACAGGATTTCGCCCGCGGTCGGCGTTTCGAAGCCGGCGAGCATCATCAGGCTGGTGGTCTTGCCGGAGCCGGACGGCCCGAGCAATGTGAGGAATTCGCCCTTGCGAATATCCAGGTTGAGGTCCTTGACGATCAGGTTCTCGCCGTCGTAGCTCTTCTGCACTCCACGAAAGCTGACCAGAACATCATTGGCCCCTGCGCTTGAATCGACCTGGCTCATACCCACACCTTTGTTATTGATGACTGCTGTGGGGTTAAGCCTAGTGGACGCTGGGGACCGCGCAAATCGGGGCGCAAGAGAGATTCGCCTCAGCCGGATGGAAGGTTGGGGGTAGGGATTTCCCTACAAGGATGGCGGGGATGGATAGGGCAGCAGCACGCTTCAAGCTGCAAGCCGCAAGAATCGGCAAAGCCGCTGCAAAAACATGTCGCTTTTGGATATGCCGGTAATCGGATACTTGATGGAGATCTCTGTGGGAGCGAGCTTGCTCGCGATGGCAGCATCAGATTCAACATCGGTGCTGAATGACCCGCCGCTATCGCGAGCAAGCTCGCTCCCACAGGTACAGCGATGTGCTTTAGAGGAGCTTGTGTTCCATCGCGTACTTCACCAGTTCCGCCAGCGAGGTGATGTTGAGCTTCTGCATCAGCCGCGCCTTGTGGGTGCTGATGGTCTTGCTGCTCAGCGCCAGTTGCTGGGCGATGTCGTTTACGTTGGCGCCCTGGGCCAAGCGTTCGAACACGGAAAATTCGCGCTCGGAGAGCAACGAGTGCAATGGACGCGAGTCAGTAAGACCGACCTCGAAAACCATGCGGTCGGCCAGTTCCGGGTCGATGTAACGCCCGCCTGACGCCACTTTGCGAATGGCCGTCAGCAACAGTGCCGGATCGCTGTCCTTGGTTGCATAACCGGCAGCCCCGACCTTCAGCGCCCGGGCGGCCATTTGCGCTTCATCGTGCATCGACAGCACCAGGATCGCCGGCGGATTGTTCAGGGCGCGAATCCGCGGAATCGCTTCCAGGCCGTTGACGCCCGGCATGGAGATGTCCAGCAACACCACTTCGCAAGGCACATTACGCAAGGTGTCGAGCAACTGCTCGCCATTGCTCGCCTCCCCCACCACCAGCAAGTCCTTGGCCAGGCCGATCAACTGCTTGATGCCTTCGCGGACAATGGTGTGGTCTTCGGCTACCAGTACACGGATCACGTTCTTCTCCAGGTTCAAGATCATTCGCGAGCAGGCTCGCTCCCACATTTGGAATACGTTCCCCTGTGGGAGCGAGCTTGCTCGCGAAGGCGTCAGCACAGACACCACAAATTCTTCAGGATTCGTCCAGAGGCACTCGCACTTCTAACGTCGTACCCTCACCCGGCTCACTCTCCAGCGACAACTCGCCGCCCAGGATCAACACCCGCTCACGCATGCCGACGATCCCAAAGGACGTTGGCCTGCCAGGCGCGGCGACAAATCCTACGCCATCATCGCTGACCGTCAGACACAATTCGTTGCCTTCAAGGGTCAGTGTCAGTTCAACAGTATGCGCCTGGGCGTGCCGCATGACATTGGTCAGCGCCTCCTGAAGGATTCGAAACAGGCCGATTGCCTTCGCATCGCTGAGCACCGGCAAATTGTCCGGCACCTGCACCAGACACGGGATCTGCGTGCGCGCCTCGAACCGGCGGGCCTGCCATTCAATGGCCGAGGCGATACCTGCGTCGAGAATCGGCGGTCGCAATGCCGTGGCCACATCACGGACCAGCTGAAACAATTGAGCGATCAAGCGCTTCATGCTGTTCAAGCGCTCGTTAAGACCAGGGTCGAGCTGGGCGTACGCCAGTTCGCACATGGACGTTTCCAGCTTCAACACGGTGAGCATCTGCCCCAATTCGTCGTGAACTTCCCGGGCAATGCGCGCTTTTTCTTCTTCGCGCACGCTTTCCAGGTGCGCGGACAACTCACGCAGTTGTTCCCGGGAGCTGGCCAGTTCAATTTCGATGCGCTTGCTCTCGCTGATGTCCCAGACGATCCCGTCCCAAACATAGGCGCCGTCTTCCAGCCGGCGGGTGATGGCCTTGATTTCCGCCCAACGCTGCTCGCCCTGACGCGTCAGGATTCGCCCCTGCCACGACCAGTCGCTGTCGGTATCCAGCGCATGATCCTGGGTCTGGTGATAGCTGACCTTGTCATCCGGATGCACGAGGCTGCGCAGGCCTTTATCGCGATGCGCCAGCGTGGCCGGCGAGTACCCCACCAGGCTTTCGCTGCCTTCGCTGATGTAGGCAAAGTCGATCTGACCGGTTACTGGCGCCCGCTCCAGCCGGAAAACCAGCCCCGGAACGTTGGCGGCGATGCCTTGCAGCCGCGCCTCGCTTTCCTGCAAGGCCGCCAGGGCGCGGCGCCGCTCGGTGACATCGTTGAGGTAAACCACCAAGTATTCGCCATCGCGAAAGCGCAAGAAACTCAACGAGACATCGGCCGGCAGGATGCTGCCATCAGCCCGCACGCAATTGGATTCGAAACTTTGCGGGCCCTCCTCACTGGCCCGGGCGCGCTTCCACAGGTTCAGCCAGCGGTCCATGTGCAGGCCGGGCTCGAAATCGATCAGGGGCCGATCGATGATCCCTCCGGCCGGATAGCCCAGCATGCTTTCCGCCGCGCGGTTGGCGTAGCGCACATGGCTGTCCCAGTTGACCCAGAGGATGCCGACGGTGCTCTGGTCGATGGAAAACTGGGTGAGCCGCAAGGCCTCTTCGCTGGCGGCGCGCAATGCGATGTCTTCCTGCGCGGCCAACAGGCGCTGCTCCAGGCTGTGCTGCTGGCGACGCTGCCAGACCACGATGGCCATGCAACTCATCACCAACACGGCCAGCAGCAGGCAGAGGTTCTGCCAAAACCCCGGCGACTCGGTGAGCCGCGGATACTTGGGCTGCAGCCATTGATTGTGCAGTTGCTCCAGATCCTTGGCCGGGATCGCCCGCAATGCACTTTCGACAATGCCCGCCAGTTCCGGTTTGTCACGGAGCGTGGCCACCCGCAGCAACTGCGGCAGACCGACATCCCCCACCACCACCAATCCGGCGAACTCCGGTTCGACCGACAAGCGTCCCAGCTGCGCCTCATCGACCACCGCATAAGCCGCCTGCTGGCCCGCCAATAATTGCAATGCCTGGCGTTCCATCGGCACGCCTTGCAGATTTAGGTGCGGGAAGTTGCTGCGCAGGTAATCGGCGATGGCACTGGGCATGCGCACGGCGACGCGGGTCTGGCTGTCGAGTTTTTCCAGCTCGACCGCGCCAGCGCTTTTCTGATCGCTGACCACCAATTGCGGCACCCGCATGTAGGGGTCGGAAAACTGCCAGAGGCGCAGCCCGCCAGGGGTCTGGGTCACCCCCGGAGCGATGTCGATTTCGCCCTCGCGGGCCGCGGCTTCCAATTGCTCAAGATCGGGAAAATTGCGCCAGCTCAGTTCGACATTGAGGTTTTTTGCGAGCCACTTCATCAACTCGACGTTCACCCCGGACAGGCGCTGCAAGCGGCGATCGTATTGCGCATAGGGCGCCTGCAACACCACGCCGACCCGCAACTCGCCCTGCTGCGCCAGCCAGTGCCGTTGTTCCGGGGACAGTTGGGCAGCGGGCGCCGGGGGCGCGGTGGCCGCCCAGCCCATCAAGGGAAACCACAAACAGCCGATAACCCACAGGCAGCGAAAAAGCATCATTGAACTCTCACACACTGACAAATACTGACCAACCCATTAGGCTGCCGGAACAACTTCTGGCCTGGAATACCCGATGCCCTCTGTCTACCGCCTGGCACTGCCAGCATTGTGCCTGTCGCTGATCCTGCCTTGCGCTTTTTCCGTCAAGGCGGCCGACCCGGCACCCGCCGCGGAGGAAAAAACCGCCGAAGAAAAACCACTCGAACGTCAGCCGCTGCCTGAGCGTAGTCAGGAAGAAGCGACTGCACTTGAGCGAAAAATCCCGGCTCAGGAACAGCAACAACTGCAAGCAGGCTCCGACACCTTTCTGGCCTTGTGGAAACCGGCCAATACCGCCGAACCTAAAGGCGCGGTGATTATCATCCCGGGCGCCGGTGAAACCGTTGACTGGCCGCAAGCGATCGGCCCTTTGCGGCGCAAATTGCCGGATGCCGAGTGGAGCAGCCTGAGTATCACCTTGCCGGACCTGCAAAGCGACGCCATTGCGCCACGAATCGTGGAAGCAGCGCCGGCTCCCAAGCCCGCCGAAACCGGCAGTAAAGACTCGACCACCGCAGCCCCTATCGAACAGGTGGCCGGAGGCGAGGCCGATGTGGCCGACAAGGCCGTCACCGAAACCACCGAAGAACAGTCCAAGGCAGATGCCGAGCGCATCTTCGCCCGGATCGACGCCGCGATTGCATTCGCCGAACAGCAAAGAGCCCGCAGTATCGTGGTGTTGGGGCATGGCACCGGCGCTTATTGGGCGGCGCGCTATTTAAGCGAGAAGCCGCCTTCGCAAGTCGAGCGCTTCCTCATGGTCGCAGCGCAGACACCTGCTCAAGCGAAACCCGAGCTGGATGAGCTGGCGCCGAATCTGAAACTGCCGACCGCCGACATCTTCTACATGGACAAGCCGCTGGATCGCAATGCGGCGCTAGCCCGTCTGCAGGCCAACAAACGGGTGAAAACGTCGGCATTCAGCCAGGTCGCGCTCAAGGCGTTGCCGGATACCAAAGCCGAACAGGAGCAATTGTTCCGTCGGGTGCGGGGTTGGTTGAATCCGCAGAACCCGTCGGGCTGACAGACCGAGGCGCCGTCATCGCGGGCAAGCCACGCTCCCACAGTTTTTATGCCGATCACAAAATTGCGGACGACATGAACCTGTGGGAGCGAGCTTGCTCGCGATAGCGGTATCACTGGCGAAGCAAGTTTTCCAGGCTAGCGAAAATCCCGCCGCTCCCGAATCAGCGTATAGGCATTATGCAGTTCACGCGTTCGCTCGGTGGCCTCACGCACCTGCATCGCCGTCGCGCCACTGCCGGCAATCTTGTCCGGATGATGACGACTGAGCAGGCGCCGGTATGCACGCTTGATCTGCGCCGGTTCAGTGGTGGCCGACACCCCCAAAAGCCTCAACGCGTCCTGATAACTTGGCACACTGTTGCCCAATGGCCGTTTCTGCGGCTCATAGTCGTGGGCCAACGCCTGCACCTGATGGGGCGTCCAGCCCAGCCATTTGCCCCATTGGCCGATCAATTGACGTTCACTGCTGCCGGCACGACCATCGGCCCAGACCATTCGCCAGCAGGCGCGCAACACACCTTCCGCCGCATGGGGCTGGGCACTCAGGCGACGCAGATAACCGCGCAGGCGGTCATTACCCGATTTTCCACGATTGAACGCGGCAATCGCCCGACGCTGGGCCGGTTCGGACATTTCCAGCGAGCGCATTTCCGCCCGGGCCTGCTGGATGTGGCCATCCACCACCCGCCCGTCGCACTTCGCCAGACGTCCCAGTAGCACGAAGAGCAACTCATCGTTGCGCAGCACCGGACGACCGCCAAGTTTTTCCAGCAAATGCCCCCAACTCTGCAGGTGCAAGCGCCGGTCCAGCGCCTGCCCCAACAACGCGCCGAGAATGGCCCCCGGAATGCTGGCTATGGCAAAGCCTGCTCCGGCTCCGATCAGAGTCCCTGGCCACAGCATCTCAGCGGCTCGCTTCTATTAATGTTTCAACTTCGGCCAGACGCTCGTGAGTGCCGACATCGACCCAGTGCCCCCTCAATTGCTCGCCGGTCACCTGCCCGTCAGCCATGGCCTTGCGCAACAGTGGAGCGAGCTTGAAGGCCCCCTCGGTGCAACCGTCGAACAACTGCGGATGCAACACGGCGATACCGCTGTAGGTCAAGGTGCCAGCCCCTGGTTGACCGTCGAGCACCCGCGTTTCTACCAGGCCAAAGTCCCCGGCCGGATGATGGGGCGGGTTGCTGACCAGCACCAGGTGCGCCAGGCCGTTGATGGGCTGATGCAGCACGCTGAAGTCGTAATCGGTCCAGATGTCGCCGTTGACCACGACAAACGCTTCATCCCCCAACAATGGCAACGCGCGGAAAATTCCGCCGCCGGTTTCCAGGGGTTCACCTTCGGCCGAGTACTGAATGCTCACGCCATAACGCGAACCATCGCCCAGATAGTCTTCGATCTGCTGACCGAGCCAGGCGTGATTGATCACAATGTCGGTGAAGCCGGCGGCGGCCAGTGCTCGCAGGTGATACTCGATCAGCGGCACGCCGCCTGCACGAACCAGCGGTTTTGGCGTGGTCAGGGTCAGCGGGCGCATGCGCTCACCTTTGCCCGCGGCCAGAATCATTGCCTTCATGCTTTCACTCCGGCACGCAAACTGGCCAGCAACACATCCAGCTCGGCCAGTTCAGGGCGGCGCGCGATCACCGCGTCTATGTACGCAAAGAAACGTGGCACATCACCCAGGTAACGCGGTTTGCCGTCGCGATGGCAGATGCGCGCGAAAATGCCGATGACTTTCAGGTGACGTTGCACGCCCATCAAGTCGCTGGCACGCAGGAAGTCCTCGAAGTCGGGCTGAACCGGAATCCCGAGGGCACCCGCTTGTTGCCAGTAGCTTTCGAGCCAGCCGTGCACGCGCTCCTCGGGCCAGCTGAGGAATGCGTCCTTGAACAGGCAGGTCACGTCGTAGGTCACCGGGCCATACACCGCATCCTGGAAGTCCAGCACACCGGGATTGGGCTCGCTGAGCATCAGGTTGCGCGGCATGTAGTCGCGATGCACCAGGACTTTTGGCTGTGCCAGGGCGCTGTCGATCAACAGTTCGCTGACCTGCTGCCAGAGCACTTGCTGCGCCGCGTCCAGTTCGATGCCCAATTCGCGCTTCACGTACCACTCGGGGAACAGCTCCAGCTCGCGACGAAGCAAGGCCACGTCATAGCTCGGCAGAGGCGCAACCATCGGCAGCTGCTGGAAAGCCAGCAACGCTTGCAGGGCATCCTTGAACAAATCGTCGGCGTTTTCGCTTTCGATGACGTCCAGATAGGTCTTGTTGCCCAGGTCATTGAGCAAAAGAAAGCCGCGTTCGAGGTCTTCGGCATAAATTTTCGGCACATTTATTCCGGATTTCGCCAGCAAAAAGGCGATATCCACGAAGGGTTTGCAGTTTTCCTGGGGCGGCGGCGCGTCCATCACGATGAAACTTTTGTCACCGCCTTCCCAGCGGAAATACCGCCGAAAACTCGCGTCGCTGCTGGCCGCAGTCAACGTGGCCGGGGGTACGACGCCCCAGCCCTGCTCGGCAAAAAGGGTCGCCAATTGTTCATCGAGCCAAACTTTCAGGTGTTGCAAGCGTACATCTTGATCAGGCATTGCAAGGGTCTCCGACGGCGCTAGCCGTCAAGCGGGTCATGCTTTATTATCCAGCATCTTTTTCAGACCATCGAGAGGCGTGCGGCCCACACCGCGGGCAGATGGCACGCAGGAAGCCCGGACTAATAAGATGGCATTGAAATCCCCCGCGTTTCGTAAAAAATTTCCGTTGTTGGTTACCGGCAGTTTGCTGGCGCTGCAACCCCTTGCCACTTCCTACGTGGTCGCCGCGGAACAGTTTGACTGCTCAGTCTCTGCTTCGGGCTCCTGGGACTGTGCGCCAAAGACGCCGGCGGCTGCATTGCCACCGCGTCCCGTCCATGACGGCAGCGCAGTTTCCGCCACCGGCGAAGCCCCGGCCGAAAACGGTTCCAGCGAAGACGCCGGCGCCAAACCGGTGCTGGTCACCGAATCCAAAGGCCGTGGCCTGAAGTCGCGTAGCGCAGACTACAGTCACCTCGACTGGGTTCCCCGCGAGCAGCTTACCGCCGCACAATTGGCCGAAACCGGTCCTTATTGCTCCGGTTCCTATATCGAACCGATTCGTCCTGGCATGGATGACAAGACGGATAAAAGTGACGCTCCAACCTTTATCGGCGCAAAAGCCTCCCGCTATAAGCAGGATGAGCAAGTTGCGACCCTGGCCGGCGACGTTGTCATGCGTCAGGGCAGCATGCAGGTCGAAGCCGACGAAGCCAACCTGTATCAGGCCGAAAGCCGTGGCGAACTGAACGGCAACGTGCGCATTCGCGACAACGGCGCCCTGATCGTCGGCGACCACGCCGACGTGCAGCTCGACACCGGTGAAGCCAAGGTCGACAACGCCGAATACGTGATGCACAAATCCCGCATCCGCGGTAATGCGCTGTACGCCAAACGTGCCGAGAACGCGATCATCCGCCTCAAGGATGGTACGTACACCACGTGCGAACCGAACAGCAACGCCTGGCAGCTCAAGGGCAACAACATCACCCTGAACCCGGCCACCGGTTTCGGTACGGCGACCAACGTGACGCTGCGAGTCAAGGACATTCCGGTCCTGTACACGCCGTACATCTACTTCCCGATCGACGACCGTCGCCAGTCGGGCTTCCTGCCGCCGACCATCGGCACCGGCAGCGATACCGGCTTCATGCTGGTCACCCCGTACTACTTCAACCTGGCACCGAACTACGATGCCACGTTGTACCCACGCTACATGGAAAAGCACGGCTTGTTGATGGAAGGCGAATTCCGCTACCTGACCAAGTCCAGCGAAGGCCAGTTCGGCGCGGCGTACCTCAACGACGAAAGCGACGAACGCGACAAGCAGAGCGACGCCGAAAAAACCCGCTACATGTACAACTGGCAGCACAAGGGTGGTCTCGACTCGCGAGTACTCACGCAAGTCGACTACACCAAGATCAGCGATCCGTATTACTTCCAGGATCTGCAGACCGACCAGATTGGCATCAAAAACAACGACTACGTGAACCAGCAGGGTTCCGTCACCTATCGTGGCGACAGCTATTCCGCTCGCGTGAACGCCCAGGCATACGAACTGGCGAGCGTGTCGAACATTACGCCGTACGATCGCCTGCCGCAGCTCACCCTCGACGGCATGCTGCCTTATCATCCGGAAGGCCTGGACTTCACGTACAACACCGAACTCGTACGGTTTGACCGGGATCTGCAGAGCGGAACATATTTTGACGAAGACGGTGTCGGCTCTCCCCGTCTGGATAACAACGTTCAAGGTCTGGCCCGCGCCAATGGCGACCGCCTGAATCTCGCGCCCGCCATCAGCCTGCCGATGAACACGACCTACGGCTTCCTGACACCGAAGCTCAAGTACCAGTACACCCAGTATCAACTGGACCTGGACAGCACCGGCAAAGGTCAGATTGCGAATCAGACCGCAGAACAGGACAGGCTCCTGGGAACATTCGACAGCAACCAGAACCGCGGCGTACCGATCGCCAGCATCGACAGCGGCCTGTACTTCGATCGCAATACCCAGTATTTCGGCAAGAACTACCGCCAGACCCTCGAGCCGCGCCTGTTCTACCTGTACGTGCCTGAGGTCGACCAGGAAGACATCCCGATATTCGATACCAGCGAATACACCTTCAACTATGCGTCGCTGTTCCGTGACAACCGCTTCTCCGGCTCCGACCGTGTCGGTGACGAGAACAAACTGTCCCTGGGTGTGACCAGCCGCTGGATCGAAGACAATGGCTTCGAACGTCAACGCCTCAGCGTCGGTCAGGCCTTGTACTTCAAGGACCGCGAAGTTCAGTTGCCGGGTATCGATGCAAAAACCCGCCAGGATACGCAAGCCAACGTTTCGCCTTACGCCCTGGAATACGAATATCGCTGGAACCGCGACTGGCGCACCACGGCCGATTACAACTGGGATCCGGACAGCCGCAGCCCTCGCTCGGGCAGCGCGATGTTCCATTACCAGCCTGAAGACAACCCGAACAAGGTCATCAACGCCGGCTATCGCTATCGCAATGACCAGGTCCGTTACGACCAGAACACCGGTCAATGGAGCGTTGGTGGCGGTGACTACGGCACCCCTGGCCAGCCTGGCTACGTGAAGGATTACTACAAGATCAAACAGCACGACTTCTCGGTGATCTGGCCGATCGTGCCGCAATGGAACGCCATCAGCCGTTGGCAGTATGACTACAACCGCAACCGTACCCTGGAAGCCTTCGGTGGCTTCGAGTACGACAACTGCTGCTGGAAACTGCGCCTGATCAACCGTTACTGGGTCGCTTATGACGAGTTCAGTCAGGAAGCACCGCAAAACGAAAAAGGCGACCATGGCGTCTTCCTCCAAATTGTTCTGAAGGGACTCGGCGGCCTGACTGGCGCCAAGGTAGAGAGCTTCCTCGACAAAGGCATTCAAGGTTATCGTGAACGTGAAGACCAAGCTTTCTGATTGTCTGCGCCCGCTGATGCTGGGCGCGCTGTTCCTGAGTACGGCGGCGAGCGCCGCCGTACAGTCCATCGATAAAGTGGTGGCCATCGTCGACAACGACGTGGTCATGCAGAGCCAACTGGACCAACGCGTTCATGAAGTTCAGCAAACCATTGCCAAGCGTGGCTCTGCCGTGCCGCCGGCCAGCGTGCTGGAGCAGCAGGTACTTGAGCGCCTGATCGTCGAAAACCTGCAATTGCAGATCGGCGAGCGTTCCGGCATCCGCATTACCGATGAAGAGTTGAACCAGGCTGTCGGCACCATTGCCCAGCGCAACAACATGTCGGTCGAGCAGTTCCGCGCCGCCCTGACTCGCGACGGCCTGTCCTACGACGACGCACGTGAGCAGATTCGCCGCGAAATGGTCATCAGCCGTGTACGCCAGCGTCGGGTTGCCGAACGCATTCAGGTCTCCGAGCAGGAAGTGAAGAACTTCCTGGCGTCGGACCTGGGCAAAATGCAACTGTCTGAAGAGTTCCACCTGGCCAACATCCTGATTCCTACGCCGGAAAGCGCCAACTCCGACGCGATTCAGAGTGCAGCCAAGCAGGCCGATGCGATTTACCAGCAGCTCAAGCAAGGCGCTGACTTCAGTCAGTTGGCGATCGCCAAGTCCGCCAGCGAAACCGCACTGGAAGGTGGTGACATGGGCTGGCGTAAAGCCGCTCAATTGCCACCGCCGTTCGATCGCCTGCTGAGCACCATGCCGGTGGGCGATGTCACCCAGCCAATGCGCACCCCGGGCGGCTTCATCATCCTGAAGATTCTCGAAAAGCGTGGCGGCCAGACCCAGATGCGCGATGAAGTGCATGTGCGCCACATCCTGGTCAAACCGAGCCCGATCCGCGACGAAGCAAAAACCAAGGCCCTGGCTGACTCGCTCTACAGCCGTATCGAGGCTGGCGAAGACTTCGGCGAGCTGGCGAAAAGCTACTCGGAAGACCCGGGTTCCGCCCTCAACGGCGGAGATCTGAACTGGATCGACCCGAACGCACTGGTGCCCGAGTTCCGCGAAGTGATGGCCAGTACCCCGCAAGGTCAGCTGTCCAAGCCGTTCCAGACTCAATACGGCTGGCATGTCCTGGAAGTCCTTGGCCGTCGCGCCACCGACAGCACCACACAGGCTCGCGAGCAGCAAGCAATGACCGTTTTGCGTAACCGCAAATACGACGAAGAGCTGCAAACCTGGCTGCGTCAGATCCGTGACGAAGCGTACGTGGAAATCAAACTCCCTGGCGCCGACCAGGCAGCGCAGTGAAACCCCAACGTTTCGCGCTGACACCCGGCGAACCGGCCGGCATAGGTCCCGACCTGTGTCTGCTGCTCGCCTCGCAAGCCCAGCCTCACCCCCTGATTGCCATTACCAGCCGCGACCTGCTCATTGAGCGGGCCGCGCAACTGGGCGTGGCTGTCGATTTGCTGCCGGTCACACCGGACAGCTGGCCGGATGTACCCGCGCCAGCCAACAGCCTGTATGTCTGGGATACACCGCTCAACGCCAAGGTCGTCGCCGGGCAACTGGACAAGGCCAACGCTGCCTTCGTACTGGAAACCCTGACCCGCGCCGGCCAAGGCTGCCTGAGCGGAGATTTCGCCGGCATGATTACCGCGCCGGTGCACAAAGGCGTGATCAACGAATCCGGCATCGCCTTTTCCGGGCATACGGAATTCCTCGCCGACCTGACCCACACCGCGCAAGTGGTGATGATGCTGGCCACGCGCGGCTTGCGCGTAGCCCTGGTGACCACTCACCTGCCCCTTCGCGAGATTGCCGATGCAATCACGCCGGAGCGTCTGGAGCGCGTCACGCGAATCCTGCACGCCGACCTGCAAAACAAGTTCGGCATCGCCCGGCCACGCATCCTGGTTTGCGGGCTCAACCCCCATGCCGGCGAAGGCGGACACCTGGGCCATGAAGAAATCGATATCATCGAACCCACATTAGAGCGCCTGCGCGGCGAGGGCATGGACCTTCGAGGCCCCCTGCCCGCCGACACTCTGTTTACCCCCAAATATCTGGAGCACTGCGATGCGGTGCTGGCGATGTACCACGACCAGGGCCTGCCGGTGCTGAAGTACAAAGGCTTCGGCGCGGCAGTCAACGTGACCCTCGGCTTGCCGATCATCCGCACATCGGTCGACCACGGCACCGCCCTGGACCTGGCCGGCAGTGGCAAGATCGACACCGGCAGCCTGCAAGTCGCCCTGGAAACCGCCTACCAGATGGCCGAGACCCGTTTATGACCGAGCAATACCAACACAAGGCGCGCAAACGCTTTGGCCAGAACTTCCTGCACGATGCCGGCGTTATCGACCGCATCCTGCGCTCCATTCATGCCAAGGCAGAAGACCGCCTGCTGGAAATCGGCCCGGGCCAGGGCGCACTGACCCAAGGCCTGCTCAGCAGCGGCGCGCAACTCGACGTGGTGGAGCTGGACAAGGACCTGATCCCGATTCTCAACCAGCAGTTTGCCGGCAAGAGCAACTTCAACCTGCATCAGGGCGATGCGCTGAAGTTCGACTTCAATAGCCTGAATGCCGCGCCTGGCAGTCTGCGCGTGGTCGGCAACCTGCCGTACAACATCTCCACGCCGCTGATTTTTCACCTGCTGCACAACTCGCACCTGATTCGCGACATGCACTTCATGCTGCAAAAGGAAGTGGTCGAGCGCCTGGCTGCCGGCCCTGGTGGTGGCGACTGGGGTCGCTTGTCGATCATGGTTCAGTACCACTGCCGGGTCGAGCACCTGTTCAATGTCGGCCCGGGCGCGTTCAACCCGCCGCCGAAAGTCGATTCGGCCATCGTGCGCCTGGTACCCCACGCGGTACTGCCACACCCGGCCAAGGATCACCGCCTGCTGGAACGCGTCGTGCGCGAAGCTTTCAACCAGCGCCGCAAAACCCTGCGCAACACTCTCAAGCTGCTGCTGAGCAATGCCGAAATCGAAGCAGCCGGCGTCGATGGCAGCCTGCGTCCCGAGCAACTCGACCTGGCCGCGTTCGTGCGCCTGGCCGACAAGCTCAGCGAACAAAAGCCTACCGCTGACTGACAGGCGATGAGCGCTATCGGGTAGGACGCCACTCTGGTCTACTACCCGATACTTGGCCTAGACTGAACCCCAACAGCTACGCCCCGCGTCCCGCTTCGTTTTTAAGGCCCTTTGCATGTCCGATCCTCGCTATCAGGTCGACGTCAGCGTCGTCACCCGCTATCTGGCAGAACAATCGCAACCCGAGCACGACCGCTTTGCCTTCGCCTACACCATCACCGTGCAAAACAACGGTGAAATGCCCGCCAAACTGCTTTCACGGCACTGGGTCATCACCGATGGTGACGGGCATGTCGAAGAAGTGCGCGGTGCAGGCGTGGTCGGCCAGCAACCGTTGATCGAGCCCGGCAAGAGCCACACCTACAGCAGCGGCACGGTCATGACCACCAAGGTCGGCACCATGCAAGGCACCTATCAGATGCTGTCCGACGACGGTAAACATTTCGATGCCATCATCGCGCCCTTCCGCCTGGCGGTGCCCGGAGCCCTGCACTGATGGCAACGTACGCTGTCGGTGACCTGCAAGGCTGTCTTCAGGCCCTGCAATGCCTGCTCAAACAAGTGGCGTTCGACCCGAAACGCGATCGTCTGTGGCTGGTGGGCGACCTGGTCAACCGCGGCCCGCAGTCGCTGGAAACCTTGCGCTTCCTCTACAGCATTCGCGAATCGCTGGTGTGCGTGCTCGGCAACCATGACCTGCACTTGCTGGCGGCCGGACGCAATATCGAACGCCTGAAGAAGGCCGACACCCTGCGCGAGATCATTGAAGCGCCCGATAGCGCTGAACTGCTCGAATGGCTGCGCCAGCAAAAACTCATGCACTACGACGAACAGCGCAACCTTGTACTGGTCCATGCCGGCATTCCACCGCAGTGGTCGCTGCGCAAGGCCTTGAAATGTGCCGCCGAAGTCGAGGCTGCCTTGCGTGACGACAACCTGTTGCCGCCCTACCTCGATGGCATGTACGGCAACGATCCGGCGAAATGGGACAACGACCTCAAAGGCGTGACGCGCCTGCGGGTGATCACCAACTATTTCACCCGCATGCGCTTTTGCACCGCCGAAGGCAAACTCGACCTCAAGAGCAAGGAAGGCCTCGATACCGCACCACCTGGCTACAAACCCTGGTTCCAGCACAAGGAACGCAAGACCAAGAACCTGAAAATCATTTTCGGTCACTGGGCAGCACTGGAAGGCAACGTCGAAGAGCCGGGTATTTCGGCGCTCGATACAGGCTGTGTCTGGGGCGGCGCCCTGACCCTGATGGACGTCGACAGCCTTGAGCGCCTGTCCTGCAAATGCGACGAACACGGCCATGCCGTGCCGCCAGTCGCCTCATCCATTTCCCAAACATCGCCAGCCAGCGCCCCGCGCTAGACTGCCCATTCAGCCGAGCCACAGGAGCCCGCCATGAGCGAATTCAAACGTATTCCCCCGGAACAGGCCCAGGCCCTGCGCGAACAAGGCGCAGTGGTGGTCGACGTCCGCGACCCGGCCACTTTTGCCGCCCTGCACATCGCAGGTTCCAAGCATCTGGACAACCATTCCCTGCACGCTTTCATCCAGGGTGCCGACCTCGATGCACCGACCGTGGTGGTCTGCTATCACGGCAATTCCAGCCAGGGCGCGGCCGCTTACCTGATCAGCCAGGGCTTCTCCGACGTCTACAGCATGGATGGCGGATTCGAGTTGTGGCGTACGACGTATCCTGCGGAAACGGCGCAAGGCACCACTGAATAATTTTTTTGTAACGTTGCAGGCCCCGGCTCCCGCGGGCTAGCGCGGTGGCAGACGAACGGTCTGCCACAACTAATTACGTATCTCGCCTTTACCTCCCGAATTCCCAACTATCCTTAAGCCCAGGCCATCCAAAACAGGGGAGAGCCGGTACACCGGCGCACGGGTCATCGGGAGTAGCTTTCGGAGTAGTCAGCTCCGGGAGAGTTCTGGGGGGTAAACAGCAATCGCCTGTTCGGTTGCTGCCAGCATCGACTGAGTGATCCGGCGTCGGCTCCACGTATCGAGCGAGGTGACGTCATGAGTATCTTTAGCCACTTCCAACAACGCTTCGAGTCCACACGCCAGGAAGAACTCTCTCTGCAAGAGTATCTTGAGCTGTGCAAACAGGACCGCAGCGCCTACGCCTCCGCCGCCGAGCGTCTATTGCTGGCCATCGGTGAACCGGAACTGCTCGACACCTCGACCAACTCGAGACTGTCGCGCATCTTCTCCAACAAGGTCATCCGCCGCTATCCGGCCTTTGAAGACTTCCACGGGATGGAAGAATGCATCGACCAGATCGTGTCGTATTTCCGCCATGCCGCTCAGGGCCTGGAAGAGAAGAAACAGATCCTGTACCTGCTCGGCCCTGTCGGTGGCGGTAAATCGTCCCTGGCCGAGAAGCTCAAGCAACTGATAGAAAAAGTGCCCTTCTATGCAATCAAGGGCTCGCCGGTTTTCGAGTCGCCCCTGGGTCTTTTCAACGCCACCGAAGATGGCGCGATCCTCGAGGAAGACTTTGGCATTCCACGGCGCTACCTCAACACCATCATGTCGCCATGGGCGACCAAACGCCTGGCCGAATTCGGTGGCGACATCAGTCAGTTCCGCGTGGTCAAACTCTACCCGTCGATCCTCAACCAGGTCGCTGTGGCCAAGACCGAACCTGGCGACGAAAACAACCAGGACATCTCGGCGCTGGTGGGCAAGGTCGATATCCGCAAACTGGAGGAGTTCCCGCAAAACGACGCCGACGCCTACAGCTACTCGGGCGCCCTGTGCCGGGCCAACCAGGGCCTGATGGAATTCGTCGAAATGTTCAAGGCACCGATCAAGGTGCTGCACCCACTGCTGACCGCCACCCAGGAAGGCAACTACAACAGTACCGAAGGCCTCGGCGCGATTCCGTTCACCGGGATCCTGCTGGCGCACTCCAACGAATCGGAGTGGCACACCTTCCGCAACAACAAGAACAACGAAGCCTTCATCGACCGGATCTACATCGTCAAAGTGCCGTACTGCCTGCGGGTCAGT
Organism: Pseudomonas sp. GW822-FHT01E03; assembly: GCF_058802985.1. Lineage (NCBI taxonomy): Bacteria > Pseudomonadati > Pseudomonadota > Gammaproteobacteria > Pseudomonadales > Pseudomonadaceae > Pseudomonas > Pseudomonas sp. GW822-FHT01E03. The sequence continues at coordinate 44,077 of NZ_JBXAOQ010000017.1, forward strand.
GACGAAGTGAAGATCTACGACAAGCTGCTGTTCAACAGTTCGCTGGCCAAGGCCCATTGCGCGCCGGATACCCTGAAGATGCTGGCCCAGTTCACCGTGCTCTCGCGCCTCAAGGAGCCGGAAAACTCCAACATCTACTCGAAGATGCGCGTGTACGACGGCGAGAACCTCAAGGACACCGATCCGAAAGCCAAGTCGATCCAGGAATACCGCGACAATGCGGGCGTCGACGAAGGCATGAACGGTCTGTCGACCCGCTTCGCGTTCAAGATCCTGTCGAAGGTGTTCAACTTCGACCCGCACGAAATTGCCGCCAACCCGGTGCACCTGCTTTACGTGCTGGAACAACAGATCGAGCAGGAACAGTTCCAGGCCGAGACCCGCGAACGCTATCTGCGCTTCCTCAAGGAGTACCTGGCACCGCGCTACATCGAATTCATCGGCAAAGAGATCCAGACCGCCTACCTCGAGTCCTACAGCGAGTACGGCCAGAACATCTTCGATCGTTATGTGCTGTACGCCGACTTCTGGATCCAGGACCAGGAATACCGCGACCCGGAAACCGGCGAGATCCTCAACCGCGTAGCGTTGAACGAAGAACTGGAGAAAATCGAAAAACCGGCCGGCATCAGCAATCCGAAGGATTTCCGCAACGAAATCGTCAACTTCGTACTGCGCGCCCGGGCCAACAACAACGGCAAGAACCCGACCTGGCTCAGCTACGAAAAACTGCGGGTGGTCATCGAGAAGAAAATGTTCTCCAACACCGAGGACCTGCTGCCGGTCATCAGCTTCAATGCCAAGGCCAGCAAAGAGGACCAACAGAAACACAACGACTTCGTCACACGGATGGTCGAGCGGGGCTACACCGACAAACAGGTACGACTGCTGTCCGAGTGGTACCTGCGGGTCAGAAAATCACAGTAACCCGCTGCCGGTCAGACCGGTTGTCGTCAGCCAGAGGCCTGTGTACGCGTTTTCTGTTACACAGACCTCTGGAAGGTGTTCGAAAGTCGGTAGCGAGGTACAGGCAGCATCCAAAAGCGCTTGGGGGAGCGTGAACATCCCTTGGCACCGGTCCGATGCTGCATAACCGCTCGCCCCTTTCAGGACAGCTTCTAAGGAGCAGTCATGAGCTATGTGATCGACCGACGTCTCAATGGCAAGAACAAGAGCACGGTGAACCGCCAGCGTTTTCTGCGGCGCTACCGTGATCACATCAAGAAGGCTGTCGAAGAGGCGGTCAGCCGGCGCTCCATTACCGATATGGAACACGGCGAACAAATCAGCATTCCCGGCCGCGACATCGACGAGCCGGTGCTTCATCACGGTCGCGGTGGCAAGCAGACGGTCGTGCACCCGGGCAACAAGGAATTCACCAGCGGCGAACATATTGCCCGCCCACCGGGAGGCGGTGGCGGCCGAGGCCCCGGCAAGGCGGGCAATTCCGGCGAGGGGATGGACGAATTCGTCTTCCAGATTACCCAGGAAGAGTTCCTCGAGTTCATGTTCGAGGACCTCGAACTGCCCAACCTGGTCAAACGCAACCTGACCGGCACCGACACCTTCAAGACCGTGCGCGCCGGGATCAGCAACGAGGGCAACCCGTCGCGGATCAACATCATCCGCACCCTGCGCTCAGCCCACGCCCGGCGCATCGCCCTATCCGGCAGCAGCCGCGCAAAACTGCGTGAAGCCAAGGAAGAACTTCTGCGACTCAAGCAAGAAGAACCGGACAACTTCGGCGATATCCAGGAAATCGAAGCAGAAATCGAAAAACTCAGCGCGCGCATTCACCGTATACCGTTTCTCGACACATTCGACCTCAAGTACAACCTGCTCATCAAACAGCCCAACCCCAGTTCCAAGGCCGTGATGTTCTGCCTGATGGACGTGTCCGGCTCGATGACCCAGGCGACCAAGGACATCGCCAAGCGCTTCTTCATCCTGCTGTACCTGTTTCTCAAGCGTAACTACGACAAGATCGACGTCGTGTTCATCCGCCACCACACCAGCGCCCGCGAAGTGGATGAAGAGGAGTTTTTCTACTCCCGGGAAACCGGCGGCACCATCGTCTCCAGCGCCTTGAAACTGATGCAGGAGATCATGGCCGAGCGTTATCCGAGCAACGAGTGGAACATCTACGCCGCCCAGGCCTCAGACGGTGACAACTGGAACGACGACTCTCCGATCTGCCGCGACATCCTGATCAACCAGATCATGCCATTCGTGCAGTACTACACTTACGTTGAGATCACCCCGCGCGAACACCAGGCCCTGTGGTTCGAGTACGAGCGCATCGCCGAAGCCTTTTCCGATACATTTGCCCAGCAACAACTGGTCTCGGCCGGGGATATCTATCCGGTCTTCCGTGAACTCTTCCAGCGCAGGTTAGTGACATGACCGCCAAAGAGCAGAAACGCCAACCCATTTCCACCGGCTCCGAATGGACGTTCGAGCTGATCCAGGCCTACGACCGCGAAATCAGTCGTATTGCGGCCGGTTACGCACTCGATACGTATCCCAACCAGATCGAAGTGATCACCGCCGAACAGATGATGGACGCCTACGCCTCGGTCGGTATGCCGCTGGGTTATCACCACTGGTCCTATGGCAAGCACTTCCTCAGCACTGAAAAGTCCTACACCCGCGGCCAGATGGGGCTGGCGTACGAGATCGTGATCAACTCCGACCCATGCATCGCCTACCTGATGGAAGAAAACACCATCTGCATGCAGGCGCTGGTGGTGGCCCATGCCTGCTACGGGCACAACAGCTTTTTCAAAGGCAATTACCTGTTCCGCACCTGGACTGACGCCAGTTCGATCATCGATTACCTGGTGTTTGCCAAGCAGTACATCATGCAATGCGAAGAACGCCACGGTATCGACGCGGTCGAGGATCTGCTCGACTCCTGCCATGCGCTGATGAACTATGGTGTCGACCGCTACAAACGCCCTTATCCGATCTCCGCGGAGGAAGAACGTCGCCGGCAAAAGGACCGGGAAGAACATTTACAGAAACAGATCAACGATCTGTGGCGCACCATTCCCAAGGGCGCGGACAAGTACAGCGACAAGGACAACGCACGCTTCCCCGCCGAACCCCAGGAAAACATCCTGTACTTCATCGAAAAACATGCGCCGCTGCTGGAGCCATGGCAGCGGGAAATCGTGCGTATCGTGCGCAAGATCGCCCAGTATTTTTATCCACAGCGTCAGACCCAGGTCATGAACGAGGGTTGGGCCACGTTCTGGCACTACACACTGATGAACGACCTGTACGACGAAGGCCTGGTCACCGACGGCTTCATGATGGAGTTCCTGACGTCCCACACCAGCGTGGTGTTCCAGCCTGGCTTCGATAGCCCCTACTACAGTGGCATCAACCCCTACGCCCTGGGGTTTGCCATGTACCGCGACATCCGCCGCATGTGCGAAGAGCCTACGGAAGAAGATCGCCGCTGGTTCCCTGACATTGCCGGTACCGACTGGCTGGCAGCCATCAAGTTCGCCATGAGCAGCTTCAAGGATGAGAGCTTCATCCTGCAGTACCTGTCGCCCAAGGTGATCCGCGACCTGAAGCTGTTCAGCATTCTCGATGACGACCAGAAGGACGACCTGCTGGTGCCCGCCATTCACGACGAAGGTGGCTACCGCATCATCAGGGAAACCCTCGCGGCACAGTACAACCTGGGCAATCGCGAGCCCAACGTGCAGATCTACAGCATCGACCGTCGCGGTGACCGCTCCCTGACCCTGCGTCACCAGCAGCACGACCGCAAACCGTTGGGGGACTCGACCGAAGAAGTGCTCAAACACCTGCACCGCCTCTGGGGCTTCGACATTCACCTGGAAACCCTGCAAGGCGATCAGGTCATGAAAACCCACCATGTGCCGCCCAGAAGCGAGCACAGCGAAGGTGATTACGGCCGCCTGGACCTGGCCGTCATCCATCTTTGATCCGGTTTGTGCCTCCGAAAGCTCGATGTAACGGTTATCCTGTCGAGCTAACGGAGGTTTTTTATGCGTATTTATAAAGTCGGCGGTGCGGTACGTGATCGCCTGCTGGGTAAACCGGTTACCGATATCGACTGGGTTGTGGTCGGCGCTACCACCGAAGAAATGCTCGCCAAGGGCTTTCGCCCGGTGGGCGCGGACTTCCCGGTGTTCCTTCATCCCAAAAGCAGTGAGGAATACGCCCTCGCCCGCACCGAGCGCAAAAGCGGACGCGGTTACGGCGGGTTCACTTTTCACGCCAGCCCTGAAGTCACCCTCGAAGAAGACCTGATCCGCCGCGACCTGACCATCAATGCCATGGCCGAGGACGATCAGCAGAACCTGACCGACCCGTACCACGGCCAGCGTGATCTTGAAGCGCGCCTGCTTCGCCATGTTTCCCCGGCATTTGCCGAAGATCCACTCCGGGTCCTGCGTGTTGCCCGCTTCGCGGCGCGCTACGCGACGCTGGGTTTTACCGTTGCCCCGGAAACCCTGGCGCTGATGCACCAACTCAGCGAGTCAGGTGAACTTGAAGCGCTGACCCCTGAGCGCAGCTGGAAGGAAATTTCCCGCGCCCTGATGGAAGATCAGCCACAGGTATTTGTTGAGGTTCTGCGCGCATGCGGCGCACTCAAGGTTCTGATGCCCGAGGTCGACGCGCTGTTTGGCGTACCGCAACCACCCGCCCATCACCCGGAAATCGATACAGGTGCACATACCCTGAGCGTGTTGCAGCAAGCCGCACTACACAAACAGCCACTCACCGTGCGCTGGGCGTGCCTGCTGCACGACCTGGGCAAGGGACTGACGCCAGAGGATGAATGGCCGCGACACATTGCCCACGAGTTCAAGGGCCTGAAGCTGATCAAGGCGGTCAATGAACGCTTCAAGGTGCCGAAGGACTGCCAGGAACTGGCGCTGCTGGTGGGCGAGTACCACACCCATGGGCATCGCGCCCTTGAGCTGAAGCCATCGACATTGCTGGAATTGTTGCAAAGCTTCGACATTTACCGTCGGCCACAGCGGTTCGAGGAGTTCATCGCCGCCTGCGAGATGGATGCGCGTGGGCGCAAAGGGCTGGAAGAAAGAAGTTACCCACAGGCAGATTACTTGCGCGGCGCGGCAACTGCGGCGCGTAGCGTGGCGGTTCAGCCGTTGCTGGAGAAAGGCTTCAAGGGGCCGGAGTTGGGGGAGGAGATCAAGCGCGAGCGGCTCAAGGCGCTGAAGGCTTACAAAGAGGCGACGTCTGTCTGAAAAGCTTCGCGAGCAAGCCCGCTCCCACAGGAATTGCATCGTATCTGTGGGAGCGAGCCTGCTCGCGAAGACGTCAGTTAGGTCACAACAAATCTGAAGGTGTCAGCTGTTCACCGCGCCATTCGAACGCTACTGGCGCCAACACCTGATCGATCTGCGCTTCAGCCCACAAAGTCGCAAAACTCTTGCCTGCGCCCGGGTGCACGCGATCCGGCGCTATCAACGACAACGGCCACAGAACGAACGCATTTTTCAGAATTTCTGCCCGCGGCAAGATCAAGCCATCGAAATTGCCCACCTGGTCACCGAACAACAATACGTCGATATCCAGCGGCAAACCTCGGCGATCCGGTGCGTAACGACCGTTATCCGCCTCAATGAACTTCAATCGACGATCAAGTTCCATCAGCGGCAGATCGGTATACGCCGACACCACGAAATTGAAGAACGGCCCGCTCTTGATGCCCACCGGCTGGCTTTCGAACACCGCCGAACAGCGGATATCGACAAGGAATGCCGCCAGAGCATCGAGTCCCGCCCGCAAATGGGTTTCACGCTCGATATTGCTACCGAGCCCGAGGTACACCTGAGTCAGCGACATCCGCGCTCGATCTCCACGCCCACACCGCCGGTGGCCGCCGGGACGGCCCCGGGCTTGGTCAGCTTAAGGCGCATCCAGGTGATCTTGAATTCGCTCATCAGCACTTCAACCAGGCGCTCGGCAAAGGTTTCCACCAACTGGAATTGCGCCTGCTCGGCAAACGCCTGGATGCGCGAGGAAACACTGGCGTAGTCGAGCGCCAGGGTCAGGTCATCACCGGCTGCGGCCGGGCGATTATCCCAGGCGAAACTCAGGTCAAGACGCAAGCACTGTCGGATGCCTCGCTCCCAGTCGTAGGCACCAATCACCGTGTCGACTTCCAGGCCCTCGATAAACACTCTGTCCAAGCACTTCTCTCCGCTACACGACAAGGGCGCAATGCGCCGTTAGAATCAGGGCTTCCTCGCCCGGAATAGTTAGCATGTTTTGGTTATTGGCGATCCTCGCCTACCTGCTCGGCTCTCTGTCCTTTGCCATTTTGCTCAGCCGCATGACCGGTAACCCCGATCCGCGAATGAGTGGCTCGGGCAATGCCGGTGCCACCAACATGTTGCGCCTGGCCGGCAAGAAGCTCGCCATCCTGACCCTGCTCGGGGACCTTTGCAAAGGCCTGCTGCCGGTACTGATTGCGCGTCTTGCGGGTCTTTCGCAGCAGGAACAGGCCTGGATCGGCGTCTATGCCGTCATCGGCCATCTGTTTCCGTTGTACTTTCGCTTTCGCGGCGGCAAGGGCGTCGCCACCGCTGCCGGCATGTTGCTGGGACTGTACCCGCCCGCTGCCCTTCTGGCGGTCTGCACCTGGCTCTTGACGTTCTACCTGACCCGCACCAGCTCCCTGGCCGCCCTCATCGCCACACCGCTGACCTTGCCGTTGCTGGCCTGGCAAGAACCGGCCGCCCTGCTGCCCATGAGCACGCTCACCGGGCTGATCGTCTGGCGTCATCGCGGCAATCTACGCGACCTGTTTGCCGGGCGCGAACGGCATTTCTAGCCGCCGGACATGAGCACCGCTCATCACAATGCGGTCAACTGCTCCATCGGCCAACGCGCCTGCACGCTGATCGCCAGGCTTTCCTGCTGACCGGCCTGCAAGCGCTGGCAGCCGGCAAAGGCAATCATCGCGCCGTTATCGGTGCAGAACTGCGCACGGGCATAAAACACATCGCCCTTCATGTCGCCGAGCATTTTCTCCAGGGAAGTGCGCAACGCCTTGTTGGCACTGACGCCCCCTGCAATCACCAGGCGCTTCATGCCAGCGGCCTTCAGGGCACGCTTGCACTTGATGGTCAAAGTCTCCACCACGGCCTGCTGGAATGCCAGCGCGATGTCGCAACGGGCTTGCTCTCCGTCGTCCCCGGCGTTGACGCACTGTTGCCAGGTGTTCAGCGCAAAGGTTTTCAGGCCACTGAAGCTGAAATCCAGGCCCGGACGGTCGCACATCGGCCGCGGGAAGACGAAACGCCCTGCAACGCCTTGTTCTGCAAGGCGAGCGATCTCCGGTCCGCCCGGATAATTGAGCCCCATCATCTTGGCCGTCTTGTCGAAGGCCTCGCCGGCGGCGTCATCCAGGGTCTCGCCCAGAAGCGTGTACTGACCGATTCCGTCGACCTGAACCAGTTGCGTGTGACCACCCGACACCAACAAAGCGACGAACGGAAATTCCGGCGGTTGCGACTCCAGCATCGGCGCCAGCAAATGGCCTTCCATGTGATGCACGCCCAGGGCCGGAATGCCCCAGGCAAAGGCCAGCGCCTGAGCACAGGAAGCCCCTACCAGCAAGGCACCAACCAGGCCAGGACCCGCGGTGTAGGCGATCGCATCGATCTCGGTCGGCACGCAGTCGGCCTCGGCCAACACCTGACGAATCAAGGGCAGCATGCGTTTGACGTGATCGCGTGAAGCCAGCTCCGGCACCACGCCACCATAGGCACGGTGCAGGTCGATCTGACTGAACAACGCGTCGGCCAGCAGGCCGCGTTCACTGTCATACAATGCGACACCAGTTTCGTCGCAGGAGGTTTCTAATCCCAGTACTAGCATGGGTTTGCGCCTTGTTTAGGCTGAATTCGAAGGCGCGCATAATAGTCGTCGCGTGATGCCCCGACCAGCGGTTTTCGATCAGAGGCTTTGCATTCCGAGCGATGAGGGGTTAACATCCGCAACCCTTAAAAACCGACGTCTTCAAGTGCTCTTTTGCCGCGAGGATGTTGACCCCGGTAATGAATGAAGGTAGCTCTGGATGCCAGCCGTCAAAGTAAAAGAGAACGAACCCTTCGACGTAGCTCTGCGTCGTTTCAAGCGCTCCTGCGAAAAAGCCGGTGTACTGGCTGAAGTTCGTAGCCGCGAATTTTACGAGAAGCCAACTTCTGAGCGTAAGCGCAAAGCAGCAGCCGCTGTTAAGCGTCACGCCAAGAAAGTTCAGCGCGAACAGCGCCGCGCCGTTCGTCTGTACTAATACACAGACGATCGTAGCAAGCTTCTGCCAAGCCCGGCCCTCAGCCGGGCTTATGGCATTTGCGTAAAACGCTTGATGCTTCACTGTCAAAGCCGCAGACGCGACCGAGACAAATCTGCTTCACCGCGTCAGACCTGGCTCTTTTGCCAGCGGTGCACGTCTTTTCTGACGAGCCTTTCAAGGCTACTGACGAGCACACCCACTGATTCCTCTCACGACGATCAGCCCAAGGCACCTGCTTGCGTGCCAGATGATGAGCTATCCGGGGCCTTTGATTGGCCACAGCGGATTCAGCGCAACACATTCAAACAGTCGAATACTGATTGGCATTAACGTCAGTGGATTTTCGGCAGATACACTTCCCGACAGCGATTACGCAGACGACACTGGTCGAGCCGCACACTTTGCGCGCCTCAAACAATGACCGCGTTCGGTCGCCGTACGTTTCGGGTTCCTTTTCAGCGCAGATGACGAGAACGCCATGGCCGGGCTAATTCCCCAGAGCTTCATTGACGACCTTCTGAACCGCACCGACATCGTCGATGTGGTCAGCTCGCGCCTGCAATTGAAAAAGGCCGGCAAAAATCACACTGCCTGCTGCCCATTCCACAAGGAAAAGACTCCGTCGTTCAGCGTCAGCCCCGACAAGCAGTTCTATTACTGCTTCGGCTGCGGCGCCGGCGGCAACGCCCTCGGCTTCATCATGGACCACGACAACCTGGATTTCGTCCAGGCTGTCGAAGAACTGGCCAAAGCCGCCGGCATGGAAATCCCCCGCGAAGAAAGCGGCCGGCCGCACAAACCGCGACAGCCGACCGATTCGCCGCTGTATCCACTACTGAGCGCCGCTGCCGACTTTTATCGCCAGGCCCTCAAAAGCCACCCATCGCGCAAGGCTGCCGTGGAATACCTGAAAGGTCGCGGGCTGACCGGCGAAATCGCCCGGGACTTCGGCCTGGGCTTTGCTCCGCCTGGCTGGGACAACCTGTTCAAGCACTTGAGCAGCGATACCCTGCAACAGAAAGCCATGATCGATGCCGGCCTGCTGATCGAAAACGCCGAAAGCGGTAAACGCTACGACCGCTTCCGCGACCGCGTGATGTTTCCGATCCGCGACAGTCGCGGGCGCGTCATCGCCTTCGGCGGCCGGGTATTGGGCGACGACAAGCCGAAATACCTGAACTCCCCGGAAACCCCGGTTTTCCATAAAGGCCAGGAACTCTACGGCCTGTATGAAGCGCGCAAGACCAACCGCAACCTCGACGAGATCATCGTCGTCGAGGGCTACATGGACGTTATTGCCCTGGCCCAGCAAGGCCTGCGCAATGCCGTCGCGACCCTGGGCACCGCCACCAGCGAGGAACACCTCAAGCGGCTGTTTCGCGTCGTGCCCAGCGTGCTGTTCTGCTTCGACGGCGACCAGGCCGGCCGCAATGCGGCATGGCGGGCGCTGGAGGCGACACTTTCGAGCCTGCAGGACGGTCGTCGCGCACGCTTTTTGTTCCTGCCCGAAGGCGAGGACCCGGACACTCTGGTCCGCTCCGAAGGCACCGACGCCTTTCGCGCACGGATCAACCAGCACGCGCAGCCACTGGCCGATTACTTCTTCCAGCAACTGACGGAAGAAGCCGACCCGCGCTCGCTTGAGGGCAAGGCCCATATGGCCACCCTCGCCGCGCCGTTGATCGACAAAGTCCCGGGCGCCAACCTGCGCACCCTGATGCGTCAGCGCCTGAGCGAAATCACCGGCCTGAGCGGTGAAGCGGTCAGTCAGCTGGCACAAAGCGCCCCGCAAGAAGCACCGCCGGCCTACGACCCGGGCATCGATTACGACGCGATGCCCGATTACAGCGACTATCATCAGCCGCAGGCACAGGAAATGTATGTGCCGCAGCAGGAATGGACGCCGAAGAAACCCGGTGCAGGAGGCAAGAAATGGGACAAGAAACCGTGGGACAAGAATGGCAAACGGGGCGGTGATCGTGATCAACCCCGCGCGCCACGGGTGCCCGCCGCCGTAGAACCGCCAACCCTCGCCGCCTTGCGCACGTTGCTGCATCACCCGCAACTGGCCGAAAAAGTCGAGGATGCCGGGCACTTCGCCGCCGAGGATCACACCAACACGCAATTGCTGGTGGCGCTGCTCGAAGCTGTACAGAAGAATCCCAAGCTAAACTCAATTCAACTGATTGCGCGTTGGCACGGCACAGAACAAGGCCGCTTGCTCAAGGCCTTGGCGGAAAAGGAATGGCTGATTGATGGAGATAACCTTGAACAACAGTTTTTCGACACCATTACTAGCTTGTCAGCCCGCCAACGCGAGCGAAACCTGGAACAACTTCTGCGAAAAGCGCGTCAAAGCGAATTGACCAGCGAAGAGAAAAATCAACTGCGCGACCTCTTGAGTCGCAATGTTTCCGCATCAAACCCGACCTCAACTGGCGCGTGAGGTCATAGCTCAGGTATAATCCTCGGCTTGTTTTTTGCCCGCCAAGACCTTCAGTGGATAGGGTGTTATGTCCGGAAAAGCGCAACAGCAGTCTCGTATCAAAGAGTTGATCACACTTGGTCGTGAGCAGGGCTACCTGACTTACGCGGAGGTCAACGACCACCTGCCGGAGGATATTTCAGATCCGGAACAGGTGGAAGACATCATCCGCATGATCAATGACATGGGGATCAACGTATTCGAGGTTGCGCCAGATAAGGATTCCCTTATGCTGGCCGACGCCGATACCGACGAAGCCGCAGCCGAAGAGGCCGCTGCAGCGTTGGCTGCGGTCGAGACCGACATTGGTCGCACTACCGACCCGGTGCGCATGTACATGCGCGAAATGGGTACGGTGGAGCTCCTCACGCGTGAAGGCGAAATCGAAATCGCCAAGCGTATTGAAGAGGGCATCCGTGAGGTGATGAGCGCAATCGCGCACTTCCCTGGCACGGTTGATCATATTCTCTCCGAGTACACCCGCGTCACCACCGAAGGTGGTCGCCTGTCCGACGTTCTGAGCGGTTATATCGACCCGGACGACGGCATCGCGCCGCCTGCGGCAGAAGTGCCGCCGCCGATTGACGCGAAAGCCGTCAAGGCGGATGACGATTCCGACGACGAAGAGGGTGAAGCCTCCGATGACGAGGAAGAAGCCGAAAGCGGTCCGGATCCGATCATCGCTGCACAGCGTTTTGGCGCTGTGGCCGATCAGATGGAAATCACCCGCAAGGCGCTGAAAAAGCACGGTCGCAACAACAAGGCAGCGATTGCCGAGCTGTTGGCCCTGGCCGAGCTGTTCATGCCGATCAAACTGGTGCCGAAGCAATTCGAAGGCCTGGTCGAGCGCGTTCGCAGTGCCCTGGATCGCCTGCGTCAGCAAGAGCGCGCAATCATGCAGCTCTGCGTTCGTGATGCGCGCATGCCGCGTGCCGACTTCCTGCGCCAGTTCCCGGGCAACGAAGTCGACGAAAGCTGGAGTGATGCCCTGGCCAAAGGCAAAGGCAAATACGCTGAAGCCATTGGTCGTCTGCAGCCGGACATCATCCGTTGCCAGCAGAAGCTGACCGCGCTGGAAACCGAAACCGGTTTGACCATCGCCGAGATCAAGGACATCAACCGTCGCATGTCGATCGGTGAGGCCAAGGCCCGCCGCGCGAAGAAAGAGATGGTTGAAGCCAACTTGCGTCTGGTGATCTCCATCGCCAAGAAGTACACCAACCGTGGCCTGCAATTCCTCGATCTGATCCAGGAAGGCAACATCGGCTTGATGAAAGCGGTAGACAAGTTCGAATACCGTCGCGGCTACAAATTCTCGACTTATGCCACCTGGTGGATCCGTCAGGCGATCACTCGCTCGATCGCCGACCAGGCCCGCACCATCCGTATTCCGGTGCACATGATCGAGACGATCAACAAGCTCAACCGCATTTCCCGCCAGATGTTGCAGGAAATGGGTCGCGAACCGACCCCGGAAGAGCTGGGCGAACGCATGGAAATGCCTGAGGACAAGATCCGCAAGGTATTGAAGATCGCTAAAGAGCCGATCTCCATGGAAACCCCGATCGGTGATGACGAAGACTCCCATCTGGGCGACTTCATCGAAGACTCGACCATGCAGTCGCCAATCGATGTTGCAACCGTTGAGAGCCTTAAAGAAGCGACTCGCGAAGTACTGTCCGGCCTCACTGCCCGTGAAGCCAAGGTATTGCGCATGCGTTTCGGTATCGACATGAATACCGACCACACCCTTGAGGAGGTTGGTAAGCAGTTCGACGTGACCCGTGAGCGGATTCGTCAGATCGAAGCCAAGGCGCTGCGCAAGCTGCGCCACCCGACGAGAAGCGAGCATCTGCGCTCCTTCCTCGACGAGTGATCACAGAACCCCCGGCCCAGGCCGGGGGTTTTGCTTTGTACAGATTAAATCCCCCTGCTTCCCCCCTCCGCCCTGTAGCCGTCTACACTCGAAACATTCCCCCGAGCCATAACGAGACCGTTATGCCCAGACTGCCGACCGTGCTTTTTTTGCTGTCGCTGATGACCTGGACCGCAACGGCTGGCGCGCTGACTCTCACTGACGAAGAACGTAGCTGGCTGGCGGCTCACCCGGAATTGCGCCTGGGTGTCGATGCGTCATGGCCGCCCTTCGAGTTTCGTGACGATGAGGGCCGCTACCAGGGCCTTGCCGCGGATTACATTGAGGTCATCCGCAAAAGGCTGGCAACCCGGCTCACGCCCATCGAGCCGGTGAGCTGGACCGCCGTCCTGGAACAGGCTAAGAAGGGCAAGCTGGACCTGCTGCCGGGCATCATGTCGACCCCGGAACGCCAGAATTACCTGTCGTTCACCCGCCCCTATCTGGATTTTCCGATTGTCATCCTGGCCCATGTCGGGGGCCCTCAACCACATAACCTGAAAGACCTGTACGGCCTGAAAATCGCCGTGGTGGAAAACTACGCCCCCCACGAACTGCTGCGCACCCACCATCCCGACTTGAACCTTGTGGCGATGCCCAACGTCAGTTCGGCGCTGCAGGCGCTGGCCATCGACGAAGTAGACGCAGTGGTAGGCGATCTGGCTTCCAGCGTCTGGAGCCTGCGCCAACTCAAGCTCGATGGGTTGTATGTCAGCGGTGAAACGCCCTATCGCTATCAACTGGCCATGGGTGTACCCCGCAACAACAAGATGCTGGTCGGCATTCTCGATAAAGTCCTGGCGGACATGAGCCCGGCTGAAATCAGCGCCATTCAGGAGCATTGGGTCGGTAACGTCCTCGATCATCGAACTTTCTGGAGTGACTTGCTGGTGTACGGCCTGCCCGGATTGCTGCTGCTGACTACCGTGCTGGCGGTGGTTATCCGCATCAACCGCCGCTTGAGCTCGGAAATCGCCCGCCGGGTCGACCTTGAACAGGAACTGCGCAGCAGCGAATACCACTATCGCGGCCTGGTGGAGAGCCTGTCGGCCATCGCCTGGGAAGCAAAAGTCACGGACTTCACCTACAGCTATGTATCGCCCCACGCCGAAGACCTTCTCGGTTATCCCCTGTCCCATTGGCTGATTCCAGGCTTCTGGCGCAACATCATTCACCCTGCCGACCTGACCCGCGCCCAGACCTTCTGCGATCACGAAGTACTGGCCGGGCGCGATCACCGCCTCGATTACCGGGTGATCACCGCCGACGGCCGCTGCCTGTGGGTGCGAGATATCGTCAGCCTGATCGAGCACGGGCATGAGCCGGTGCTGCGCGGTTTGATGATCGATATCACCGACGCCAAGCGCACTGAAGAAGCACTGCGCCTGTCGGAACAGAAATTTGCCTCTGTGTTCCAGCAATGCCCGGACATTCTGGTGATCGCGCGCCTGAGCGACGGTTGCCTGCTGGAGGTCAACGAAGCGTTCGAGGAGCAAATCGGCCTCAAGGCCGAGGACGTCATTGGCCAGACCGCCACCAACCTGAACATCTGGGGGATTCCCGGTGTTGGGCCGGGCCTGCTGCAACGCTTGCAGGCCGGCAGCATCCGCAACCTGGAAATGCCCTTTCGCCGCAGCAACGGCCAGGTGTTTACCGGCCTGATCTCCGCCGAACCGTTCGACCTCGACATGACACCGGCGCTGGTGGTTGTGGTGCGGGACATCACCCAACTCAAGGAAACCCAGCAACAGCTGCAAACATCCGAAGAAAAGTTCGCCAAGGCCTTCCACGCCTCCCCCGACGGTTTGCTGCTGTCACGGCAAAGCGATGGCTTGCTGTTGGAGGTCAACGACGGTTTTAGCCGCATCACCGGGTTCAACAGCGCCATGTCGGTGGATCGTTCGGCGCTGGACCTGGGGATCTGGGTCAACCTCAATGAACGCAAGCAAATGCTCGATCTGCTGCGCCGCGATGGTTTTGTCCGCGACTTCAGCTGCCATATCCGCCGCAGCGACGGGCAGATCCGACTCTGTGAAGTATCCAGCCGACCACTGCCGATTGGCGATGACGACTGCATGCTGACCATCGCCCGGGACATCACCGAGCGGCACCTGATGCAGGAAAAACTGCAACAGGCCGCCACCGTGTTCGAAAGCACCGCCGAAGGCGTATTGATCACCGACACCCAACAGCACATCAGCGCGGTCAACCGTGCTTTCACCGAAATCACCGGTTACAGCGAAAGCGAAGCCCTGGGCCACACGCCACGCCTGCTCGCCTCGGGCCTGCATGACAGCGCGTTCTACGCGGCCATGTGGCATCAATTGACCGCCGAAGGCCACTGGCAAGGCGAGATTTCCAACCGACGCAAGAATGGCGAGCTGTATCCAAGCTGGCTGACCATCAGTGCCGTGCGCAACCGGGAGAACTTCATCACCCACTTTGTCGCGGTGTTCGCCGACATTTCCAGCCTCAAGCACGCCCAGGCCAAACTCGACTACCAGGCACACCACGACCCGTTGACCGGCCTGCCGAACCGCACGCTGTTCGAAAGCCGTCTGCTGACGGCGCTCAACAGCCAGCAGGAAAACGGCGGCCAGGGCGCGGTGCTGTTCCTCGACCTCGACCGCTTCAAGCACATCAACGACAGCCTCGGCCACCCGGTCGGCGACCTGCTGCTCAAGGGCATTGCCGTGCGCCTCAAGGAACAGTTGCGTGACATCGACACCGTGGCGCGCCTGGGGGGTGACGAATTCATTATCCTGCTGCCAGGCCTGCAACAATCCAGCGATGCCGACCACATCGCCACCAAACTGCTCAACTGTTTCGCCGCGCCGTTCCAGGCCGGTGAACACGAGTTTTTCATCAGCGCCAGCATCGGCACCAGCCTCTATCCGAAGGATGGCTGCGACGTTGCCACACTGATCAAGAACGCCGACGCCGCGATGTACCGCTCCAAGGCCAAGGGCCGCAACCGTGTCGAAAGCTACACCCGCGACCTCACCGCCCAGGCCAGCGAACGCGTGGCGCTGGAACACGAACTGCGCCGTGCCATCGAGCGCAACGAGTTGCGCCTGTGCTACCAACCGAAAATCAGCCTCGAAGACTACAGCCTGGTCGGCGCCGAAGCCCTGATCCGCTGGCACCATCCGACCTTTGGCGACGTGCCCCGGGAACACTTCATCCCGCTGGCTGAAGAAAACGGCATGATCCTGCAAATCGGCGACTGGGTCCTGGAAACCGCCTGCCGGCAGATGGCCGAATGGCACCGGCTGTACGAAAATCCCGGCCCGCTGTCGGTCAACCTGGCCGGCGCCCAACTGCGCCAACCCAACTTGCTGGGCCGCATCGAACAGTTGCTCAAGGACAACGGTCTCAACCCCGGTTTCCTGCAACTGGAAATCACCGAAAACTTCATCATGAGCCAGGCAGAGGAAGCGCTGGCGGTATTGCATCAACTCAAACAACTGGGCGTGCAACTGGCCATCGATGACTTCGGTACCGGCTACTCGTCCTTGAGTTACCTCAAGCGCCTGCCGCTGGACATCCTCAAGATCGACCAGTCCTTCGTCCGCGGCCTGCCGGACGATCCCCACGACGCGGCGATCGTCCGCGCCATCATCGCCCTCGGACGCAGCATGCAGTTCACCGTGATTGCCGAAGGGGTCGAGACCCACGCGCAACAGCAATTCCTCGCCGCCGAAGGCTGTGAACAAATCCAGGGCTACATCGTCAGCCTGCCCCTACCCCCCGACGAATTTGCCGCAACGTTTCTTCGTACAGCAGTAAAGGCTTTTTCGGATAGCACAGTCGCAAAACCGTCGCTATAATCCGCGACCTACTGAGGGCCTATAGCTCAGTTGGTTAGAGCAGAGGACTCATAATCCTTTGGTCCACGGTTCAAGTCCGTGTGGGCCCACCAAACAAGAAAGCCGCGCAATGCGCGGCTTTTTCGTGCCTGGCGTTTAGTTTTGTTTACTTAAGCTCTCGCTTTATCGGATGACGCCCGCAGACCTTGTAGGCAAACTCCGAATCTTCTATTTGGGCACTTTGCCGCCTTGTTGCCCTTTTCTTCGACGGGATAGTCTCCGGACGTCGCTGACCATTCAGCGATCGGGCTTGGAAACCCGCCGAACTCTAGCCGCAACAGCGCCCTCATCACGATTGCTTGTATTGTGTGATCCTGAGTTATGACGGCTGTGCGTGGGACGCCTTCGGGCGTGCCGGTTCCTAGGTTCCCGGTTTTCCAACCTGCGTACAGCCGTCACCCATTCGCTTGGAAACGATTGTGGCGGCTCCTAGAACCCAGGAGTAAAACCATGACTGAAGCAGATTCACCCGCACCCTCAGACCTGAAAACCGCCGGCTTCACACCCTTCCTGTACCTCTCGGATCAACCTCTGTTCCACGTCTGCCGCAACGTCCCCATCGCCGACGCTCTGGCCCAAGCCTCCGACCTGCTGTTCCTCGCCAAATCCCTCATCGTGGACGCCGCCTACTCCCAAGACTCCGACCGCCACGCCTGGGCCGCGCATTACCTGACGACGATGAGCAAAGCGGTGATTGATGATGTGGTAAAGGTGCTGACGCGCCGGCCTGTTCAAATGAGAAAGGAAGCAGACCCATCGAAAAACACATAATCACGGCAAAGTTGATAATTCCCAAAAAGGGACCTATCGTTCCCTTTTTGGGACTTATAGAGCCGACCATGCCTGCCATCCCGCTAAGCGATGCTCTCTTTACTGCCACCCAGCAAAAAGTGCTGGGCATGTTGTATGGCAAACCGGATCAGAGCTTCTATGCCAATGAAATATCCCGCTGGGCGCAGGTCGGCAAGGGCAGCCTGATGCGTGAGCTGGAGCGTCTGCATAGCGCAGGCATTCTCACCATGAGTCGACGGGGTAATCAGACGCACTACCAAGCCAACCCTGAGTGCCCCATCTATGCAGAACTGCTTGGGATAGTGCGTAAGACTTTTGGCATTGCAGAGCAGCTGCGTGCGGCCTTGACTCCGCTGAATGATCAGTTGGTATGGGCGTTCATCTATGGCTCCATTGCCAAGGGTAACGAGCACGCAGGCAGTGACATTGACCTGATGCTGATTGGTGAAAATCTCAGTTACAGCGACTTGATGGAACGGGTACTGCCCGTAGAGGAACAGCTTGGCCGCACCATTAACCCAACGCTCTACACACTGGTCGACTGGCAAACCAAGAAGGCGGCCGGCAACAGCTTTGTAGTGCGGGTTGAACAACAGGACAAAATTGATTTGATTGGCCACAATCCAGCAGAGGTAGCCGATGGGCAGTAACGAAAATCTGGAAAACCTGGTGCGTAGCGGCGGCCTCAAAGCCGAACCGCCAGATCGCAAGGAATGTGAAGGGCTGCTGAGATCGGCCACGGACCGCTTGAAGGATGCCCACAGTTCGGCCCTGTCCTTCGCCAGTCGCTTCGACCTCGCCTACAACGCCGCACATGCCCTGGCACTGACGGCCATGCGTCTGCAGGGTTTTCGCTCCGACCGCCGCTATCTGGTATTTCAGTGCCTTGTACATACTCTCGGTCTGAACAAAATCCAGGTACGCCTGTTCGCACTTTGTCACGAGCGCCGCAATCTGGCTGAGTACGAAGGTTATATGGATGTGGACGAAACCCTTCTTGCCGAACTGTTGGCGGCAACTGATGCACTGTTGCCATTGGTGCAAGACGCTATGCTCGCGAGCAAGTAACGCTTCGACCCTTCGTTATTTCCAGTGCTGAACGGCATCACTGCAACTGTCAGTCCAAACACGCAACGAAGGGATGGCCTGCACCACCCGCAGTCGCTCCAGCATCTGCCCCGTCAACACCACCTCATACGTATCCGCCCCCCGCCCCCATTGCTCAACGAGCACCATGCCGTCGACCAATGTCGCCGCCAATTCGGCAATCGTCCCGGCCTGATCTTCGATAATTCCTTGAGTCCGAATCCAAACCCGATCTGTCATCGCTTTAAGCTCCGCCGCTATCTGCTCAGACGACGCAGGATCGGTATCGGGGCAAGTGATATTGCGCAGCAGATGCTGAAGCTCCCTGATTTTTGCGTAATCCTGTTCAGCCCCCTGCTCGCCTTTGAGGATGGCAGTGGCTATGGGCTTGTCTACGCGTTTTACGGCTGAAGTTTTTGAAGGGAATGTCTGCGCCATTGCGCCAGCCAGGAGCACCATCATCCGGGCTTCCAGATGCTCCTTCATGGCTTCCATCGACGAAATTGGGCGCACCAGCGTAATGCAGGCCCCTCCCTGGTGCCGCAGATCCATAGTCACCGTCAGGGTCACGCCGCCCGTTTCAAACCCCAGGGCGCGGGCCACGACGTAGTGGCCCATTTCGTGGTGGGCGATCTGCAGGGCATGATCGCGTACTGCGGGGGGCATCTTCCTCGTCATATCCATTGCCTCGGAACCTTCGTTCTCGCATTCGACTACGAGTGACGGTCGCTGTCCATCCTGATGCCCCGCGCAATGTGGGAGCGAGCCTGCTCGCGATGGACTTGAACGCACCGCGTCCATCCAGACAGCAAGCGTTATCGTTCACGACCTTCGCGAGCAAGCTCGCTCCTACATGACCTTATTTGGGCAAAGCATAGGCAATCACATAATCCCCACGATCGGTCGACTGCCGCGCACCACCCACCGTCAGCAGGATGTACTGCTTGCCGGTTTTCGGCGATACGTAAGTCATCGGCCCGGACTGGCTGCCCACCGGCAAGCGCGACTTCCAGATTTCGTTGCCGTTGCTGGTGTCGAAGGCGCGCAGGTAGAAGTCCTGAGTGCCAGCGAAGAACAGCAGGCCCGACTGGGTGGCCAGCGATGCGCCGAGGGTCGGCATGCCGATCGGGATCGGCAGGTGCATGCGGATGCCCAACGGGCCGGTGTCTTGCACGGTGCCGACCGGGACTTGCCACATCAGCTTGTGGGTCTTGAGGTCGATGGCCGACATGGTGCCGAACGGTGGTTTCTGGCACGGAATGCCGACCGCCGAGAGGAAGCGCTCGCGCATGGCGCCGAACGGTGTGCCTTCCTGCGGTACCACGCCCATTTCAATTCCACTGGCCCCGGCGCCGATCTTGTCGCGCGGGATCATGTAGTTGGCCAGGCCCAGGCGCATGTCGTTGACGAACATGTAGTTCGTGTTCGGATCGACCGAGACGCTGCCCCAGTTCATGCCGCCCAACGAACCCGGGAATTGCAGGGCGCGGTCCATGCCCGGCGGGGTGTAGACGCCTTCGTGGCGCATGCCCTTGAACTGGATGCGGCACATCAACTGGTCGAACGGAGTGGCGCCCCACATGTCGGATTCGGTCAGGGTCTTGTTGCCGATTGACGGCATGTCGACCGAGAACGGCTGGGTTGGCGAGTAGCGTTCGCCGGGAACCTTGCCTTGCGGCACCGGGCGCTCTTCGACGCGGGCGATAGGCACGCCGGTTTCGCGGTTTAGCAGGAAGATTTCGCCCTGCTTGGTGACTTGCGCCAGGGCTGGCTGGGTGCCGCCCTTGTCGTCCGGCACGTCGTACAGCAGTGGCTGTGCCGGCAGGTCAAAGTCCCACAGGTCGTGGTGAGTGGTCTGGAAGTGCCAGCGTACCTGGCCGGTCTTCACATCGATAGCGACGATGGACGAGCTCCACTTGTCGTCGAACTCGGTACGTTGGCCGCCGAAGAAGTCTGGCGTCGCGTTACCAGTCGGCAGGTACACCAGACCGAGCTTGGCGTCGTAGGACATGGCCGACCACACGTTCGGCGTGCCACGGGTGTAAGTCTCGCCGGCCGGTGGGCGTTTGGTGGTGTTCGGGTTGCCCGGGTCCCATGCCCATACCAGCTCACCACTGCGCACGTCGTAGGCACGCACCACGCCCGGCGGTTCGCCGGTGGAGTAGTTATCGGCCACGCGACCGCCGACGATCACTACGTCCCCAGCGACCAATGGGGTCGAGGTTTGCTGGTAGTAACCGGGCTTCACTTCGCCCATGTCAGTGGTCAGGTCAACGGTGCCTTTGTTGCCGAACTCTTCGCAGGGCTTGCCGGTGTCGGCGTTAATGGCGATCAGACGCGCGTCGCCGGTCGGCAGAAACAGACGTTTCGTACAGGAGGTTGGCTGATTGTCCGAAGACACCGGGGTTTCGGAGTAGCCCAGGCCACGGCAACGCTGCCAGTTGGGCGCGGTGCCTTGCGGGTCGAACTTCCAGCGCTGGGCGCCGGTGTCGGCATCCAGGGCGAAGACTTTGCCGTAGGCGGTGCAGGTGTAGACGGTGTCACCGATTTGCAGTGGAGTGTTCTGGTCTTCGGCGCCGGCACCGGTGCTTTGCGGAATATCGCCGGTGCGGAAGGTCCAGGCGACCTGCAATTTGTCGATGTTGCCCTTGTTGATCTGGTCCAGGGCCGCAAAGCGATTACCGGCGGTAGTGTTGCCCCAGTGCGCCCAGTCTTTCTGTTCGGTGCCCGGAGTGACCGGCGTTACCGCAGGTTCGGTGATGGCCTTGACCACGTGGGTCGGCACGAACATGTAGGCCATCGTCGCAACGACTGCGACACCCAAAATGCCAGCCAGACCATAAGCGCCACGCCCGCCGGTCGCGCCCGAAGCACGGACCAGGGTCGGATAGATCAGCGCCACAACCAGACCGATCACGGCAAAGGTCAGTATCCGTGAGACCAGCGGCCAGTATTCAAGGCCCGCATCCCAAACGGCCCAAATCGCAGTGAGGACCAACGCCACACCATACAGCCAGGCGCCGAGCGGCTTGCGCCGGGCAATCATCAACCCGGACGCCAGCATCGCCAGCCCCATCAGCAGGAAATACCAACTGCCACCCAGCGCGATCAGATAGCCACCGCCACCGGCCAGGCCGAGCCCGATCAGTGCAATCAGCACACCCAGCCCCGCCAGCAACCATTTACTGCCGGCGGCAGCCCCAGAATTGTTCATGTCGGAATTTTTCCCCAGTTGTGACAAGGGCGGAATAATGTACTACCTAGTTACTTATGGCAATTTGTCGCAGGCAAAAATGTCATGAACGGTATTGAGGCTAGATCAAATCTCCGTCGCGAGCGTCCTGCAGAAACTGCCTGTAACATGCTTGCGCACTGATCCATGCCGTTGGAGATAACCCTTTGCCTGACACTCGCACGCCTGTTCTCGATGAAATCGACCGCCAACTGATTGCCGCCCTGCAGATCAACGCCCGCGAGAGCGTGGCCATGCTCGCCCGGCAATTGGGCATTGCCCGCACCACTGTGACTTCGCGCCTGGCGCGGCTGGAAAAGGCCAAGGTGATCACCGGCTACGGCGTGCGCCTCGGGCAGCGGGTGGTGGATGGCGGGTTGCAGGCGTATGTGGGGATCACCGTGCAACCACGCTCCGGCAAGGAGGTGCTGCGGCGCCTGAGCGCGATGGCGCAGGTGCAGCAGTTGTGTGCGGTGAGTGGCGAATTTGATTATGTGGCGTGGTTGCGCACCGATTCGCCGGAGCAGCTGGATCAGTTGCTGGACCAGATTGGCAGTGTGGATGGGGTGGAGAAGACCACGACTTCGATCATCTTGAGCAGCAAGATTGATCGGGGGCAGCCGGTTTGAGTTTCTGCCTGTAGTTTTTTGGGTGCCAGAGCTGGCCTCTTCGCGGGCAAGCCCGCTCCCACAGTGGTCAGTGTGTATTGATAGATCGTCATACTGATCAAACAAATAGCAAAATGACGACACTTTGCGTCTTATTAACGTGTTCCGTGCTCTCTAGAATGGCTGGCATCTTTTCCTATACTCAGATGCGCATTGCGCGTCGGGTCGCCAGCAAGGTCAGCCATGAACAAGAACAATCGCCATCCTGCAGACGGTAAGAAACCAGTCACCATTTTCGGCCCGGACTTTCCTTTCGCCTTCGACGACTGGATCGAACACCCGGCCGGGCTGGGCAGTATTCCCGAGCACAATCACGGTGCCGAAGTGGCGATTGTCGGCGGCGGGATCGCCGGCCTGGTGGCGGCGTATGAGTTGATGAAGCTGGGCCTGAAACCGGTCGTCTACGAAGCTTCGAAAATGGGTGGCCGTCTGCGCTCCCAGGCATTCAATGGCGCCGAAGGCATCGTTGCCGAACTGGGCGGGATGCGCTTCCCGGTGTCGTCAACCGCGTTCTATCACTACGTCGACAAACTGGGCCTGGAAACCAAACCTTTCCCCAACCCGCTAACGCCCGCATCGGGCAGCACGGTGATCGACCTCGAAGGTCAGACCCATTACGCACAGAAGCTGTCGGACCTTCCTGCACTGTTCCAGGAAGTGGCTGACGCCTGGGCCGATGCACTGGAAGCCGGCTCGCAGTTCTCCGATATCCAGCAAGCCATTCGCGACCGCGACGTCCCGCGCCTCAAGGAGCTGTGGAACACCTTGGTGCCGCTGTGGGACGACCGCACCTTCTACGACTTCGTCGCCACCTCCAAGGCGTTCGCCAAGCTCTCGTTCCATCACCGTGAAGTGTTCGGCCAAGTCGGTTTCGGCACCGGCGGCTGGGATTCGGACTTCCCGAACTCGATGCTGGAAATCTTCCGCGTAGTGATGACCAACTGCGACGACCACCAGCACCTGGTGGTCGGCGGCGTGGAACAGGTGCCACAAGGCATCTGGCGCCATGTGCCGGAGCGTTGCGCGCATTGGCCGGCCGGCACCAGCCTCAGTTCACTGCACAACGGCGCACCGCGTACCGGCGTGAAGAAGATTGCCCACGCGCCGGGCGGCCGTTTCGCCGTCACCGACAACTGGGGCGACACCCGCGAGTACGCCGCGGTGCTGACCACCTGCCAGAGCTGGCTGCTGACCACCCAGATCGAATGCGACGAAACCCTGTTCTCGCAAAAGATGTGGATGGCTTTGGACCGCACCCGCTACATGCAGTCGTCGAAGACTTTCGTGATGGTCGACCGCCCGTTCTGGAAGGACAAGGATCCGGAAACCGGCCGCGACCTGATGAGCATGACCCTCACCGACCGTTTGACCCGTGGCACTTATCTGTTCGACAACGGCGACGACAAGCCGGGAGTGATCTGCCTGTCGTACTCGTGGATGAGCGATGCGCTGAAAATGCTGCCCCAACCGGTGGAAAAACGCGTGAAACTGGCGCTGGATGCACTGAAAAAGATCTACCCGAAAGTCGACATCGCCGCGCGGATCATCGGCGACCCGATTACCGTGTCCTGGGAAGCCGACCCGCATTTCCTCGGCGCGTTCAAAGGCGCCCTGCCCGGCCACTACCGCTACAACCAGCGCATGTACGCCCACTTCATGCAGGACGACATGCCAGCCGAACAGCGCGGCATCTTCATCGCCGGTGACGACGTTTCGTGGACACCGGCCTGGGTTGAGGGTGCGGTACAGACCTCGCTCAACGCGGTGTGGGGCATCATGAAACATTTCGGCGGTGCAACTCACGCCGAGAATCCGGGTCCAGGAGATGTGTTCAACGAGATCGGACCGATCGCCCTGCCCGAGTAAGAGGAATCCGAAATGCGCGTAGCCCTTTACCAATGTCCGCCGCTGCCCCTGGATGTCGCCGGCAACCTGCAACGCTTGCAGCAGCTTGCGCTGGAGGCAAAAGGCGCCGATCTGCTGGTGCTGCCGGAGATGTTCCTGACTGGCTACAACATCGGCGTCGATGCCGTCAGCGTGCTGGCGGAGGTGTACAACGGTGAGTCGGCGCAGCAGGTTGCGCGCATTGCCAAGGCTGCCGGGATCGCCATTTTGTATGGCTATCCCGAGCGCACCGAGGACGGGCAGATCTACAACGCCGTACAGTTGATCGACTCTGACGGCGAGCGCGTCTGCAACTACCGCAAGACCCATCTGTTCGGCGATCTGGATCACTCGATGTTCAGCGCAGGTTCCGACGAGTTTCCCATCGTTGAACTCAACGGCTGGAAGCTCGGTTTCCTGATCTGCTACGACCTGGAATTTCCGGAAAACGCCCGACGCCTGGCCCTGGCCGGTGCCGAGCTGATCCTGGTGCCGACTGCGAACATGATTCCGTTCGATTTCGTCGCCGATGTCACCGTGCGCGCCCGCGCCTTCGAAAACCAGTGCTACGTGGCTTATGCCAATTACTGTGGGCACGAAGGCGACATCCACTACTGCGGCCAGAGCAGCATCGCTGCGCCGGATGGCAGCCGCATCGCTCAGGCGGGACTGGATGAATCGCTGATTGTTGGTGAGCTGGATCGACAGTTGATGCTCGACTCCCGCGCCGCCAATCGCTACCTCCTCGATCGCCGCCCCGAGCTTTACGGCGAGCTGAACAAGTCCTAATCCGCTAGCATTGGCACTTCACTGTTCTGGAAGTGCCCATGCCCGCGCTGAATCACCCTCGCCCCCACACTGAAACCCTGGCCAATGGCCTGCAGGTGACGCTGCGTCATGCCCCGAATTTGAAGCGTTGCGCAGCAGCGTTGCGGGTCGCCGCAGGCAGCCATGATGTGCCGCTGGCGTGGCCCGGTCTGGCGCATTTTCTTGAGCATCTGCTGTTTCTGGGGACTGAGCGTTTTCCTGTCGGGCAAGGGTTGATGGCCTACGTCCAGAGTCATGGCGGCCAGGTAAACGCGCGGACCAGCGAACGCACCACGGACTACTTTTTCGAACTGCCACCCCAGGCGTTTGCCGGTGGGCTGGAGCGTCTGTCAGACATGCTCGCCCATCCGCGTATGAATCTGGACGACCAGCAGCGGGAACGGGAAGTGCTGCAGGCAGAGTTTGTCGCCTGGTCGCAGGATGCCAAGGCGCAGCAGCAATTTGCACTGTTCAATGGCTTGGCCGAGGCTCATCCACTACGGGGTTTTCATGCCGGCAATCGCGACAGTCTGCCACTGCAACAACCCGAGTTTCAGCAGGCGCTGCAGGATTTTTATCAGCAGTTTTACCAGACCGGGCAAATGACCTTGAGCCTGGCCGGGCCACAGAGCCTCCTTGAGTTGAAGGCAATGGCCGAAGCCTTTGGCAGTGTCATTGCCAAAGGCCAGACAGCCACTCAACAGCCCCCAGTACCGCTGATGGACGCCTCAACCAACAGTTATCAACAGGCTGGCGAGCGACGCCTGGATCTGCTGTTTGCCCTTGAAGTGCTGCCAGATTTCTCTGCCGATGCGTTGGCGTTCCTGTGCCACTGGCTAAACCTGGCAAAAACCGGCGGCTTAATGGCGGACCTGCGCGAGCGCGGGCTGGCCGATCACCTCAAAGCCCAGCCGCTGTACCAGTTCGCCGGGCAAGCCTTGCTGCATATCGAATTCACCCTGCCCACCGCAGACCCGGCTTCAGGCATCCACGAACGCTTGATGGACTGGCTCGGTTTCTTTGCCACGCAAGACTGGAGCCGATTGCGCGAAGAGTACGCCACCCTGCTCCAGCGCCAACAGCAAGTCAGCGGCGCCTTGCAACTGGCCCGACTGGACAGCGAACAACGCGAAGTCGGGTTATCCGAGCCGGGTGTTACCGCCCTCAAGCAAATCCTTCAACAAATCGGCGCTGTGGATAACTTCAGCGGCCCATGGCAATTGCCGGCACCCAACCCGTTCTTGTGCTCCGAAGCACCGGCAGCCAACGCCGGATTGATTCGCGGCCAGACCAGCGCCCACCGAGGCCTGCGCACTTTTGCCCAGGACCGTTCGCGCAGCCGTCGTGAACGTTCGCCGATGCAATTCAGCCAGGCATGGCCGGACAACGGTGCTGAAGGCGCGATTTATCTGCGCTGGCGTCTGGACTCGGCTCCCGGTAGCCACCTTCAATCACGGCTGGAAAACTACCTGCAACCGTTGCGCGAAGACGCGCACCAGGCCGGTGTGGAATTTTCCTTCAGTGCATCGGGCAACGAATGGCTGCTCAAACTGAACGGGCTGCAGGAACCGATGCCCAGCGTCCTGGAGCATGTGCTGAAAGAACTGACAAAACCTGACGCCGCTGTCTCACAAGCCGAATCGACGAGCGTTGCGCCAATACCGATTCGACAACTGCTCAAGGCCTTACCCGAACACTGCCTCGGGCAGTCCGCGAACTCGGATGACGTGCAGCCACTCTGGTCGAGTGCGCGATGGGATGGGCTGGCCATCGGGTTATCGGCTCAGACACAAGCGGCCATGGGCCTGGCCTTAAGCCGCATACCCGGCACGCCGGACAATCAACTGACGCCGCCCTCTTCGATCCTTGCACGGCATCTGTGGAGCACTGTCGATACCGCCTCCAGCGAGCACGCGTTGCTGCTGTTCTGTCCTGCAGCCACCCAGGAAATGGCCGACGAAGCCGCGTGGCGTTTGCTCGCGCATGTCTGCCAGACACCGTTCTACCAACGCCTGCGGGTGGAGTTGCAACTCGGCTATGCGGTGTTCAGCGCCCTGCGGCAGATTCACGGGCAAACCGGGGTGCTGTTCGGCGTGCAATCGCCAAGCGTTGCGCCTGTGGAGTTGCTGCAACACATCGAGCAATTCCTGAATCGATTGCCGGAACTGATCAACGCACTCGACGACACCACCTTCAACGCTCAACGCCAGGCCCTGGCGGATCAGTTTTGCAGCGCTGCGCTCACCACGGCTCAAGCGGCCGAATTGCTCTGGCAAGGCAAACTGGCCGGCCGCTCGTCGGATTATCTGACGCACTTGCCCGAGGCGATTGTGCGCATTGACCGGACCGTTCTACTGGCTGCGGCCCAACGCCTGAATCAGGCCGAAGGTGGCTGGCTGTGCCTTGCCAACAGCGTTACCCCGGGTGCGCCATGGCAAGCGGCAAAATGATCATTACCGGGGCGGCAAGGAGCTTTCTCAAAGTTTCACGGGCAATTTCTTTGAAATTTTGAGTAACATAGCAACCTAACTATCTGGAACCTCTCTGATTTGAGGTGGACTATACCTATAGATAGCGCTGTCCTACCCTACCTGAAGGAGTTCAATTTATGGCTTGGACCAAACCGGCTTACACCGACCTGCGTATTGGCTTTGAAGTCACCATGTACTTCGCAAGCCGCTAATCTCAGCTTTGGCAGAGATGCAGCACAACGCCTCGGTTATCCGAGGCGTTTTATTTTCAGCGTTGAAATGATGGAGCGTCCATGTTTGTCCAGATTCTAGGTTCCGCTGCCGGCGGTGGCTTCCCCCAGTGGAACTGCAACTGCGTGAACTGCGCGGGCTTTCGCGACGGCAGCCTGCGGGCCAAGGCGCGGACGCAATCGTCCATCGCGATTTCCGATGACGGCGTGAACTGGGTGCTGTGCAACACCTCCCCGGACATCCGCGCCCAACTCCAGGGCTTCGCCCCGATGCAGCCGGGCCGCGCCCTGCGCGATACCGGGATCGGCGCGATCATCCTGATGGACAGCCAGATCGACCACACCACCGGCCTGCTCATGTTGCGCGAAGGGTGCCCGCATCAGGTCTGGTGCACCGACATGGTCCATGAAGACCTGAGCACCGGATTTCCGCTGTTCACCATGCTCAACCACTGGAATGGCGGGCTGACCTGGAATCGCATCGAACTCGACCAGAGCTTCAGCGTACCGGCATGCCCGAACCTGCGCTTCACCCCGCTGCCGTTGCGCAGTGCCGCGCCGCCGTACTCACCACACCGCTTCGACCCCCATCCGGGCGACAACATCGGCCTGATCGTCGAAGACCTCAACACCGGCGGCAAACTGTTCTACGCACCGGGCCTGGGCAAGGTGGATGCAGGGCTTCTGGAAATCATGGCCGGCAGCGATTGCCTGCTGGTCGATGGAACGTTGTGGGATGA
Organism: Pseudomonas sp. GW822-FHT01E03; assembly: GCF_058802985.1. Lineage (NCBI taxonomy): Bacteria > Pseudomonadati > Pseudomonadota > Gammaproteobacteria > Pseudomonadales > Pseudomonadaceae > Pseudomonas > Pseudomonas sp. GW822-FHT01E03. Next base: position 72,570 of record NZ_JBXAOQ010000017.1, read on the forward strand.
CGATGAAATGCAGCGTCGCGGCGTCGGCACCCGCACCGGTCGGGAGATGGGACACCTGGCGCAGAGCGGCCCCGGTGGCATGCTCGAAGTGCTTGAGCAATTGCCCAACCAGCGCAAAGTACTTATCCACATCAACAACACCAACCCGATTCTCGATGAAGGCTCGCCAGAACGCGCGGAACTGGATCGGCGCCAGGTTGAAGTGGCGTATGACGGCATGAGTATTGTGCTGTAGCGGATGCCCCTATCGCGAGCAAGCTCGCTCCCACAGTTGACCGCATTCCCCTGTGGGAGCGAGCTTGCTCGCGATGAGGCCGGCAGCAGCAACACATATCCTGGTTGTTCCCCGGAGAACCGCAATGACTGACACCCCGATGTCCCCCGCCGAATTCGAAGCGGCCCTGCGCGCCAAGGGCGCCTACTACCACATCCATCACCCCTATCACGTGGCGATGTACGAAGGCCGGGCCACCCGCGAACAGATACAGGGCTGGGTCGCCAACCGTTTCTACTATCAGGTGAACATCCCCCTGAAGGACGCGGCCATTCTGGCTAACTGCCCGGACCGCGAGATCCGCCGCGAGTGGATTCAACGCCTGCTGGACCACGACGGTGCGCCCGGTGAAGACGGCGGCATCGAAGCCTGGCTGCGCCTGGGCCAGGCCGTGGGCCTCGACCCGGACCAACTGCGTTCCCAGGAGCTGGTACTGCCCGGCGTGCGCTTCGCCGTGGACGCCTATGTCAATTTCGCCCGCCGTGCCAGTTGGCAGGAAGCCGCGAGCAGTTCGCTGACCGAACTGTTCGCCCCGCAGATCCACCAATCGCGCCTGGACAGTTGGCCCCAGCACTACCCATGGATCGACCCGGCCGGCTACGAGTATTTCCGCACGCGCCTGGGCCAGGCACGGCGTGATGTCGAGCATGGTCTGGCGATCACGTTGCAGCACTACACCACCCGTGAAGGCCAGGAGCGCATGCTGGAAATTCTCCAGTTCAAACTGGACATTCTTTGGAGCATGCTTGATGCCATGAGCATGGCCTACGAACTGAAACGCCCGCCGTATCACAGCGTGACCGGGGAACGGGTCTGGCACAAAGGAATCACCTTATGAGTTTCGATCGCAGCAAGACCCCGACCTGGCGTCCCGGCTACCGCTTCCAGTACGAACCGGCGCAAAAAGGCCACGTGCTGCTGTACCCGGAAGGCATGATCAAGCTCAACGAAAGTGCCGCGCTGATCGGCGGTTTGATTGATGGTGAGCGGGATGTCGCGGCCATCATCAATGAGCTCGACCGACAGTTTCCCGGCGTGCCCGAACTCGGAGACGACATCGAGCAATTCATGGAGGTTGCCCGTGCGCAGCACTGGATCGAACTTGCCTGATTCATCAAGGCAAGTACCGCCCAAACCCGAGGTCGGCTTGCCGCTGTGGCTGCTCGCCGAGCTGACTTATCGCTGCCCGCTGCAATGCCCGTACTGCTCCAATCCGCTGGATTTCGCCGAGCAAGGCAAAGAGCTGAGCACCGAGCAGTGGATCAAGGTGTTTCGTGAAGCGCGGGAAATGGGCGCCGCGCAGCTTGGCTTTTCCGGTGGCGAACCGCTGGTGCGTCAGGACCTCGCAGAGCTGATCGTTGAAGCACGCAAGCTGGGTTTCTATACCAACCTGATCACCTCCGGCATCGGCCTGACCGAACAGAAAATCAGCGACTTCAAGAAGGCCGGCCTGGATCACATCCAGATCAGCTTCCAGGCCAGTGACGAGCAGGTAAACAATCTGCTGGCCGGCTCGAAAAAGGCCTTCGCGCAGAAACTGGAAATGGCCCGGGCGGTGAAGGCCCACGGTTATCCGATGGTGCTGAACTTCGTCACCCATCGGCACAATATCGACCAGATCGACCGCATCATCGAGTTGTGCATCGCACTGGAAGCGGACTTCGTCGAGCTCGCCACCTGCCAGTTCTACGGCTGGGCGCAACTCAATCGCGTTGGGCTTTTGCCGACCAGGGAGCAATTGGTGCGCGCCGAACGCATCACCAACGAATACCGCGCAAAACTGGAAGCCGAAGGGCATCCGTGCAAGCTGATTTTCGTCACGCCGGACTATTACGAAGAACGCCCGAAAGCCTGCATGAACGGCTGGGGCAGTATTTTCCTGACGGTCACGCCAGACGGAACCGCCCTGCCCTGTCACGGTGCCCGACAGATGCCGGTGCAGTTTCCCAACGTGCGCGACCACAGCATGCAGCACATCTGGTACGACTCGTTCGGTTTCAACCGCTTTCGCGGGTACGACTGGATGCCCGAGCCGTGCCGCTCCTGTGACGAGAAAGAAAAAGACTTCGGCGGCTGCCGCTGCCAGGCGTTCATGCTCACCGGCGATGCAAGCAATGCAGACCCGGTATGCAGCAAGTCGCCACAACACGGCGTGATCCTCAAGGCTCGCGAAGAGGCCGGGCACGCGACCCAGACCATCGACCAACTGGCCTTTCGCAATGAACGAAACTCACGCCTCATCGCCAAAAGCTGAACCTTTCAGCGCTGCCAAAGCCGTGGCCGCCGGTATCGACTTTGCCGAACTGCAGGTCGGTCGACAGGGCCTGTTCTGGAACGAATACCGCCCCGAAGACGCTGCGTGCCGGATCTGGCATTGGCGTGACGGCGCAGCGAAATGCCTGACGCCACCAGAGTTCAGCGTGCGCAGTCGGGTGTACGAATATGGCGGTGGAGCGTTTTGTCTGACGGACGATGGAATCGTTTTCGTCAATGAGGCCGACCAGCAGTTGTATCGGCAATCACTGCAAGACGAAGCGCCCGAAAGGCTGACGTCCGGGGCGTGCCGTTATGGCGATTTACAGTTCGCCAACGGGCAAGTGCTGGCGGTCGAGGAGCACCGCGATCAACACCGATTGGTGGCGATCGATCTGTTGGATGGCGCACGTCACTTGCTGGCCGAGGGTGCTGATTTCTACGCGGCACCGACGCTGAGCCCTGATGCCCGGCGCCTGGCCTGGATCGAGTGGAGTCGCCCGGATCAGCCATGGACAGCGACCCGCTTGATGGTTGCCGAGCGCCTCGCCAACGGCGGCTTTGCCGAGGCCCGTTGTGTGGCGGGCGACGGCACTCAAGAGTCTGTGCAGCAACCGCGGTTTGATGCCGGCGGTCGCCTGTATTGCCTGACGGATCGCGCAGGTTACTGGCAGCCATGGAAAGAGTCTGAAAAAGGCCTGAGCCCATTGCCAAGTGCCAGCGCCGACCATGGCCCCGCGCCCTGGCAACTCGGCGGCAGCACCTGGTTGCCGCTGAGCGACAACAGTTATCTGGCCAGTTGGACCGAGGGCGGGTTTGGCCGACTGGGCATAGGCGGCGACTCCAGCGCCGACTTTACAAGCGACTACAGCCGCTTCCGCCATCTCGCCGTGGATGAGCAGTTCATCTATTGCATCGCGGCGTCGCCCGTCAGTTCAACCGCCGTCATCGCCATCGACCGTCAGAGCCGGCAAGTGCAAGTGCTGGCCGGCGGCATCGCACCGCTTGCTCCCGAACAGATCAGCCGCCCGCAAACCTTGCGCTACCCAAGTGGCTCAGGCGAAGCACACGGCTTCTTCTACCCGGCGATGACCGGCGAGGCGAAACCGCCATTGGTGGTGTTCGTCCATGGCGGACCGACTTCGGCGTGTTACCCGATGCTCGATCCGCGTATCCAGTACTGGGCACAGCGGGGTTTCGCCGTGGCCGATCTCAACTATCGCGGAAGCAGCGGTTATGGCCGGGCCTATCGCCAGGCACTGCACCTGAGCTGGGGTGATGTTGATGTGCAAGACGCCTGCGCCGTGGTCAGTTACCTCAAGCAGCGAGGCTTGATCGACGGCGACCAGGCGTTCATTCGCGGCGGCAGCGCCGGCGGCTACACCAGCCTTTGCGCCTTGGCCTTTCACAACGTGTTCCGCGCCGGCGCCAGCCTGTATGGGGTCAGCGACCCGGTGGCGCTGGGGCGCGCGACCCACAAATTCGAAAGCGACTATCTGGATTGGCTGATCGGCGATCCGCAACTGGATGCCGAACGCTACGCCGCCCGCACGCCGCTGCTGCATGCCGGCAACATCCGCGTGCCGATGATCTTCTTTCAAGGAGAACTGGACGCCGTGGTCGTCCCGCAACAGACCCGTGACATGGTCACGGCACTGCAGGACAACGGCATCCTGGTCGAAGCGCATTACTACGCCGATGAACGCCATGGCTTTCGCAAGGCCGGTAACCAGGCCCATGCGCTGGAGCAGGAGTGGTTGTTTTATCGGCGGGTGATGGATTCAGTGGACTGAAGCCTGCGTTCATTGCCGAAACGGTGGCGTCCCCTTCGCGGGCAAGCCCGCTCCCACAGGTTCTGCTGCGTGCACAAATCCTGTGGGAGCGGGCTTGCCCGCGAAAGCGATCGATCTAACGCCGCAAAAATTCAGCGCTTGGCGATGATGTACACCGCATGCACGATCCCCGGAATGTAACCGCACAACGTCAGCAGAATATTCAGCCAGAACGCTCCGCCGAATCCTACTTGCAGAAACACGCCCAATGGCGGTAACAGGATGGCGATGATGATGCGAATAAAGTCCATGGGGCAGCTCCTGATTGGGGTGGGCTCGCTCGAGCCCTACAGCTAATCGACCTGTGCCGTTTGTCAGGGTTCAGTCACTCTACTCCCAAGTTCCGCCCCTTCGTTGAATTTCGCAGACAAAAAAACGCCCCACGCCAAAAGTATCGGGCGTGGGGCGTGCGTATTACCGCGAGACGGTTCTGGAATGTGTGCAGGGCGCGTCTGATCAGACGGCAATCCCTTTGCGGCACTGCAATTGTGCGGTTCGCACTCGGGAGAAGGCGCGCGCCAGGCGCAGGAGCATTTCATCGATGTTGGCGTTGCTGACGTTTAGCGCAGGGGTAAAGCGCAGGCAGTCGGGTTGCGGGGCATTGAGCAGCAAGCCTTCGTACAGCGCGGCCTTGACCACCGCGTCAGCGGAGTCGTCCGACAGCGTCAGCCCCCACAGCAGCCCTTGTCCCCGCAACTCGCCGAGACCGTAACGATGGGCCAAACGCCCTAACCCTTCACGCAGGTGTTGACCGGCCTCTGCGACGTGCTTGAGGAAAGCCTTGTCCTGCACGGTATCGAGCACCGAAAGCCCCGCCGCGGTCATCAACGCATTACCGTGATGAGTACCCGCCAACTCGCCAATGTCGAAACAGCAAGCCTTGCCCCGCGCCAGCAGCGCGGCCAATGGCACGCCGCCGCCCAAGCCTTTGCCGAGCACGACGATATCCGCCGTGACGCCGCAGGACTGTTCCGCGAGCAAGGAGCCACAACGGCCGATGCCGGTTTGCACTTCGTCGAAGATCAGCAAAATGCCGAGTTCACGGCACAGGCGTTCAACGCCCTTGAGATAGTGCACGGTGGCCGGGATCACGCCGGCTTCGCTCTGGATTGGCTCGAGCATGATCGCTACGGTCCGTTCATCCACGGCCGCATGCAACGCTGGCAGGTCATTGAACGGAACACGACTGAAGCCTGGCAATTGCGGCTCGAACCGGTTGGCCAATGTCGAACTGTCCGACGCCGAAATCGTCGCCAGGCTCCGGCCGTGGCAACCGTTGTTAGCCACAATGATTCGCGACGCACCGCCGCGATGCCGTTGACCCCATTTACGCGCCAGTTTGATCGCCGCCTCGCAGGCTTCACTGCCGGTATTGAGCAGGTAGGCCTGGTCACTGCCGGTGCTGGCACACAAATGTTCGGCGAGGCTGAGCATGCCGCGGTTATGCAGGCCAAAACCCGGGTTGATCAGCGACTGAGCCTGGGCTGTGATTGCATTGACCAGTACCGAAGGGCTATGACCGAGGCTGTTGGCCCCGCCGCCTTGGGAAAAATCCAGGTACGCACGGTCATCGCTGTCCCACAACCATGAACCCTGGCCACGCACAAACACCTGTTTTGGCCGCTCGACACTGGGCATCAAGTACTCGCTGGAAAGGTTAACGCCTTGGGATGGCGGAGAGGCGTCCATGACCAGATCATCAAGACTGGGAGGACTGCGGCGCAGACTGAACAGGTTCATCTGAAAAAAACCCTTTTGAGGTTTTTTGCCTTACCTATGTAAATACCATCGAAGCAAAGGGTATTCATCGCGCTCTGTGGCCCTGTAAGCCCTGTGAATGCGGTTAGACTAGGCTCAGGCGAGGCGTTCAGCCATTTCGATTTCCCAGCATTTTCGATAAGTAATACTTATGGATTTCAAGCAACTGCGTTATTTCGTCGCGGTCTATGAAGAAGGCCACGTGGGCCGGGCCGCCGAGCGCCTGTCCATCTCTCAGCCGGCGCTGTCCCAGCAAATCCGCCACCTCGAGCAAAACCTCGATGTGAGCCTGTTCGAGCGCAGCAGCAAACGCCTGTTGCCGACCCTCGCAGCCCATACGCTGTACAACCACGCCCTGCCTTTGCTCGATGGCCTGCAACGGGCACGGGAAGCGCTCGGCAACTTCAAGGGTCAGGCGCTGCGCACCCTGGCCATCGGTGTATTGCAGACCGTGCACACCAGCCTCGTTCCGCAGATGCTCGAGCGGGTGCGCAAGGCGCAGCCGCATCTGGTGGTGCAGATCTACGAACTGACCGGCCTGGAAATCGAGCGGCGACTGCTCAACGGTTCTCTGGATATAGGCATCAGCTACCTGCCGCCCCGCCAGCCTGGCTTGCATGGCGTGATGCTGTACGAAGACGAACTGACCCTGGTCATCCCGGCAGAGCATCCACTGCGTGAATTCAAGAAAGTGTCCATGAGTCAGGCTGCCGAACTGCCGATGTTACTGCTGGGCGAAGAGTTTCAGATCAGGCAGATCTGGCAGGCACAGCTGACAAGCCTCGGACGTCGCCCACAGGTGCAAGCCGAATTGAACAACATGGCCGGCATCCTCGACAGCCTGCCCCACACGCGCCTGGCGACGGTACTGCCCGGTCGCTCGCAAAAGACCCATGGCAACCACGAACTGCTGTGGAAACCCCTGAGCGAACCGCGAGTGCCGCTGAAAGTCGGTTTGGTGTGTCGGGATGTGCAACGGCAGCAGGCCTCGCTGGCATTGCTGCGGACATTGCTGGAAGAAGTGATAAATGGCCCGGACGGGCGCTTGAACAGCGCGCAGGCTCTGGATGGGCCAAGCTGAAAACTTTTCTTCAGGCAAAAGAAAACCCCGCCGAAGCGGGGCTTTGCAGACTGTTTCCCTGACATCCATTTCACTCCGCCGTCCTGGCAGAATCCTACGTGTCCCTGTTGTTGCTTTGCGCTTCCTGCGCTACGTCCATGAGAAGTAGATTAGCTCTGGATCCAATTTGCATCTATGGGAGAACAGCAGCACGTTATGTAAGAGAATGCTTACATAACGTTACTTCATCAGAATTGTCCCGCATCCAGCAGGAACAACGATTCGCTACCGGCCTTCACCGACGCGCTCAACGAGTGAATGCGCGGCAGCAGGCGGGCAAAATAGAAGCGCGCCGTGCCCAGTTTGCTGGCGTAGAAATCGTCCTGCGCTTCCTTGCCGAATGCCGCCTTGGCCATCAGGGCCCACATGTAGGCGTAGGCCACGTAGCCGAACACCTGCAGATACTCGACCGACGCCGC
>NZ_JBXAOQ010000018.1:0-54289 GCF_058802985.1 Pseudomonas sp. GW822-FHT01E03
CCCCCCCCCCCCCCCCCCCCCCCCCCCCCCCCCCCCCCCCCCCCCCCCCCCCCCCCCCCCCCCCCCCCCCCCCCTCCTGGCGAATGATTCAGGTAGGCGCTACTTCCCATCACCGTTGGCGCCATTAGCGAGGGAGTCCATAGAAACTCTTGGTTTTTATTCTCGTCTTTAACGTTTTTCAGGCGCCAAATATTTGAACTTTTGAAGTTGTTCGAAAAGCGATTGGTCTTAGCGCGATTTATTCATACGCCCCATTACAATCTCAGCCATAAGTAAGAAAGCGTCAAACTGGAACAAGCGGCGAGGAGTACTGCAACCCAATAAAAGACAAAATATTGACAACAAAAAACAGTCACATTCTCCCTATTAAGTCGGTGATATATCATGATCAAGATCATGGCCTGCTTTTTAATAGGAGCTGTAACTGCAGGATGCAACGGCATCGTAAAACCCGACTTTTCGGGATCTGCGAATGATTCATATTTTTTAGTCTACTCGGGCTTTCCCGCACCGTATCTATACATGGCCTCGGCCGTGCAATGGAACGAGGACTACGCCGTAACCACTCGCCACACTCCGTTCATCCCCAACGTGAAGTACAGCTGCAGCACAGGTTGTGATCTCGTCTTCATCCTGCACAAGGCCAACGGCCGCTACCCGTCATGGCGCGCACCGCGTGTGGGCGAGAGCATAACTGCCGTTGGGGCGAGTCCTTACTTCATGACCACTACCGGGAAGGGCAAGGTGTATCAAACGCCTTTCGTCAATGCCGCTGAACACAGCGGTGATCTCTATGCCATTCACGATGCCCCACTGATCAAGGGCATGTCGGGCGGGCCGGTCCTCGCAAGTGACGGCCATATTGTCGGCATCAATATTGGTTTCTATTCGACCACCCTGAACGATGTGAGCAATCACTCCGGCGTAAAGGGGGCTGAGAGGCTCAGCATCTTTATTCCTTACTCGATCATTCAGCGCGAGTGGGGGATATTGCAGGCAAAACTTGACGACCCGCACGGCGCGAAGTATGTCGCGAAATAACTTTTAGCTTTCAACCAATTGGCCATCGCGCGTACCCGGAAAAGTCCGCTCTGGCGGGCGGCCTGGAAGGGCTCACCGAAAGGTGGGCCCTTTTTGTTGTCCCGGATTTCTTCAGGTGTTCACAACGTATCGGGCTCGTTCACGTTGTGCAATGTGAACGTTGATGCAGGCGCGACGATTGCTGAGCGGATACCGGGCCACCAGTGATTGCCAGGTAATCGTTCAGATCGTCGCCAGCCTCAATAGGCGTCAGAGGGCAAAGCTCGCTGCAAGGCCGTGGTGGCCTTCCTGTGTTCCCGCGATCAGGTGCATTGGGATGTTCTGTTGTACTTCAATGGACGGTACTTCGAAGCTCCCTACGATCTGGAGGTGGCGCTCGCTCAGTTCGGTCGACTTTCCTGCTTTTTCCTTGGCCATTCTCGCGTGGTTCATTGCGATTTCGTTGAGCGTTGACACGTTACATCTCCCGGTGACTGACCAAGCGTATCGCTGGCGTCCTTAAGCATTGATTGAATGGCTGCGGCGTCAGAATCCTGTCATTCCGGCGCTGCTACGGGCGATCTTAGCAAGCCTCAAGCCACGGATACGGGCGAATTCCTCGTTGTGTTCCGGCAGGCGACGAATGGCGGGTGCCTGTGAATGATGGTCCGGATTTTTTGTTATTCAGGCGTAAACTAGCAATGCGACCTTATCAAAAGGAGCCGCCTATGAACGCCGATCAAATGAGCAAGCAGGCACCTGTGGACACGACTGTCTGGGATCGATATTTCTGCGCTGCATTGATTGCCGAAAGCAATCTGACTGCCCCGATTGTGGGCGAGGCTACTCACGAAGACAGGCAGAACCTGTTGATCGAGAGGGCCAGAGTCCTCGCGGATAAAATGATGCAAAACCGAAGATAACCAGAGCCCAGCCGTCGCGCTGGGCTCTTTGCATGCGGGGTCATGCACCGATGCTGGGGGCGTGCGCATTGCGGGTCAAACGATCAACTCCACCTTGCCGCTCGCCAGGCGATAGATACCGCCCACGATCTTGAGCGTGCCTTTGCTCTGTGCATCAGTCAGCAATGGCGAGGCCTGTTTCAGGCTGTTGACCGAATTCTTGACGTTTTGCGCGGTGGCGTTTTCCATCAGGTTCCCGGGCTGCTTGAGTACTGCCTCGACTGCCGACTTGAGTGCTTCAGTCAGTTTCGGGATATGACCGGGGAAAATTGTCTGATCCTTGACCGCCTTGATACCGGCCTCGATGGCACCGCAACTCTCATGCCCGAGTACGAGAATCAGCGGGGCGCCCAGTACGGCAACCCCGTATTCAAGACTGGCCAAGCCTTCCGGCGTAACGAAGTTGCCCGCGACGCGGATGGAGAAAAGATCGCCGCGCGCGGTGTCGAACGCATATTCCGGGGCGATCCTCGAGTCAGAGCAACTCAGCACGGCCACGAACGGATTTTGGCCGGACACCAAGGCCTCTCGCTCTGCCTTGAAATCGTGCGTCGTGGAAGTGCCGCCTACATATCGTGCATTGCCCTCCATCAGTCTTTTCAACGCCATGTCGGGACTGATTACGTTTTGAGGTTTGGGTGGGGCTGACGCTTTTTCGGCTGCCTGGATGATCTTGCCGGGCAGTGTGCCGGTCAGCAGCAGGGCGCCTGCGCTCAATCCGGCAAATTGAAGAAAACGACGACGGCCTGTTGTATTTGAAGCAGAGCTTGAATCACATGATTTACACATGATTTTGTTTACTCAGTTCAATGGGGTGAGAGTGAGTTGCTGTTGGGGCGGGTACTGCCACGGACGCTCAATACCGGCGCAGTGGAGTCTAGTAGGTCTGTCATATTGTGTTCCGGGCATTGTCTGCGGATGGCGTGCACGCAGCCATTTCATGGGCTACTACTGACAGGCTCATACAACTTCGACCTGGCAGGAGTTTCTCGATGCTGACTCAATGGTTTCTGGCGGCGGTTCATCTTCTGGCATTTGCCTTGGGATTCTGGGCGGTATTGGTTCGAGGCACGGCTTTTCGGCGTTTGGCCGATGGCGCCACAGAGGTGCGCAGTGTTTTGATGGCGGACAATATCTGGGGTATTTCAGCTGTCGTTTTATTGATCAGTGGCGGGATGCGAGCCTTTGGCGGGTACGAGAAGGGCGCGGACTATTACCTGCATCAGCCGCTGTTTCATCTGAAGATGACGCTGTTCGTCCTGATCTTGTTGCTGGAGATTGCGCCGATGGTGACGCTGATCAAATGGCGGATAGCGCTTGCCCGTAAAGTGGCGATCGATACCGGCCGTGCGAAGCTGTTTGCACGGATCAGTCATATCGAGGCGCTGCTGGTGTTGCTGATGGTGGTGGCAGCGACTGGCATGGCGCGAGGCGTGATGCTTGGTTGACTGCGCAGTGAACGCATCCTTCCCTGGGGTAAACCAGAAAAGTCTGACAGCAAAAGGATGGAGCTTGCCGCTAGTATCGACCCCAGGGGTTTGGGTGGGGGCGAAAGCGCAGGGCGATGGGGTGCTGAATCTTTAGCCAGCCGTAATTCCGGACTGAACGGGCTGGCTACTGACTGCAACAGGATTCAGGATTGCGGCTTTTCCGGGGCGGTCAGGCCGGCCTGAATGCGCTGGTAAATTTCTTCACGATGCACTGCAACGTCCTTCGGAGCGTTGATGCCGATCCTGACTTGCTGGCCGCTTACGCCCAGGATGGTGATCGTAATGTCATCACCAATGTTTATGCTTTCACCGACTTTGCGGGTGAGTATCAGCATGGTCTTCTCCTTGATTGCTTTGTGGGGCACCTGATTCGGACAGTGCAGAGGTCGGTGGTATGTATAGATTAGTGCGAAGTCTCGTGGTTTGGGTGCCTCTTTCTGACGCGCAGATGTGGCATTAATTCCCAAGGCGTAACTATACAGAGGCCGCAATCATCAATCTCGTTGTTTTGAGCCCATTTTACGGCACTCGTGAAGTATTCATGGGTGTTAAAATCGCCGCTTTATGCATTTGGAGGGAAGCGTCGTGCGCAAAATGGTTTTGATCATCGCGATATTGGCACTGGCGGGATGTGGCGAGGGCAGCCGTGTGGATGCGCCGAAGCCCAAGCCGGCCATGGCTGCCGTACCCGCGCCGGTGTCCGGTCCGCAATGGGATCTTGAAGTGCGAGGTGAAACCCCTCAGGCGGTCAGTGATCTGAGTGGCTGGCTGATCGAGCACAGTTTCATGTCCAGTGTCGTCAAGGAGAATGGCAATACCCGAATCCTGGTGGGGCCATTCAATTCGAAAGCCGAAGCCGAAGCCAAACAGGATGAAGTTCGCGCGGCGCTCACTCGCGCGAAGAAACAGAACATCGAATTGCTGGTGCTTGAGCGTCCAGCCGCTCAATAACGTAGCGCAGACGTTGAAGAAACAAAAAAGGCCCCGGGCGTTTAGCACCGGGGCCTTTTTTGTTTCAGTGTCCCGTCCTGGATTCAGCCGCAGGCCTTCATGTCTACCGGGCCGACGAACTCGTTGCCGCGCCCCATGACGCACCCCACGCTCTGATTGCGTTGGCGTTCCCAGGCCTGTACCGGATAGGTCTTGTCCCAGGCTTCGTACAGTTGTCGATCCTGTTTCGACAGGCGCAAGCCATACTGCTTGCTCATGTAGAAGTAGGTCCGGGCGATCATGCCGCGAATGGAAGGGCGGGGCATGACTTTCTTGGCCTTGAAGTCGACCTGGGTCAGGCAGGAACCATATTGCCCCGACTGCTCGGGCAGCCAGCCAAAGCTGAAGTTGCTGCGATCGCCGTTGACCTCGCCAATGCTGGGCACCAGGTTGTGCAAATCAGCCTCGGCCTTCTGGTAAACCGGGTCGTAGCGGGTGCAGTTCTTGCGACCGCCCTCTTGCCAGCACTGGCGTTGATGGCCGATTTGCCAGGCCGGAACAATATGCTCCCACTCGATGCGGGATGCGCGCTTGGCATTTTTACGTGGCACATAACCGCAGGCTGCAAGGTTCACCCGGTTGCCGGTGTACTTGCAGCCACAGTAAAACTCGGTGGACTGGGGCGCGTAGAGTTTCCAGGCGACCTTTTTCGCTTCGGTAAAAGTGCGCGGCGCGTCGGCTTGCGCCCCCATGACAAAAAACAGAAACAGCAAAGCAAACCAGCGAACACTCATCGACTCAATCTTCCTTCGGCACAACCCAGAAAATCTGCACACCGCCATCGTCGCGATAGGCGAGGGTGACGTTGTCGTTTTCGTCTATTTCTTCCAGTAAGCGTTCCCATTCATCCACCGGCTCGTCGGGAAGGCGGAAGATCAACGCTGCCCTGGCTTTTTGTGCGGTGGGGGAGTTGATGATTTTCTGAACGCGCAGGCCCATGCGTACATAGGTGTCGGGAGAGGCTGAGGTGGTGTCCACGGAATTATCCTTATTAAGCTGTACGTGCATACAGTATTTAACTGTAGGCCATTTCGCAACTGCTTAAAAACCAAGAAAATCCTCTGACAGCGATTTGTTCCGTTTGGCGTAAGGCGAAGGGATTTTTTTTGTAAGATCCGCGGCAGCCACTCGCCAAGGCTGGCGAATGGCGCACGGGGTGCCCGACCGGATCCGGTCGGGCGAGGGCGAATCAGTATTCCCAGAACATCCGTTGCAGTTCTTTGCTGTCGTTGGTCTTGGTCAGCGCGACCATCGCCAGGACCCGGGCTTTTTGCGGATTCAGGTCGTTGGCCACGACCCAGTCGTATTTATCGTCAGGCTGTTCGGCGTTGCGCAGTACAAAACCGCCGGCGTTGACATGGGAGGAACGAATGATCTGCACGCCATCCTTGCGCAGGGCTTGCAGGGCGGGCACCACTCGCGACGATACCGAGCCATTGCCGGTGCCGGCGTGGATGATGGCTTTGGCGCCGGACTGAGCCAGGGCCTTGTAGGCGGTGTCGCTGACGTTGCCATAGGAATAGGCGATCTCGACGTCAGGCAGGCTCTTGATGGTCTTGATGTCGAATTCGGAATCCATGGTGTGACGCTTGGCCGGCAGGCGGTACCAGTAGGATTTGCCTTCTACCACCATGCCCAGCGGACCCCAGGCACTTTTAAACGCTTCGGTCTTGATATTGATCATTTTGCTGACGTCGCGACCCGACTGGATTTCATCGTTCATGGTCACCAGTACACCTTTGCCTCGCGCGTCTTTGCTGCTGGCCACGGCCACCGCGTTATACAGGTTCAGCATGCCATCGGCGGACATCGCGGTGCCTGGGCGCATGGAGCCCACGACGATGATCGGCTTCTCGGTTTTTTCCACCAGGTTGAGGAAGTACGCCGTTTCTTCCAGGGTGTCGGTGCCGTGGGTGATCACGATGCCATCGACGTCTTTGCTGTCGGCCAGCTCGGCTACGCGGCGACCCAGTTGCAGCAGGTTTTCGTTGGTGATGCTTTCGGAGGCGATTTGCATGACCTGTTCGCCGCGAACGTTAGCCAATTGGCTCAGCTCAGGAACGCCGGCGATCAACTGTTCAATGCCGACTTTCGCCGCTTGATAGGTTGCGCTGTTGGCGGCGCTGGCGCCAGCGCCGGCAATGGTGCCGCCGGTGGCGAGGATCACCACGTTAGCCAGTTTTTGTTGGGCTTCGGCTTCTTTGGCCTGAAGGGCAGTGGGTAGAAGCAACAGCAGGGCCAAGGCGCCCGGAACGAAGGTCTTGAGTGCAGATGTCATTATTTTTCTCTTCTAGTTGTGAGACGGTGCGGATGCAGGTTCATCTAGATACGCCCCGGGCGAATCTGAACGCCGGGGGTGTGAGGGGAAGAGCAGGATCTGTACCAGTAATACGCTGAATCGAAAAACACACCTAAGTTAATGATTTGTAACGGTATTGCTGTTTGTGTCCAGAGCGGTTTCGAGGCTGGGCGTCCGGAATGCCGAACATGTTTAACTTTCGCGTTCGGCTCTCCGAAACGGATCGCGGTCTTGTTTAGGATTTAAACGGGTCAAATCATCCGTCATGACTAAAGAAACGCCCGAGCCGGTCGATGCTCCTTCAAGGGATCTTTTTCTTCAGGAGTTCACATGTCGTTATCTGTTGGCATTCCCAATGCCGCCGGCATCACCATCGCTGGCAAATCGGCCACCACCCTTCGTGCCTTGAGCGACGCAGCCGCTGATTCGGCTGCTCAAGCGCTGGGTGCAAAGGAAAGCGACGGCAACCAGGTCAAGACGGGCCCGGTAGGTCTGGGGGAGGGTGCCGGCGTACAGGCCGAATCGGAAGCCAGCGATAACACTAGCGTTGCGGTGAAGGTCTTGCTCAAGCGTCTGAAGGAATTGCAGCAGCAATTGCGCGAGCAACAGCAGCAACTGGCACAAGCCCAGGCAGCGTCCTATCCAACCCCGGAAGCCAAGACCACAGCAGTAGCAGCCATACAGGGGCAAGTTGCCGACACCAACGGCGCCATCTTGCAAGTGAGTGCGAGCCTGATCAAGGAAATGACCAAGGGTTCTGGCACGGGATCGGTGGTCAATACCACGGCATAGCTGAATGCCGTTTTTCGCCAAACATAGCTGAAAGCGCTTTTCAGGTCGTTGACAAATACCGGCAGGGTTCGCATAGTTTGGTTCACGCAAACGTTTGCGCGGCTCCAATGATGGCTTTTCATCGCGGCGGGCCGTGAAGCTTACGCCAGCGCAAGTGTTGCTCACAATAATCATAAGATCGGAGTGAACCCATGAAGCTGCCATTCGCTGGACGTCTTCTCGCTGTCGCTATGTTGGCTGCTGCATCCGCTGCATTGCCTGTCTCTTCGGCTTTTGCTGAAACCACTGAAAAACCGAAAGTCGCACTGGTCATGAAATCCCTGGCCAACGAGTTCTTCCTGACAATGGAAGACGGCGCCAAGGCCTACCAGAAAGATCACTCCGGCGAATTCGACCTCATCTCCAACGGCATCAAGGATGAAACCGACACCGCAGGCCAGACGCGTATCGTCGAGCAGATGATCCTGGCCAAGGTCAATGCACTGGTGATTGCGCCGGCAGACTCCAAGGCCATGGTCCCGGTGATCAAGAAAGCCATCGATGCCGGTATCACCGTGATCAACATCGACAACCAGCTGGACCCTGCCGTCGTCAAAAGCAAAAACATCAATGTTCCGTTCGTAGGCCCGGACAATCGCAAGGGCGCACGGCTGGTGGGGGATTACCTGGCCAAACAGCTGAAGGCCGGTGACGAAGTCGGCATCATCGAAGGTGTGTCCACCACCACCAATGCCCAGCAGCGAACCGCAGGTTTCAAGGATGCGATGGAGGCGGCGCAGATCAAGGTCGTGTCCCTGCAATCCGGAGACTGGGAGATCGACAAGGGCAACAAGGTAGCTGCGTCGATTCTCAGCGAGTACCCGCAAACCAAGGCCCTGTTGGCCGGCAACGACAGCATGGCGGTCGGTGCGGTGTCTGCGGTGCGCGCCGCGGGCAAGGCCGGCAAGGTGCAGGTGGTCGGCTACGACAACATCAATGCCATCCAGCCTATGCTCAAGGATGGTCGCGTGCTGGCCACTGCGGACCAGTTCGCGGCTAAACAGGCGGTGTTCGGCATCGAGACTGCATTGAAGATTCTCAAGGGCGAGAAGGTCGACGGCGGCGCCAACGGCGTGATCGAAACGCCGGTAGAACTGGTCACCAAGTAGCCTTCTGGCGACGTAACGGCGCTCGTCCAGCCGGACGGGCGCATGGAGAGTTTTTATGTCAGTTTGCGCTCCGAACGCTGTCCTTTCGGTCAGTGGTATCGGCAAGACTTACGCCCAACCGGTCCTGGCCGGCATCGACCTGACGCTCATGCGCGGGGAAGTGCTGGCGCTGACCGGTGAGAACGGTGCGGGCAAAAGCACGCTTTCGAAGATTATTGGCGGGTTGGTCACGCCGACCACCGGCCAGATGCAGTATCAGGGGCAGGACTACCGTCCGGGTAGTCGGGCTCAGGCTGAAGCGCTGGGTATCCGCATGGTCATGCAGGAACTCAATCTGCTGCCGACCCTGTCGGTGGCGGAAAACCTGTTTCTCGACAACTTGCCCAGCAAAGGCGGCTGGATCAGTCGCAAGCAGTTGCGCAAGGCCGCCATCGAGGCCATGGCTCATGTCGGGCTAGACGCCATCGACCCGGACACCCTGGTCGGCGAGCTGGGCATCGGCCACCAGCAAATGGTGGAGATCGCCCGCAACCTGATTGGCGATTGTCATGTGCTGATTCTCGACGAGCCGACCGCGATGCTCACTGCCCGCGAAGTCGAAATGCTGTTCGAGCAGATCACCCGCCTGCAGGCTCGCGGCGTATCGATCATCTACATCTCCCATCGTCTCGAAGAGTTGGCGCGGGTCGCGCAACGCATTGCCGTGCTGCGCGACGGCAACCTGGTCTGTGTCGAGCCGATGGCCAACTACAACAGCGAGCAATTGGTCACGCTGATGGTCGGCCGCGAGCTTGGCGAACATATCGATATGGGGGCGCGCAAGATCGGCGCCCCGGTGTTGACGGTCAACGGCCTGAGCCGGTCCGACAAGGTTCGCGACGTGTCGTTCGAAGTCCGTGCCGGAGAGATTTTCGGGATTTCCGGCTTGATCGGCGCGGGGCGCACTGAATTGCTGCGTCTGATCTTCGGTGCGGATATCGCCGACAGCGGCACGATTGCCCTGGGGGCGCCGGCGCAGGTCATCAATGTGCGTTCGCCAGTGGATGCGGTCGGGCATGGCATCGCGTTGATCACTGAAGATCGCAAGGGCGAAGGCCTTTTGTTGACGCAGTCGATCGGCGCCAATATCGCCTTGGGCAACATGCCCGGCATCTCCGGCGCGGGCTTTGTCGACAACGATAAGGAGCGCGCCTTGGCCCAGCGTCAGATTGACGCCATGCGCATCCGCAGTTCCGGTCCGGCACAACTGGTGTCCGAGTTGTCCGGCGGCAATCAGCAGAAAGTCGTTATCGGCCGTTGGCTGGAGCGCGATTGCTCGGTGTTGCTGTTCGACGAGCCGACCCGTGGCATCGACGTCGGCGCCAAGTTCGATATCTACAACCTGCTCGGTGAATTGACCCGCCAGGGCAAGGCGCTGGTGGTGGTCTCCAGCGACTTGCGCGAGCTGATGCTGATCTGCGACCGGATCGGCGTGCTGTCGGCAGGAAGCCTGATCGATACCTTCGATCGCGACAGCTGGACCCAGGATGAGTTGCTCGCCGCTGCTTTTGCCGGCTACCAAAAACGTGATGCGCAGCTCGTTGAAGCCGCGCCTAGGGATCTTCCATGAATACCGCTTCTTATGCCGGCAAACGCAGTGGCAACTTCTACGGCCTGGGCACCTATCTGGGGCTGGCGGGTGCCTTGTTGGCGATGATCGTGCTGTTCTCGGTGCTGAGCAGTCACTTCCTGTCGTACGATACTTTCAGCACCCTGGCCAACCAGATTCCGGACCTGATGGTGCTGGCGGTCGGCATGACCTTTGTGTTGATCATCGGTGGCATCGACCTGTCGGTAGGCTCGGTGCTGGCGCTGGCGGCCTCGACCGTGAGCGTGGCGATTCTTGGGTGGGGCTGGGGTGTGCTGCCGGCGGCCCTGCTGGGCATGGCCGTCGCGGCGCTTGCCGGTACCATCACCGGCTCGATCACTGTGGCGTGGCGGATACCATCATTCATCGTGTCCCTGGGCGTGCTGGAAATGGCTCGCGGTGTGGCGTACCAGATGACCGGTTCGCGTACGGCCTACATCGGCGATGCGTTCGCCTGGCTGTCCAATCCGATTGCCTTCGGCATTTCGCCGTCGTTCATCATTGCGTTGCTGATCATTTTCGTCGCCCAGGCCGTGTTGACTCGCACGGTGTTCGGTCGCTACCTGATCGGTATCGGCACCAACGAAGAGGCCGTGCGGCTGGCGGGGATCAATCCAAAGCCTTACAAAATCCTGGTCTTCAGCCTGATGGGGTTGCTGGCCGGCGTTGCCGCGTTGTTTCAGATTTCTCGCCTGGAAGCCGCCGACCCGAACGCTGGCTCCGGTCTTGAATTGCAGGTGATCGCGGCCGTCGTGATCGGCGGGACCAGCCTGATGGGCGGGCGCGGCTCGGTGATCAGCACGTTTTTTGGCGTCCTGATTATTTCCGTGCTGGCCGCGGGGCTGGCGCAGATCGGGGCAACCGAACCGACCAAGCGCATCATTACCGGTGCGGTGATCGTGGTGGCGGTGGTGCTGGATACTTATCGCAGTCAACGCGCAAGCCGGCGGACCTGAGTCATGGCGACTATCAAAGATGTGGCAGCCCTTGCCGGCATTTCCTACACCACGGTTTCCCATGTGGTGAACAAGACCCGCCCGGTCAGTGAAGAGGTGCGGATCAAGGTCGAAGCGGCAATTCAGACCCTCGACTATGTTCCCAGCGCCGTGGCCCGTTCACTCAAGGCCAAGACCACGGCCACCATCGGCCTGTTGGTCCCCAACAGCCTCAACCCGTATTTCGCCGAACTGGCCCGGGGTATCGAGGATTACTGCGAGCGAAACGGTTACTGCGTCATCCTGTGCAACTCCGACGACAATCCGGACAAGCAGCGCAGCTACTTGCGTGTGCTGCTGGAAAAACGCATCGACGGCCTGATCGTCGCCTCGGCCGGCGGCGACAGTGGCCTGGCACAAGGCCTGAAAGGCGTCCGCACGCCAATGGTGATCGTCGACCGCGGACTGGACGGTGTCGATGCGGACCTGGTGCGCATCGACCATGAATACGGCGCGTATCTGGCGACCCGGCACCTGTTGGAGTTGGGGCACCGGGATATCGCCACGATCAGCGGGCCGCAAAGCACCAGTGTGGCGCAGATGCGTCTGGCAGGTTATCGCAGGGCCTTGAAGGAGGCGGGTGTCGAAGTCTCTCCCGGGCGCATGCTGGAAAGTGATTTCACCAGCACCGGCGGTTACAGCGCTGCCACGATTCTGCTGGAAAGCAATCCGCCTACCGCCGTTTTTGCGGCCAACGACATGATCGGCATCGGTGTGCTGAGGGCCGCCGCCGAGCGCAATATTCGCGTACCGAGCGAGTTGTCGGTGATCGGCTTCGACGATATCCAGATGAGTCGGTATGTCTACCCGTCGCTGACCACGGTCGGGCAATCGATCCTGCAGCTCGGCGAAATGGCTGCCGAAGTGCTTTTGCGCCGAATCGCCACGCCGGGTCTGGCGACCGATCAGCGGATCGTGACGCCGAGTATCGTCATGCGTGAATCGACGGCGCCGCTGGCCGGCGTGTTTGCCCAATTCCGTTGAAACAAAAAGCCGTTGAAAACAGAAAGCCGCTGAATCAAAAGCGCCGCGGAAACAGAATCGATGAGTAGCAATGTATGTCAGCAAAAGTAGTGGTAATTGGCAGTTTGAACATGGACCTGGTGACCCGGGCCCCGCGCTTGCCCAAGGGCGGTGAAACGCTGATTGGTCAATCGTTTACCACCGTCTCCGGTGGCAAGGGCGCCAATCAGGCCGTGGCTGCGGCGCGGCTGGGAGCCCAGGTGTCGATGATCGGCTGCGTGGGCAATGACGCTTATGGTGAGGCACTGCGCGGGGCGCTGTTGGCCGAGCAGATCGATTGCCGGGCGGTGAGCACCGTTGACGGTTCCAGCGGCGTGGCGTTGATTGTGGTCGACGACAGCAGTCAGAACTCCATCGTGATCGTCCCCGGTGCCAACGGTGCATTGACCGCAGAAACCATTGACCGTTTTGATTCGGTGATACGTGCGGCAGACGTGCTCATCTGTCAGCTGGAAGTGCCCGATGCGTCTGTTGGCCATGCGCTCAAGCGCGGCCGCGAGCTGGGCAAGACAGTCATCCTCAACCCGGCTCCGGCCAGTCGTCCACTGCCATCGGACTGGTACGCGTCCATCGATTACCTGATTCCCAACGAAAGCGAAGCGTCGGCCCTGAGCGGACTGTCAGTGGACTCCCTGGACACCGCACAAGCCGCGGCAACCCGCCTGATTGCCCTGGGCGCCGGCAAGGTGATCATCACTCTCGGTGCGCAAGGTTCGCTGTTTGCCGATGGCCAACGCTTCGAACATTTCCCCGCGCCCGTGGTAAAGGCTGTGGATACCACGGCGGCCGGCGATACGTTCGTCGGCGGTTTCGCTGCGGCACTGGCGGCGGGTAACGATGAGGCGCAGGCGATCCGCTTCGGACAGGTGGCCGCGGCGCTGTCGGTCACCCGTGCCGGCGCGCAGCCTTCAATTCCCGCCTTGAGCGATGTACAGGCGTTTAAAACCCCATGAAAAAGACACCTCTGCTCAACATTGCGCTGTCGCGACTGATCGCTTCATTGGGACATGGCGACAGGGTCGTCATCGGGGATGCGGGGCTGCCGGTTCCTCCGGGCGTTGAATTGATCGACCTGGCCCTGACCCATGGCATTCCGGACTTTGTCAGCACCTTGAAGGTCGTGCTCAGTGAAATGCAGGTCGAAAGCCATGTGCTGGCTCAGGAAATCTTCGATAAAAAGCCGTCGGCCCTGGTCACGCTGGAAGCGCTGGATGGCGAAGGCGCGTTGGGTCGGCGTGAGTTGCTCACCCATGAACAATTCAAGGTCCTGAGCCGACAAGCCAGGGCGATTGTTCGTACAGGCGAATGCCAGCCGTACTGCAACATTGTGCTGGTCGCCGGGGTTACGTTTTGACTGGCTGTCCGCGTTTTGATGTCCTTGGCACAAGGCGTGCGCCCCGCATCGCTATGCTCAGTAACTGCACTCACTGCTCCGGAGCCTGCTGCTTTTGACCCTGACGACCGCAACCAACGCCCAGGCGGCACCAAAGATCGACCTGATCATCGACACCGATCCGGGGGCTGACGACGTCGTTGCCCTGTTGTTCGCCCTGGCGTCGCCGGACGAACTGAATGTCCGGGCATTGACCACCGTTGCCGGCAACGTTCGCCTGGACAAGACCTCACGCAATGCGCGGCTGGCCCGGGAGTGGGCGGGGCGCGAAGAGGTGCCGGTCTATGCGGGGGCGCCCAGACCCCTGATGCGCACACCCATCTACGCCGAGGACATTCATGGCAAGGAAGGGTTGTCGGGCATTGACGTGCATGAGCCCATGAAGGGGCTGGCCAAGGGCAGCGCCATCACCTATCTGATCGATACCTTGAAATCTGCCGAGCCCCACAGCATTACCATCGCCATGCTTGGCCCGCAGACCAACCTGGCCCTGGCGTTGATCCTGGAGCCGGGTATCGTTCAGGGCATCAAGGAAGTGGTGGTCATGGGCGGCGCGCACTTCAATGGCGGCAATATCACGCCGGTGGCCGAGTTCAACCTGTTCGCCGATCCGCAAGCGGCCGAGGTGGTGCTCAACAGTGGCGTGAAGCTGACCTACCTGCCGCTGGATGTGACCCACAAGATCCTTACCAGCGAGGCGCGACTGAACCAGATTGCCGCGCTGAACAACAACGCCAGTCGTCTGGTGGGCAGTATTCTCAATGAGTACATCAAGGGCGACATGGAACACTACGGCCTTCCGGGCGGCCCGGTGCATGACGCCACGGTTGTCGCTTATCTGCTCAAGCCGCAATTGTTCAGCGGTCGTTCGGTCAACGTGGTGGTCGACAGCCGCGAAGGACCGACCTTTGGACAAACCATCGTCGACTGGTATGACGGCTTGAAGGCGCCAAAGAACGCCTTCTGGGTAGAAAGCGGCGACGCCCAGGGCTTCTTCGATTTGCTGACCGAGCGCCTGGCCCGCCTGAAGTAAGCATCATCTCCCGCAGGTGCTTGCCTGCGGGTTTTACTCCCTCGTACTAACCGCTTCGGTCTTTTGGTCCGATAGATGTTTCTCGAAAATTTGCTCGATGAACGATTGGGCGGCTTCGGTTCCAAGGTCCCTGACCAGAAGGTCGATACCGATAATGGCGAGCTCTTCCGTGCTGCTTGGGCTGTAGGAGCTGTGGCCGTCTTGCCACTTGGCCTTGATGGCAGCGTCGATGCTTACGGTGGTCATGATGGCACTCGGGAGGTCGGGGAAGTCTGAGTACCGAGTTAACCATTTTGCGGGGCTTTTGACACGTCGACTTAGGCATGAAAGGAGGGCTGTGCGACACTTGGTCTCTGACGAATATTCAAGGAACGCGCTGTGCAGATCGATTTGAACTCCCCGGATGGCCTGACCCTCGAGGCGGTGCGTCAGTTGCTGGCTGGCGCCAGTGACGATGAGCACACCCAGTTGCGGGTCACCAAGGGGGGCATTGCCTACATCTCCTCGGGTGTCGTGGGCGGTACCGATATCGACGGGTTGTTGTTCCGGCTCGAAACCTGGGCCAAGGGCTCCGGTTATGTCGGGCGGGTCGCGGCCAGCGATGAAGTCTGGGTCATGCAAATCTTCAATGCCTTGAAAGAGAACTGGCCCAATCCTCCTTACGACTACATCGACGTCTATTGAGCGTCGTTCATATTCAGTCACGATTCAGTGATTAAGGGCAGGGCGACGCTCAGGCAGAATCGCGGCTCGTCCGGATCATGGGCAGGGTGCCAGCGCTCCCTGTGAAACCAAACGCCAGTCTGGTTGTCGCACGATCTCAGCTTAATCATTGAATAAGGAGGCTTCATGCCTTGGAAGCTCGCGTCATTGGGTACTTTGTTGGCCGTTGCCACGCTGGCCGGTTGCAGCACTCCCTCTACGGAGTCGGCAACAACGGATGTTGCGACGACTGACACGGGGCACAGTCGCTGTGAGGCAAAGGCTGCCGAGTTCACCATCGGCAAACAGGCATCGCCGCAGCTGCTCGAGCAGGCGCGTACCCGTGCCGGGGCGCAAAGTGCACGGTTCCTGCTGCCAACCGATATGGTGACGCTGGAGTACCGTTCCGATCGCCTGAACCTGAACACCGATGCCAGCCGGGTAGTGACCCGCGTCAACTGCGGCTGATCGTTCGACTTTTGTTTCACCCATAAAAAACCCCGTCACATGGACGGGGTTTTTTTAGTGCGCCTGGAAATTACTCTGGGCGAACTTGAGCAGCTTGCATACCCTTTTGGCCTTTCTCAGCCACGAAGGAAACAGTCTGGCCTTCTTTCAGGCTTTTGAAACCGTCGCTTTCGATAGCTTTGAAGTGTACGAACAGGTCGTCACCGCCACCTTGAGGAGTGATGAAGCCGAAGCCTTTTTCATCGTTGAACCATTTAACGGTGCCGGTTTGGCGATTAGACATGGTGTATCTCCAAGAAACATATATTTTCAGTAGTACTGTGCTGCTCAGGCCAACTGGGCACACCCGAGTATCATAGTCGAAATGTTCGGTTTGGGAGCCCCCCGGACGCACTGTTTGCCAATCAGACGTTTTTTCTTTGTATCCTTTAGCGGCTGAAAGCCCCGTTCTATAAGGCTTTCGGCCGAAAGTTAAGGCGATAAAAAAAGCTGAAAAACCTGAATAAATTGTACGAAAGGTCCTGTTTCAGCGGCTTTTTAACAGTGTTTCAGGGGCTGAAAGCATGGGGGCGGGCTTATTTTTGCTCTGTTTTGGTGGCCTTGCAGGCTGCAATTTTGCTCAGTGCCTGCTGCTTCAATGTGTCACTGGCCGTGTTGTTCATCAGGGCCTGAATGTCGGCGGCAGGGTACGATTTGATGGCATCGGCACCGCAGGCGCAGTGGGATTTTGCTGCCGGCGTACCAATCTTCTTGGCAGCGGCAGGAACGCACTGAGCCATGTATTTCTCTCGTTCGCCTTTTGGCCATTCTGCATGGGCGGCCAGTGGCAGCAGGAGAATGACGGGGGCGACTACGGCGAATAAACGATTCAGACGCATGCTGAGATACTCCTTGTGGGTCAGATATCTTGTTATCTGAGGGCGATAGTGCGCTTCAAGTTCAGCACTCTGGCATAAAAACAGCCAATTTACCCTGCTGCAAAACCTGCGCACCGTGGCAACCGTTCATCTGTGCTAGCATGCGTGGCTCGGGCGTTTGCAAGCTCCGATGGACCTTCAGTCCCGATGGCGGCAGATGCACGATTAACCCTGATTTGAATCCCAGTCACTCTGGTTCGGTTTCCCGGTTGGCCGCAAGGCTCCTGCCGCTGTAAGGCAGGCGTTCGTCATTGAATGGCCTGGACCGGATCTTGTACTGGCTCATCCCAACCCACGTGACCTTTGGTAGGGGTCACCACTAGGAGAGGAGGCGCCATGCCAACTATTACTCTTCCCGACGGCAGTCAACGTTCATTCGATCATCCGGTTTCCGTAGCCGAGGTCGCCGCATCCATCGGTGCAGGCCTGGCCAAGGCCACCGTTGCCGGCAAGGTCGATGGCAAGCTGGTCGACGCCAGCGACATCATCGACAGCGACGCGTCGCTGCAAATCATCACGCCAAAGGATGAAGAGGGGCTGGAGATCATTCGCCACTCTTGCGCCCACCTGGTTGGCCACGCGGTCAAGCAGTTGTACCCGACCGCCAAAATGGTCATCGGTCCGGTCATCGATGAAGGTTTCTATTACGACATCGCCTTCGAGCGTCCTTTCACTCCGGACGACCTGGCGGCCATCGAACAGCGCATGCAGCAGCTGATCGAGAAAGATTACGACGTGATCAAGAAAGTCACTCCGCGCGCCGAAGTGATCGAAGTGTTCAAGGCCCGTGGCGAAGACTACAAGTTGCGCCTGGTCGAAGACATGCCGAACGAGCAGGCCATGGGCCTGTACTATCACGAAGAATACGTCGACATGTGCCGCGGTCCGCACGTGCCGAACACCCGCTTCCTGAAATCCTTCAAGCTGACCAAGCTGTCCGGTGCCTACTGGCGCGGCGATGCCAAGAACGAGCAATTGCAGCGCGTCTACGGCACCGCATGGGCGGACAAGAAGCAACTGGCGGCTTACATCCAGCGCATCGAAGAAGCCGAAAAGCGCGACCACCGCAAGATCGGCAAGCGCCTGGGCCTGTTCCACACCCAGGAAGAGTCGCCGGGCATGGTGTTCTGGCATCCGAACGGCTGGACTCTGTACCAGGTGCTCGAGCAGTACATGCGCAAGGTTCAGCGCGACAATGGCTACCTGGAAATCAAGACGCCGCAAGTCGTTGACCGCAGCCTGTGGGAGAAATCCGGGCACTGGGCCAACTACGCCGACAACATGTTCACCACCCAGTCGGAAAACCGCGATTACGCGATCAAGCCAATGAACTGCCCTTGCCACGTGCAGGTGTTCAACCAGGGCCTGAAAAGCTACCGCGAACTGCCAATGCGCCTGGCCGAGTTTGGTGCGTGCCACCGTAACGAGCCATCGGGCGCCTTGCACGGCATCATGCGCGTGCGCGCGTTCACTCAGGACGACGCCCACATCTTCTGCACCGAAGAGCAGATGCAGGCCGAGTCCGCTGCGTTCATCAAGCTGACCATGGACGTTTACGCCGATTTCGGCTTTAAAGATGTCGAGATGAAGCTGTCCACTCGTCCGGAAAAACGCGTCGGGTCCGACGAGCTTTGGGATCGCGCCGAAGCTGCGCTGGCCGCAGCCCTTGACAGCGCGGGCCTGCCGTACGATCTGCAGCCGGGTGAGGGTGCGTTCTACGGTCCGAAGATCGAATTCTCGTTGAAAGATTGTCTCGGTCGCGTCTGGCAGTGTGGTACCCTGCAGCTCGATTTTAACCTGCCGGTCCGTCTGGGAGCCGAATTCGTCTCCGAAGACAACAGTCGCAAGCACCCGGTGATGTTGCACCGGGCGATCCTGGGGTCCTTCGAGCGTTTCGTCGGAATCCTGATCGAGCACTACGAGGGTGCATTCCCGGCGTGGCTTGCTCCGACCCAGGCAGTGGTGATGAATATCACTGACAAACAGGCTGATTTCGCCGCCGAGGTTGAAAAAACCCTCAACGAAAGCGGATTTCGTGCCAAGTCTGACTTGAGAAATGAAAAAATCGGCTTTAAAATCCGCGAGCATACTTTGCTCAAGGTTCCTTATCTCTTGGTTATCGGAGATCGGGAAGTCGAGATGCAGACTGTCGCTGTGCGTACTCGTGAAGGTGCTGACCTGGGCTCGATGCCCGTCGCCCAGTTCGCTGAGTTCCTCGCGCAAGCGGTTTCCCGGCGTGGTCGCCAAGATTCGGAGTAATTATTATTAAGCGTGAAATGAGACAAGATAAACGAACTGCACCGAAAGCCCCGATCAACGAGAATATCTCGGCACGCGAGGTTCGGTTAATTGGGGCTGAAGGTGAACAGCTCGGGATTGTGTCAATTGAAGACGCGCTTCTTAAGGCTGAAGAGGCCAAGCTGGATCTGGTGGAGATTTCCGCCGATGCAGTACCACCTGTTTGCAAACTGATGGACTACGGCAAATCGATCTTCGAAAAGAAGAAGCAGATTGCTGCGGCCAAGAAAAACCAGAAGCAGATTCAGGTTAAAGAAATCAAGTTTCGTCCAGGGACGGAGGAAGGGGATTACCAGGTAAAACTGCGCAACCTGGTACGTTTCCTGAGTGACGGGGACAGGGCCAAGGTATCCTTGCGATTCCGCGGCCGTGAGATGGCCCACCAGGAGCTGGGGATGGAACTCCTCAAGCGAGTTGAAGGTGACTTGCTCGAGTACGGTTCGGTCGAACAGCATCCTAAGATGGAAGGACGCCAGCTGATCATGGTCATCGCCCCGAAAAAGAAGAAGTAATCAACAGGGCACGGCAGGCCTTCTGATTATGTTTATCAACTGAATGCGGAGTATCCGAACATGCCAAAAATGAAGACCAAAAGTGGTGCTGCTAAGCGGTTTCTGAAAACTGCTAACGGTATCAAGCACAAGCACGCTTTCAAGAGCCACATCCTGACCAAAATGTCGACCAAGCGTAAGCGTCAACTGCGCGGTAGCAGCTTGCTGCATCCGTCTGACGTGGCAAAAGTCGAGCGCATGCTGCGCCTTCGTTAATTTTAGTCAAGAATAGAGGAAGTAACTCATGGCTCGTGTAAAGCGTGGCGTCATTGCCCGTAAGCGTCACAAAAAAATTCTGAAACTTGCTAAAGGCTACTACGGCGCACGCTCCCGCGTATTCCGTGTTGCCAAGCAAGCGGTAATCAAGGCAGGCCAATACGCCTACCGTGACCGTCGTCAGAAAAAACGTCAGTTCCGCGCTCTGTGGATCGCTCGTATCAACGCTGGTGCTCGTATCAACGGTCTGTCCTACAGCCGTTTCATCGCCGGCCTGAAAAAAGCGTCCATCGAGATCGACCGTAAGGTTCTGGCTGATCTGGCAGTGAACGAAAAAGCGGCGTTTGCTGCGATTGTCGAGAAAGCTAAAGCCACCTTGGCTTAAGTACCCCCGACAGTCACCCGGCCTCGCATCTGTGGGGTCAGGTGTTAAACGTCATAAATAGGGGAAGAGCCTTCAAGCTCTTCCCCTATTTTGTATCTGGAGTCTGTACATGGAAAACCTGGATGCGCTCGTCTCTCAAGCTCTAGAGGCTGTGCAAAGCGCTGAAGATATCAATGCCCTGGAGCAAATCCGGGTTCACTACCTTGGCAAGAAGGGTGAATTGACTCAGGTGATGAAGACCCTGGGGAATTTGCCGGCAGAAGAGCGTCCGCAGGTCGGTGCGCTGATCAACGTTGCCAAGGAGCGTGTCACAGAGGTCCTTAATGCGCGCAAGGCATTGTTTGAAGAAGCCGATCTGGCTGCCAAACTCTCCGCCGAGTCCATTGACGTGACCCTGCCTGGCCGTGGTCAGACCTCCGGTGGTCTGCATCCGGTTACCCGTACTCTGGAACGCGTCGAACAGTTCTTCACCCGTATTGGCTACGGCATCGCCGAAGGCCCTGAGGTCGAAGACGACTATCACAACTTCGAAGCGCTCAACATCCCCGGCCACCACCCGGCCCGGTCGATGCATGACACCTTCTATTTCAATGCGAACATGTTGTTGCGCACCCATACCTCGCCGGTACAGGTCCGCACCATGGAGTCGAAACAGCCGCCGATCCGCATCGTCTGCCCAGGCCGTGTATACCGCAGCGACTCCGATATCACCCACTCGCCGATGTTCCACCAGGTCGAAGGCCTGCTGATCGATCGCGACATCAATTTCGCCGACCTCAAAGGCACCATCGAAGAGTTCCTGCGGGTTTTCTTCGAAAAGGAACTGGCGGTGCGTTTCCGTCCTTCGTACTTCCCGTTCACCGAGCCATCCGCTGAAGTCGACATGGAATGCGTGATGTGCAGCGGTAAAGGCTGCCGCGTCTGCAAGCAGACCGGCTGGCTGGAAGTGATGGGTTGCGGCATGGTTCACCCGAACGTGCTGCGCATGTCCGGGATCGACCCGGAAGAGTTCTCGGGCTTTGCCTTCGGCATGGGCGTAGAGCGTCTGGCCATGCTGCGTTACGGCGTGAACGACTTGCGTCTGTTCTTCGACAACGACTTGCGGTTCCTCGCGCAATTTCGCTAGTCGTAACGAATTCTTAGGAGAGCAGGATGAAATTCAGTGAACAATGGCTGCGTGGCTGGGTTAGCCCGCAGGTAAGTCGCGACGAGCTGGTTGCTCGTCTGTCGATGGCCGGTCTTGAGGTCGATAGCGTTACGCCGGCCGCCGGTGTTTTCAGTGGCGTGGTCGTTGGCGAGGTGCTGAGCACCGAGCAGCACCCGGACGCCGACAAACTGCGCGTGTGCCAGGTCAGCAACGGTTCGGAAACCTTCCAGGTTGTTTGCGGTGCGCCAAACGTGCGCCCGGGCCTGAAGATTCCTTTCGCCATGATCGGCGCCGAGCTGCCAGGCGACTTCAAGATCAAGAAAGCCAAGCTGCGTGGCGTCGAGTCCAACGGCATGCTGTGCTCGCAAACCGAGCTGCAGGTCGGTGAAGGTAATGACGGCCTGATGGAGCTGCCGGCCGATGCGCCGGTAGGCGAGGATTTCCGCGTTTACCTGGACCTGGAAGACGCCAGCATCGAGGTCGATCTGACCCCGAACCGTGGTGACTGCCTGTCCCTGGCCGGTCTGGCCCGTGAAGTGGGTGCCCTGTACGCCGCTACGGTGGTCCGTCCGGTGGTGGCTTCGGTTCCTGCCGCCCACGACGAAGTGCGCTCGGTAGAAGTGCTGGCGCCCGCCGCGTGCCCGCGTTACCTGGGGCGTGTGATCCGTAACGTCGACCTGTCCAAAGCGACGCCGCTGTGGATGGTCGAGCGTCTGCGTCGTGCCGACGTGCGCAGCATCGACGCTGCCGTCGACATCACCAACTATGTGATGCTGGAACTGGGTCAGCCGCTGCACGCCTTCGATCTCGCCGAAATCAACGGTGGCATCCGTGTGCGCATGGCTGAAGAGGGCGAGAAGCTGGTGCTGCTCGACGGCCAGGAAGTCAGCCTGCGTAGCGATACGCTGGTGATTGCCGACCACTCCCGCGCGCTGGCAATTGCCGGTGTCATGGGTGGCGAGCACAGCGGTGTTTCCGCGACCACACGTGATGTGTTCCTGGAAAGCGCCTTCTTCGATCAGATCGCCGTAGCAGGCAAGGCCCGTTCCTATGGCCTGCACACCGATGCATCCCATCGCTATGAGCGTGGCGTGGACTGGCAGCTGGCCCGCGAAGCCATGGAGCGCGCGACTGGTTTGCTGCTGGAAATCACCGGTGGTGAAGCGGGTCCGATCATCGAGACCGTCAGCGAACAGCACCTGCCGAAAATTGCTCCGATCACCCTGCGTGCCCAGCGTATTACCCAGATGCTGGGTATGGAAATGGATTCGGCCGAGGTGGAGCGTCTGCTCAACGCCTTGGGCCTGACCATTACTGCCGATGGGGCAGGGCAGTGGCGTGTAGAAGTTCCAAGCCATCGCTTCGATATCAGCCTGGAAGTGGACCTGATCGAAGAACTGGCACGCCTGTATGGCTACAACCGTTTGCCGGTTCGTTATCCGCAAGCGCGCCTGGCGCCGCAAGCCAAGGCAGAAGCCCGTAGCGACCTGCCTGAACTGCGCCGCCTGCTGGTTGCTCGTGGATATCAGGAAGCAATTACCTATAGCTTCATCGATCCGAAACAGTTCGAACTGTTTAATCCGGGTGTGGAGCCGTTGCTGCTGGCCAATCCGATCTCCAATGACATGGCTGCCATGCGCTCGTCGCTGTGGCCGGGTCTGGTCAAGGCGCTTCAACACAACCTGAACCGTCAGCAGGATCGCGTGCGTCTGTTCGAAAGCGGCCTGCGTTTCGTTGGCCAGCTTGAAGGTCTGAAGCAAGAGCCGATGTTGGCGGGTGTTGTATGCGGTAGTCGCCTGCCGGAAGGCTGGGCGCAGGGTCGCGATACCGTCGACTTCTTCGACGTCAAGGCAGACGTGGAAGCGGTGCTGGGTTTTGCCGGTGCCCTGGATGCGTTCACTTTCGTGCCGGGCAAACACCCAGCGCTGCACCCGGGTCAAACCGCGCGCATCGAGCGTGACGGTCGTCTGGTCGGCTTCATTGGCGCGATCCACCCTGAATTGTCGAAAACCCTCGGTCTCGACCGTCCGGTCTTCGTCTTCGAGTTGGTTCTGGCGGAAGTGGCGTCGGGCAAAATGCCAAAATTCCACGAGTTATCGCGCTTTCCTGAAGTGCGTCGTGACCTTGCACTGATTGCGCACAAAGACGTTGCAGCCACGGCTGTACTGGACGTAATCCGTGAAAATGCAGGCGAATGGCTGACAGACCTCAGGCTATTTGACGTGTATCAGGGTAAAGGCATTGATCCTGATAGAAAAAGCCTCGCAGTCGGCTTGACCTGGCAGCATCCATCGCGCACTCTTAATGACGATGAGGTGAATACCGCAACGCAAAACATCCTCACCTCGCTCGAACAAAGGTTGAACGCCACGTTAAGGAAGTGACGTATGGGGGCTCTGACGAAAGCTGAGATGGCGGAACGTCTGTATGAAGAGCTGGGCCTGAACAAACGGGAGGCCAAGGAATTGGTCGAACTGTTTTTTGAAGAAATCAGGCACGCTCTCGAAGACAACGAACAAGTCAAATTGTCCGGTTTCGGCAATTTCGACCTTCGGGACAAACGCCAGCGGCCTGGCCGCAATCCGAAAACGGGGGAAGAAATCCCGATCACGGCTCGCCGTGTGGTCACCTTTCGTCCAGGGCAGAAGTTGAAGGCCCGAGTTGAGGCTTATGCTGGAACCAAGTCATAACGACGAGCTCCCCGTCATCCCGGGCAAACGCTACTTCACCATTGGTGAAGTCAGCGAGCTGTGTGCGGTAAAACCACACGTGCTGCGCTACTGGGAGCAGGAGTTTCCTCAACTCAACCCTGTCAAACGCCGCGGAAACCGCCGGTATTATCAGCGCCAGGATGTGCTGATGATCCGGCAGATCCGCGCGCTCCTTTACGATCAGGGGTTCACCATCGGCGGAGCGCGCCTGCGTTTGTCCGGTGATGAAGCCAAAGACGACACCACCCAATACAAGCAAATGATCCGCCAGATGATCGCCGAGCTCGAAGATGTTCTGGTGGTACTCAAGAAATAAATTCTCGCTTTTAAATACTTCCAGTTTTCAAAAGCTTGCGATATATTCTTGAGCGTTCCTCGAGATGAGGGATGGGTTTCACGCCTAGTCGGGGCGTAGCGCAGTCCGGTAGCGCACTAGCATGGGGTGCTAGGGGTCGAGTGTTCGAATCACTCCGTCCCGACCATAAATCTCCTGAAAATCCAATCACTTAGCGGTGATTGGATTTTTTATGCTTGGCGTATTTCATTGCCAATGTGAATTTGACTGTTCTGGTTGCCAATTGGTTGCCAATTGAGATTGGCTTGCCAGTCGTGTGGGATTAGGATGAGGCTTGAGGTGGAGTAGTTATCGTTCTAATCCAATTGTGCGGACATTTGCAGGGACCAGCATCATGACGCCAGAGTTAAAAGCCCGTCAGCAAGTCGACACTAAGCTTGAAAAGGCCGGTTGGGTTATCCAGGACATGAAAGAGCTCAATCTGTCAGCAGGTGTTGGCGTAGCCGTGCGTGAATGCCCGACTGATACGGGGCCGGCTGATTATATGTTGTTCGTTAACCGCATTGCAGTGGGGGTCATTGAAGCCAAAAAAGATAGCGCTGGCGAAAACCTCACCGTCACTGAAAGGCAGACCGAGCGTTACGCAACCTCCAGCCTCAAATGGCGCAAAGACAATACACCTCTGCGCTTTTTGTTTGAGGCTACTGGCCAGATTATCCGTTTTACCGACAACGCCGATCCGGCGCCGCGCTCGCGAGAAGTATTCAATTTCTTTAAGCCTGAAACGCTTGCGACTTGGTTGGCTCAACCCGAAACCCTGCGCCGCCGGCTGGCCGAGCAAATGCCTGCACTGCCTGAGCTCAACCTGCGCGACTGCCAGATCAGCGCGGTTACCGGGCTGGAACAGTCGCTGGCACTGAACAAGCCTCGCGCCTTGGTACACATGGCAACCGGATCGGGTAAAACCTTCACTGCTATCACCGCTGTATACCG
This sequence comes from Pseudomonas sp. GW822-FHT01E03, assembly GCF_058802985.1. Taxonomy (NCBI): domain Bacteria; kingdom Pseudomonadati; phylum Pseudomonadota; class Gammaproteobacteria; order Pseudomonadales; family Pseudomonadaceae; genus Pseudomonas; species Pseudomonas sp. GW822-FHT01E03. The sequence continues at coordinate 25,456 of NZ_JBXAOQ010000018.1, forward strand.
CTTACTCAAGTTCGGCGGTGCCAAACGCATTCTGTTTCTTGTAGATACTCGCAACCTCGGCAAGCAGGCCCATCAGGAGTTTATGGCTTACACACCACCGGATGATGGCCGCAAATTCACCGAACTTTACAACGTGCAGCGTTTGGCCTCGCCAAACATCGACCCGCACTCGCAGGTGTGCATAAGCACCATTCAGCGCATGTACTCCATCCTGAGCGGCGAACCGATCGATGACTCGGCCGAAGATGTTTCGCTCAACGAAGTACAACAGACGTCTAAACAAGTAAAACTCGTCCGCTACAATCCCGCCGTGCCGGTGGAAACGTTCGATTTCATCATCATTGATGAATGCCACCGCAGCATCTATAACCTCTGGAAGCAGGTGCTCGACTATTACGATGCTAGCCTGATCGGTCTAACAGCCACGCCCGACAAGCGTACTTTCGGCTTCTTTAACGAAAACATCGTCGCCGAATACACCTATGAGCAATCAGTGGCCGATGGCGTCAACGTCGGTTACGACGTATACGAGATTGAAACCGAAGTTACCCAAAAAGGTGCAGAACTCAAAGCCAAGGAATATGTCGACCACCGTGACCGGCAAACCCGTAAAAAACGTTGGGATCAGACCGAAGAAGACACAACTTATACCGGCAAGGAACTCGATCGCTCTGTAGTGAATGTGAGCCAGATCCGCCAGGTGATTCAGGCCATGAAAACCGCTGTGGAAAAACAGATTTTTCCGGCGCGCAAAGAAACACCCAAAACGCTGATCTTTGCCAAGACGGATAGCCACGCCGACGACATCATCAACATCCTGCGCGACGTTTACGGGCAGGGCAATGCCTTCTGCAAAAAGGTTACTTACAAAGCTGAAGAGGACGCCGACAGCATCCTTAGTAGCTTTCGCAACGACTACAACCCGCGCATCGCCGTGACGGTGGACATGATCGCCACCGGCACCGACGTTAAGCCGTTGGAAGTGCTGCTCTTCATGCGCGACGTGCGAAGCAAGGGCTACTACGAACAAATGAAGGGGCGGGGTGTGCGTAGCCTCGATGGTGACAGCCTCAAACGCGTCAGTAACAGTGCGGACGGCGCAAAAACTCGCTTTGTGCTGATCGACGCCGTAGGCGTGGAAAAAACGCTTAAAACAGAAAGCCGACCGCTTGAGAAAAAGCCCGGTATAGCGCTGAAAGACCTGCTGCAAGGCGTGGCGATGGGCAGTCGCGACGATGACACTGTATTTTCACTCGCCAACCGCTTGATTCGCCTGGCTAAACAACTGGACGACAGGGCCCAAGCCCGAATCGAGAAAGCCAGCGGCGGCATTCCGGTGGCTCAGTTGGGCAAGGGGCTGATCGCCGCTCTGGACCCTGATGCAATCGTGCAAGCCGCGTTGGTCACCGCCAAGGCGAAGGGCATTACCCGCTCTGAGGACACTTTGCTGCCCGTAGAGATTGAAGCCGCACGCGCCGAACGCGTGGCTGATGCCTGCGCCCCGTTCGACCAGCCGACTCTACGTCACGAGATCGAAAACGCCCGCCGCGAACGCGAGCAGATAATTGATCATATCAATCTGGATCAGGTGACCTTTTCAGGCTTCAGTGAGCAGGCGGAAGCGCAGGCCAAAGCGTTGATTCAAACCTTTGCTGACTACCTAAAGCAGCACAAAGACGAAATTGCTGCGCTGGACTTTTTCTACCAGCAACCCTACCAGCGCCGCGCGCTCACTTTCGACATGATCGAGGACCTCCACGAACGCTTGAGTAAGCCGCCGTTGATGCTCACCACAGAGCGCCTATGGAGTGCCTACGCCCGCGTGCAGGCCAGTGCAGTGAAGGGCGCAGACCGCAAACGCCAGCTCACCGATTTGGTCTCACTGCTGCGTTTTGCTCTTGGGCTGGACGCTGAGTTGAAACCCTTTGCCGATGAGGTGGATAAACGTTTTCAAACATGGATCTTCCGTCACAACGCCCAGCGCGGAACCGCCTTCACTGCTGAACAAACTGATTGGCTGCGTCTGATGAAAGAGCACATCGCTAGCAGTTGCAGCATCAGCCGGGACGATTTTGATTATGCCGAGCTGGCCGGCAAGGGTGGGTTACAAAAGGCCTGGGCGCTGTTTGGCAAGGAACTGGATGGAGTGATGACCGAAATGAATGAGGAGTTGGTTGCGTGAGTGAATTGCCAAAAGGTTGGGCTCCAGCAACGCTGCAGGACGTTGCGTCATGGTCTTCTGGTGGTACGCCGTCAAGATCCAATCCCGCGTATTACTTAGGTACGATCCCGTGGTTTAAGACTGGTGAGCTTGGCCCGCGTGTGCTGCATAATTCTGAGGAACACATCTCCGGTGAGGCCGTCGCAGCATCAAGCGCTAAGGTATTTTCCAAAGGTTCTGTCGCTATTGCGATGTACGGTGCAACCATTGGCAAGACTTCCATATTAGGAATCGATGCTGCGACCAATCAAGCCTGTGCGGTTGCACTTCCCGAGGCAACTAGTGCGGAGTTTCTCTATCACTTTCTGCTATCACAAGAAAAAGGTTTCGTCGATGCAGGCAAGGGTGGTGCTCAGCCCAATATTTCTCAGGGAATAATCAAGGCATGGCCTTTATCTTTGCCGCCAGTCGGCGAACAATCTCGCATCGTCGCGAAACTTGAAGAACTACTATCCGATCTCGATGCTGGCGTGGAGGAACTCAAGACTGCGCAGAAGAAGCTCAAACAATACCGCCAATCGCTGCTGAAAGCCTCCGTGGAAGGCGCGCTCACCGTCGATTGGCGTGCCCAGCACACGCACATTGAGACCGGCCCGCAGCTGTTGCAACGCATCCTCACCGAGCGCCGCGCCCGCTGGGAAGCCAAGCAGCGCGCCAAGTTCAAGGAACAGGGGAAAAGCCTGCCCAAAGACTGGCAAAAGAAGTACTCAGAGCCGGTGCTGCCGGATACAGTTGGCCTGCCGGAATTGCCGGAAGGATGGGTGTGGGCGAGCTTGGACATGCTCGGTGAAATTGCGTCCGGCGTAGCGAAAGGTACCAAAAGAAATGCTGATATCGAGGTTCGCGAAGTGCCGTATCTGCGAGTGGCGAATGTGCAGCGCGGCTTTCTCGATCTCTCCGAGGTGAAGACAATTTTGGCTACCGAACGGGACATCGCCGAATTGACGCTTCAGGCGGGCGATATCTTATTTAACGAAGGTGGTGATCGCGACAAGCTCGGCCGCGGCTGGGTTTGGCGCGATGAGGTCGCCAACTGCATACATCAAAACCATGTTTTTCGGATGCGACCGTACCTACGAGAAGTCCTGCCTGAGCTGATCTCGCATCATGGCAACACGTTTGGAAAGACGTGGTTTCAAAATGCGGGTAAGCAAACGACTAACCTCGCGTCGATCAACATGACCATGTTGCGCATGTTCCCTGTCCCACTGGGGCCGGCAGATGAACAGCGCGAGTTGCTGACACTACTTGAATTGCAGATCGAACAAATTGATCGACAAGAGCAAGCCGTAGAGCTGGGCCTCAAACAATCCACCGCCCAACGCCAAAATATCCTGCGCGCCGCCTTCGCCGGCCAGCTTGTCCCGCAAGATCCGAACGACGAACCGGCCAGCATACTGCTGGAACGAATCCGCGCGGAGCGGGCAGACCGGGAGAAACAGCCCAAGGTACGCAAAACCAAACAACAGAAGGGGATGGCCGCCGTGGTGAGCAAACTGATCAATGTGCTCGCCGAGGCGGGTGACTGGGTTCCCGCGCAAGAAGCTTTCCGCCGCTGCGGTGTGGCCGATGGTGCGCTGACAGATCAGATTGAAGATATCTATGCAGAGTTGCGTGCTTTGGACAAAGCGGGACAGCTGGCCGTGGAAGCGGTCACCGATGCACAGGGTCGCAAACTGTACGACCGCCTGAAGCTGCGGACGGCTTGACTATGCGTCTCGACAAACTCACCATCGGTAGCGCCAAAGACAGTCCAACCCACCAGTTCAAAAACTTGAAGAACGTCACCATCGATTTCGATCAGGAACATTGGGTGACGGTGGTGATTGGCTGGAACGGCACAGGCAAGTCCAACGTGCTGGAAGCGTTGGCCATCATCTTCCGCGACTTGATCGGCAAGAAACGTACGCCAGCCTTCACTTTTCAACTGGCCTACCGCATGGGTGCGGGTGAGAGCGTTCGGCACATTCACATCGATGCTGATCCCGATCGCGAGAAAGAGCCATTCACCATTCACGTCGCGACGGATACACAGGCTCGTGGTGAGGGTACCTTGATCCCATTCATCGAGGGCGAGGAAACAGTATCTGCTCTACGTGGCAAAGCTATCAAACTCACGGCCTTCTTGAACGCGGACGCCGAATACTTGCCGCGCTATGTATTCAGCTACTACTCGGGCGAGAGCCCGCGCATGCACGAGGTGTTTCGCCCCTACCTGGAAAGCTACGACAGCAAGCTGCGCAACGGTGAAGACCCAGGCCTGAAGCGCTTGTTTTATGCCATGCCAGTGCACAGCCAGTTCGTATTGCTGGCTTTCCTAATTCATCAGCCTGAAGTGGTGCGGAAATTCCTTGATGACCACCTGGGCCTTGACCCGAAAGAAGGTATTGAATCGGTGCTGTTCGTGCTCAAACAGCCTGGATGGAGTAAGAAACGAGGCAAAAAAACAATCAGCGGCGACGGTGACGACCGCTTCTGGGGGGCGAAGGGTGTTGTGCAGAAGTTCTTGGATCGTTTGCAAAACATTGCGCTTGCGCCAATTCGAATAACTCGAGACAAGCAACTTACCCTCTGGAACAAGGAAAGCACTGAGTTCCAGTACCTCTTCATCAAGGATATTGATGCGCTCCGACGACTCGTGGGCAACCAATCGCCCAGTGCATTTTTCCGCGACTTAGAAAGCACTCATGTCTCCGAGTTGATCGAGGAGGTGCGCATCCGTGTGCGCCTCAAGAAAAACGATGGTAGCGTGACCTTCCGTGAGCTCAGCGAAGGTGAGCAGCAGTTGCTGACGGTGTTGGGCCTGTTACGCTTTACCGCCGAAAACGAAAGTCTATTCCTGTTAGATGAGCCGGACACTCATCTGAATCCGAGGTGGAGCGTGGATTACATCTCCTACCTGAAACAATTCATCGCCAGTGGCACAAAACAGGAAGAAACGAGCCACATCCTACTCACCACTCACAACCCCCTGGCCGTCGCCGAATTGGATCGCGAGCAGGTGCAGATTCTGCGGATGACGAAGCAGGATGGGCATCGTCAGATCGTGGCTTGCTATCCGGAAATGGCGCCGCGCGGTATGGGTTACGCCGCCATCGTGACCAGCGATATGTTTGGCATAGCCTCTTCGCTAGATGGCTCCACGCAGCTTCTGCTGGAAAAGCAACGGGCATTCGGGGCAAAGCCTAATTTGTCCGAATCCGAGCAGAAGGCGTTGGACGCAGTGAATGGTGATCTTAATCGGCTTGGTTTCAGGTTCTTTCATCCTGACGACGAGTTTTCTAGGTATCTACGCTTGCGAAATGATGCGCTCAAGGAGCGCTTTCAAGTGACTGACCCACTGGTGTTAGCGGCAAAGACTGTAGCCATGAGCCGTGAAGAGCGCGAAGAGCTGGCTACTACTCTGATTGGAAGGCTCATAGCAGACGAGAACGAAGAGTCGGGCGGGGCCAGCCGATGAGGTATATCGACCAAGATGAGTTAGCTTTGCCCGACGGGTGGCTAGCAAAGGCTGCCATCGCAGCAACAGCCATTGATGGAGGCGCCAAGCCCGACGATCACAAAGCTGTCTGGGGCGATCTTAAGAATGCTTTGGCTGCCCTATTCCCTGAAAAAAAGTGCTGGTATTGCGAGTCACCAGTGGATCGCGATGACAATGCAGTGGACCACTTTCGGCCCAAGGGAAGGGTGGCTGACGCGGCAATGCCGCACGCTGGCTATCGTTGGCTGGCATTTGTTCCCCGCAATTTCCGATATGCCTGCACTTTCTGCAACAGCCGTCGCAAGGACTTAGTGAATGGAACTGCCGGAGGGAAGGCGGATCGATTCCCCCTCCTTGTGGAGGCAGATCGTCTGTACGCACCTGGCCTATTAAGCCAGGAAAAGCCAACACTGCTCGATCCCTGCGAACTCGACGACTGGGAATTGATTGGATGTCAGCGTGAGAATGGAAAACCCTGTCCGACAAGTCAGAACCCTTTGGAGAGGCATCGCGCTGAAGAGTCAATTTCCGTATATCACCTTGACTATGAACCTACTTGCAAGCAGCGGCATGCCGCTGCTGTTCGGCTGATGGCTGATGTCGAACAGGCCAAACTATTTTTCGGGCAACCGGGGATGAATGAGTACTTCACTGCCGTAGCGAAGAAAATTCGCCGGGCTATAGATCGCAAGGCCCCATATAGCGGGGACATGATTTTCATTCTAAGGGGAGAGCGGCACGCCGATCATCCTTGGATTCAAAAGCTCTTGGAAGCCTGATATGAATACAAGCACACTGGTCCAGAAAGTCTGGAACTTCTGCCACACCCTGCGCGACGACGGTGTGGGTTATGGCGATTACCTGGAACAGCTCACCTACTTGCTGTTCCTGAAGCTGGCGCACGAATACGCGCAAGAGCCCTACAACCGCGAAACTCACATCCCTAAAGGCTATGACTGGGCCAGCCTGACTTCCAAAGTAGGTGAACCGCTGGAAGCGCATTACCTAGCCACCCTACACAAGCTGGGACAAGGGGCCGGCATGCTGGGCGCTATCTTCTTTAAGGCGCAGAACAAGATTCAAGACCCCGCCAAGCTTTCGCGCCTGGTACAGCTGATTGATGCCGAAAGCTGGATCAGCCTGGGGGCAGACACCAAGGGCGACCTGTATGAAGGCTTGCTGCAGAAGAACGCCGAAGACACCAAGAGCGGCGCGGGCCAGTATTTCACACCACGCGCGCTGATCGAGGCGATGGTGGCCTGCGTGCGGCCCGAGCCGATGAAGACGATTGCCGACCCAGCCTGCGGCACAGGTGGCTTTTTTCTGGGGGCTTACAGCTGGCTCACTCGTCCAGAGGCCAAGCTGAACAAAGCACAAAAAGAATTCCTGCGCAGTAAGACCTTCCACGGCAACGAGATCGTGCCAAACACTCGACGCATGTGCTTGATGAACCTGTTTTTGCACAATGTTGGTGAGCTGGATGGCGAGCCCTTGGTGGCGCGTTCGGATGCGTTGATCACTGAGCCCAAACTGAAAGTAGATTACGTTCTGGCCAACCCGCCCTTCGGCAAGAAGAGCAGCATGACCATCACCAATGAAGAGGGCGAGGAAGACAAGGAGGCGCTGACCTACGAGCGGCAGGATTTCTGGGAAACCACGTCGAACAAGCAGCTCAACTTCCTGCAGCACATCGTCAGTATGCTAAAGGTGGACGGAAAAGCGGCGGTGGTGTTGCCCGATAACGTGCTGTTTGAGGGTGGTGCGGGAGAAAAGATCCGCAAGAAGCTTTTGGAGAACTGCGACGTGCACACGGTACTACGTCTGCCTACGGGCATTTTTTATGCTCAAGGCGTGAAGGCGAACGTTGTGTTCTTCGACAGCGCTCCCAAAGATGGGCGTGTGCACACCAAGGGCGTGTGGTTCTACGATCTGCGTACCAACAAACACTTCACGCTGAAGACACGCACGCTGAAGTTGGACCACCTGCATGACTTCATCACCTGCTACAACCCGGAAAACCGTTTTGAGCGACAGGAAACCGAACATTTCAGGTACTTTAGCTACGAAGACTTGATGATCCGCGACAAGGCCAGTCTGGACATTTTCTGGCTCAAAGACGATAGCTTAGACAACTTGGATAACCTGCCGCCACCGGATGTGTTGCAGCAGGAGATCATTGATCATCTCGAAGCGGCTCTGCTCGCGTTTCGTGAGGTTTCTTTGAGTTTGCCCCGATCTGAAGTGGTTGATTGATTCTGATGATGGTGCGGTACTAAGGGGGGATAAGATGGCTCGGATGTGGATGGTGCGTGGTGAAGCTGGAAGCCTATACGACTCTTTTCGGGAGCGCGAAGTGGCCGCAATCGGGTGGAGCCGGTTGGCTGCCCATGCGAAGCCCGGCGTTGGGCGCAAACAGTTAATTGCTCTCTACCAATCCGCTGAGCCTCAGATGAAACAGGGCACGGTGATTTCGGGTGCCTCGCAAGTGTGGCGCTTCGTAAACGAGATTCAAGACGGTGATTGGGTTGTTACTTATTCACCTGCCAATCGTCTCTATCTGGTCGGCAACGTCAAGGGACCGGCCGAGCACCGTTCTGAATGGGCTGAGCAAGGCATGTCGCTGGTGCGCAAGGTGCAGTGGCAGCAGCAAGAGTTACCGCGTGACAATTTGGGTACGAGCACCAAGAACAGCTTGGGCTCGACTTTAACTTTGTTCGAGGTGCCTTCCAGTGCCGCAGCCGAAGTGATCGCAGCGTTGAAGGGTAAGCCAGTACCGCAGGTGGAAGACGAGACTGAAGAAAGTATTGCTGATCCATTGGCCGACATTGAGTCTCAGGCGTTGGAGCGAATCAAGGATCGAGTAAATGAACTTGACTGGGATGAGATGCAGCAACTGGTCGCCGGTATCCTTCGTGCGATGGGCTACAAGACTCAGGTTTCGCCACCTGGTTCCGACCGCGGCAAAGACATCGTCGCCTCACCCGATGGCTTTGGCTTTGAGCACCCGCGCATTGTAGTGGAGGTCAAGCATCGCAAGGGGCAGATGGGTAGTCAGGACATCCGCAGCTTTCTTGGTGGACGGCACAAGGATGATCGGGGTCTTTACGTCAGCACAGGTGGGTTCAGCAAAGACGCCCAGTATGAGGCTGACCGTGCATCCATCCCATTAGCGATGTGGACGTTGGATCACGTAGTGCGGGCGTTGATTGAGCACTATGACGCCACCGACGCGGAGACCAAACGCATCGTCCCACTGAAGCGACTACATTGGCCAGCTTGAGCTCGGTGTTGACGGTATTTTCCTGCATTGGCATACGGGTCACGGTTTAGGTAAAAAATTAAAAGTGATATCACTAACGACTAAGTGCCTGCTTACTACTGCTGATCGAAAACTGACCCAGCAAAGGCTGTTCTGCCTGCTAAAACCTTTGGGCGGGTGCTGAACCTTTCGTTAGTCTCGATATCAGCTGCCGATGCGGCATGCTCGGCTGGCTGCGTAGTCATTCCAGGGCAAAAAATAAAAAGATTCCGGTCTTGAAGGTTGGCCCTGGGGATGTCAGGACAACCTACTTTGCGGAATCGGTTACAGGCAGCCGTGGACTGGAAATTGAGAGAGCATCGCTGACTTGTCAGTTCAATGAGTCCGCCGATACACAAGCGCGTTTTGGATTTGCTCTCTGCAGCCTCGGTATTCCGTGCGACTGCTCGGCACGCTATCTGCTCCTCCACAGTGCTGCGCATCAGGGATCAGAGCCCACCAGACTCTTCGTGGCCATGACCGGCAGACAACAATCCTTTGCTGCTTTCAGCACGGTGTTCCCGACGGCCGCTCTACAGCAAGAGCGACCTCAGAGGTCGGGTGTCCTCACCGTTTGACTTCTGTCATGACACCCGCGGTGTAGCCGATAGCCAGCGGCACGGGTTGGCCTCCTGCACCGGCGCATATGACCTGAGCAGTCCCATGGTTTTTTCCTGTCCTTCTGCACTATCATTACGCCACTACTAGAGGCCTAATGCGTAAATTGAGTACCACGACCCACAACAAAATAGGAGTTTGATCTATGCGCTTACTGCTTGCCCTGATACTGCCATGGCTGACGTTCTTCACCATTGGAAGGCCGATTGCCGGTGTAGTCTGCCTATTACTCCAGATCACGCTTATGGGCTGGATTCCGGCAACCATTTGGGCCGTGTATGCCCTGAGCCAGTACAATACTGACAAGAAAATCGAACAGTTTCTCGGGCGGAGAACGTAAGCAAGACGGAGCGCGACAAGCTGAACTTTGCGGCGCTCAAGTCGCTGAGAGTCAACCTGAGGTCGTATAAGGGGAACCTAGTAGGATACGAAAAAATCGTACGGAGGGCACCACTGACAGGAGGCAACCCCTTACGTCATCTGGGTTGTGTCCAATTGAAGTACACCCCCCCGCCAGACGTCAGGACGATTACTCTCGCCACGTCAGAGTAGGGGCTATTTCTGCATTTTCTGACGCCTACGGCGTTCACCTCTACAACTTGAGCCTGATACAACACCTTGAAAATGGTGGAGCGGTGAAGGGAGCAGAAATATTCATAAAATACGGAGTTTTTGTGGCGTTTTTAAAAGCTGCTGTACAGGTGGGTGTACAAAAAATATTTAAGGTTGTCGGATCAATTTCTCATTATCTCGCCATCGGATTGCTCGGGCAGTAGCTGTGGGCTAGATTCGTGGATGCAAATAGCTACAAGCGAGCGACATTCCTACCCATTGGTTCAATTCCCAGTGAGACGTCGCAAATTGGAGAATTTAGAGGTTCACGATGGGCTCACTGCCGAATGGAACAATGCCTGGCCCTGCACAAGTACTTAACAGCATCCTCGATGAAGAGCTTGACACTGCTGTTACGGCTGAACGCCGTGGCCAGAAGGTGTATCACAGTCTCCAGCGGATGAGCCAGCTTATCGGTGGAGAGTACGGCGATCGAGTCATCTATGAGCTCCTACAGAATGCGCACGATGCTCAGAGGGGAGCACCTGGTCGGGTTGCAATTCACTTAGTAGTTGACGGAGCTGATCATGGGCAGTTGTTTGTAGCCAATGGCGGTGATGGCTTTGCTCTGGAAAACCTCCAAGCAATCCGGAATATTGCTAATAGTACAAAAGACATCGGTGAGGGTATTGGTAACAAGGGCGTAGGGTTTAGGAGCATTGAGGCGCTTACCGACGATCCTCATGTTTTTTCCTGTAGCGGCAAGGCAGAATCACGAGAGCATTTTGACGGCTACTGTTTTCGACTCGCTTCGGAACAGGAAGTTGAGCAGCGCCTCGTCCAACTTGGCTATCTGGATGTTGCTACTGCCGTAGCGGCCTCTATGCCACGATATTTGGCAACCATGCCTGTGGAAGACCAGCCCGATGAGGTACGAACCTTTGCCCGTGAAGGTTATGCAACAGTTGTTGCCCTGCCTCTCAGGTCTCCAGAAGCCGTTGCGCTGGCCATACGCCAGGTTGAAGAGCTGGTGGAGGCTGATGCACCCGTACTCTTATTCCTTGATCGCATCGCAAGTCTTGAGGTGTGCGTCAGAGGCGTTGTCCACCTTAAACCAAGGATGCTCTTGACTCGCCAGGTTGTCGTTTTACAAGAAGACAATCGGGATGCCTTACCCACGCGATTTGAGACCGTCATGCTTGGGCCCAACCGTCAACGATGGTTGGTGGTGCGCCGTACTGTGTCGAAAGAGAATGTAATCGATGCTGTAAAGCGAAGTATTGTTCTTGAGCCAGGATTGAAGCGTTGGATCGACTGGCGAGGTGATGCAATAGTTAGCGTTGCGGTACCAACTGAGGGGTATGGCCTGCATAAGGGACGACTTTACAACTTCCTTCCGATGGGTGTCGATTCGCAATCCCCCTTCTTTGGTCACCTCGACGCTCCGTTTTTCACAGCTATAAACCGGGAACGTGCCCGACTAGATCTTCCTCTTAATGCCTATTTCCTAGCCGCTGCGGCCGAGATCTGTGCAACAGCTGCCCTTGCGTTATCCAAGTCGTTGAGGGATATGCCTCCCCGCTGTGTTGTCGACTTGGCGACATGGCGAAGTAACGATGCGCAGAAGCTCGTTGCCGGTTTTCATGCATCGGGTGTAAATATTACAAAAGCTGAAATATGGCCAACGACCGCTGGTGGATGGCAGAGCCTCCAATTGGTTCGATCATGGCCAAGTGGTGACTTCAAAGTGTTTACATGGAGTCGGGCCACAAAGGCAGGAGTACAAAATGTACTCAGTACCAAGCTCGGAATCGACCGACTGACGGCAATTGAAAGTTTAGCGAGATCTCTGCAACTGACGTGTACACCTTCAAAACAGTCCATGGCAGAGTGGGCTGAAGTAATTGCACGGTCATTACCTCGCTCCAGTAAAGAGGATAGGTGGGGCAACTACTATGCGGAGCTATCGCAAGTTTTGCGCCACGATGGACTTTTACAACTTCGCGGCAGGCACATTCTTTTAAACAGAGATTTAGATCTTGTCGCCGCGAGCGAGGATGTTTTTGTGCGCCAGGATGGGGGACGTCGACGGCGTAACGAAATGGCTCCACTTCCTCCGACCACCCTTTCCCGTAAGCTAACCATCCTCTCTGACACAATTAAAGTTAGGCCAGAGACTGTCTCCCTTTTTGAGCGAGCAGGTCTCTGGCGTCGTTACGATGCCACGGAAATTTTAGAGCGGCTTCCTACTCTCTTCGGAAACAAGCCAGCTGTCGCGCGTCGAGAAGCTGCTCTGCTCTGGGCTTTTGATGTTTGGCGGTATGACGGTCCTGCGGCTCGCCGTGCATTGGAGAAGGCTGATCTACATGTCCTTACGCGATCAGGATGGATTCCTGCGAAAAAGGCATCATTCTCTCAGACGTGGACTGAAGTTGGCCGCGATCTTGACTTCTATTTGGCTGAGGCGCGAGGGAGTTGTGAGAATTGCAAAGAATCGGCCGAATCTCTTCTTGTTGATGTTACTGCTTGGCCAACAGGCGTTGAGCATCGACAAGACTGGCTTCGGTTTCTGAACGACGCAGGCGTAGTCGATGGCTTGATCGTTGTACCAGTAAACATCCCTGAGAAGCCGATTTGGGGCGGTTACATCCAGTTCACTCTATGCAATACAAAAGATCTGGCTATGGACGCTGTGTGGTGGAGTAATTGTGGATTTAGCGCTGTAGCTCATCCACAAACTCACTATTGGCTTGGTGGATACGTCTTCAAATTGCCGGGTCAAACGATTGTCCACACTCTATCTGATGAGTCTCGACGTCGCTTTGCTGCCTTAGTGGTGAGGCATCTACAAATGTTCGAACACAAACATCTGACCTTCGAGTTGCTGCGAAAAGACCGTGATTTGAGGCACCAGGATAAGCACACCTTGCGTACGCCAATTTCCACGTTCCTATCTACAGCGTCCTGGTTTCCGATGGAGTCTGCTCGTGGTTACGAGTTTGTACCCCCGTCAGAGGGGTGGTCGATCGCGGAGCGCCGGACTCAGCTGAAATTCATCCCAAGGGCGCCGGAAGAAATTCAGGTCCTTCTACGTGATGGCGCGGCAGTTTCTACGTTGCTTGCTGCTGAGCCATTCGGACTGCGATTCTGGCACGACAAATCTACTGCGGCCGACCGTCTTGAGGTACTCGCTAGCGTTTGCAACGATGTAAGCCAGCATGAACGTCCTCAACTTAGGAAATATTATGATGAAGCATGGCAAGATTTACTTGAGGTTGGTCAGCGACCTAGTGCAGCGAGCCTAATTGTGGAAAGCTCCACAGGTTTTGAACGGCTAGCCGCTGCAGATCCGTCTGTTTCAGTTTATGTCAAAACTGAGCGAACAATGGATTTGGCTAAGCTACTTATCGACACTGGAGAGGCGGTGCTTGTGACTGGTATCGAGTGCCCGGTCGAGCCTCTTGTTCGAGCGATCAATTCAATCGGCGGTTTTGATGCCCGTACAGTAGATGAGGCAGACATACGTCTATTAGCGGATGGTGAACTTTTTCGAGTGAATATTGCCGATCCTCTTCTGGTCGATATTGTCCCTTGGCTCGCAGAAGCACTCGTGCTTGGGCATGAACTTGGAGCACGGAGCATAGAGAAAAGCGCGAATGTTAGCGCTGTTTTGGAGCGACTACGTCGCTTACGCCTGCGACAGTTGTCCTCCATTGAGCTTGCTTCTGGTACAGGAGCAGCCAAGAAATTGAATCGCTACATTTATCGCGATGAGTATTGTCCGACCCTTCTCGTTGCAGGGCTGTTTGATGCGGAAGGATTAGGCGACGCGGCTAGTCTTTTAGCGCCCTATGTACACCCTAATCTAAGAACATTTGAGTTATTGCTTGTGCGGCTTGCTTTTCGGCTTCGCGGCGGCATTGCGCTAGCTTCCAGCAAACCATCGGAAGCCGATTATGCCTACGCAGTACAGGCAGACCTTGACGCAGTGCGTGAGCACTTGGCCGCATACCGACACGACGACGGCCGCAAGGTCGAGTTGCTGATCCCCCTCGTTGCCTATCATGCCGATATTGAAATTGCGCGAGAACTGACCCACCAACTGTCCAATGTTGGCTTTACGCAATGGACTTTGATACTCGAAAAATATCTTCCCCATGAGGTTGCCCAAAATCTGATTGCTGCTATTCAGGAGACAGAAGATCTGGCGGTGCTCCGCCGGGAGCTGAGCCTTGATTACAGGCGCTTCAATCGTATCTTGATAGAGCTTGGGCGAGGCTCACTCGCGAGTGAGTCTGAACTCAGGCGCCTGTTCGATCTTTGGATGAACGAGTTAAGGTCAGAATTACGCGACCGACTTCGTCGACATTTCGCTCTTCGCTTCGAGGAGCCTGCGGCATTGTCGCTTTACGCCGAGCGGCGCAATCTAGAGTTTGTCACTTTTGATGCAAATTGGATTGAGACTCACGAGACGCTAGGGCGCGAAGATGTTCGGCTGTATGCGGAGCGAATTTTCGATGATTCTTTTGGAGAAGACATAGGGGTAGAGTTGCCGGCCCTGGAAGCGTTACGGACCTCAAACCGAAAAACGGTTACATCGATTGCTCTGCGGGCTAAACCGATCCTGCAGGCAGCTGTACCTGGCGGGCTTGCACGTGAATGGAGTGAGGGGCCAACCGAAATAGCGGCGGTGCTAGATCGTTCGGGTGGGCTCGATTTTTTCCTAGTAGACGAGGCCGAAACTATCGTGCTTCTGAATCGTGTCGGGCTTTGGCCAGCAGGGTTAGCCCAGACTTTGGATTTGAATGCACATGGTTTGACTATTGAGGATCTCGATCGAGAGAGGCTCCATGCTGCCGCGCAGCAAATGAAAGAGAAAGCGCAACGGAACCGTGTTGAATTTGGGGGCAACGAGTTCGATGCAAGTGACGATGACTTCGCAAACCAATTTGCAAATATGGCTCATGCAGCCTTTGCAAATAATAGTTGGCAGGAGCGAACCAGTCTTCGCTTGGTTAGTCTTGCAACTCAACCTGAGTACGATAGTGGTGGTTACCGAGGTACTGGTGGGCGGGGAATTTCTAGATTACCGCCAAGACCGCCGGAGGCGGTCCGTGCCGCGATCGGATTAGCCGGCGAGTTGCTTGCTTATCGATATCTTGAACGCAAACATCGGGACCGTTTTTCAGACCAGTGCTGGGTGTCTGAAAATCGAGTGAGCCTCTTTCCTGAAGAAGGTGACCTTACGCTCGGGTATGATTTCAGAGTTAATACAAAGGAGCGAGAGTGGCTCTACGAGGTTAAGGCAACCCCAGGTGAGGCCTGCGAATTTGAGCTCAGTGATAACGAGTATCGCGTTGCGATATCTGCGGCAGCCGATCGAAAACGGCGGTACCGTATCCTTTTCATCCAGCACGCATTTGATCCAGAGCGGTGTCGAGTTCTAGAGTTGCCGAATCCGGCCGCCGAGACCGGAAAACCACACTTTAGGATCGTAGGGCGAAGCTCTGTGCGTATGAGGTTTGATTTAGGCTAAGTCCTACTAGGTGGCAGACTTTATCTTGTCTAGTGAAAGCACTATATAAGGAACACGCCTTCGTTCAACAGGAGTAGGCGGGACCTCCACCGTCGGAGCGATCGACATTCAAAAGCCGCGCATTCCGCGGCTTTCTCGTTTAGTGGGCTTACACGGGTGAGCCTTGTACCAAAGGATTATGAGTCGCCAAATGATGCACCGAGGCCAACAAAGTCTAGAAGAGGTCCAGAAGGGGTACAATAGCTTTAACCAGTTGATAATAAGTAGGTTTGGCTAGTTTTCGCTAGGTAGACAAAGCTGGGCACTGTACCGCTGCTGTACCTTCGATTGAGCACCACAGGGCTCGACTACTGGACTCGGTCATCCGGTAGCGTTGTCGACTACTGACGGATATAACCAGCAGAGATCGTCAAAATCAGCGAGTCGTATTCATCTAGAAAATCAGGGGCGTAGCACTACGCACATTTTTAACCGATAACACGCTCGCGATAAATTTTGTCCAGGCACCATTCAATGCTCGCACCTTCGAATCTATCAATGTAAATCCTGACTGTTTTTTCAACAAATTTTTGGCTTTGATTGTGTAGCTTGCAAAACTCCGCGCACTGCTCTTTAATTTTTTTATCAAGCAAAGCCAGTTCCGCATCAGAAAAATAGGTTGCTACAGCTTCACTAATATCACCATCTGTTTTTAGAAAATAATCTTCCAATTTGTGAATATTTATTTTGTAAGATCGGGAGGCGAACAACAATGCATCTCGAAGCTTGTCGAATTTTACGCCAAGTACTTCATAGCTGGTGCACTGTTTATCTGTACTATATTGTCTCTGTCCTTCGTACTCATAAGAGTAACCATCAAATCTGAGGCGATTGGACGCTTCTTCGCCAAGAGAAATTCCTGCCGAAATACTTTTTTTCAAAGAGGTTGAAAGTTCATCTAAGTCATTGGAGTCCCATGAGCTGTAAATTCTCAATGCTTTTTTGTATTTTGAAGATATACATTTTTTTACTATTTTAAGGCGATCTTCAAGACTCGATGCGTTTGCGGTCGTAAGAAAGCCTCGGCACTCCACACAACAGGGGACTTCCATTCGATAGTCGGTGCCGTAGTGTTTTTCATAAAACTGGATAAATTTTAATGGTGGTACATAATCCTGTTCTGTGGCTTCGCAGCCACAGTAGTAGCACCGCCCGAAGTTGGCTTGATCCAGTGCGTAAATTGGAGAGTATGTATTTTTTGAATTCATTTTTTAATGAAGTGGTTATGTTCTGTTATTGACGTTGATGACGTCTTTTTTAATGCCAAGTTTATTCGTTCGTCAGTCAGTGCCTGACTAAGCTCGCCTCTTTTTACCAAAAATATCAAAGTGTTATCGTGAGGTATTTTAAACCAGTCTGCGAGTTCGTTAAGTTGCTCCTGACTCATGCGTTTTTCAACGGCGCCAGCACGCCGAGATTCATTAAACACACTGAACACAAAAGCCGACACAGTCTTGTTGGCGCTTTCAACACCACCACCAACAACTACCGTATCATTGAATATGTAGTCTTTCTCGCTGTCAAGCGCGCTTGTGATATCCAAAACTCGGTCATGGTAAGTTCCTCGTGCGGAAGCTTTTTCTGGGTTGTCGTATGTGTCTCCATTTACCCAGTTGGCCGTCACCCACTTAGCTCCTCGCAGTTGACGCGAACCCTTTATTTCTGGTGATCCATTTTTACCAAGTAGAGTGCTCCGGATAGCCTGAATTGATTTAAGTAACTCATCATCTTCTGTGTATGCTGAAAAGTCAGTGGTGGGACTAGTTAGTTGCGCCGGAACAAACAAATAACTATCGGCTAGATATATGTTCTCTATCTTGGCCTTGGGAGCCCTTGGTGATGCAGAGACCGTGGCGCCTACATCAAGTCCTCTTATATCATATGCTTTGCAAATTTTTTCATATCGCTCTCGCAGGCCCGCAATATCGTCAGTTGCGGAGGTGGTGCAGTGAGATTCAAGATAGTCCAAGACTTCACCATAAGCCAGTACTGCATGACGATTAGTATAGTGCATAGCTTCCTTATTGGCGTGATATCCGCAAGCTCGGCCTATGTTCGCCTGCACGACCGCAGCGACATTGGATATCGTACTATCCCATGTGGCAATCAGACTTTTCTTCATGTCAGGTCCAAAGTTGATGCCTGCTCGGACCCCGGCTACGGTGATAGCTACAACTCGCTCATCGAACTGGATAGCTTCCTCGTACTTTAGCTTGAACTCTTCTATGTCGACTAGTTCCTCTGGAGGAACGCCAACTAACGATTGGCCAATTATATGGATATTATGTCGTTTCAGGCCATGCCGAACCAATACCTCTTTTGCATTCATGGCGGCACCGTTGGGTACCCTAACTAGTGCCCACCCTGGTTGTTCATGACTGACCAACGTTGCTATAAAGTCCCTGCGTTCACTCGATGAATTTAGAAAGTTTCGAGCTTTGCCATTAAGTGAGTGAACTTGCTCATTTGCAAGCATTTTCCGAATGCCATAATAGTCATCGCTGGTGCGATGAAATACAAGTTTTGTTTTTATACCGCGACTTATTATAGACTCCCCTTGCGTTGCTAACAGCGCGCTTAGCGGGGTGGCTGAAATAAAAACTATTTTACAATCGGTATTGATTTTTTCGATGTATTCAAAAAGTTTTTCATATCGTATAGCTTTGTCGCTGGATCCATAATGGCATTCGTCGACAATGATTAATTTTGGCTCTTGATGGGAGAAGCTTCTTTCTATGTCTCTTTCGAAATGTGTTAGGTTTGAAACTACGAGGTTTGCAGCATGCTTGAGATCCGCTTTGGCTTGCGCTAATAGCGAAACATCAGCCATCGTCATTATATAAATAGAGTCTTTTAAAAGTGACTGCTTAACGATCTCTGCATCCGATAGGCTTAGGCGTTGTAATGATGCAATTGCCAAGGAAACTCCCGATTTCCCGGATTGCATTTCAGCGGCCAGAATCACTGCACGGGTATTTCCCGTTAGACCTAGGAAAGCATTCCGAGCGGCCTGCACTTGATGATCAAATACCTTCTCTAGAGTCTCAGTGACTCGAGCGCGCTGTTTTTCGGCAAGATTGGGTTTATCAGAACCGACTGCATTAGCCATTTTTGCGCCTCTTTTTAAAATGCTTGTAGCATTGCCCAATTTTTTAGTATACGCAATCACTGGAAGCGAGTTGAGATACGACGCTTCAGCTGGTCATGGCATGTCCATTTGTCGAAGTTTCTCTCATTCTCTGCCAGAGTGCTGTTCTCTAAATGATTTTCTAGTTTTTCACCGATATTTCCGGTGTCATTCCTGACCCGGAATGGTCCAGGTGAGCGCTCTGGATATGCCTCCTAGCCAATCGTCTCTACTCTCACCATTCCTCTAAGGGCATGCCCGAGCTGATACGCGCAAATTGGCGTTTATTTGCGCTTTCCGCTTGATAAGTAACACTCATAGTGCAACAGTATTAGTAGAACACCTTAACTGATACGGACAGCACATCATGTTCATTCGCGCATACCTCCGAGCATCGACCGAGGAGCAGGACGCCGGCCGCGCCCGGGCATCGCTCGAGCAATTCGCCACCGACCACAACAAGGTGATCGCGAGCGTGTACCTGGAGAACGCCAGCGGCGCCTCGGCAGATCGGCCTGAGCTGCTGCGCCTGCTGAAGGATGCGCGCAAGGGTGACGTCCTGCTGGTGGAGTCTATAGACCGCCTCTCGCGCCTTCCTGTTGAGGACTGGCAGAAGCTCAAGAGTGCGATCGACTCCAAGGGCTTGCGTATCGTCGCCCTCGATCTACCGACTAGCCACCAAGGAATGCAGGACACCAAGGGCGACGAGTTCACCGGCCGAATGCTGGGCGCAATCAACTCAATGCTGGTAGAGATGATGGCCGCGATCGCGCGTAAGGATTATGAGCAGCGCCGCGAGCGCCAGGCTCAGGGAATCGAGAAAGCCAAAGCCGCTGGCAAGTACCAAGGGCGACCGATAGATGAAAGCCTTCACAAGCGGGTCAAAGAACTACTCACCGCCGGCCTTGGTATCCGAGCAACCGCTCGGCATGCGCAGTGCTCAACTACAACGGTTCTTCGCATCAAGGACCAATTCACCTCAATCTAGAACGTGTCTCGGGCTAGCAATTGCGCCCGTTTGGCCCATCTTGGCGCCCTATAGAAAGTAGGCATACTCTTAGGCGCAGCGCTTGGTTGTGCATCGATGGCCGGGCTTCACCCCCCACCCTCAACTCCGCAGGAAAAAAGAATGGAAGCTAACTGGATTTTTGGCATAGGCACCATCGTAGCCACAGTGCTAGGGCCGATTCTAGCTGTGCAAGCCCAAAAGTATCTTGAGCGAGCAACTGCATCAAAGAATCAGAAAAGCTGGATTTTCAGCACACTGATGGCAACTCGAGCAGCTAGGTTGTCTCCGGATCATGTACGCGCACTCAATATGATCGATTTGGCGTTCAACGGAGGTAGCTCAAACCGCCGAAAACCAACCGAAACAGACGTACTGGATACGTGGCGGGACTACCTTGAACATCTTTCGCTAAATGTGAGTGAGGAAAACTCACAGCGCTGGGCAGAAAAACAGCAGGAGCTGATGGTTTTGATGTTGAGCGCAATGGCTGCCGATTTGAACCTTCGGTATGACCGGGTACTTTTGCGGAATGGGGCATACATTCCGAAGGGGCATACCGACCTTGAGCTTGAACAACAAAATCTAAGGCACTTCGCGATAGACGTCCTTTCTGGTAAGCAGCCGATCAGCATGAATGTCACTGGATTTCCTTTCAGCGAAGACATGACGAACTCCCAGCTGAAGCTGCAGGCCGGGCTTTCCGAAATTTTATCCGGCCAGGGTCACTTAAATATTCGCGTCCAGCCCACAGCCCCTGCAGAAGCAGCCCAAGCACCTGCTGCACAAATGCACCGCGATGCCCCCACACATCAAGTGCCCCCTTCTAATACTCAGCAGCCTTGAAACCTACTTAATTACCGATTTTTTAGTAAAAAGGCCCCGCCTAACAACTGCTAGGCGGGGCCTTTTTTGGCATCTCAGAATGGCTCTTTGCACCCACCCTGCACCCATGAGGATTTAGAGGAAGCTTTAAAAAATGCTGGAGGCCTTGAATTATATGGTGTCCCAGGGCAGGTTCGAACTGCCAACCTTCCCCTTAGGAGGGTCGGTTGGTCCATTCAAGAGTTGACCAATCAAGCAATAAACGGCTTTAGGCTTTTTAGCCCGTCACAATGTCATCTGTTTCCAAAAGACTGTTGATATACCCATGTTTGCGGTAGTTTTCGACCTTGCAGGGTGCAGTCGAGGCAGGTCAATTTTTTCGGATCGGTCCCATCGAATGCTAATGTCTGACCGTACTTTCTAACATTGTTTTCGGTATAAACCTCGGTCCAGATTAATGAGGAACCTTTGC
This sequence comes from Pseudomonas sp. GW822-FHT01E03, assembly GCF_058802985.1. Lineage (NCBI taxonomy): Bacteria > Pseudomonadati > Pseudomonadota > Gammaproteobacteria > Pseudomonadales > Pseudomonadaceae > Pseudomonas > Pseudomonas sp. GW822-FHT01E03. Next base: position 46,631 of record NZ_JBXAOQ010000018.1, read on the forward strand.
GACGCCCTTCGAAAATGACGAACTTCCCACGATCGGCGTTCGACCAAATAATGGAGCCATTCCCTTCTTTCCCAATTTTCAATTCGAACCGATCAAGGTTGTATCCAGTCGCTTCGTATACTCCTTCCTTCGGACCATTCTCTCCGCAGCAATCCTCTGCTTGGCCGACAACAATCCCCTTAGTCCACAGTCCATTGCCGACTACGTTTGGCACTTTCCCCCATCCTGAGCCTACCAGGGCGTGATACAAGGGTTTTGCTTCGGCAAAACTTGCGAAGTGCTGCCCCTGCGCATCATTCAAATAGAGATATTTTGCTCCCTCAGGATACTCGACCTCAAAATCAGTCTCTCGAGTGCCCGTTGGGGAGCTTTCAATGAGATGAGCGCCGTTACCCTTGATTAGCAAAGTCATGTCCATGAGAGGGGCATAGGATCGATATTTATAGGCGCCATCTGCATCGAAAGTTGCCTCGCCCGCATTCGCAATAGATGTAGCAACGAAAGTAATTATAGCGAAATTCACTAATTTCAACGTAAGTCTCCTTTTAACGCATCTTTCAATTGGATGTCAGTTGGGGCGCTATTTTGGCGAGGTGAAGTACTGCCAACTGTTGGGAAAGCCGGTGCCCAATCCACAGTTAAGACAGTCCAGATTTTTTTCATCCAAGGTACGAGCAAAGACGAATGTCTTGCCTTTGGTGTTAGTTATAAAAAGCTTTCCATCTTTGTCTTTGGCGCTGAACGTGTCTTCACTCAGGATGAGTTTGCGAAAGGGGTCGATTCTAGTGGCCTTAGCTTCACTACCATTTATCGAAAGTACGATTATTGGACCGATAATTCCGTCCATTGCTCGATACATACCGTTGTAGTTGTTTCCACAACCGCTAAGCATGACCGTGGATGAAACTAAACCTACCCACATCATTTTCTTTAGAGGCATTTTTCCTTCTCCATTGATTTGCTGAGTAGTGAATGCTCAGCCCAGCTCATCCGTGCCAGAAGCTCTATGCAACTTTTTTTCAGATCATTTCCCGAGGTTGACTCTGGACTTTTTTAATTCACAAAAGGCGAGGGGAGGCAGTCCGTAGATCCGCCTCCCCCTCATCCAGCAGCCTGGGCACCCTTTCATTTCTTGAGTGGAACGCTCCTTCCAGTGCTCTACTGACGCTGCATGGAGCCACTGTATTGGAATTTTGGATCATGTCAATAAGCCATCAGTGGCGTGTGTGAAGCTCTTCACATCACCTCCGATAGGTCAAATTCACGGGCGAATCTAGCTCGTTGAACGGACACATCTGATGACAGGCATCCACCCCAACAGCTATCTAGTAGTTGTTGTCTAGCGACCTCTTGTGTTTCTGCCAAGATGTGCAGCAGACAGTCACGAACGGGCCCATGATTCGTCATTAATGCTATGGCACGGATTGCATGGTTTTCAACGGCGTCAGCTTCAACCAACGGGCTACTGACAGTCAGCGCAGATTCCAATTCAAGAAAACCCGATTCAAGTGCGACGCTCCAGGCGGATTTTGAAACGGCTTGTCGAGCCTCATCTATCGTCTCGCCTAGGGCCAGCAATAAGGCTTCGCCAGCTGTCTTGTCAGGGGAGAGTAACGCTACTGCTCGAAGCGGATTACTGGCCAGTCTCATGTAGATAAATCCTAAATGTGATTAAAGAACTGCGAAGCAATCAGACCAATTCCTAGCCCTATCAGGACACTAAACATCTCTCTCGCTAATCGCGTTTCCTGCCTATTCCGCAGGACGAAAATGGCAGTTGCAGTGGCGAGGAGTGCCAGCGATCCCCAGGCCAGCTGGCCTGTCAGAAAACCCGGCCATGTCGGCACGGCGGCAATCAGAGGTATGCTCAGGAGCAAGGTGGCCAGCCATACGAATCTAATTTGAGTCGAGTTCATTTCAGGCCTTCCCCGCGTACGGGACGTTCGCTGCGGGGAGCTTTTCCACTAGGCTTTGGTACCAACACAGGTGCACCTCTTCAAGGCGGGCATCCAGTCGATTGCGTTTGTTCAGTTCAGCCAACACCAGATCAAAGGTGAATACATCAATGTTCGGTGTTCCCAACAGCCGGATCTCAATGGGCGTTTCCTGTTCCCAATCGAATGCAGGGAGTCCACTGAGCTGGGGACGCAAATGTTGAGAGTCTCCTCGCAGCACCCAACACAACCCTGGCCAGGGAGCGAGAGCATCAAATAGGTATCGAAGATCTACAGGATTGTCCCAAGTCTCGGTCCAGTCCATAGTGAGGAAATCGTCAAATGTCAGGCTCATAACAGGTTTCCAATAATTAGCTGGAAGCCCATATGGTTGCTCACCACTTTGCGTGGCAGAAGCTTTTTCGTATTCCCCATCTTGGGATTTGAAATAGACAGAAGGCCAGGAGCACGAGGCATCAACTCTGGTCATCTTGATCTCTCGATAACTTGGGTTTCTGGCTGCGCGGAGTTCGCCCTTGGGCGAACTTTTCGCTATTACTAGCCTGACGGGAGCTGTCAATGTTAGATCGCCTAGGGTTTAGGCTTGGTCCGCTGTAGTTACCACGACTTGGACCTTTAGGGCTTTGCTGAGTGGCTTGCTCGAAACCACTTGATGCGGCCGCTCGACCGATAGTGCTATTCCCGCCACCGCCACCGCCACCGCCACCGCCACCGCCGTTGTTTTTCCCGGACGCAGTTGACTGAGTAGCAAACTTGAGTGCAGTTTTTTTGAATCCAGCAACCGACGCCGCTAGGTCCGTCGTCGCCTTGATCGCCTCTGGCGCGGTGACAGCTTGAGCGCGAGCGGTGCCAAGCATGGATGTGACACTTACGCCTGTTAGCTTTGTTGAAAGCCACGCTGAAGCTCCCAATAGCACGCCAAAAACCATCTGAATCATGCCGTACACCATATCAATGTCTGCTCCGCCCCCCTGCCATCCTGCCGCGGATGCAGCTTGGGCCAGCGCAGCACTGCTCATGACAACCGATGAGCTGACTGCAATAAGATGCGCGAACAGAATGCATAGCACGGGGAACAGTAGCATCGAGATCCAACTCGTCAGACTTTGAACACCACGCAAAGGGGAGAGTAAAAACGCGATCGGGCCAGCGATGAAGACGAGCCAAAATATCCCAGCCATGGCACCCACAAATAGTGGAAGTAGCGTTTGCAGTTCGAGCCATGCGAAAGCATTTTTACCCATCTGCCAAGTCGACATCGTTCCGGAGGCGATCGAGTTCAGACCACCTGGGGCTGCTTTTTCCCCGCCGGAGAACGTGGCTTGCTGAACACGCATCCATGCTTTTTGAGCAGCCAACACGCCCGTATCACTATCGGTACTTTGCCCGCCCGATGCTTTCACGCTCCCCGTTTCGACTAACCCGTTATAGGCTTGCTCTGCGGCAAACTGTGCGACTTGATAAGCCTCCACGCAGCTTTTTGGGGCGTAGCCCAATGCGGCTTCTTTGCCTCCGTCCTCTGGTCGCCAAGCTCCGACGTTTTCAGTCATCTTCGCCGCTAACTGGCCGGGTGCATCGCTTATCTTCAGATAACTTGGTTTTGATTCTGCGTTACCAGAAACCACTGCCGTCCAATACTCTTTAGTGGGCAGCGAATAGGCTCTGGAGGTCACGAAAGGTTTTGCATCTTTTTCTAATGCAATCAGTCCCTCGGCTCGCCTATCTCGAACCGCGCCAGCGTCCAGGATGTTGCTAGCCATATTTTGCATCGTTTGCATCTGCGACCAAGGCATACTGCCGATGATGTCCTTTGCACCTTTGCCAACAATTTTCATCTGCGCAATGCGGCTTACTTTCTCATCCGGTATCCCTAGACCGGCACCACCCAATAGGCCAACCGCATGGTAGGCCTCTATTGAGGTGCCGTCGGCCGACTCCCTAAATGCGTGGGTGGATGGCGAGCATTGCTGGTTATAGTCTCGAATTAGTCGTGCCAAATCGCTATTGGCGTATTGATTGGCCGAGCGCTCAACGCTGTATTGAATCAGCGCAGAGGTCGGTATGAAGCTGCCGTCGACGTGCAGCTCACTCATGGTCTTGCTGAGTGCCGCATTCAGGGTTTTATTGAGCGACATCACCAGTGAATACGCTATCCGCTGGCCATGAGTTGACTCAATCGTAGAGCCACCCGTCAGCGTTAAGGTGGTTGGGGTTAAACCGTAGGTAATGACTAGAAAAATCGCCGCCGTGCTGAAAATTGCCTTGAAAGGCCCGTCGGTTGATATACGGATTAGGGCAATGATCAGAGCGATGAAGCCAACTGCTGGTAGCCATGCATTGATGGCTTTACCGATAGCGGAAAAAAATGGCGCTGTCGCGACAATCAAGAAATCAAGCGCGCCGTCAAACAATGCGAACAGCCATTCAAGGCCAGCCAGTGAGTCGGCGCCCATTTTCAATGACTCCCGTTTTCAGCAACTGTTGCCTCGGGAGCAAGCCAAACGAGCAAAAAAGTGCCTAAGAGCAGCCCAGGCACATGCCCAATATAGGGCACTTGATCAATGCCATAGCGCGCCAGCCAGCCGCAAACACCAACTACCATGCCCATGCCCACAATTCGAAGAACTCTGATTTTTCTCCCTCTCGCTTGATTACCCCAGGTATTCATTTTCCAGCTATCGCCTTCGCCATCTTTGCGATGTTTGAACAGTCGGAAGATCTTTTGCATTGGTGTGTCCCCGCCTTTTTTCTTTAACAGAGGAGGGCGTGTAATTTTGCGATTTTGCATATCAAGGTGTCCTTTTGGGATGTTCTGATAGGCAGTAAATCCCATCCAAAAAGCGGGTGCCAGCCAAAATGGGCCCTAGAAATTCACGCATGCTGTGACCAATTTATTTGCTTGATCCGAGGTACACGTTGGTGATCGAAATCCGTTCGTGACCGAGTTCCAGCGAGATGAGTTGCCGTGCTTCGCGATCGCTTAAGCCCGCGTGAGTTGAAGTTGTGAGTGAAGGTATTGCTCCGACCTGACCAAGCCAGCCAGGCTCGGCTCCGCCGATCAATTGGCCTTGTTCGACACGTTTAAGCGACGCCATTACCGCAGGGGCTTGTTTGCCGGTGAGATCCAAGTAACGCTGTTGTGCGTAGTGATGGCGCAGCCCATGCATACGAGTCAGATCAGCAGCACGCAGCTGATCTTCATAGCGCTTCAGTTGCTCCCGATAGTTAAGGTGTGCAGGGATCAGGCTGGCATTGCCCGCAAACGCTCTGACCTCATCCAACACCGTCCGTTGCAGAAGTGTTCGGATCGGGATGGATCTGGGCTTTCCGCCTTTTGTCCAGGACGCTTTCAGTTCGATTCGATCCCCCTTGTCGGCGACAGCAGCAATGAACTTGATCGCTTCTTCTCGACGCAGACCGAATGCAGCCTGCAGGCGCAGACTTTGGCGGACATGTTGGTCCGTGATTTTCTTGAGATTAGCCGCTGGCAAGTCGCGCCCTTTGCTTTCCTTGGCGACATAGGTACGCCGAGCGATGCCCAGCTCATCATTAGTGATTCGCGCAACACCGCTTCGGCCGGCTTTTTCCAGTGCCCAGCGCAGATGGCTCATCCGGTTTTTTAGGACACCAGGACTGATGCCGTTTTCCCGCCAATGGGCTACGAGCGCCTTTAGATGTCGCTGTCCGAACGTTTCGGAGCGTAGGTTCCGATATCCCAAGTCGCGCAGGTGCTTGGCGCTCAATCTCAGCGTTGCTGCCCGCGCGGCTTGGGTTGAGTAAGATCCATCGCGGTTATGCCGTTGCTGTTGGGAGAAATCCCACTGCAATTTATCCATTAGTCCATCCCATCCGTTGCCGGGAATCCATAAGTTGTCGTCGAGTTCGAAACGCCATAATTTCGGTAAGTGTTGGTTCCTGTCCCCAGCCGAAAAATCGGGGGGAGCTGAGCTTTCGCTCAGGAGCGGAACGGCGTTTCCACAGGCGGCCCAGTTGGGCATCGACTACGGCATATCCCGGGGGAATTGCGGTAACGATAGGCAGGCGCTTGATCCCGAAGGAGTAGCTGCAACTGCCATCAGCTGTGCGCGGTTTTAGGCCGCAACCTCGTCGAGCATGGATCGACAGCCCAACCAGTTCTGGTTGGTGAACGGGAACCCGAGCGCCATGCTGCGCCGGGAGGACTTGCTCCGAAGAGTCTGCTCATTTCTGATTAAATCCCTAGTTTAATCAGGCCTGTTTTCGCGATGGGCACGACTCAGTTTTTAGTCCGGAGCTGGACGTTTGCTCTGCATCCCAAATCAGTAGGCGAGTGATCTACTGGCTGGTCCGGCTTAACGACTTGGCTGTCGGGTGATGAAACACATCGGGTCGGGTACCAATCCGATCGATGCTGCCTTGCCGTACACCTGCAATAGCGGGTGAGCGACATGGCGACGGCGCGTAATCAGAAAGGCAGATCACGCGCCATCTCTCACCAGCGGGGCCTCAAGAAATAACGAGAGGCCATAGGGGCTGATGATGAGAATTCGTAAGCCATCACTAGGCTGTCACTGAGCAAATTAACTCAGAAGTGCGCGCCGTAAAAGTCAAAATGAGGGCTAGAAATTCTGCAGGCGTACCGGTTATTTGAGGGCGCAATGTTTGCCGTGGAAATCTGCACTTACGGTGGCCAGCCTGGTCTCCCTGAGAGGATTGGTGCACTGAATAACTTCCACTTCCAGCCCAAATCACAGCGTTTTCTCTTAATTGAAAAAGGCTGCTGTCGGCTCGCATCGCGAGCCGTTTGGGGCCGCTTTGCGGCCCTACGCTTCGCGTCACTACCGAGCTGTAGTGACGCGAAGCTAAAAGCTGCGTGCACTTATCCCTGAGATACACCCTATTATCCCCAAAGCGCCCCGAGTCTCCCTGAAGCACACCTCATTGACTCCCCATTTTTACCCAGGAGTTCAGCGTGGAAAATCACTGTGTCTACCTGTTTTCCTTAGAAATCCCCCATTCTCCCCGTAATGGCCGAACGCTCCCCGAAGGTCCCCTTGTTTTCCCTGATCAAAACGAAACGTCCAGCGGCATGAGCATGGCAAAGAGTCGATCTGAGTTTGGTATCTGGTCTTCTGTGAAGGGTGTGGTGGTCAGATTCGTTTCGTGACCTTCCACCAGAGCTTCAGCTATGAAGATTTCGTTGAAGGACTGCGAGCTGTCAGCGACGACGAGGACAAGCAGCTTCAGTACAAGGTCGAACCAGGAGTGTTCAAGCGCCTGTGCGACGATGCTCGCACTCAAGGGGTTAGCAATCCGCGTATCTGGAAAATTTCCATCAATGGCTCGGGCAACTCCCAGACCAAGTCCTTTTGCCTGGACAATGATGAGGCGCGGATCGGTTGGGGCAAAACAGGTGACCTCCGGCAAGACCACGATTAAGAACCCTTATTACCAGAGCTTGGGTTCTGGTGATAAAGGCACGCTGAGTTACTTCGCCGGAGAAATGGTTGTTGGCGACATTTTGCTTTGCATCCACTCGGCTGGTTGGCTATTCCGAAAAAGGAGTGCAACCGTTGCACTCTTTATCCGGGATACAGGGTCAGTGCGCGCTGAAGCGTGTCACGCACATGAGATCGGGGGGGGGGGGGGGGGGGGGGGGGGCCCCCCCCCCCCCCCCCCCCCCCCCCCCCCTTCCCCCCCCCCCCCCCCCCCCCCCCCCCACACC
>NZ_JBXAOQ010000019.1:0-50284 GCF_058802985.1 Pseudomonas sp. GW822-FHT01E03
TTACCAAGGAGTTTTCCGTTTCGACTGCGCCGGAAGTGGGGCGAATTATAGACACCTGGAATCTGCCGTCAAGCACTATTTACGCCTTTTTGGCAGAAGAGGCCTTTTTAGCCATTAGACGCGGGATTCGACGAGCCACAGGCGGTAGCCGCAGCATTAACAGCAACGCACCTATAGATGCATAGATCACCCACTCTTTCAGGTCGGCGCGCACAATCCAGAGCATATGCAGTAATCCAAGCCCGAGAATGACATAAGCAAGGCGATGCAACTTCTTCCAGCGGGCACCCAATCGTCGCTGACTGTATCGATTGGAAGTCACCGCCAATGCCAGCAAACCAAGAAAACCCAACGCCCCGACAATAATGTAAGGCCGCTTGCGCAACTCGACTCCCAGCTGTGACCAGTCAAAACCAAGTATGAATGCGCAATAACTACTGAGGTGGAGCAGCACATAGGCAAAGCACCACAACCCCAACTGTCGCCGCACGGCATTCCACCCCGCCCAACCGGTGAGTTTCTGCAAAGGCGTCAAGCTCAGGATTACGAGCAGCAGAACAAGCGCCCCCAAACCCAATCGATCGACCAGCACCTTGCCCGGATCCGGCCCGAGGACATCCTCCCAGGCCTGGTACAGCCACAGCAGCGGCCACACCAGCACCACGACAAAGACACCGATACGCCAAAACGGATAGCGCATCAGTAATTCTTCCTCAGGTCGAGCCCCGCATATAGAGAGGAGACTTCCTCTGAATAGCCGTTGAACATTTGCGTGTCGCGCACATTGGGCTTGAACAAGCCACTGGGCAGGCGGCGTTCACGCGCCTGAGTCCAGCGAGGATGATCAACGGTGGGATTCACATTCGCATAAAAGCCATATTCATCCGCAGCAATACTCTGCCAAGTGGTTTTCGGCTGCTCGCTGACCAGACTGATGCGCACGATTGACTTGATGCTCTTGAAGCCATATTTCCAAGGCACCACCAAACGCAACGGCGCACCGTTTTGATTGGGCAATTCACGCCCGTACATCCCCACTGCGAGAATCGCCAATGGATTCATGGCCTCATCCAGTCGCAACCCTTCCACATAGGGCCAGTCGATCAAGGCAAAACCGGAGCGCTGCCCCGGCATGCTTTTGGGATCCTGCAAGGTTTCGAAGCGGATGAATCTGGCTTTCGAGGTCGGCTCGACTTCCTTGAGCAAGGCCGAGAGCGGAAAACCGATCCAGGGAATGACCATCGACCAGGCTTCCACGCAACGCAGCCGGTAGATTCGCTCCTCCAACCGATACGGCTTCATGAGGTCCTCCAGCGCATACCGCCCAGGCTTGCCCACCTCCCCGTCCACCACTACCGACCACGGTTCCGTCTTCAGCGTGCCGGCATTGGCGGCCGGATCACCTTTGTCTGTGCCGAACTCGTAGAAGTTGTTGTAGTGGGTCGCATCCTTGAACGGCGTGATCGCCTCATCCTTGACGCTGATCGCTCCCCACTGGGTAGCCGAAAGTTTTTCGCTGAACCAGGAAGGCGCCTTGCCGGGCTCTACATCCGGATAACGCACAGCATCGCCAGCGCTGGCCCATTGCGGCAGGCTGCCCAGAGCGAAGCCCGCAACCGTGGCGCCGAGCACTTTGCGTCGAGAAAGATAGAGGGATTCAGGCGTAACGTCCGACTCGTGGCAGTCGGACGTTCTGGGGACTTTGATCAGCATGGTTACTCCGCAGCTTTGGAGGACAGATGCACCCATAGACTGCGGAGTATGAGGGAAATTACGCGCTCTTGTTACGGCGAAGACGTAACAGATATTGAACCGGGCCGGAGGCTGCATAGGCGAGAAACACCAGCAGCAGGATACGCGGAGGGTCACTGAACACCACTGCGAACACCAGCACCACGGCGAGAATCGCCACGAAAGGCACTCGCCCCTTCAGGTCCAGCTCCTTGAAGCTGTTGTACTTGATGTTGCTGACCATCAGCATGCCGGCCGCCGCAACCATCAGCGCAACCAGGAAGGACATCTTGGAACCCTGAATGCCGTAGTCACTGAACGCCCAGACGATACCTGCAACCACACCCGCAGCGGCAGGACTGGCCAGACCGATGAAGTAGCGCTTGTCCGCCGTACCGACCTGAGTGTTGAAGCGCGCAAGGCGCAAGGCCGCGCCCGCCACATAGATGAAGGCGACCATCCAGCCAACCTTGCCCATGTCACCCAAGGCCCAACCGAAGGCCAGCAATGCCGGGGCAACACCAAAGGCAACCATGTCCGACAGCGAGTCGTACTCGGCACCGAAGGCGCTCTGGGTATTGGTCATGCGGGCCACGCGCCCATCAAGACCATCGAGCACCATTGCGACGAAGATCGCGATGGCCGCGAACGCGAAATACTTGCTCGCATTGGCCGAGTCACCGGCACTCAAGGCCGCCTGGGCGCTCATTGAGTTGATGATGGAATAGAACCCTGCGAACAGATTCGCAGTGGTAAACAGATTCGGCAGAAGATAGATACCACGATGCCGGACTTTACGACCTTCGGCGTCATGCCCTTCCTCGACATGTTCATCGATGGGCAGCAGGCTTTCGGCGTCAGAAGCCTGGTTTGGCTCTTCGGGGCGTTCGCTCATGGACATTACCTTGCAACGGGTGGAAAGTTTGGACAGGTGTCTGGGACGACGGTTCGGCCGCAAACGATGCAGCTTTATACCAGAACCGGCCCCCCAAACGAAAAAACGCGGCCTAAGCCGCGTTTTTCGTACAAGCGCGTGACTTAGTTTTTAGCTTTGTCGACGATCTTGTTGGCACCGATCCACGGCATCATGGAGCGCAGTTGCTCGCCGATGATTTCGATACCGTGAGCGGCGTTGTTACGACGCTTGGCGGTCATCGAAGGATAGCCGGTAGCGCCTTCGCTAATGAACATCTTGGCGTATTCGCCGTCCTGAATACGTTTCAGGGCGTTGCGCATGGCCTGACGGGATTCGGCGTTGATGACTTCAGGGCCGGTCACGTACTCGCCGTATTCGGCGTTGTTGGAGATCGAGTAGTTCATGTTGGCGATACCGCCTTCGTACATGAGGTCAACGATCAGCTTCAGTTCGTGCAGGCACTCGAAGTAGGCCATTTCCGGCGCGTAGCCAGCTTCAACCAGGGTTTCGAAACCGGCCTTGACCAGCTCAACGGTACCGCCGCACAGAACGGCTTGTTCGCCGAACAGGTCGGTTTCAGTTTCGTCCTTGAAGGTGGTTTCGATGATGCCGGTACGACCGCCGCCAACGCCGGCAGCGTAGGACAGGGCGACGTTCTTGGCGTTGCCCGAGGCGTCCTGGTAGATAGCGATCAGGTCAGGGATACCGCCGCCCTTCACGAACTCGGAACGTACGGTGTGGCCTGGAGCCTTCGGCGCGATCATGATCACGTCGAGGTCAGCGCGCGGCACAACCTGGTTGTAGTGGATCGCGAAGCCGTGGGAGAAGGCCAGGGTGGCGCCTTTCTTGATGTTCGGCTCGATTTCGTTCTTGTACAGGGAGGACTGGAATTCGTCCGGGGTCAGGATCATGACCAGGTCGGCAGCTGCAACAGCAGAAGCAACGTCGGTCACTTTCAGGCCGTGGGCTTCAGCCTTGGCAACGGTAGCCGAACCTTTACGCAGGCCGACAGTCACGTCAACGCCGGAGTCTTTCAGGTTGCACGCTTGAGCGTGGCCCTGGGAACCGTAACCGATGATGGCAACTTTCTTGCCCTGGATGATCGACAGGTCGCAGTCTTTATCGTAGAAAACTTTCATGAATTTCCCCTATATCAGGCCGTTCAGGCCGTTCGCTAATTTGGTTTAGATGCTGAGTACTTTGTCGCCGCGGGCAATGCCGGTCACGCCACTACGGACGGTCTCCAGAATCGAGGCGGTGCCAATGGACTGAATGAAGCTGTCGAGCTTGTCGCTGGTACCGGTCAGTTGAACGGTATACACGCTGGCGCTGACATCGACGATCTGCCCACGGTAAATATCGGTAGTGCGCTTGATCTCGGCGCGCTGGGCGCCGGTGGCCTTGACCTTGACCAGCATCAGTTCGCGCTCGATGTGAGCACTCTCCGACAGGTCGACCAGTTTTACCACTTCGATCAGCTTGTTCAGGTTCTTGGTGATCTGCTCGATGATTTCATCGTGACCGACCGTGGTCAGCGTCAGACGCGACAGGGTCGGGTCTTCGGTTGGTGCCACAGTCAGGCTTTCGATGTTGTAGTTGCGCTGCGAGAACAGGCCAACCACACGAGACAGAGCACCGGGTTCGTTTTCCAGAAGCAAGGAAATAATGTGCCGCATGATTAGGTACGCTCCGTCTTGCTCAGCCACATATCGCGCATGGAGCCGTCTTTGATCTGCATCGGGTAGACGTGCTCGCTGGTATCGACCGAAATATCGATCACCACCAGGCGATCTTTCATGGCGAACGCTTCTTCCATCTTCGACTTCAAATCTTTCGATTCAGTGATGCGCACGCCAACGTGACCATAGGCTTCAGCCAGCTTGACGAAGTCAGGCAACGACTCCATGTAGGAGTGCGAGTGACGGCTGCCATAGCTCATGTCCTGCCACTGACGAACCATACCCAGAACGCCGTTGTTCAGAATGACGATTTTTACCGGCAAACCGTATTGCAGACAGGTGGACAGCTCCTGGATGTTCATCTGGATACTGCCTTCGCCCGTCACACAGGCGACGTCGGCATCCGGATAGCTCAACTGAATGCCCATGGCTGCCGGGAAACCGAAGCCCATGGTGCCCAGGCCACCGGAGTTGATCCAGCGGTTCGGCTTGTTGAACTTGTAGTACTGCGCAGCAAACATCTGGTGCTGACCCACGTCGGAGGTCACAAAGGCATCGCCATTGGTCACTTCGCACAGGGTTTCGATCACGGTCTGAGGCTTGATCTTGCTGCCGTCGCCCTTGTCATACGGGAACAGGCCGCGATCACCGCGCCACTCGTCAACCTGCTTCCACCAGCTGGCAACGGACTCCTTGTTCGGGGTCTCGCCGATTTCCTTGAGGATCGCGACCATTTCGGTCAGGACACTCTCAACCGGCCCCACGATAGGCACGTCGGCCTTGATGGTCTTGGAGATCGAAGCCGGGTCGATGTCGATGTGAATGATCTTCGCGTTCGGGCAGAACTTCGACGCGCCGTTGATGACACGGTCGTCGAAACGTGCGCCGACAGCGAGGATCACGTCAGCATGGTGCATCGCCAGGTTGGCGGTGTAGCTGCCGTGCATGCCGAGCATGCCGATGAACTGACGGTCGGTGCCAGGGTAGCCACCGAGGCCCATCAGGGTATTGGTCACTGGCAGGTTGAGCATCTTCGCCAGTTCGGTCAGTGGTGCGGAACCACCGCCCAGGATCACGCCGCCGCCCGAGTACAACACAGGACGCTTGGCCGCCAGGAGCATTTCTGCCGCCTTGCGGATTTGACCGGAGTGACCGCGAACAGCCGGGCTGTAGGAACGCAGCTTGGCCTTTTTCGGGAAGACGTATTCGAACTTCTCGGCCGGGTTGGTCATGTCTTTCGGGATATCGACAACGACCGGGCCAGGACGACCGGATTGCGCCAGGTAGAACGCCTTCTTCATGACTTCCGGGATTTCCGACGCGTGCTTGATCATGAAGCTGTGCTTCACGATCGGCCGGGAGATACCGATCATGTCGGTTTCCTGGAACGCATCGGTGCCAACCATGGTGCTAGGCACCTGGCCGGAAATGATCACCATTGGAATGGAGTCCATGTAGGCGGTGGCGATACCGGTGATGGCGTTTGTTGCGCCAGGACCGGAAGTCACCAGTACCACGCCGGCTTTACCGGTGGCACGGGCGTAGCCGTCAGCCATATGGGTAGCCGCTTGCTCGTGACGAACCAGGATGTGGGTCACTTCCGGTTCTTTGAACAGGGCATCGTAGACATGAAGAAGAGCACCACCCGGGTACCCGTAGATATATTTGACGCCTTCGTCACGCAAGAAGCGGACGAGCATCTCACCGCCAGATAAAAGCTCCACGTTGCTCACCTCTAAAACGCCAGAATACCGCCCACGAAAAATGGGACGGGTCTTAATAGGTTTACTTCTCGGCAGAGCATGAGCGACGGTGGTCGCCGACTACGTCAGCACTGACTGAGCAAGTATTGGGATCGTCCCAAGTGTTGCGGGGCTTTCCCACCCAGCGCGAGGTAACGCGTTGCGGGTGTAACAGGTCGACGCGGATATGCGCCTCATGATCTGCTGAGAGGGTCTGCTTCTGGCAGTCCCTGTACAGCGGACTTTGGATTCTTCTGTTTCGGCCTTCGCAAGTCAAGTCGTCTATGTGCTTTATTCTACTAAGCACATGAGAACGCAAGAAAAAACCCGTAAATCCACCCCGTGTTAGCTTTGATTGCGCAACTTTTAGCAAAAAATTGGCACGCGAATGCACTTACCCTGAAACGGCCGACAAAATAGAGAGATATTGTGAACAACTGCCAGCGGACACTGGCAGCTTCTGGCTCAGCGGGACGCGGTGATCAGTTGATCGAATTCTTTGAGCAGCACCTGTAACTGCCGATCCCTACCCTGGACATTGCGCCCGGCAAAGACCATTTCAGCCATTTCCTGAATGCCCGAAGCATTGGGTAGCGGCAAATCCTGCTCGAGGATCATCTTCATGCGTGGCAGGAAGATCCATTGCAGCCATTGCTCGAAATCCAGTGTGTCGACCGAAAACGGCTCGACACTGGAAAGCGCTTCGGCAGAGGGCGGGACTTCATCCCACCACCCTTGCACCCGCAACTCGCGCTCGATCAACAACAGTTGATCGGCGATTTTCAGAAAGCGCACATCCATCACAGCGTTACCTTGGCCTTCTGTCGAGCCAATGTCGCGCCCTGGGAGTCACCCTGCTTTTCACGCGCCTGGGCAATCAGCTCCCACAAGTTGGCCTGAAGGGCTGGACGGCCATTGGCAAAGCTCAGTCCACGGCGAGCGAACTGCTCGGCTTGGGCCGCATCGCCCTGAGCCATGCGTACCTGGGCCAGACGGAAAAGCACCTGCGGCTCACGCGGAGCAACGCGCTGGGCGCGTTCGAGGCTGGAGGAGGCACCATTGAGATCACCGCTCGCCTGTTGCTGTTGAGCGGTGGTCAGCAAAGCCAATACCGGGCCGTCCAATTGCTCGTCGGCAGAAAGCCCGCCCGAACTGGCCGACGGAATCCCGCTTGGCGACGACGGCATGCTGTAGCTGCCCGGATTGATCGGCGCCGATTGGACCGGCGACGTGTCAATCGGCCCCGGCGTGATCGGACCCGGGGTAATCGGCGTGGTGCTGATCGGCGTCGAAGTCGTTGCCGCGCCTGGCACCATCACCACTACGCCGCTGTCACCTTGCGGAATCGCCTGGGTCTGCGACTGACCTTGCGCAGGGCGCTTGACGGTCGTCTGGCGGAAACCGCCATTGGCCGAGATCCGCTCACTGTTGGACACGGCGGTGCCGGAATCCACGACCGGAATCGAGCCACGTTGTACGCTAGAGCAACCGCTGAGCAAAGCTACGGCGGCAACCGCTGGAATCAACCACTTGTTCACTTGAAACCCTCTTTGCTTAATTCATCCAGCCCTTGACCCAGTCCATCACCGTCTCGGCAGGGTTTTCACCACCGCAAGCGGCACCGGGAGGCGGTTCGCTGCCGCGAATATACGGCATCTGCACGGCACCAGGGCAACCGGCGTCAGAACCTTGCCCGGTTCGCGAGTCCACCCAGGCCTGAACGACATTATCCGGCTGCGGCATGTCCAGCGGCAACGGGTCGGCCTTGCGCATAAAGCTGGTCCAGACCTGCAAGGCCCCGGTTGCGCCGGTGAATGGCGTCTTACCGTTGTCGTCGCGACCCAGCCAGACCACCGCCAGCAAGTCCTGGCTGAAACCGGCAAACCAACTGTCTCGCGAATCGTTACTGGTACCGGTCTTGCCCGCCAGGGTCAGGGTCCTTGGCAACGCGTTATAAACCGAGCTGCCGGTACCCTCACGCATCACCCGCTGCATGGCGCTCTGGATCAGGTAAATGGAGGCCGGATCAAAACGCTGCTGAATCTGGAACGGATAACGCTTGAGTGGCTCGCCCTCGGCAGTCAGCACGCTACGAATCCCGCGCATCGGCGTATTGAAGCCGCCGTTGGCCAAGGTCTGGTACATGGTCGCCACTTCGATTGGCGTCATGCCGCCGGCCCCGAGCAACATCGACGGGAAGGCCGGGAATTCACGCGTCACACCCAGGCGCGCCACCGTCTTCAATACGTTCGGCACACCGACCGCCAAACCAAGACGCGCGGTCGACAGGTTGTAGGAATGCGCCAGGCCTTGATAGAGGAACACCGTACCGTGAGAACGACGATCGTAGTTCTGCGGCTTCCAGACCTGACCATCCGCGCCTTTGATCGAGAAGGACTCGTCCGACAGCCAACTGGTCAATGTGTACTGGCTCGGTTTCTCCAGTGCGGTCAGATAAACAGCCGGCTTGATCAGCGAGCCGATCGGCCGTACAGCATCCAGCGCCCGGTTGAACCCGGCAAAACTGGCCTGGCGACTGCCGATCATGGCCTGCACTTCCCCGGTTTCCGGGTTGGTCACGACCATTGCCGCTTCGACGTCATCGGAACCCTTGCGTCCTGCCAGACGCTTGAAGGTGTCGTTCACAGAGGCCTCAGCCTTCATCTGCAGAATCGGGTCGAAACTGGTGAAGATGCGTAGCCCTTCTTCGGTCAAGTCTTCGTCGCGATAGTCTTCGCGCAACTGACGCTTGACCAGATCGAGGAAGCCGGGGAACGAGCTGTCCGCCAGACTGCCGCGCTTGGTCACGCCCAGCGGCATTTTCTTCGCTGCCTCAACCTGCTCGGCGGTCGCGACGCCCTGCTCTTGCAGCACATCGAGTACCAGGTTGCGCCGCTCGAGGGCACGCTCCGGATTACGACGGGGGTTATAGGAAGAAGGCCCCTTGACCATGCCCACCAGCAGCGCGACCTGATGCAGCTTGAGCTCGGCCAGCGGCTGGCTGAAGAAGAACTGGCTGGCCAGACCGAAACCGTGCACCGCACGCTGACCGTCCTGCCCGACAAACACTTCGTTGAGGTAAGCCTCAAGGATTTCGCGCTTGTCGTAGTGCAGTTCAAGCAGCAGCGCCATCATCGCTTCGGTGAGTTTGCGGCTCAGGCTGCGCTCGTTGGTCAGGTAGAAGTTCTTGACCAACTGCTGCGTCAGGGTACTGCCGCCCTGACGCATGCGCCCGGATGAACCATTGACCCAGATTGCACGGGCGATCGACTTCGGCGAAACACCAAAGTGATGATAAAAATCGCGATCCTCGACCGCCACCAGCGTTTCAAGCAGGTACGGTGGCACCTGATCGATCTTGATCAGAATCCGGTCTTCGAGGTTTTTCGGGTACAGGCCGCCGATCAGCAGCGGCTCCAGGCGCACCACCGACAGCTTCGAGCCTTTTGCCCCCGCCAACTCGGCCACGTAATCGCCGGAGAAACGCACCCGCACCGGTTGCGCCTGCTCCATGCCTTCATAGAACTGGAAGCCACGGGTATTCAGATCAACGGTATTGCCGTTGACCGACGCCGCCCCCGGACCGTTGGCCACGCTTTCGCGGCGATAGCCCAAGGCATCGAGCTCGGTCAGGAAATCATCCCGGCTCAGCTTCTGTCCGACGAACAGCTCGAGCGGGCGCGCGTAAACCTTGGCCGGGATGGTCCAGCGCTTGCCGGAAAACTTCTCCTGGACGATCGCATCAAGGTAAACGGCGAATCCGGCCAGCACCACAAGGGCGACCAGACTGAGTTTAATGGCCCAGCCCAACCACGGGCGCAGGCCCCTGGAGGGTGGTTTTTTCGGGGTACGGGGAGTTCGAGTACGAGTCATGGCGGCGGATTATACGCACTTTATTCATCCTCAACAGGAGCGCTCCGAGGTTTGCGTCAAGCCGACTTGCGGCCATAATGACGGCCTTGAATTTCCCAGACTCTGAAGGATCGCCTGTGAGCCAGTCCCTGATCGCTGCCCTGCAAAACCCTGCCCTCTACCCGCATCCTGTAGAGGGATTCCAGGTCATCGAGACCCATATTTCCTGGGTACTGCTTACCGGCCCCTATGCCTATAAAGTGAAGAAGCCGGTCAATTTCGGTTTTCTCGACTTCACCAGCCTTGAGGCTCGCGGACACTTTTGCGCTGAAGAACTGCGCCTGAACCAGCGTCTGACCGACGATTTGTACCTCGAAGTGCTGCCCGTCACCGGCAGCGCCGAGGCTCCGCAACTGGGCGGTGAAGGCCCGGCCATCGAATATGTACTGAAGATGCGTCAGTTCCCGCAAAACGGCTTGCTCAGCACCCTGCAAGCCAATGGCGAACTGACCACCGCGCACATCGACGAGATGGCCGAGCAAATCGCCCGCTTCCACCTCAGCGCGCCGAAAGTACCGGCCGGGCACGAAGCCGGCACCCCGGACAGCGTCATGGCGCCGGTGCGGCAGAACTTCGAACAGATTCGTCCGTTCCTCAGCGACAAAGCCGACCTGTTGCAACTCGACGCCCTGCAAGCCTGGGCCGAAAGCAGCTTCGAGCGCCTCAAACCGCTGCTCGCCCAGCGCAAGGCCGAAGGTTTCATTCGTGAATGCCACGGTGATATCCATCTGGGCAATGCAACCGTGATCGACGGCAAGGTCGTGATCTTCGACTGCATCGAATTCAACGAACCGTTTCGCTTTACCGACGTTTATGCCGATACCGGTTTCCTGGCGATGGACCTGGAAGATCGCGGCCTGAAGTGCCTGGCGCGTCGCTTCATCAGCCAGTACCTGGAGCTGACAGGCGACTATCGCGGTCTCGAACTGCTGAACTTCTATAAAGCCTACCGCGCACTGGTTCGCGCCAAGGTTGCCCTGTTCAGCATTCCGGCCGACGCCACTGCGGTGCAGCGCGCCACGACCTTACGCCAGTACCGCAACTACGCCAACCTGGCCGAAAGCTACAGCACCATTCCTTCACGCTTCATGGCCATTACCCACGGTGTTTCCGCTGTCGGCAAGAGCCATGTCGCCATGCGCCTGGTCGAAGCTCTGGGCGCGATTCGCCTGCGTTCCGATGTCGAGCGCAAGCGCCTGTTCGGCGAGCAAACCGTCGAGAATGACGTGCAGGCCGGCATCTATAGCGCCGACGCCAGCGCGGCGACCTATGCCCGCCTCCACGAAATCGCCGACGTCATTCTGCGTGCGGGTTTCCCGGTGGTGGTCGACGCCACTTATCTCAAGCGTGATCAGCGTGACAGTGCAGCGAAGGTGGCCGAGGCCACGGGTGCACCCTTCCTGATCCTCGACTGCAATGCGCCACAGGCCGTGATCGAAAGCTGGCTGGCCATGCGCCAGGCAGACAAGAAAGACCCATCCGACGCCACCCTGGCTGTTATTGCCGCCCAGCAAGACAGCCGTGAAGCGCTGACACCCGCGGAAATCCTCTGCAGCAAACGCGTCCAGACCAATGAAAGCGGGACGCTCGATACCGTTGTGGAGCAAATTCGCCAGCGCCTGCCAGGGCTGTAAGAACTATTTCAGTCGTGAGGCCCTCGCTGGCTTCACGACCGTCAAATAGTGGCACTATACTGGCGTCATAAAAACATCAGGTGATGCGACATGAGCCAGCCAAAACTTCTCGACACACCGCTATATGCCCTGCTGCACAAAGACGACATCAAAGGCTTCAACAGTGAACGCCCCAAGGATGGCCCCATCGACATGGTGGGTGGAGATTTCCGGGGGCTGGACCTGCGCGAACTGAATGCCGACGGCGTGGATTTCAGCGACGCCTACTTCCGTTCCGCCGACTTGCGTGGCATCGATTTTCGCAAAGCGAACCTGGAAGGCGCGAGCCTGGCCCACGCGCAGATCTCCGGTACGTACTTTCCAGTGGAACTCAGTGCCGACGAAATCCTGATGTCGATGAACTTCGGCACGCGATTGCGCTATCGCACCCGCTGATCATCGTCGCTGACTGACACGTCCGGCGCCTCTCGTTGCGCTGGACGGTGGGGATGTTCGCCCTTTGTTTCCAGATTCTTCCCCGCCTCTCTCTCCACTGCGCTCATAGACTTGTTCATGCACTGCCAATGCTCGTTTCTTAGAAGCATTTGCGTCGTAAACGAGCAAACAATCACGCTTTTCCTACTGATGGCTACACTCCTCAGAAGATTGCCCACGCTCTCCATTCGGCCATCGCAAGGAGGCTTGATGAATGATGAACTGCAACACCTGAAGAATCTTGGCAAGACGTCAGCGCAATGGCTGCATGCCGTGGGCATCCATAGCGCTTCGGACTTGCGTCGCCTCGGGGCGGTGGATGCTTATCGAGCCGTGCGCACGCGCGGTTTTCGGGCGTCCAAGGTGTTGTTGTACGCAATTGAAGGCGCCCTGATGGACGTTCACTGGAATGATATTCCTGCCGAGCGCAAGGAAGCCCTGAACAAACAACTGGAAGCCATCTCTACACGCAACAAGAATTGATCCGACAACTATTTCTGAAGTTTGCAACCTGGAACCCAATGATTGCGGGGCCTGCAGACACAAATCCGGCAAATCGCAAGGAAATCGAAAAACAGCGGTTGACTTGGTAATGAGAATCGATATGATTATCACAACTGGTCGCGAGACTGGTCGATATTCTGAAAAGCCCTTGGTTCGGACTCTCGGATTATCTCCTCATCAGGCTAATCACGGTTATTTGACCCGGCTCTTGCCGGGTCTTTTTTTGCCTGTGGAAAAGTACTGACAGGATGCCGCGATGGATGCTCCATGCAGATCACGACGACGCGGGTGGTCAGGCGCATAAACAGCTTTCTTTGAAGGTTTCCCGGGCATCGAATGATCAGGCCAAGTATCCTCGACGACAGGCACTTGTCCCCGGCGGGCAAGACCGCCATTTGATAGCATTTAACCGCCCAGCTCGGACATATCCCGTCACGAGTTGCGGGACCGAGGATAGACATGAAGTTGCTTTGCGCAGGCGCCGAGTTGGTCAATGACAGCAGCCGCGGGTTCGACATCGATGACCAAAAGTTTTTTGCAGTGCGCCGCAGCGGACAGGTTTACGTCTACATCAATCGCTGCCCGCACCGGGGCGTTGCCCTGGAGTGGCATCCCGACCAGTTTCTCGACCCCAGCAACAGCCTGATCCAGTGCGCCACCCATGGCGCACTGTTCCTGATCGAAGACGGTGAATGCGTCGCCGGCCCTTGCGCAGGGCAAGCCTTGACCAGCGTGGTCTGCCGCGAGGATGAACAAGGGATCTGGATCAGCCTTTAGCTACCAGGCAGCACGTCCAGACGTCGGTCGACCAGCATTTCTTCGTGGCTCAACCGCACACCGTAAGCCAACACCTCGACACCACAGGCAATCGCCTCACGCAAGGCTTGCGCATAAGCGGCATCGATTTCCTGCGCCGGGCGCACAGCCTCGATGTCGGTCAGGCAAACACAGTACAACTGCACCGCGCGAATACCGTCCCTCGCCAGGTGGGCCAGCTCCCGCAAGTGCTTGGCGCCACGCTGGGTGACCGCATCGGGAAACGCCGCCACCGCCGTACCGTCGAAGCCCAGGGTCACGCTTTTGACTTCGACGTAGGCCGGCCCTTCGGGGTAATCAAGGCGGAAATCGATACGACTGTTTTCCTGACCATAGGCCACTTCACGCTTGAGCCCGGTAAAACCGTTCAGCTCGGTGATGACACCCGCCCGTAGCGCTTCTTCGATCAAACCATTGGCTCGGGCGGTATTCACGCAAAACAGCCGCCCTTGCGGGGTTTCACCGACCTCCCAGGTGCCAGGCAACTTGCGTTTCGGGTCGTTGGAGCGACTGAACCAGACCTGCCCGCCTTCGACCTGACAATTGAGCATCGAGCCAGTGTTCGGGCAGTGAATGGTGAGCAATTCGCCGCCAACGGTTTCGATATCGGCGAGAAATCGCTTGTAACGTCGGATCAGGCGCCCTTCTTCGAGGGGAGGATGAAAACGCATCAGCCTTGCCAGCTCCGCAACCCACGGGCAATGCGCTCGACCGCCTCCTGCAAACGCTCGAGATTTTGCGTATAGGCAAACCGCACATGATGCCCGGCCTGATAACGGCCGAAATCCAGCCCCGGGGTAAATGCCACATGTTCGGTTTCAAGAAAATGTTTACAGAACGCGAAGGCATCGCCGCCGAACTTGCTGATATCGGCGTACAAGTAGAAAGCACCCTCCGGTTCCACCGCAATACCGAAGCCCAATTCACGCAAGGCCGGCAGCAGGTAATCCCGACGCCGGCCAAATTCGGCGCGACGCTCTTCGAGAATGCTGATGGTTGCCGGCTCGAAACAGGCCAGCGCAGCGTGCTGCGCCATGCTTGGAGCACTGATGTAGAGGTTCTGGGCGAGCTTTTCCAGCTCACCGACGGCCGCGTCGGGGGCCACTAGCCAGCCGAGCCGCCAACCGGTCATCCCGAAGTACTTCGAAAAGCTGTTCAGAACGAATGCACTGTCGTCGACTTCCAGCACGCTGGCCGCATCGGTGCCGTAGGTCAGGCCGTGATAAATCTCGTCGACCACCAGATGACCGTGGCGCTCCTTGATCGCGACAGACAGCTTCGCCAGCTCGTCGCGGGTCAGGATCGTGCCGGTTGGATTGGCTGGCGACGCCACCAATGCGCCAACACTGTCGTGGTCCCAATGACGCTCGATCAGGCCGGGCGTCAATTGATAGCGCACCTCCGGACCGACCGGCACCAGCTGTGCCGCGCCTTCGACCAGCCGCAGGAAATGCCGGTTACACGGGTAGCCCGGATCCGCCAGCAACCAGTGTTTACCGGGGTCGACCAGCAAAGCGCTGGCCAGCAGCAACGCGCCGGAGCCGCCAGGCGTGATGAGGATGCGCCGCGGATCGATGTTCAAACCATAACGCTGCTGATAGAAGCCCGAAATGGCCTCGCGCAGCTCTGGAATGCCGCGTGCGGCGGTGTAACGGGTCTTTCCCGCTGTCAGCGCAGCCTGGCCGGCCCGGATGATCGGTTCGGCGGTGGTGAAGTCCGGCTCGCCGATTTCCAGGTGGATCACATCGTGGCCGGCGGCCTGCAACTCATTGGCCCGCGCCAACAGCGCCATGACATGGAAAGGTTCGATCGCGCGACTGCGGGCACTGTAGGGCTGAGCCATTGGCCTTCCTTCAACGGAAAAAAAACCGATTCTACCCAAGCGCAGGAACGAGCGAGAACCTAAAGCGGTCAGAGGCCTTGTAAGGCCGATCACAAACGACTCAGGCGCGCGCGCAAGGTTTGACTAAAATCAATAATTGAGCAGGGTTCCAGAGCCACCAGACAACGGTTTGTCATCATTTGCAAGCACCCTGTGCCGCGAGCTCGACATCCGGGAGTAGCGCGGCCCGAGTTGATCTGGTAAGTTCGCCCGCTTGCAGCCGCAGGGCCGGCAGGTGTCGGTGATGGAGCAATCCTGCGCAGATGGATTACAAGAGTAGAGGCGGTCTATTTCATGTCCACCCAAGCAAAGCAGCAAAACCAGACGATCAGCGGCTTCGAGCCCTATGTTCAGAAAACCGGCGAAGAGTACATGGGCGAGCCCATGCGCAAGCACTTCACCAAGGTCCTGAATCAGTGGAAGAAAGAGCTGATGGAAGGTGTCGACAAGACCGTGGACCACATGAAGGACGAAGCGGCCAACTTCCCTGATCCGGCAGACCGTGCCAGCCAGGAAGAGGAATTCGCCCTCGAACTGCGTGCCCGCGATCGTGAACGCAAGTTGATCAAGAAGATCGACAAGACGCTTCAGTTGATCGAAGACGAAGAGTACGGCTGGTGTGAGTCCTGCGGCATCGAGATTGGCGTCAAGCGCCTCGAGGCGCGCCCTACCGCCGACCTGTGCATCGACTGCAAGACCCTGGCGGAAATCAAGGAAAAGCAAGTCGGCAAATAATTGCGACTTGAACGAAGAACGGAGCGTGCGAACGCTCCGTTTTTGTTTCCAAAATTCGCTGATGCCCGTTGCGATTAAAATCGCCATCACTGTAGGAGCGAGCTTGCTCGCGATGAACCTGAGAACGCCGCGGGGTACCAGGCTCCCAGCGTTATCGTTGACGGCAATCGCGAGCAAGCTCGCTCCTACAGGAATCTGACGACAGCCTGGAATAAGTAGCCTTGCCCTGATGACCGCCACCACCTCCCCCACCTACATCGGGCGTTTCGCCCCGACGCCCAGCGGCCACCTGCATTTTGGTTCATTGGTCGCCGCGCTGGCCTCCTACCTGGACGCGCGCTCGGTGGGTGGACGCTGGCTGATGCGCATGGAAGACCTCGATCCCCCCCGTGAAGTACCCGGCGCCCAGGCGGCCATTCTCAAGGCACTGGAAAGCTATGGCTTTGAGTGGGATGGCGGCCTGGTTCGCCAAAGCGAGCGGCACGATGCCTACGCCGAGGTGCTCAATCGCCTGTTCAATCAAGGCCTGGCCTACGCCTGCACCTGCTCGCGCAAACAGCTGGAGCCGTATCACGGGATTTATCCGGGCTTGTGCCGCAATGCCGGCCATGGCACTGACGATGCGGCCATCCGCCTGCGCGTACCGGAACTGGAATACCATTTCATTGACCGGGTGCAGGGCCAATACCGACAGCATCTGGGGCGGGAAGTCGGCGATTTCGTGATCCGCCGCCGCGACGGGCTCTACGCTTATCAATTGGCGGTGGTCCTGGACGACGCCTGGCAAGGCATCACCGATATCGTTCGCGGTGCCGACTTGCTGGACTCCACGCCCCGCCAGCTCTACCTGCAAGAACTGCTCGGCCTGCCTCAACCGCGTTATCTGCATATCCCGCTGATTACCCAGCCTGACGGCAACAAACTCGGTAAATCCTACCGTTCGCCGCCGTTGACCGAGGATCAGGCAACGCCACTGCTGCTGCGGGCGCTACGGGCGCTGGGACAGAACCCGGGAACCGAACTGACGTACGCCACGCCACGGGAAGTGCTGAATTGGGGCATTGCCCACTGGGATGCCTCGCTGATCCCGCGCACACTGAGCCTGCCCGAGGCACAGCTATTGTGATCGCACTTGCAGTGGCGCACCCATCCGTTACCATCGCCGCACGTTTTCGGGCACGCGCATAAAAAAGAGAGGCCGGGATGTACATCTATCGCTTGGTCCTGCTTTTGGTAGTGGGGATTTACCTGTTTTCCCCGGCCATCATGGATTGGTGGATCGACGCCACTGGCGCCTGGTATCGCCCTTATCTGCTCTGGCTGATTCTGATCGTCGTGACCTTCATCCTGCAGAGCCAAAAAGATGCCGATGAGCTTTAGCCTGACCCAGATGATCCTGATCAGCGCCGTATACCTGGCGGTGCTGTTCGGTGTGGCCTGGATCAGCGAACGGGGCATGATTCCCCGGGCGATCATTCGCCACCCGCTGACCTACACCCTGTCACTGGGCGTCTACGCCAGTGCCTGGGCGTTTTACGGCACCGTGGGCCTGGCTTATCAATACGGCTACGGTTTTCTGTCCAGCTACCTGGGCGTTTCCGGGGCATTCCTGCTGGCGCCGGTGCTGCTCTACCCGATCCTGAAGATCACCCGCACCTATCAACTGTCGTCGCTGGCGGATCTGTTTGCCTTCCGCTTCCGCAGTACCTGGGCCGGTGCGCTGACCACGATTTTCATGCTGGTCGGCGTACTGCCGCTGCTGGCCTTGCAAATTCAGGCGGTCGCCGACTCCATCAGCATCCTCACCCGAGAGCCGGTACAGCATCGCGTGGCCCTGAGCTTCTGCGCACTGATTACGCTGTTCACGATTTTCTTCGGTTCCCGTCACATCGCCACCCGCGAAAAGCATGAAGGCCTGGTGTTCGCGATTGCCTTCGAGTCGGTGATCAAGCTGATCGCCCTCGGCGGTGTCGGGCTGTATGCGCTTTACGGCGTGTTCGACGGCCCGCAACAGCTTGAACTGTGGCTGCTGCAAAACCAGACCGCGCTCGCCGCCCTGCACACACCGTTGCAGGAAGGCCCGTGGCGTACGCTGCTGCTGGTGTTCTTCGCCTCGGCGATCGTGATGCCGCACATGTATCACATGACCTTTACCGAGAACCTCAACCCGCGTTCGCTGGTGAGTGCGAGCTGGGGCCTACCGCTGTTCCTGTTGCTGATGAGCCTGGCAGTGCCGCTGATTCTCTGGGCCGGCCTGAAACTGGGCGCCACCACCAACCCGGAATACTTCACCCTGGGAATCGGTATCGCCGCCAACAGCAAGGCTTTGGCGTTGCTGGCCTATGTCGGCGGGCTGTCCGCCGCCAGTGGCCTGATCATCGTCACCACGCTGGCACTGTCCGGGATGGCCTTGAACCACCTGGTCCTGCCGCTGTATCAACCGCCGGCCGAAGGCAACATCTACCGCTGGCTGAAGTGGACTCGCCGGGCGCTGATCGTCGCAATCATCATGGCCGGCTACGGTTTCTACCTGATGCTCGGAGCCGAGCAGGACCTGGCCAACCTCGGCATTGTCGCTTTCGTCGCCACGTTGCAGTTCCTGCCGGGCGTGCTCTCGGTCCTGTATTGGCCGACCGCCAACCGTCGCGGCTTCATCGCCGGCTTGCTGGCGGGGATCCTGGTGTGGCTGGTGACCATGCTGTTACCGCTGGTTGGCAACCTGCAAGGCTTCTACATTCCACTGCTGAACATGATCTACGTGCTGGACGACACCAGCTGGCACATGGCGGCAATTGCCTCGCTGGCGGCCAACGTACTGATGTTCACGCTGATCTCGCTGTTCACCAACGCCAGCACCGAAGAGGCCAGCGCTGCCGAAGCCTGCGCTGTGGATAACGTTCGCCGCCCGCAACGTCGGGAACTGCACGCCGCCTCGCCCCAGGAGTTCGCCACGCAACTGGCCAAGCCACTGGGTGCAAAAGCGGCGCAGAAAGAAGTGGAACAGGCACTGCGCGACCTCTATCTGCCTTTCGACGAGCGCCGCCCCTATGCCCTGCGTCGCTTGCGTGACCGCATCGAAGCCAATCTCTCCGGCCTGATGGGCCCGAGCGTGGCCCAGGACATGGTCGAGACGTTCCTGCCGTACAAGGCTGGCGGCGAAAACTACGTCACCGAAGACATTCACTTCATCGAAAGCCGCCTCGAGGATTACCACTCGCGCCTGACCGGCCTGGCCGCCGAGCTCGATGCCTTGCGCCGCTATCACCGCCAGACCCTTCAGGAATTGCCGATGGGCGTTTGCTCACTGGCCAAGGATCAGGAGATCCTCATGTGGAACAAGGCCATGGAGGAACTCACCGGCATCGCCGCGCAGCGCGTGGTCGGTTCGCGCCTGAGTACCATTGCCGACCCATGGAAAGACCTGCTGCAAGGCTTCATCAATCTGCCGGACGAGCACTTGCACAAACAGCACCTGGCCCTCGACGGCCAGACACGCTGGTTGAACCTGCACAAAGCGGCGATCGACGAACCCCTCGCGCCGGGCAACAGTGGCCTGGTGTTGCTGGTGGAAGACTTGACCGAAACCCAGATGCTCGAGGACAAACTGGTGCACTCCGAGCGCCTGGCCAGCATCGGTCGACTGGCGGCCGGCGTGGCCCATGAAATCGGCAACCCGATCACCGGCATCGCGTGCCTGGCGCAAAACCTGCGCGAAGAACGTGAAGAAGACGGCGAGTTGAAGGAAATCAGCGGCCAGATCCTCGAGCAGACCAAACGCGTGTCGCGCATCGTCCAGTCGTTGATGAGCTTTGCCCATGCCGGCAGCCATCAGCACAACGACGAGCCCGTCTGTCTGGCCGAAGTGGCTCAGGATGCCATCGGCCTGCTGGCCCTGAACCGACGCAATTTCGAAGTGCAGTTCTACAACCTGTGCGACCCCGAACACTGGGTCGAAGGCGACCCGCAACGGTTGGCCCAGGTATTGATCAACCTGCTTTCAAACGCCCGTGACGCCTCGCCTCCCGGCAGTGCGGTACGGGTCAAGAGCGAAGCCGGCGAACACACGGTCGATCTGATCGTGGAGGACGAAGGCAGCGGTATTCCGTCGAGCATCATGGACCGATTGTTCGAACCTTTCTTCACCACCAAGGACCCTGGCGAAGGCACCGGTCTGGGCCTTGCACTGGTCTATTCCATCGTTGAAGAGCATTATGGACAAATCACCATCGACAGCCCGGCTGATGTTCAAAGCCAACGCGGTACCCGAATCAGGGTTACCTTGCCGCGTCATGTCGAAGCGACGTCCGCTGTGAACTGAGACCGTCGAGAGTATCGAATCAATGCCGCACATTTTGATCGTCGAAGACGAAACCATTATCCGCTCCGCCTTGCGCCGCCTGCTGGAACGTAACCAGTACCAGGTCAGCGAAGCCGGATCAGTGCAGGAAGCACAAGAACGCTTCACCATTCCCTCGTTCGACCTGATCATCAGTGACCTGCGCCTGCCGGGCGCGCCTGGCACGGAGTTGATCAAGCTCGCCCAGGGCACGCCGGTGCTGATCATGACCAGCTATGCCAGCCTGCGCTCGGCGGTCGACTCGATGAAAATGGGCGCGGTGGACTACATTGCCAAGCCATTCGACCATGACGAAATGCTGCAAGCGGCCGCACGAATCCTGCGTGACCGACAAACGGTACAAGCCGGCGGTGAAGCGGTTGCCGGCAAAGCCGCCAACGGTGCGGCGAAATCCGGTACCGACAACAGCAACGGTGAGATCGGCATTATCGGCTCGTGCCCACCGATGCAGGACCTGTACGGCAAGATCCGCAAAGTGGCACCGACCGACTCCAACGTTCTGATCCAGGGCGAATCGGGTACCGGTAAGGAACTGGTGGCGCGCGCCCTGCACAACCTGTCCAAACGTGCCAAGGCGCCGATGATTTCGGTGAACTGCGCGGCCATTCCGGAAAGCCTGATCGAGTCCGAACTGTTCGGCCACGAAAAAGGCGCATTCACCGGCGCCAGCGCCGGGCGCGCCGGCCTGGTGGAAGCGGCGGACGGCGGCACCTTGTTCCTCGACGAAATCGGCGAACTGCCACTGGAAGCCCAGGCTCGCCTGCTGCGCGTATTGCAGGAAGGCGAGATTCGTCGCGTGGGCTCGGTGCAGTCGCAAAAAGTCGACGTGCGCCTGATCGCCGCGACTCACCGCGACCTCAAGAGCCTGGCGAAGATCGGCCAGTTCCGTGAAGACCTGTATTACCGCCTCCACGTTATCGCGCTGAAGTTGCCAGCCCTGCGCGAACGCGGTGCGGACGTCAACGAAATCGCCAATGCGTTCCTGGCGCGGCAAAGTGCGCGGATCAACCGCACCGACCTGAAATTCGCCGCGGATGCCGAGCAAGCCATTCGTCACTACTCCTGGCCGGGCAACGTTCGTGAACTGGAAAACGCCGTCGAGCGCGCCGTTATCCTGTGCGAAAGCCCGGAAATATCCGCCGAGCTGCTGGGTATCGACATCGAACTGGGCGACCTGGAAGACGACGAATTCATTGGCCTGGCGCCACAACAGGGCAACGCCAGTAACAGCAACCACGAACCGACCGAAGATCTCTCCCTGGAAGACTACTTCCAGCATTTCGTCCTCGAACATCAGGACCACATGACCGAAACCGAGCTGGCCCGCAAACTCGGGGTCAGCCGAAAATGCCTGTGGGAGCGCCGTCAGCGCCTGGGCATCCCACGTCGCAAGACCGGGGTGACCAGCGAAAGCTGAACCGTACCTGTCTCATGTGCGGGTAACACATGACTTTGGTGAAAAAACTGTTACCTCAGTTTTTTCACGTAACAGAAGCCGGGGCTTACGGTAACGAAGCCCCGGCTTTTTTTGGCCCTCGAAATGCCTGCCGACCGGCCTAACCCCTTGTTTTATTGGGTTTCGCAAAAGTTGGCACGCACCCTGCTATATGTTTGGTACAAGAACAATAACAAGCAATGCACAAGACAATAAAAATAAGACGAATCGACTCACGCACAATAAAAACAAGACGGCGAGAGGCGCAGCTAACTGATTCTTTTGGAGAGGCGTTGTATTTGGGGCTTGCCCCACGACCAGGCCGAGAACAACAAAAAACTGTCTTAAGACAGAGCCTGTACTGGTTGGATCGAAAGATCACTGCAATTCAGCGACCAAAGCAATCCGTTTGCTCTTGGCTCCCGATTGGGAGGGTCATGAAGGAAAGCTTCATGACGAGGGCACTCAACAAAAACAAGAAGCCCGAAACCAAAAATAAAAATAGAGCATGCAACTACTTCTTGGGGAGCTTCGGCTCCCCTTGTGGTTTCTGCGATTCCCCCCCCCATAACCCGCTCCTACATCTCATATCTGCTGTCTCCTACACCATCCCCCGACTAAATGCTAGAATCCCCGCCCATCATGCGGTCATTCTTCTGTTATGGCCGAATATTCCTTCAAACAGTGCATCCCATGCTGAAGAAGCTGTTCCAGTCATTCCGTTCTCCCAAGCGTCCTACGCAACACATTCGCAGCACGCCTGAAGTGCTCAACAGCGGCCAACACTCGCTGCAGAAGGCGCAATTCAGCCGTTACGCGGTGAATATCGTTGAACGCCTGCAGAACGCCGGTTATCAGGCTTATCTGGTTGGCGGTTGCGTGCGCGACATGCTGCTGGGTATCACCCCGAAAGATTTCGACGTTGCCACCAGCGCCACACCCGAGCAGGTACGGGCCGAATTCCGTAACGCGCGAATCATCGGGCGCCGGTTCAAACTGGTGCACATCCACTTCGGCCGCGAAATCATCGAAGTCGCGACCTTCCGCGCCAATCACCCGCAAAACGAAGACGAGGAAGACAGCAACCAGTCTTCGCGCAACGAAAGCGGGCGCATCTTGCGCGATAACGTTTACGGCACCCTGGAAGAGGACGCGCAACGTCGCGACTTCACCATCAATGCCTTGTATTACGATCCGGTCAGCGAACGCATCCTCGACTACGCCAACGGCGTACACGACATCCGCAATCACCTGATCCGCCTGATCGGCGATCCGACGCAACGCTACCAGGAAGACCCGGTACGGATGCTGAGGGCCGTGCGTTTCGCCGCCAAGCTGAACTTCGGCATCGAAAAACACAGCGCCCTGCCGATCCGCGGCCTGGCGCCGATGCTGCGCGAGATCCCGTCGGCTCGTCTGTTCGAAGAGGTGCTCAAGCTGTTCCTCTCCGGCCATGCCGCCGACACGTTTGAAATGCTGGTCGACCTGCAGTTGTTCGATCCACTGTTCCCGGCCAGCGCTGAAGCACTGGAATACAACCCGACGTACACCCACACCCTGATCAGCGAAGCCCTGATCAATACCGACCTGCGGATCAAGCAGAACAAACCGGTGACCCCGGCATTCCTGTTTGCAGCCCTGCTCTGGCCTGCCCTGCCGGCCCGCGTCCTGCGCCTGCAGGAGCGTGGCATGCCACCGATTCCGGCGATGCAGGACGCGGCGCACGAACTCATTGCCGAGCAGTGCCAGCGCATTGCGATTCCGAAACGCTTCACCATGCCGATCCGCGAAATCTGGGACATGCAGGAACGCCTGCCCCGCCGCAGCGGCAAGCGTGCCGATCTGTTGCTGGACAATCCGCGCTTCCGCGCCGGCTACGACTTCCTGCTGCTACGTGAAAGCGCCGGCGAGCAGACCGATGGCCTGGGCGAATGGTGGACGGACTATCAGGACGCCAACGAAAGCGAGCGTCGCGACATGATTCGCGACCTCAGCGGCAAGGACGAAGGCACCGGCGCCCCGCGCAAGCGTCGCCGCAGCGGTGGCTCCAAGCGCAAACGCGCTGCCGGCGCTTCGAGCACCACGGGCGAGTAATCCATGGAACGCATCTACATCGGCATGGGCAGCAATCTGGCTGACCCCGCCGAACAATTGCGCAGCGCCGTCGAAGCGCTGGCGCAGTTGCCGCAATCGGAGTTGGTCGGGGTTTCTGCGTTTTACCAAAGTGACTCGCTTCTGCCCGGCCAACCGCGTTACACCAATGCAGTCGCCGCTCTCGACAGCACACTGGCGCCGCTGGATCTTCTGGATGCCTTGCAGGCCATCGAAAACGGCCAGGGTCGCGAGCGTCTTGAGCGCTGGGGGCCACGCACGCTGGACCTCGACATCCTGCTGTTCGGTGATCGCCTGATCGACGAACCGCGCCTCAAGGTTCCCCATTACCACATGCAGGAACGGGCCTTCGTGTTGTACCCGCTGGCGGAACTGACCCCTGCGGATCTGCACTTGGCCGATGGCCGGAACTTGGCCGAACTGCTCAAGGCATGCCCGTTCGTCGGCCTGGAACGCCTCCTCCCGACGTGACACAAATACCCTGTGGGAGCGAGCCTGCTCGCGAAAGCGGTGTATCAATCAACATTAATGTTGAATCTGATGCGCCCTTCGCGAGCAAGCCCGCTCCCACATTGGTTTTGTGTCGCGCACAAGATCTGCTGCTGAATCGCATCAGTTACCCCGGTAACACCCCACCCGTAACAATGCGGTAACACACGCAATTGACTTCCCTCGTTCTCCTCACGACTATAGGCGTCCCGCTGCCGCCTACACGGCGTTCAAGGGCGCAATCCAGGCCTTAAAAGCACGACGAAAGAGCGTGCGCCTGTATTCAACGAAGAATCACGCGCGTTACTCGCAGTAGTTTCCACAGCGCCTGAATGAGGAACTTTTCATGCCAGCCATCACCCTGACCACCCTGCAAGGTCTGAAGCAAAAAGGTGAAAAAATCACCATGCTGACCTGCTACGACGCGACCTTCGCCCACGCCTGCAATCAGGCCGGCGTCGAAGTGCTGTTGGTGGGCGACTCCCTCGGCATGGTTCTGCAGGGCCACGACAGCACCTTGCCTGTCACCACCTCGGAAATGGCTTACCACGTGGCCGCCGTCAAACGCGGTAACAGCGATGCCCTGATCCTCGCCGACCTGCCTTTCATGGCCTACGCCACCACCGAGCAAGCCATGACCAACAGCGCCCTGTTGATGCAGGCCGGCGCGCACATGGTCAAGGTCGAAGGAGCATTGTGGCTGGCCGACTCGATCCGCCTGCTGGCCGAGCGCGGCATCCCTGTCTGCGCGCACATGGGCCTGACGCCACAGTCGGTGAACATCCTTGGCGGCTACAAGGTCCAGGGTCGCAATGAAAACCAGGCGCGGCAGATGCGTGCCGACGCGATCGCCCTGGAACAGGCTGGCGCGGCAATGCTGCTGCTCGAGTGCGTCCCGAGCGAACTGGCGGAAGAAATCACCCAGGCGGTGAAGATTCCGGTGATCGGTATTGGTGCCGGCAATCGCACCGACGGCCAGGTGCTGGTTCTGCACGACATGCTGGGCCTGTCCATTACCGGTCGCGTGCCGAAATTCGTGAAAAACTTCATGACTGGCCAGACCAGCATTGACGCTGCATTGAATGCCTACGTGACTGAAGTCAAAGCGGCAACTTTCCCTGGGATCGAACACGGATTCTCTGCATGAACACCGTAAAAACCGTACGCGAACTGCGGGCCGCCGTGGCCCGAGCCCGTGGCGAAGGCAAACGCATCGCCTTTGTGCCAACCATGGGCAACCTGCACAGCGGCCACGTGGCACTGGTGACCAAAGCCTCCCAACGGGCGGACTTCGTGGTTGCGAGCGTTTTCGTCAACCCGCTGCAATTCGGTGCTGGCGAAGACCTCGACAAGTACCCGCGCACCCTCGCCGCCGACCAGGAAAAACTGCTCCAGGCCGGTTGCCATTTGCTGTTTGCCCCCACCGTTGAAGAAATGTATCCCGACGGCATGGCCGGCCAGACCCGCGTCAGTGTCCCGCAATTGTCCGAAGGTCTGTGCGGCGCCAGCCGTCCGGGGCATTTCGAAGGCGTGGCGACGGTGGTCAGCAAGCTGTTCAACATGGTCCAGCCGGACCTGGCGATTTTCGGCGAGAAAGACTTTCAGCAACTGGCGGTGATTCGCGCGCTGGTTCATGACCTGAACATGCCGATCCAGATCATCGGTGAGCCGACTGTTCGCGCAACCGATGGCCTGGCGCTGTCGTCGCGCAACGGTTTCCTCAGCGAAGAGCAACGCGCTGTGGCACCGGTGGTTTATCGCACGCTGAATGCGATCGGCGAAGCGATCAAGCAGGGCGAACGCGACTACCCGGCGCTGATCGGCACCCAGATCAAACAGCTCGAAGCAGCCGGCCTGCGTCCTGACTACCTGGAAATCCGCCATGCCCTGACCTTGCGCCCGGCGACGGCGCAGGATCGTGACCTGGTGATTCTGGTGGCGGCGTTCCTCGATACGACGCGGTTGATCGACAACCTGCACCTGAACCTCGACGCGCCAATCTAAACACTCTCGAATTCTGTGGAGTGAGTCTGTGGCGAGGGGGCTTGCCCCCGTTGGGCTGCGAAGCGGCCCCAAACTTTCGAGCGTTTCCGAAATTTTGCCAGTGCTACGCACTGGAACGGGGGCAAGCCCCCTCGCCACAAAAGTACACTTCAAACCCTTCGCTTCATTCGTATTGCCGCCCACAACCCCTTCGGGCAAACTGCCCGCCGTTCGATTCCGACCTGGGAAATACTCATGCACGCCATCATGCTCAAAGCCAAGCTGCATCGCGCCGAAGTCACCCACGCTGTACTCGATTACGAAGGCTCCTGCGCCATCGACGGTGAATGGCTGGACCTGTCCGGTATTCGTGAGTACGAGCAGATCCAGATCTACAACGTCGACAACGGCGAGCGCTTCACCACCTACGCCATCCGTGGCGAAGAAGGCTCACGCATGATCTCGGTCAACGGCGCCGCTGCCCACAAGGCCAAGGTCGGTGATCTCGTGATCATCTGCGCTTACGCTCATTACAGCGAAGCCGAACTGCTCAACTTCAAGCCACGCATGCTCTACATGGCACCGGGCAATGAACTGAGCCACACCAGCAATGCCATTCCGGTCCAGGTTGCCTGATACGAGTCTTGTCTCTTCCGTTTGTCGGGCCGTTCCTAACTTCGATGTTAAAAAAGTACCGGAAACAGGTCAGACAAAGTCAAGACAGATCATTGCGTGGGGTTTACTGTATTCGCCCTGCGCCATGAAATCGTGTCGACGCAGTTGACCGGAACGCCCACCCACAGCGCTCCGGGATTTTTAGTGTTCAAAAGGCCGTTCAAGTAATAAGGAAACCCGCAGCGATGGCGTATTACCGCACTCCTCACGACGTTACCGCTCTGCCCGCCTGGCAAGCGTTGAATGACCACCGCCAAGCCATGCAGGATTTCAGCATGCGCGAAGCCTTCAATGCCGATCCGCAGCGTTTTACTCAATTCACCCTCAGCAGCTGCGGCCTGTTTCTCGACTATTCGAAAAACCTGATCAACGCCGAGACCCGCAATCTGCTGGTGGGCCTGGCCAACGAAGTCGACCTCAAGGGCGCGATCAAGTCGCTGTTCGATGGCGAAATCGTCAACTCTTCCGAAGGTCGCCCGGCCCTGCACACGGCCCTGCGCCGCCCGGTCGGCGACAAGCTGTCGGTCAATGGCGTCAACGTGATGCCCGAAGTGCACAAGGTGCTGAACCAGATCACCGACCTCGTCGGCCGTATCCACGACGGTCTGTGGCGCGGTTACACCGAGAAGCCGATCACTGACGTGGTGAACATCGGCATCGGCGGCTCCTTCCTCGGCCCTGAGCTGGTGTCCGAAGCCTTGCTGTCCTATGCCCAGAAAGGCGTGCGTTGCCATTACCTGGCAAACATCGACGGCAGCGAGTTCCACGAACTGACCATGAAGCTTCGCGCCGAGACCACGCTGTTCATCGTCTCGTCGAAATCCTTCAACACCCTTGAAACCCTGAAGAACGCCCAGGCTGCCCGTGCCTGGTATCTGGCCCAGGGTGGTTCGGAAGCCGAGCTGTATCGCCACTTCATCGCGGTATCGAGCAACAACGCCGCCGCGGTAGCGTTCGGCATCCGCGAAGAGAACATCTTCCCGATGTGGGACTGGGTCGGCGGGCGCTACTCGCTGTGGTCGGCCATTGGTCTACCGATTGCCCTGGCCATCGGCATGTCCAACTTCAAGGAATTGCTGTCCGGTGCCTACACCATGGACCAGCACTTCCTGACCGCGCCCTTCGAACAGAACATGCCGGTGCTGCTGGCCTTGCTCGGCGTGTGGTACGGCAACTTCTGGGGCGCGCAAAGCCACGCGATCCTGCCGTACGATCACTACCTGCGTAACATCACCAAGCACCTGCAACAGCTGGACATGGAATCCAACGGCAAGAGCGTGCGCCAGGACGGCAAGCCAGTGTCCACAGACACCGGGCCGGTAATCTGGGGCGGCGTCGGCTGCAATGGTCAGCATGCCTACCACCAGTTGCTGCACCAGGGCACCCAATTGATCCCGGCCGACTTCATCGTGCCGATCGTCAGCTTCAACCCAGTGTCCGACCACCACCAGTGGCTGTACGCCAACTGCCTGTCCCAGAGCCAGGCGCTGATGCTCGGCAAGACCCTTGCCGAGGCCGAAACCGAGCTGCGCGACAAAGGCATGAGTGACGCCGAAGTGCAGAAACTCGCGCCGCACAAGGTGATCCCGGGCAATCGTCCGAGCAACACCCTGGTGGTCGAGCGCATCAGCCCGCGTCGCCTCGGCGCTCTGGTGGCGATGTACGAACACAAAGTCTTCGTGCAAAGCGTGATCTGGGGCATCAACGCCTTCGACCAGTGGGGCGTGGAACTGGGCAAGGAGCTGGGCAAAGGCGTCTACAACCGCCTGGTCGGCAGCGAAGAAACCCCGGCCGAGGACGCCTCGACCCAAGGGCTGATCAATTACTTCCGTGGTCGTCACCGCGGGTGATTTGATAGCACAACCCACGGGCTTTGGATCAACCCGAATCCTGTGGGCAAAAACAATTCCCTGTGGGAGCGAGCTTGCTCGCGATGACGGACTGTCAGTCGACAACCATGTTGACCGCCATGCCCTCATCGCGAGCAAGCTCGCTCCCACAGTTGTTTTGTATCTGACTTGAACCCATTGACCTCTCGGCGCATCTTTATCCTTGTCGCAAAACAAGCATAAGGAACCGTCATGTTCGATATCAGCACGTTCCCCAAAGCCGATGCCGTCCGCCGGGCCGCACAATTGAGTCAAGACGACTATCAGCGCCTGTACCGCCAATCCGTCGAACACCCCAGCACCTTCTGGGCCGAACAGGCCACGCGCTTTCTCGACTGGAGCGCGCCCTGGGAAACCGTCCAGCGCTACAACCTGAAAACCGGTGAAGCCAGCTGGTTTGCCGGTGCGCAATTGAACGTCAGCTACAACTGCATCGACCGACACCTGGAGAAACGCGGCGATCAGGTCGCCATCATCTGGGAAGGCGACGACCCTGCCGACTCGACATCGATCACCTACAAAAAACTGCATGAAAACGTCTGCCGCCTGGCCAATGTGCTGAAAAACCGTGGCGTGAAAAAAGGCGACCGCGTGTGCATCTACATGCCGATGATTCCCGAGGCGGCCTACGCCATGCTGGCCTGTACCCGTATTGGTGCAGTGCACTCGGTAGTGTTCGGCGGCTTCTCCCCGGACTCGTTGCGCGACCGCATTCTCGACGCCGACTGCCGCACCGTGATCACTGCCGACGAAGGCGTGCGCGGTGGCAAGGTCGTGTCACTCAAGCAGAACGTCGACAAGGCGCTGCAAAGCTGCCCGGACGTGAGCAGCGTGCTGGTGGTCGAGCGCACCAAGGGGCTGGTGAACTGGGTCGAAGGAAGGGACATCAAGTACCAGCAGGCCCTGCGCGAAGCCAGCGCCGATTGCCCGCCCGAGCCGATGGACGCCGAAGACCCGCTGTTCATCCTCTATACCTCCGGCAGCACCGGCAAACCCAAAGGCGTGCTGCACACCACCGGTGGCTACCTGCTGCAAGCAGCGATGACCTTCAAGTACGTGCTGGACTACCACGACGGCGAAGTCTTCTGGTGCACCGCCGACGTCGGCTGGGTCACTGGCCACAGCTACATCGTCTACGGTCCGCTGGCCAACGGCGCGACCACGCTGATTTTCGAAGGCGTGCCGAACTACCCGAGTACCTCGCGCTTCTGGCAAGTGATCGACAAGCACAAGGTGAATATTTTCTACACCGCCCCGACGGCCCTGCGCGCATTGATGCGCGAAGGCCCGGAACCGTTGAAGCAAACATCCCGCGCCAGCGTCAGGCTACTCGGCACGGTTGGCGAACCGATCAACCCGGAAGCCTGGGAATGGTATTTCCATGAGGTCGGCGAAGAGCGTTGCCCGATCGTCGATACCTGGTGGCAGACCGAAACCGGCGGCATCATGCTCAGCCCGCTGGTCAGTGCCCAGCGGATCAAGCCCGGTTGTGCGACACAACCGATGTTCGGCGTGCAGCCGGTGCTGCTCGACGAGCAAGGCAAGGAAATCAAGGGCGCCGGCAGCGGCGTACTGGCCATAAAATCCAGCTGGCCTGCACAGATCCGCAGTGTCTATCGCGACCCGCAACGCATGGTCGACACCTATTTCAAGCCCTACCCCGGCTACTACTTCACCGGTGACGGCGCGCGGCGCGATGAAGATGGCGACTACTGGATTACCGGTCGTATCGACGATGTGATCAACGTGTCCGGCCACCGTATCGGCACCGCCGAAGTGGAAAGCGCCCTGGTGCTGCACGAGAGCATCGCCGAGGCCGCTGCGGTCGGTTATCCCCACGACATCAAGGGCCAAGGCATCTATGTCTTCGTCACACCCATGAACGGCGTCGAAACCAACGATGAACTGAAGAAAGAATTGCTGGCCCTGGTCAGCAAGGAAATCGGCAGTTTCGCCAAACCGGACTTGATCCAGTGGGCGCCGGCCTTGCCGAAAACCCGCTCAGGCAAGATCATGCGGCGCATTCTGCGCAAGATCGCCTGCAACGAACTGGACAATCTGGGCGACACTTCGACCTTGGCCGATCCAAGCGTGGTACAAGGCTTGATCGATAAACGCCTGAATCAATAACGTTCTGTCTTCTGTAGGAGCGAGCTCGCTCGCGATGAACTCAAGCGTGCCGCGTACATTCAGGAGAAACGCGTTACCGTTAACGTCCATCGCGAGCAGGCTCGCTCCTACAGAAAAATACAGAGTGGCCATGGAATTCATCCGCACCCGCATCGAAACCCAGATCATGAGCCTGACCGGTTTGTCTTTGGGCAAACTCGACCTGGAAAACCCCAAGGGCGACCCGGGCCTGTTCGGACCGGACTCGGTGAGCTGGCAAGTCCATGGCGATTTCAGCAGCATGCTGATCGGTGGCATCAGTGCCCTGATGCTGCAGGCCCTGCACCCGCTGGCATTGGCCGGGGTCTGGGACCATTCGAACTTTCGTGAAGACATGCTCGGCCGCCTGCGCCGCACCGGGCAGTTCATCTCCGGCACTACCTTCGGTTCTCGACAGGATGCCGAGTGGCTGATCGAAAAAGTCCGCACCATCCATTTGCAGATTACCGGCACGGCGCCGGATGGCCGCCCCTATGCCGCCAGCGATCCCGAACTGCTGACGTGGGTGCATGTGGCGGAAGTCAGCAACTTCCTCGCCGCGCATTTGCGCTATCGCAACCCGCATCTTTCACCTGCCGACCAGGATCGCTATTACGCGGAAATCGCCCTGGTCGCCGAACGCCTGGGCGCCCGGGATGTGCCCCGCTCGCGGCGGGAAATTGCCGACTACCTCAAGCGCATCCGTCCTCAACTGCTGTGCGACGAGCGCAGTCGTGAAGTCCTGCGCCTGTTGCTGAACGCCCCCTCCCCCAGTCGCTTGGCCAAACCTTTCGGCGGTCTGATGATGCAGGCCGGGATCGACCTGCTGCCGGACTGGGCCAGCGACATGCTCGGCGTCAGCCAGAACCCGCTGCAACGCAAGCTGATCCGCGCCAGCGTCAATCGCAGTGCGCCGATGCTGCGCTGGGCGGTGCGTAATGGGTCGGTGCAGCGGGCCAAGCGGCGGATGGGGATTACTTAGAAAGAACAAAGTCAAAAGCTTCGCGAGCAAGCCCGCTCCCACACTGGATCTATGTCGATCGCAAGTTTTATGTTCACAGAAAATCCAATGTGGGAGCGGGCTTGCTCGCGAAGGCAGCGCCTCGGTCCCGCGCCAAAACTGTTAAACTCCCGCGCCCAATTCCCTCCTGCAAGGCGCCCAGCATGTCTTCCTTGAATCAGGCGCTGCGCGCCGCCCTCGATCAACGCCAGGACCTGCTTGCCGAACTGCACCTGCAAGGGACCGATTGCTATCGCCTGTTCCACGGTAGCCAGGAAGGCGCCGGTGGCCTGACCATCGACCGCTACGGCCCGCAGCTGCTGGTGCAAAGTTTCCACCAGGCGCTGGAGCGCGAGACGCTGCTGCAACTGCACGAAGCGATCAATCAACACCTGGGTTTTGAAACCCTGCTGGTCTACAACGACCGCTCCCGTGGCAACTCGCGCATCGATCGCGATGACATCGTCTACCGCGCCGACGAAGCCGCCCTGCAAGACCTGGTCGGCCACGAATGGGGCCTGAACTATCGGGTGCGCGGTCGCCATGCCGGACAGGACCCTCTGCTGTTCCTCGACCTGCGCAACACCCGCGGCTGGGTCAAGGATCACAGCAAGAACAAAAGCGTGCTGAACCTGTTTGCCTACACCTGTGGTGTCGGCCTCAGTGCCGCCGCTGGTGGCGCACGCGAGGTGTGCAACCTGGACTTCGCCGAAGGCAACCTGGCGGTCGGTCGGGAGAACGGGCAACTCAACCCGCAGTTGCCGACCATGGAATTTATCCAGTCCGACTACTTCCCGGCCATTCGCCAACTGGCC
The DNA here is from genome assembly GCF_058802985.1 of Pseudomonas sp. GW822-FHT01E03. Classification (NCBI taxonomy): domain Bacteria; kingdom Pseudomonadati; phylum Pseudomonadota; class Gammaproteobacteria; order Pseudomonadales; family Pseudomonadaceae; genus Pseudomonas; species Pseudomonas sp. GW822-FHT01E03. The sequence goes on from NZ_JBXAOQ010000019.1 coordinate 32,929, forward strand.
GGCCTGCCGATCAGCCAGCGCCGCGGGCAAAAACTTCCGAGCTATCAGCGCCTGGAACAGCGCCAGTACGATCTGGTGCTGCTGGACCCTCCAGCCTGGGCCAAGAGTGCATTCGGCACCGTCGACCTGTTGCGCGACTACCAGAGCCTGCTCAAACCGGCCTTGCTGACCACCGCCGACAACGGCGTGCTGATCTGCTGCAACAACCTGGCGAAAGTCAGCATGGACGACTGGCGTGAACAGGTTTTGCGTTGTGCAGAGAAGGCCGGGCGGCCGGTGCGTGAATGGACCGTGATGAAACCGGGCGCCGATTTTCCGTCAATGGATCAACAGCCACCGCTGAAAACCCTGATCCTGCAGCTCTGACCGTCGTCGGAGAAATCTGAAAATTCATGAACAGGCCAATCACTTCGGAACCGGAAACGCATGCCATACTCCAAGGCACTCCGATTCAGACAGATGAAGCCGCACATGCACAAAGGATTGATTCGCGCCATCGGCGCCTTGTTGACTGCTCTGGCCCTCTACAGCTTGCTGGGTTTTCTGATTTTACCGGGTGTCGCGTTGCGCGTTGCCAACCAGCAACTGGCCAACTACGCCACCACACCCGCGACCATCCAGCGGATCGAATTCAATCCGTTCAGCCTTGAACTGACCCTTTGGGGCTTGAACATCGGCGAACCCGGCAAGGAGCAGGTCGGTTTCGAGCGCCTGTACGCCAATCTGCAATTCGACAGCCTGTGGACCAAGGCGGTGCACCTGTCTGATGTCGAACTGACCAAGCCCAAGACCGAAATCCTGTTCAGCAAGGACGGCAAACTCAATCTGCTCGGGCTGTTCAAACTGCCAGAGAGCGAACCCACGCCGGCCGACCCGGATGCCAAGCCGTTTCCACTGCGCATCGAGCGGATCAAACTGGCGGGCGGCGCCGTGCATTTTGAAGATGCCCGGCCCAGCGAGCCCATCGAGTTTCTCTACGACACACTCGATTTCGAACTGAAGAACCTCAGTACCCTGCCTGATGACAGCGCCGACATGACCCTGGTGGCCGTCGGCCCCAATGGTGGACAGATCGACTGGACCGGCAACTTCAGCCTGATCCCGATCGCCTCCGAAGGTAAGCTGAAAATCACTGACGGCAAGATGAAAGCCTTTTGGCCCTATGTGCGCGATGCCGTGCCACTGGATCTCGAAAACGGCGTCATGAGCATCAGCACCGACTACAAACTCAACCTGGCCAAGGAAACCGAGCTGCTACTGAGCAATGTAGCGGTCAGCATCGCCCCCTTCGCGATCAAGGCTCCGGATGGCCGGCCGCTGGTAAAGCTCGAGCGCCTGGACGTCAGCGAAACCACTGTGGACCTGGCCAAGCAGCAAGTGGTGGTGGGCAAGATCCGCAGCCACAAACTGGAAACCTGGGCCGCGCTGGAATCGGACGGCCAACTCGACTGGCAGAAACTGTTCGCCAGCCAGCCGGCCAAACCCGCTGCCAAAGCCAAGGCGGATGCCGAACCGACCGGCACTCCGGCGGCGGCAGACTCACCGAAACCTGAACCGGCCGCGCCAGACAAACCCTGGCAAGTGCTGCTCAAGGATGTGCAACTGCGCGACTACAAGGTGCATCTGGCTGACCGCAAGGCACAACCCGCCGTCGCCCTGGAACTGAGTCCGCTGAACCTCGACCTGCAAAATTTCGACAGCCTCAACGGTTCCCCCTTTACCCTCAAGCTCGATACCGGTGTAGGCAAGCAAGGCAAGATCATGGCCGACGGCGAGGTCAACCTGGCCCCGGTCAGCGCCAGGCTGAAGGTACAGACCAAGGACATCGACCTGCGGGTTGCCCAGTCCTACATCACGCCGTTCATTCGCCTGGAACTGCGCAGCGGCATGCTCGGCAGCGATCTGGCGGTCGACCTGAAAAGCACCGAGCCCCTGGCCTTCGGCGTCACCGGCCGTGCCCAGGTCGATCAGTTGCATACCCTGGACACCTTGAAAACCCGCGACTTCCTCAAGTGGCAGCAGGTCGTGGTCGAAGGCCTGAACTATCAGCATGGGGACAGCCTGTCGATCGACAAGATCAACCTGTTCCAGCCCTATGCGCGCTTCATGATCAACGATGATCGCACCACCAACATCGATGACCTGCTGATTCCACAGCCAGCGGATTCCGGGGCAAAAACGGTGGCGAACAAACCGGCCAGCAACGAAAAACCGCTGGGCATCCACATCGGCGGCATTTTCATCAATGACGGTTCGGCCAACTTCGCCGACTTCAGCCTGACCCCGAACTTCGCCACCGCCATCCAGCAACTCAACGGGCAGATCGGCACCATCGACAGCCGCCGGCCGAAACCGGCCAGTGTCGACGTCAAGGGCAAGGTCGATCGCTACGCACCGGTGACCATCAAGGGTTCGGTCAATCCGTTCGACCCGATGGCCAGCCTCGACATCGCCACCAGCTTCAAACGCGTGGAACTGACCACGCTGACGCCCTACTCCGGCAAGTTCGCCGGCTACCGTATCCGCAAGGGCCGGCTCAATCTCGACCTGCACTACCAGATCACCAAGGGTCAGCTCAAAGCTGAAAACAAAGTGGTGGTCGAACAACTGCAACTGGGTGAAAAAGTCGACAGCCCGGATGCCGTGAGCCTGCCACTGAAACTGGCCATTGCCTTGCTCAAGGACGTCGACGGCAAGATCTCCATCGAACTGCCGGTCACTGGCGACCTGAACAACCCTCAGTTCAGCGTCATGCCGATTATCTGGCAGACCCTGCGCAACCTGATCGTCAAGGCCGCGGCAGCACCGTTCAAACTCATTGGCGGCTTGGTCAACGGTGGTGGTTCGGAAGACCTGGGCAGCGTTTCATTCGCAGCCGGTTCCAGCGAATTGAGCAAGGACGCCGAAGGCGCCCTAGACAAACTGTCCAAGGCGCTCAAGGAACGCCCGGCCCTGCGCCTGGAAATCGAAGGCACCGCCGCCCAGAGCAGCGATGGCCCGCTGATCGCCGAACAACGCCTGGAGCGTGAATACCAGTACAACTACTACAAAATGCTCCAGCGCCGCGGTGACAAGGTCCCGGCCCAGGCTTCGTTGCTGGAAGTGCCGGACGGAGAAAAGGGCCCGCTGCTCGAAGGTATCTACCGCACCCGCCTGAAAACCCAGCCCCCTGCCGAATGGAAGGACCTGGGCAAGGAAGAACGCACCGCGAAAATGCGTGCCGAGGTGATCAAGTTCTGGAGTGCCAGCGACGTACTGTTGCGTCAACTGGGCCAGGAACGCGCCAGCAGCATCAAAGATTATCTGGTCGACAAGGCCCAGTTGGAAGATGACCGGGTGTACTTCATCGATGCCAATCTGGGCGAGGCGCAAAGCGACGGCCGCGTGGTGACGCCGATGCATCTGGATGCCGAGTGATGCATCGGCAACTGGCAGGCTTGGCTCTAGCGCTCTCCGTCAGTCAGGCCTGGGCGGCCGATACCCTACGCTGTGGCAGCCAGTTGATCAGCGTCGGCGATCGCTCGAGTGAGGTCGTGCAGAAATGCGGTGAGCCGGTCAGCCGCGACTTGCTGGGGTACAAGCGCAGTGCCGATAGACGCGAGGAGTTTCAGGTCGAGGAGTGGACCTACGGACCGAATGGCGGGATGTATCAATACTTGCGGTTCGAAGGTAATCGGCTGAAACAGATCACCAGTAAACGCGGCAATTGATTAGCACTATCCAATGTGGGAGCGGGCTTGCTCGCGAAGGCGATAGATCAGTCAACTTATTGGTTGAATGACACACCGCTTTCGCGAGCAAGCCCGCTCCCACATTGGGTTTTCAGCGTTACATATAGAACAGGCCCCGGCAATAAATGCGCGGGGCCTGTGACGGCCACATCCTTATGGCCCTTCGCATGAACACTCAGGTTGCAACAGACGTATGACTCTGCCCGTCTGTCGCGCCTTCTCCCGGTCCAGGCGAGAAGCCTTGCCTTACTCGGCTTTGAGGCCGTCAGCGGAGACCGCCTTGACGCCTTTGATTTTCTTGGTGATGGCCACAGCCGCTTCTTTTTGCGAATCGGTCACGGCGGTGGTCGACGACAGCGATACCACGCCTTTGTTGGTTTCAACTTTGATGTCGCTACCTGGAATGCCTTTTTCAGTCATCAGGTCAGCCTTGACTTTGGTGGTGATCCAGGTATCGGAAGTATCTTCTTTCACTTCGGTCATTTCACCGGCAGCCAGCACCATTGGCGACTGGGTTGCCTGGGTGGTTTGAGCAAACGCGGCGTTGGCCATGGTCAGGGTCAGCGCGGTAGCAGCAGCGGCAGTGATAGCGAACTTCTTCATACGAGTAACTCCTGTTTTTCGGAAAGTCTGCCGGATGTCTTGTCGGCAGGGTTATCAAGGGTATTGCGAACGCTGTGCCAACTTTGAAACAAAGATAAAAACCTTATAAATCAAAAAGTTATGAAATAATCCAATTTTCGGAATCATGCAAAATGCACGAGAAGCAGAAACACTGCATGCAAGTTGCAGGTTTATGGAAAGTTCCTAAGATGCTGAAATTTCTGAGCTTTATCTGCGGATTTTAACGACGGGTCGACAAACAGGAAAATCCCCGCAAAAGCGGGGACTTGATTCAGCAATTCATGCCGCAGAACCGGAACACCCTTTAGGCAAGTAATCCTCGGAAACGCTGCTTTTACATGACCAGCCTTTGGTTTCGTCCCGTGTCAGGGTGACGGTTTTGCCCTGGACCACCCCCGGGGCATTGTGCAACGTACAAACGATTGATCCCGCTCCCGCTGGCGTTGTAGCCGTCACAGACAGGGCGCAGTGGTTGGTCGATGTCTTGCCGGCCGGCGCCACGTTGGCAATTGTCGGGGTTTCCCCCTGGTTGATCACATCCTCGAACGGCACCTTCATTGCAGTCAGCTCAGCCATCGCCGCCGTGACCTTGGCCCGTGCCTGGTACTTGGAATACATCGGCAGGCCCAGTGTTGCCAAGATCCCGATGATCGCTACCACGACGAGCAACTCGATCAGGGTAAAACCTTTCTGATAGTTCATGTACAAGCTCCATGCATGAGTCGAAGGCTCATGACCTGCCCCATGGCAGCACAGCCTGTGCCAAGGCCAGAAGCCCCTGTTGGCAGGGGGCATGGTGGCCGCAAAGCCCTTACTTGCTACCAGGATCAGTACTATCTGACGTTTTTTGTCACATCACCCCTGCGGGTTTGGCCCCATCCTTTGACTAGGCTATAAGAGCAATTCAATCGGAATACCCAGGACTGAACATGGCGGTCAAGGCAGCGAAAATCAGCGTGTATGCATGGGAAGGCATCGACCGCAAAGGCACAAAAGTGACCGGCGAACTCAGCGCTCAAAACCCGGCGCTGATCAAGGCGAAACTGCGCAAGCAAGGCATCAGTCCGGGCAAGGTTCGCAAAAAAAACCATTCGGTTTTCAGCATGGGCAAGCGTATCAAGGCCCAGGACATTGCCCTGTTCACCCGGCAAATGGCGACGATGATGAAGGCCGGCGTGCCGTTGTTGCAGTCCTTCGACATCATCGGCGAGGGCTTCGACAATCCGGCCATGCGCAAGCTGGTGGACGAACTGAAACAGGAAGTTGCTGCAGGCAGCAGCTTCGCCGCCGCCCTGCGCAAGAAGCCCCGGTACTTCGATGAGCTGTATTGCAATCTGGTGGATGCCGGCGAGCAGGCCGGTGCCCTGGACACCCTTTTGGAGCGAGTCGCGACCTACAAGGAAAAAAGCGAAAGCCTCAAGGCCAGGATCAGGAAAGCCATGACCTACCCGCTGGTGGTGGTGTTCGTCGCGGCGATTGTCACCGGGATCCTGCTGGTCAATGTCGTGCCGCAGTTCGAATCGGTGTTCAAAGGCTTTGGCGCCGAACTGCCGGCCTTCACCGTGATGGTCATTGGCCTGTCGCAATTCATGCAAGCCTGGTGGTGGGTGGTCCTTGTCACGCTGATCACGATGACCTTCGGCGTACGCCACGCCCTCAGGACATCCCCGGCCTTGCGTGACCGGATGGACACCTGGCTGCTGAAACTGCCGCTGGTGGGCACCCTGATGCACAAGTCCGCCGTGGCCCGGTTCGCCCGTACTTTGTCGACCACTTTCGCTGCCGGCGTGCCGCTGGTGGAGGCCCTGGAATCAGTGGCCGGTGCGACCGGCAATAGCGTGTTCAAGCGTGCGGTATTGCGCATCCGGCAGGACATCTCGACCGGCATGCAATTGCATTTCGCAATGCGCACCTGCGGCGTCTTTCCGAACATGGCGATACAAATGACTGCAATCGGCGAAGAGTCCGGCACCCTGGACGCTATGCTCGACAAAGTCGCGGGGTTCTACGAAGACAACGTCGATAACATGGTCGATAACCTCACCAGCCTGATGGAGCCGTTCATCATGGTGGTGCTGGGTGTTATCGTCGGTGGACTGGTAGTTGCCATGTACCTGCCCATCTTCCAACTTGGCTCAGCGATCTGACATGCCCTTGAATGACATTCTGATTCACTCTGCGCTGGCCTTTGTCCTTCTCGCAGGCATCACCGGCCTGCTGGTCGGCAGTTTCCTCAATGTCGTGATCTGGCGCCTGCCGAAAATGCTCGAACGCGACTGGCGTGAGCAGGCCCATGACATTCTCGGGCTGCCAGGCGAAACGCCGCTGCCGACCTACAACCTGTTGCTGCCCCACTCCCAGTGCCCGAACTGCGGTCACCGAATCCGCGCCTGGGAAAACATCCCGCTGCTCAGCTATGTGTTTTTGCGCGGCCGCTGCTCAGCCTGCGCGGCAGCGATCAGCCCGCGCTATCCGTTGACCGAACTGGCCTGCGGCCTGTTGTCGGCGTTTGTTGCCTGGCACTTCGGCTTCGGTTGGCCCGCCTGCCTGATGCTGGTCCTGAGCTGGGGTTTGCTGGCGATGAGCCTGATCGACGCCGAACATCAGATATTGCCGGACGTGCTGGTGCTGCCGTTGATATGGCTGGGGTTGATCGTCAATAGTTTCGGCCTGTTCGTGTCGTTGCACGAGGCACTTTGGGGGGCGATAGCCGGCTACAGCCTGCTGTGGTCGGTGTTCTGGCTGTTCAAGCTGATCACGGGCAAGGACGGCATGGGCTACGGTGATTTCAAGTTGCTGGCGATGCTGGGCGCCTGGGGTGGCTGGCAGATTTTGCCGCTGACCATCCTGCTGTCCTCGCTGGTGGGGGCCATTATCGGGCTGATGCTGCTGCGCTGGCGCAATGCAAAAACCTCGACGCCGATCCCTTTCGGTCCCTATCTGGCCATTGCCGGCTGGATTGCGTTGCTCTGGGGTGGTCAAATAACCGACCTCTATTGGCAGTTTGTCGGTTTTAAATGAATAGCCCTGTGGAAAAACCCTGGATTCTCGGCCTGACCGGCGGCATCGGCAGCGGCAAAAGTGCGGCCGCCCAACACTTCATCGATCTGGGCGTGCATGTGGTCGACGCCGATCACGCCGCTCGCTGGGTCGTTGAACCCGGCCGCCCGGCACTGGCACAAATCGCCGAACACTTCGGTCCCGGTGTGCTGCAGGCCGACGGGCAACTGGACCGCGCCGCGCTACGCAAATTGATCTTCGAAGTGCCAGAAGAACGCCGCTGGCTGGAGGCCCTCCTGCATCCGCTGATCGGCGAAGAAATCGCTCACCACCTGGCGCTGGCAAAATCGCCTTATGCGATTCTGGTTTCGCCGCTGCTGATCGAGTCCGGGCAATACGCCATGACCCAACGGGTGCTGGTGATCGATGCCCCCGAACAATTGCAGATCGAACGTACCCTGCAACGTGACCAGACCAGCGAACAGCAAGTCCAGGCGATCCTCAAGGCCCAGTCCAGCCGTCAGGATCGCGTGAACCATGCCGACGACGTCGTGGTCAACGACCGCGACCTTGCCTGGCTGCACAGCGAGGTCGAACGCCTGCATCATTTTTATCTTTCTTTGCGTGGAGGCCAGTCATGAGCCAACCAACAACCGTCGAATGCCCAACCTGTGGCGCCCCCGTGGAATGGACCGCCGAGAGCAAATTCCGGCCATTCTGTTCCGACCGCTGCAAACTGATCGACCTGGGTGCCTGGGCGTCCGAAGAACACAAGATTCCAGTGGCTCCCGATGCCGAGGACGAGATGTTCAGCGGTGACTTCGACCCGCGCCATTGATCCATCGAGTGGGCGATTCCAGGTTTTGATGCGGATCAGGACTTGGGATCGTCGTCCTTCCAGGGAGCCGAGAGGTAGCGCGTGCGGTTGAACGTCTCAAGCCACTCCGGACAAAACACGACCAGCGCACTGACGATCATGCCGTTGATAAACGCTTCGGGAAAAATGATCAGCCATAGATATCCGACAAAATCTTCCAGCCAGTACGGCATGGCAAAACGCTCGTCGAACCATAACAACCAAAGCGCCAGCAGCAGACACAGCAACGCCGACAGCGCTGCGGCAAAAAATCCGGAAACGAAGATATACACGAAGGGATTTCGTGGCTGCGCCCTCTCCACCAGAATGGCGCAGCACTCGGTGACCAGCACCGGCAACGCGATCAACAGCGCACCATTGATCCCGACCGCCACCAGGTCCTGTCGCCCGAGCAACACCAGCCCCGTTTGCGCCACCAGGCCCCCCACCAGCGCCAGCGGCCAGTCAAGCAGTAGCGTCACTGCGGTCATGCCGATGAAGTGGTAAGACACCCCGGTATCAAAGTCGCGCCGCACCAGCCACAACAGAAACAGCGCAAACACCGTTCCAAACAGCAGATGCTGACGACGGCTGTCGGTGAACAGTTCAACCCACGGCGCGCGACAGATCGCCCAGATCAACACCGGCACATAGATCAGCCAGCCGACCGCAAGGGTTTGCGATGACAGCAACTCTGCACCGATCATGGCTACGTGCGCCTCCCAGGCGAAGAACAACAGGCACTCAGTCTACACCGCCGCCCGCATGCCCTTCGACTTCAAGCCCAATGCCGCGGATCGTTCATCACCGCGTCATGTTCGGCGAACAGCTTCGGTAGCTCAGACTTGAGAAAGTCCACCCAGGTGCGGACCTTGGCATCGAGAAAGCGTCGCGAAGGATACAGCGCATACACATTGCGCTCGCGCAGGCGCCATGCAGGTAACACACGCAGCAAAGTACCGTCGCTCAAGGGCCGCGTCGCGGTGTAGAACGGCAGCAGGCTGATGCCCATGCCCGCCTCCGAAGCCTTGACCATCGACTCGGCAACATTGCACTGAAAGGTCTTGGCCGGGCTGACGGCGTGCTCGCCGTCCTGGTCCTGGAAAAGCCATTGATCGCCATACAGCGGGTCGAGCATGCGCAGGCACTGATGATCGTTCAGCGCCAGCGGCTGCTGCGGCACACCCCGGCGTCGCAGATAGGCCGGGGAGGCACAGGGCACGCTGTAGATCTGCCCGATGGCTTGCGCAACCATTTGCGAGTCGGCTAGTTCCGGAGCGATCGAAATCACCACATCGTGCCCTTCCTCCAGCGGATCGGGATTGCGCTGCGACAAGGTCAGCTCGAACACCACATCGGGATAAAGCTCGCTGTAGCGGGCGATCAACGGCGTAAGCAGCACACCCAGGCCGTTCATGCTGTGCACCCGCAGGCGTCCGGCCGGATTGATATGAGCGCCACGGGCCTCGGCCGTCGCCTCATCCATGGCCTCGACGATTTGCCGGCTGCGCAGCAGGAAGCGCTCGCCGGCGTCGGTCAGGCTCAAGCGCCGCGTGGTGCGTTGCAGCAGACGCGCCTGTACATGTTCCTCCAGATCCGCCACCAATCGGGATACCTGCGCGGTCGACAGATCCAGTGCATCGGCAGCCCCGGTGAAACTGGCGCAGTCCACCACCCGGATGAATACGCGCAAGTTGTTAAGCACATCCATAAGCCCCCCTCGGGCGATGACTGTTACGTTTTATGTAAGGCTGCATCCGCCGTTCGCCCCTTTATCCGTCGGTGGCAAAGACTAAAATTCAGACATCAAATCCGACACGGAGCACGCCAACATGAAAACGTTGATCAGCCTGTTGCTGACCGTCATCGCCACCTCGGCCATGGCCGCTGACAACGAACCCCTCGCAGTCCTGTATAACCCGGCGCAGCCACTGGACATCGCCAGCGTGGTTTCTGTGTCGAACACCGCGACTGCGTGCGGGGTTGTACCGGCTACCATGGTGTATGTCGATCATCAGGGCCAGACCCACCGCGTGACCTACAACGTCATGGGTGATTGCACCAGCAACCTGTGATCAATGGTTCATAGCAAGGTCCACGTGTAGCTGAGGATCAAGCGGTTCTCGTCGATATCACTGCGGTAGTTTGAACGCGCCATCGCATTGCGCACGCGAATGCCCAAACCTTTGAGGCTGCCGCTCTGCAACACATAGCCGATGTCCAGGTCACGTTCGCGATCCTTGCCCTCATAGCCTTTGCCGGTATCGACATTGTTGCCGCTGATGTAGCGCACGGTACTGGTCAGCCCCGGTACGCCGAGCGCCGCGAAGTCGTAGTCGTAGCGCGCCTGCCAGGAACGCTCATCGGTGAAGGCGAACTCGTAGGTCGGCACCTCGTTGCCCAGTGGCGAGATGTTGGCAAATACCCGTGGAAATGCACTGTCGCCGAACATGCCCTGATAGCCGACGTAAAACGTATGACCGCCACGCTTGGCCGATAGCAACGAGAAGAACGCCTGGTTGTCGATGTTGCCCAGCAGTTTTTTGCCGTCCTCGCGCGAATCGTAGTAACCGAGGTTGGCGCCGAGGATCCAGTCGCCCACCGGCTCACTGTGCTTTAAACCCAGAAAACGCTGGTTGTAGATATCTTCCAGTTGCCCGTACCAGGCACTGGCCGAGCTGCGCTTGTCGTTGAAGACATAGTCAGCGCCGGCAAAATTGAAACCGTCACTGCTGACCTGACGCTGCGGCACGTGACCCAGCATCGCTTGCATCTTTTCGTCGCCAGCCTCGTTGCGCAGGCTGGTTGAACTCAAGTGACCACCCTGCACAGTCAGGCCATTGATCTCGTTGGAGGTGATGCTTGCGCCCTGATAACTGGGAGGTAGCAGGCGAATATCGCTGAATGCCAACACCGGCAGGTTGGGTTGCAACTCACCGACTTTCAGCTCGGTTTTGGAGTAGCGCATCTTCAACGCGCCTTCCAGACGGCTGTAGTTGTCTGCCGCGCGGCCGTCGTCCTGCACCGGCAACAAACCGGTATTGGTCCGGTCCGGAGCGCTGTCGAGCTTGAGACCGAGCAAGCCGATGACGTCCACCGCAAACCCGACGGTGCCTTGGGTGTATCCTGACTTCACGTTGAGGATGAAACCCTGGGCCCACTCTTCAGCCTTCGATTGCTGGTTGGCGCCGACGATGTCGGAATAGTCGCGGCTGAAGTAGTAATTGCGCGCCTGCAACGTTGCGCTGGTGTCTTCGATAAAGCCGGTTTCAGCTGCCATCGCACCGGTGGAAAAACCCGAGACGACAGCCAGGGACAACGCAGAACCGGTTGTTGGGAGAATCTGTTTCATCGTTTTTCTCTTATTGTTATTGATCGACTGATTGAAGGACTTCAGTTGCAGTGGATTTGCGACGGGGAGCGGGACGACGGGCGCTCAACAGCACATGGGTGACCATGCCGAAAATCAGCCCCCAAAACGCCGCGGACAAACCGAACAACGACATGCCCGAAGCCGTGACCAGAAAGGTCACCAGCGCGGCTTCGCGATCGCTCGGTACCGCCATCGCGCCGGTCAACGCGCCGGCAATGGCGGCGAACAAGGCCAGCCCGGCCAGCGCCGCGATCAACTCTTTGGGGAACGCTGAAAACAGCGAGACCAGCGTGGCGCCGAAGATCCCCAGCAGCAGGTAGCACAGGCCGCCGACGACCCCGGCCACGTAGCGTTTGCGAGGATCTTCGTGAGCTTCGCGACCGGTGCAGATCGCCGCGGTGATCGCCGCCAGATTCAGCCCATGGCAACCAAACGACGCCAGCAATGCGGTGCCCAGCGCGCTACTGGCGATGATCGGGCTCGCTGGCGTCGGATAGCCACTGGCGCGCAGCACCGCCATGCCGGGCACGAACTGACCGGTCAGCGCCACCATCACCAGCGGCAAGGCAATGTTCAGGATCGCGCCCAGACTGAACTCGGGCGTGATCCACACCGGCGTGGCCAGGCCGATCACCAGCGCTTCACGATGTAAATCACCGGTGAACGCGGCAATCGAACAGCCCATCAGCAGCACCATCATCACCGCATAACGCGGCATCACACGCTTGCAGATCAGGTAGCAGGCAAACATCGCCAGGACCAGCAACGGCTTGCGCTGCATCGACACGAACAAGCCAGTGCCGAAACTGAACAGGATCCCCGCCAGCATCGCCGCCGCGATGGCGGCGGGCAGCTTGCTGATGATCCGGTCGAAAGCGCCCGAGATGCCAACCACGAAAATGATCAGGCTGCTGACCAGATACGCCCCCACGGCCTCTGCCATGGAGATGTCCGGCAACAGCGTCACCAGCAACGCCGAGCCCGGCGCCGACCAGGCGATGATCACCGGAACGCGGAAGCGCAGGCTCAAGCCGATGCCGAGCACGGCGCTGCCGATGGAGATCGCCCAGATCCAGGACGACAACACTTCCCGCGAAAGATGTGCCGCTTCTGCCGCCTGAAAGATGATCACCAACGGGCCGGCGTAGGAAATCACCGTGGCAATGAATCCAGACACGGCGGCTGACAACGAGAAGTCCTGGAAAAACGCTTTCATGATTCAGGCACCGGTCGCTGACAACGCTGGGTTGACGCCCGCAGCGCTGCGTCGGCTGCTGATGGCGAACACGGTCATGGCCAGGGTCGCCACCGCACCGGGCAAGGCAAACGCCATGAAGTTCAGTTGCAGGGGCAAGCTGATCCCGAGCAAGGCACCACCCAGCAGCGGACCGACGATGGCCCCGTTGCGCCCAATGCCCGACGCCCAGCCTAGACCGGTAGAACGAATCGTCATGGAATAGAACTGCGCGGCGCAGGCGTACAAAAGAATCTGCGAGCCAATGGTGGTGGCACCCGCAATGGCGATCAGCAGGTACAGCACCGGCATTGGGCTGTTGAAGCCCAATAGCGTGATCGACACCGCCGCCATGGCGAAAAACACCGCCAGCACTTTCGGCAGATTGAGTTTGTCGCCCAACACTCCCCCACCGACCGCGCCGAAGATCGCCCCGAAGTTCAACACCAGCAGGAACGACAGGCTCGAACCCAGGCTGTAACCGGCGTTGGCCATCAGTTTCGGCAGCCAGGAACTCAGCGCGTACACCATCAACAGGCAGCAGAAAAACGCCAGCCACAGCATCAGCGTGCGCAGCGCACGGCCTTCACGGAACAACTGCAACACCGGGGTGCCCGTGCCTTTCACTTCGGCCATGTGCAATTGATCAGAGGTTTGCGCGACGTAGGCCGGATCGATGCGCTGAAGAATATTGCGCGCCTCTTCATTGCGCCCCTGACGCAACATGAAACCCACCGATTCGGGCAGGAAATACATGATCAGCGGCAACAACAGCAACGGCAGGACCGCCACGTAAAACACCGACTGCCAGCCGAAACTAGGGATCAGCACAATGCCCAGTCCGGCGGACAGCATGCCGCCCACCGAGTAACCGCTGAACATGATCGCGACCAGAGTGCTGCGGATTTTTTTCGGCGCGTACTCGTTCATCAGTGCCACGACGTTAGGCATCACGCCGCCAATGCCGAGCCCGGCAATGAAGCGACAGAGGCCGAACTCGGTGGGGTTTCGGGCGAAACCATTGAGCACGGTGAAGCCACTGAAGAGCATCACGCAGATCGTGATGGCTTTTTTGCGACCGATCCTGTCCGACAGCGGACCGAAGAACAGCGCACCGAACATCATGCCGAACAGTGCATAGCTGCCCAGTGCACCGGCTTGCAGAGGACTGAGCCCCCACTCTTTCATCAGCATCGGCAAGACCACGCCGTAGATCACCAGATCGTAACCGTCGAAGATGATGATCAGGGCACACCAGAACAGCACCATCCAGTGAAAGCGGTTGAAACGAGCGTTGTCGATAACCTCATGTACGTCGATCTTGCGCATGGCATATATCTCTTGTTGTTGTTTTTTTAGAGCGGCGGTAACACGGCTTACGTCCGTACAGCCGAGGGTAGAGCCGCCCGATACGTGGCAATATCCAGTGCGCGCAGATCACTATCCATTTTGTGCAGGGCCCTGAAACGGGCATGGGAGCGGGAGGCATTGACCCTCTCCGACAAATTGTCTTCTTTGCGATCACATTTGAACGCTAAGCTTGGGCCTATGGATGACTCAGATTACTTACGCCTGCTGACCATCGCGGCCGAGCAAGCCAACGCGTTCCTGTCCAATGCCCGCAAGTGGGAGCGTGAGCGTTGGGTCTGCCAGCGCCTGCTGCAAGGCTTGAACATTCCCTATCGCGCCGATGAGTTCGCCCCCGCCGGGGAGCCGCCGGATGTGTTGTTTCGCGATGCCAGTTTCGAGGTGTTCTTCGTGCTCGACGAGGGCCGGCGCCTCAACGATGAATGGCGCGACGAATTGCAACGCCGACGCAGCGCGTTTTCCCTGAGCCAACTGGTGCGCCGCGAGGCCAAGCCACGACGCATCCCCGCCAACGAGTTCTTGCTGCGATTGGCGCCGACCTTGCGCAAAAAAGCGCACAACTACAAAGAGCGCGGCATGGATCTGGGTGAGCTGGACATCATTGCCTTCGCCAGCCTCAAACGCGAAGTACTGGACCTCAACAGCCATTTCCCGCCGCCGACCGAATACCTGCGCCAAGGCTGGCGCTCGCTGTCATTGGTTGGGCCGACATTCGCCCGCGTGCTGTTCGCTCACCCGGATGCGCCGGACTTCTTGCGCAGCAACCTGGGGCGCAGCATTGTGTTCGACGTCGGGATCAGTCTGTGAGCCCGCTGCAGGAGCTGATCGCCGAGGTGCCACAACAGGGTCGTGTACGCTGGATCGGCGTGCGCCCGCAATCACGTTCGGCGATGCTTGAACTCGATGCCGTGGAAGCGCGCCTGGAGGCCGGCCTGACCGGCGACCACGCCCGCCCCGGCGTGCGCAATGCGCGGCAGGTAACGCTGATTCAGTGGGAGCACCTGGCGGTGATCAGTTCACTGATGGGGCGAGCACAGGATCATCCGGTCCGGCCTGAAGATCTGCGGCGCAATCTCGTTATCAGTGGCATCAATCTGTTCAGCCTCAAGGGCCGCCGCTTCCGGATCGGCCAGGCAACGTTCGAAACCACCGGCTGGTGCCAGCCCTGCGCGCGCCTGGAAAGCAACCTGGGCATCGGCACCTTTCAGGCCGTGCGCGGACATGGCGGAATCACTGCCCGGGTGTTACAAAGTGGCATCATTCGCCTGGACGACATCGTTAGCGTCGAACCCATTGCGGACAGCGGCTATGCTGCGTTCAACCCTGGGTAAAAACACTGTAGCTTCTACACATTCAGCAACGTCTACTCCTGACGAGGCCCGATATGACCAGCCGCCTGAACCCCGACGACCAAAAGCATGTCGAAGAGTACCTGCAGTTGTCCCAGCACCAAGTCGAGCGCCGGCCTTTCCGGCCGTGGATGCTCCTTGTACTGGTATTGGCAGTGACCATTGGTCTGGGCCTGTTGAGCCGACTTATCAGTTACTTGACGCTATGAGCTGCCTTGCGCTCGCTCGGGTAATTGCACCGATTTCCTTTAGCCTTGCGAGTTATCCCCATGTCCCATCGTATTGTCATTGTCGGCGGCGGCGCCGGCGGTCTGGAGTTGGCTACCCGTCTGGGTAAGACTCTGGGCAAGCGCGGTACGGCCAGCGTGATGCTGGTCGACGCGAACCTGACCCACATCTGGAAACCCTTGTTGCACGAAGTGGCGGCCGGTTCCCTGAACTCTTCCGAAGACGAACTCAACTATGTCGCCCAGGCCAAATGGAACCACTTCGAGTTCCAGCTGGGGCGTATGAGCGGGCTCGATCGCGCGAAGAAAAAAATCCAGCTGGCCGCCACCTACGACGAAGCCGGTCTGGAGCTGGTGCCGGCCCGCGAAGTGCCTTACGACTCGCTGGTGATCTCCGTCGGCAGCACCACCAATGATTTCGGCACCCAGGGCGCGGCGCAACACTGCCTGTTCCTCGACACCCGCAAACAGGCCGAGCGTTTCCACCAGCAACTGCTCAATCACTATTTGCGCGCGCACGCCGGTCAGACCGACACGATCGAGCAAATCAGCGTGGCCATCGTCGGCGCCGGTGCCACCGGGGTCGAACTGGCCGCCGAACTGCACAACGCCGCCCACGAATTGGCAGCCTATGGCCTGGACCGGATCAAGCCGGAAAACATGCACATCACCCTGATCGAAGCCGGTCCACGGGTGCTGCCGGCGCTGCCGGAGCGCATTGGCGGGCCTGTGCATAAAACCCTGGAGAAACTCGGGGTCAACGTCATGACCAATGCTGCTGTCAGCGAAGTGACGGCCGACAGCCTGATCACCGCCGACGGCAACGAAATCAAGGCCAGTCTGAAAGTCTGGGCCGCGGGGATTCGCGCACCGGGTTTCCTCAAGGACATCGATGGCCTGGAAACCAACCGCATCAATCAGCTGCAAGTGCTGCCGACCCTGCAAACCACCCGTGACGAAAACATCTTCGCGTTCGGTGATTGCGCCGCCTGCCCGCAACCGGGTAGCGACCGCAATGTGCCGCCACGGGCCCAGGCCGCTCACCAACAGGCTTCGCTGCTGGCCAAATCGTTGAAACTGCGCATCGAAGGCAAGGCGTTGCCGGAGTACAAGTACACCGACTACGGCTCGCTGATCTCGCTGTCGCGTTTTTCGGCTGTGGGTAACTTGATGGGCAACCTCACCGGCAGCGTGATGCTCGAAGGCTGGCTGGCGCGGATGTTCTACGTGTCGCTGTACCGCATGCACCAGATGGCGCTGTACGGGCCGTTCCGCACGGCGATGCTAATGCTGGGCAGCAAGATCGGTCGCGGCACCGAGCCGCGCCTCAAGTTGCACTAACACCTCAACGACTGTGGGAGCGAGCTTGCTCGCGATAGCGGTCTGGCATTCAGTACATGTGTTGAATGTCAGGCCGTCATCGCGAGCAAGCTCGTTCCCACACTGGTTTTGCGGCGTTCTTGAGTTTCCTGCGGACAAAAAAAATCCCCGTATCTTTCGATACGAGGATTTTTAATATGGTCGGGGTAAGGGGATTCGAACTCCTGACATCCTGCTCCCAAAGCAGGCGCGCTACCGGACTGCGCTATACCCC
>NZ_JBXAOQ010000020.1:0-45624 GCF_058802985.1 Pseudomonas sp. GW822-FHT01E03
GCCAGTGCAGGCAGTTCGGCCCAGAGTTTGGCGACCTCGAAAACTTCATTGAGGACGAAGCGCATATCGCGCAGGGGGGCTTTGTAATCACTCATGATGGAATGGCTCTCGAATTGTTGGTGTCTTGATCACCCTGACTGACAGGAACGTCAGCCTCAGCGGATTGCGTCATGGGCTTGTTTTGGACAGATTCCGCTGCTGCGGTCAGGGACCTGGACAAGACATGCCTTGGACTGCGAAGCAGAAAATGCGACAACGCCGGGATCAGGATCAGCGCGCCGAGCATGTTCCAGACGAACATGAAGGTCAGCAGGATGCCCATGTCGGCCTGGAACTTGATCGGCGACCAGACCCAGCACACCACGCCGGCCGCGAGGGTGATACCCACCAGCCCGACCACGCGGCCGGTGAAGGACACGGCGTTGCGGTAGGCCTGGGACAGCGGCAAGCCCTGGCGCTGGAAGTGCAACTGCACACTGAGCAGATACAAGGCGTAGTCCACGCCGATGCCCACCCCGAGGGCGATCACCGGAAGGGTCGCGACTTTCACGCCGATACCCATGGCCACCATCAAGGCTTCGCAGAGGATCGAGGTCAGCACCAGCGGCAACAGGGCCACCAGCGTGGCGCGCCAGCTGCGGAAGGTGATCAGGCAGAACAGCGTCACCGCCAGGTAGACGTACAGCAGCATGGTGCGATTGGCTTCACGCACCACGATGTTGGTCGCCGCCTCGATCCCGGCGTTGCCGGCGGCGAGCAGGAACTGGCGATCGTCGCTGCTGTTTTCCCTGGCGAACTGGTCGGCGATCGCCACCACCGCATCGAGGGTTTCGGCCTTGTGATCCTTGAGGTAAGCGATCACCGGCATCAGCGAGCACTCGGTGTTGAACAACTCCGGGGCATTGACCGAGGCTTGCTGGGCGGCGTAGTTCAGCACGTCCTGGTTGCGCTGGATGCTGTTGAGCTTGGGGTTGCCTTCGTAGGTGCCGGCGGTGATCTGGCGCACCGCGTTGACCAAGGACGCGGTGGCCTGCACGCCCGGGTACTGTTGCAGCTCCCAGGCCAGGCGATCGGCGAGCACCAGGGTCTTGTAGTTCAGGCAGCCTTCCGGCGCGGTCTTGATCATCACCGCGAAGAGGTCGCTGGACAACGCGTAATACTGGGTGATGTAGGCGTTGTCGCGGTTGTAGCGCGAGTCGGCGCGCAGCTCCGGCGCCCCGCTTTCCAGGTCGCCGATCTTCAGGTCACGCGTGGCCTCAATCCCGCCACCAATGCCGCAAGGCTCGATGGTGTAGGAGACGCCACCTTCATCGGTGCCGATGTTCGATTTCGCCCGCGCCAGCACTCGTTGGTCGGAGTCTTCCTGCTTGTCGGCCACCAGCACCGTACGCGCCAGCGCCGAGAATGCCTGTGAACCGATTACCCGATCAGCCGGTGACGATCCCGCCCCTCCCTTGGCGAAATGCGAAATGCCCACAACCGCGCAGAGGTTCTGCTCGGCGAAGTCCACCACACCCTGCAGCGCGCGCCGCACGTCGTTGGCCTTGTGCATATCACCCTTCACAGCACTGACGATCGGATCGAGCATCAACAGAGAGACGCCGCCAATTTCGTGGGCGGTGGCCCTCAACAAAGCGATGTCATTGGCCGGGTCGAACGGGTCACCGTCGCCTTGAGCATTGATGCGCCCTTGAATGATGTGCACCCGAGTCAGATCAGCCCCCGCCGCTGCCAGTCGTGGCACCAGCGTATCGGCGGGGTCATCCTCGCCGCCACTGGCGCCGGCTTGAACATTCTCAGGGGGCTGCTGTGATCGATACCGCGATTGCCCGGGTAACGGGCTATGTGAAAAACGCACTGGAGCAAGCCCGCCGCGATGCCGCCAATGCGGTACCGGCGTTTCGCCTGACCGTCGATGGCAATGACATAGCGCAGTTGATCAGTCCGCGGCTGATGAACCTGGAGCTGACCGACAATCGCGGCATCGAGGCCGACCAGCTCAGCATTACTCTCAGCGACCACGATGGCCTTCTGGCCATTCCACCCAAGGGCGCCACTTTGCGACTGTGGCTGGGCTGGAGTGATACCGGCCTGGTGGACAAAGGCACCTATACCGTCGACGAAACCGAGCACAGCGGCGCACCCGACGTGCTCAGCATTCGCGCACGCTCGGCGGATCTGCGGACAGGGCTCAAAACCAAACGCGAGTGCAGCTGGAGCAATACCACTCTGGGTGAAGTGCTGGGTGCCAAGGCAACCGACAGCGCGGTGCGCGCCCACCAGGCCAAGCACTCCAACGCCACCGTCACCAAGCAACCCATCGTGAAGTGCTGGATTTTTCAGGCGTGAGCGTCAGTCGCCAAGGAGGTAAACAATGAGCAGTACTGAGTTTTTGACCCACGAACAAGTGTGCGAGTTGACCGCCGCCCGAACCAAAGCGGGTCAACTGGCTGTGTTACGCAAGAATGGCATCCGACATACCGTCAAACGTAATGGCTGGCCTTGCGTGACCACATCCGCATTGATAGATAGCAAGCAGCTTCAATCCGCGCTACCCACCACCTGGCAGCCAAGGAAAGCACTCTAAATGGAGCGTAAACCAATAAAGCCGGACAGTGTTGCCCGGCTGAGAAAGCGCAAACAGCGTCGTGGGACTGTTTATTACTACTACGACACTGGCACAAAGCCGCGGCGGGAAATTCCGCTTGGCTCCGATTACGGCCTGGCCATCCTCGAATACGCGAAGCTAGAGAAAACCCGGATTTCAGCCGCACTGGCGAGAACGGTGATCACTTTCGATTACGTGGCCAACCTATATATGGAGGAAGTAGTCCCGACAAAGGCGCCTGCGACCCAAAAGGATAACGCCCGGGAATTGAAGCAATTGCTGGTGTTCTTCAATGACCCACCTGCCCCACTTGAGGCCATTGAGCCTCCACATGTACGGCAGTGTTTGCGGTACCGCTCAAAAACTGCACCGATGCGGGCAAACCGAGAAAAAGCGCTGCTCAGCTCAGTATGGAATTTCGCCCGCCAGAGCGGTTACACAGCCCTGGCTAACCCTTGTTCAGGCGTAAAAGGCAACAAGGAGTTGGGACGGGACATCTATATCGAGGATGAGCTACTGCTGAAGGTGTATGAGCAGGCCGAGCAACCGCTTCGTGACGCCCTGGATTTGTTCTATCTCACCGCCCAACGTATAGCGGATACCTTAAAGATGGACGAGCGTGATATCCGCGACGGCCAGTCGGCCATTCAACAGGGGAAAACTAGCGCAAAGCGGAGGATCGAGATCTTCGGCGAACTGAAAGTTGTGATCGATCGAATCTTGGCGCGCAAGGCTGGTTACAAGATTCGGTCTACTCGTCTGGTGGTTATGGAAAACGGCCAACCAATGACAACCAGCATGCTTCGAAAACGATTTGATGATGCCCGCGAAGCCGCCGGTATTGAAAAAGCTGACTTTCAAATGCGCGATTTAAGAGCAAAGGCAGCAACGGACAAAGAAGAATCAACAGGCAATATTCGGGCGGCGCGAGATCAACTTGGACACACTACTGTGGGCATGACAGAGCAATAAATTCGCATGCGCAAAGGCATGAAAGTGAGGCCTACGAAATGACCAGCGGTCGTGAGTTGCGGAGCAGGGATCCATTTTTGCGGAGCAAAGAAATAAGGGCTTGCATGAGGTATCCCATGCAAGCCCTTGATATTCATGGTGCCCGAAGCCGGAATCGAACCGGCACGCCCTTACGAGCGGGGGATTTTAAGTCCCATGCGTCTACCAGTTTCGCCATTCGGGCGGTAGCGCGGTGAAGCGTCAAGCTTTTGCCAAATAACGCTCTGGCAGTTCTGACGCTTGTGCAGCAGAGGTGGAAATATATACATCCCGCCCCAGTGAAGCAAGTTCGCAAATACCCTTTTCAAGACTAAATCTTGCAGGCTATTGCAAATAAAAAAGCTCCGTAAATCATAGATCTACGGAGCTTGTTTATTAGTGGAGGCCGAGGTCGGAATCGAACCGGCGTAGGCGGATTTGCAATCCGCTGCATAACCATTTTGCTACTCGGCCTCAAAACATTTGTTGTCAGTAGCGCGACATCAAATGCGTACAAACTTGGAGCGGGAAACGAGACTCGAACTCGCGACCCCGACCTTGGCAAGGTCGTGCTCTACCAACTGAGCTATTCCCGCGTCTTGGTGTGGCGCATTCTATAGAATCCAGAAGCCCCGTCAACCCTTTGATTCAAAAAAGTTTTATTTCTTTTCAACGTCGGTCTTCAGATGTGGCCAGGCAGCCCGCAGGTACTGGACCATCGACCACAAAGTCAGGCCAGCCGACACCATCAGCAAGGTGTAGCCCAGCAAGACCCAGAAACTGAAATCCTTGGAATTGGCCAGCAGGATCACCAGCGCCAACATTTGCGCGGCGGTTTTCCATTTGCCCAGGTTCGATACGGCGACGTGGGCACGAGCGCCCAGTTCGGCCATCCACTCGCGCAGTGCCGAGACGACAATCTCGCGACCGATGATCACGGCAGCCGGCAGCGTGAGCCACAGGTTTCCGTGTTCCTGCACCAACAGGACCAATGCAACCGCAACCATCAGCTTATCGGCAACCGGATCGAGGAAAGCCCCGAACGGTGTGCTTTGTTCCAGCCGGCGGGCCAGATACCCGTCCAGCCAGTCGGTCGCGGCAGCAAATGCGAAGACCGAAGCGGAGGCCATGTAGCTCCACTGGTAAGGCAGGTAGAACAGCAAAATGAAGATCGGTATGAGCAGAACGCGTAGAACGGTAATCAGATTAGGGATATTCATCGGCACAACTGGCTGCGAGGTGAGGGGGCATTCTACTCGCTGTGCAGATTTGCATAAATCAACTCTGCGAGCTTTTTACTGATCCCGGGGGCTTTGGCAATTTCTTCGATGCTTGCACGAGACAGCTCCTGCAATCCACCAAAATGTTTCAACAAATCACGCCGACGTGTGGGTCCGACGCCGGCGACGCCTTCCAGTGTAGACGTCCGACGGGTTTTTCCACGTCGGGCGCGGTGCCCGGTAATGGCAAACCGGTGGGCTTCGTCGCGAATCTGCTGGATCAGGTGCAGCGCGGGCGAATCCCCGCGCAAGGTGAACTCATGTGCAGCGTCGTTCAGGTACAGGGTTTCGAAACCGGCCTTGCGCGTCGCACCTTTTGCCACGCCCAGCAGAATCAGGTCAGGCACGGCCAGTTCATCGAGCACGTCACGGGCCATGGACAACTGACCTTTACCGCCGTCCACCAGCAGGATATCCGGCAGCTTGCCCTCCCCGTCCTTCAGTTTGCTGAAGCGTCGGGTCAGCGCCTGATGCATCGCCGCGTAATCATCGCCGGCCGTAACGCCCTCAATGTTGTACCGGCGGTAATCGGCCTTGATCGGACCTTCGGGACCGAAGACCACGCAGGACGCCACCGTCGCCTCGCCGCTGGAGTGACTGATGTCGTAGCACTCAAGGCGCTGTGGAGGTTCATCCAGCTTCAGCACCTCGGCCAGCGCATCGAAGCGCGCCGTAATGTGCTGACGATTCGCCAGGCGCGCACTCAGTGCCTGCTCGGCATTGGTCACCGCCAATTGCTGCCAGCGCGCCCGCGTGCCCCGCACGCGATGGCTGATGGTCAGTTCACGACCGCGCAACTCGTCGATGGCGGCGATCAGCGTGGGAAAGTCATCGTGGACCACATTGACGATCAGTTCGCTTGGCAAGTCGCGTTCAGGACTGCTGATGAAGTACTGGCCTAGAAATGCAGCCATGACTTCGGAAACGTCTTCTTCAATACCGACTTGAGGGAAGAAGTTCTTGCTTCCCAGTACCCGCCCGCCCCGCACGCTGATCAAGTGAACACAGGCGCCGCCCGGGTTGACGAAGGCGGCAATCACATCGACGTCGCCGGTCCCGCCCTCCATGCTCTGTTGATCCTGGACCCGGCGCAGTAACGCAATCTGGTCCCGCAACTCGGCTGCTCGTTCGAATTCGAGATTGATCGCCGCCTCTTCCATCCCGGCGGACAACTCGTCAGTCAGTGCATTGCTGCGCCCTTCAAGAAACATCACCGAATGGCGGACATCCTCGGCGTACACCTGCGGCTCCACCAGCCCGACACAGGGCGCCTTGCAGCGCTTGATCTGGTATTGCAGGCAAGGGCGCGTGCGGTTCTTGTAGTAACTGTCTTCGCATTGCCGAACGAAAAACGTCTTTTGCAGCAGGCTCAGGCTTTCGCGGATCGCGCCGGCACTCGGATAAGGCCCGAAATACTTGCCCTTGGCCTTTTTCGCGCCGCGATGAATGCTCAGGCGCGGAAACTCTCCGTCGGAGAGAAAGACGTAGGGGTAGGATTTATCGTCGCGCAGCAGGATGTTATAGGGCGGACGCCATTCCTTGATCAGCGTCTGCTCAAGCAGCAAGGCTTCGGTTTCGTTGGCGGTGATCGTCGTCTCGACCTGGGCGATACGCGCTACCAGCGCGGCGGTCTTGGGGGCAAGCCCGGTCTTGCGAAAGTAGCTCGACAGGCGATTCTTGAGGTTCTTCGCCTTGCCGACGTAGAGCAACCGCGCTTCGCTGTCGAACATGCGGTACACACCTGGGCGCCCGCTAACGGTCGACAGAAAGGCGCTCGGATCAAAGGTGTCGTTCATTTTCAGAGGCTGGCGTCGACCATGCCATGACGAACCGCCAACAGCGTCAACTCGACATCACTGCTGATCGAAAGCTTTTCGAAGATGCGGTAACGGTAGGTGTTCACGGTTTTCGGGGACAGGCACAGTTTATCGGAAATGATCTGTACTTTCTGGCAGCCGACGATCATCAGCGCGATCTGGATTTCCCGCTCCGACAAGGCATCGAAAGGCGAATCGTTGGTCGGCTGGAAGGACTTGATCGCCAATTGCTGGGCAATTTGCGGACTGATGTAGCGTTGCCCGGCAAACACCAGGCGAATGGCCTGGACCATTTCCGGCAAACCTGCCCCCTTGGTCAGGTAACCTGCCGCACCGGCCTGCAACAGCCGCGTAGGAAACGGGTCCTCTTCACACACGGTCACCGCGACGACCTTGATATCCGGATGACTGCGCAATAATTTTCGAGTGGCTTCAAGACCGCCGATACCCGGCATCTTGACGTCCATCAACACCACATCGGGTTTCAGCTCGCGCGCCTTGATCAGGGATTCCTCACCCGACTCGGCCTGGCCGACTACTTGCAGGCCATCGATGTCAGCCAGCATTCGTGTAATGCCTGTACGAACGAGATCATGGTCATCGACTACTAGCACCCTAATCAAGCAGACACCTCGCGATTTGGTCTTATTGGGTTGTCAGACACCTTAGCAAAAAGCATCTGGCAGACCTAGCGGAAAGCGTCAGATTAAAAGTTTCAATTCATCTTGAAAGGCTTGCCGCAAGCGTGTTGCAGCGATCCAGGCCGGGGATATCCAGCTGCATCCTCAGGAAACATTCGTCCTTGCCCACCACCCTCAATCCCTTACGCTCGTACAACGCTTGCGCCGGGTTGTTTTCGAAAACCGTCAGGCGCAACGCCGGGCGCCGCTCCTGGCGTACCAGAACCAGTACCTGATCGATCGCCCAGGACCCAGCGCCCTGCCCACGAAACGCTTCGACGATATGCAATTCACGGATATACAAGGCCCTGGCGTCACGGCTCAGGCTGACATAACCCAGCACTTTGTCGCCCCATGCGATCAAGCGGTTGTCCCGCCCGGCCCAGGCCACGTCAAACGCTTCGTCCAGCCACAACAGGTCATGCTCAATGTAGTAACGCAGCATGCCCCTACGGGTCAGTTCGCGGGCAAATTCCAGGTCATCCGGTGTTGCCGGACGCCATTGGCGTTCCATCATTCCAGCTCCACGGCGAGGGTCAGGTGCGTCCTTGTGACGATATGTTTTTTATTGAAGCGCAGAGTGTGTCACATCCTTCGGGGTACTCAAGCGATAGAAAGGGACGACGTTGGCCGATAGCATTTTCTGATTGAATCTGCGTACCGGCCTCTAGTAAGCTCGACCCATCCATCGGAGACAGACCATGTTCAACGCCCTCTTACAGCTTGGTACCGCCAGCGCCCCGCGCTCGGTTGCTGCTGCCCGGGTGAACGACGGTTGTGCTCCGGTCAGCTTTTATTTTGGGTATTGGTTTAGCCACTGGCGCGCCTGATACCCACACGGCGCCCACTTTAAACGGGTCGCCACCAGAGAATTCTCAACCCCCGGTCGGCCTCCCGACCGGGGGTTTTGTTTTTTCGGCCCCAACACTTTTAGCGACACACCAGACATTCAGAGGATTAAGAACATGAACTACGCCACTTATTACCGTTACGACAGTTTTACCGCCTGGCGATTTACCACCCTCCGCTCGGGACAGCCTGCCGCCTCCGATCGGTCACCCACAGGTGGCAAGCACACACACACAGCCAATCCGGCCAATTGTCGAACACCCCAGTAGGGCCGAGCGCGCGGGCACGAACCCGCCACCAGTCCAGGAAGCCTTGAATATGAACTCGTCCGTCTCTGCACTGCCGCTGTCCACCTTGAGCCCTGCCAATGAAGCGCTGACCCTGCGCCTGCCCAGCTCATTGCAACTCAAACAGCAATTGCCCCTCGGCAACGCCCTGACCCGGCAAGTCACCGCCCACCGCCAGGCGGTTCGCGCGATCCTCAACGGTGAAGATTCCCGCCTGCTGGTCATCGTCGGCCCCTGCTCGATACACGATCCCGAATCAGCCCTCGAATACGCTGGCAACCTTGCCCGCCTCGCCGCCGAAGTCAGCGACGAAATGCTGCTGGTGATGCGTGCCTACGTCGAAAAACCCCGTACCACGGTTGGCTGGAAAGGCCTGGCCTACGACCCGCACCTCGATGGCAGCGATGACATGGCCGCCGGCCTGACGCTGTCCCGCGAGTTGATGCGCGAAATGCTCCACCTAGGCCTGCCCGTTGCCACTGAACTGCTGCAACCGATGGCGGCCGGCTACTTCGATGATCTGTTGAGCTGGGTCGCAATTGGCGCCCGGACCACGGAGTCGCAGATCCATCGGGAAATGGCCAGCGGCCTGGGCATGCCGGTAGGGTTCAAGAACGGGACGGACGGCGGTGTTGGCGTCGCCAGCGATGCCATGCGCTCCGCCGCCCATCCCCATCGCCATTTCGGTGTCGATAGCCAGGGACATCCGGCGATCATTCAAACCCCGGGTAATGCGGACACGCACCTGGTACTGCGCGGCGGCCATCGCGGCCCGAACTACGACAGCGCCAGCATCGCCCAGGTGAACAGCGACCTGACCAGGCTCAGGATTCC
This sequence comes from Pseudomonas sp. GW822-FHT01E03, assembly GCF_058802985.1. NCBI lineage: Bacteria > Pseudomonadati > Pseudomonadota > Gammaproteobacteria > Pseudomonadales > Pseudomonadaceae > Pseudomonas > Pseudomonas sp. GW822-FHT01E03. The sequence continues at coordinate 9,346 of NZ_JBXAOQ010000020.1, forward strand.
GGCTCGAATCATGGTCGATTGCAGTCATGCCAACAGTGGCAAAGACCCGTTGCGCCAGCCAGCCGTTTTCAACGATGTGCTTGAACAACGCCTGCAAGGTGATCGTTCGCTGATCGGCATGATGATCGAGAGCCATTTGTTCGAAGGCTGCCAGCCATTGAGTTCGTCATTGAAATACGGTGTGTCGGTGACCGATGGTTGCCTCGGTTGGGCCGGGACAGAACAGTTGTTGCTTGAAGCGGCAGATCGGCTGCGAGCGTCAAACAACGCCTGATAATCGACATCATCCGTCTGCCCTCCGGTCTTCATGGAAAGACTGGAGGGCAAATGGCAATCAATGTCCCATCAGGGACTGCACTTGAACCAGCGTCACCCCCGATTGCTGTCGGGTGCCGTCAAGGCGCTCGACTGAATAGGAAACACGGATCGCCGAATCTCGATGTTCCCTCCAGAACGGGTAGGGAACGATGAACACCAACGGCTCGCCAACGGTGTCCCTGGTTATTTCGCGGTCGTCATGGTGATTGAGTTTCTCCCCGTCGCACTCCAGGTAAATCCGTTCTCCTTTTTCAGCGCTGGCGTTCTCGATGACGACGGTCACGCCATCCTGCGCATCATGCAGGTCCACCCAACCTTCGTCGGCTTCCAGCACAGTGGGTGCTTGCAGTGGTCGGCGCTCCAGGATGCCAATCATCAGTGCCGTTACTTCAGAATAGCGAGGCCCCTGCCCTGCTTGCTTGACGCAATAATCGACGGACACTGAGGAGCCCAAATTCAGCGTAATGCACTCCGGACTGACCCAGAACGACAGTTCGTCCCCCACCGCGAAGGACTCGACCTTGAGTGCATCACTGAAACTTGAGTCGACCGAAACGCCCGCCCAGGTCAGCAACACCCAGTCGCCCGCCGCCATGCGCGCATAGGGTTTGATCGTAACGATCGCCCCTTCTTTCACCCTATCCGGATCAAGCGTTGTACCCACCGCATCGTTCACCGTCGCGGGCAACAGGTCGCATTGCACGTCACCGACACTCAGCTGCAGACGATGGGAATGCACGGGCTCGGCAAATCGGGTGCTCGTGAGTGAGTAACCGATTTCCAGTGAGCCACCCTCAAGCGCCGCGATATGTGCACTACCTACGGCAAAGATGATGTCCTCGCCGACCCGTTCCTCACTGACAAAACGCGCCACCTGATGCTTGCAGGCGAAGCCATCGGCATCCAGCCCCGCCCAACTCAATAGTAATTTGTCGCCGCAGGTCATGCCTGGATACGGCTGGACCCTGATGACGGCTTTTTTGTCAGAAGGGTTCAGAACACCGTTTTGCGCCTGCTCCAGCATGGGAGGTGGTAATGGTTGCTGCACGAGATTCAAGGTATCGGGTTCATAAGCAGTCATTCATTCGCTCCATTCCCTGGAATAGACACCGGACAGGTGGCCGGCTCTGGACGGTTATTTAACCCCATGGCAATCAATCGCGATGTCGGCCTCAAACGCTGACCCACTCGGAAAGTCGATACATGCAAAGTAGGTCTTTGATCAGCAGCAAGCTGATTGCAGCGAAAAGTCCTCAAACGATTCCGACCAAGGCTTCAGCCACTCTTGGGTATTCGCACTTGTTCTATTCCGTTTTCCGCAAGTTTCGCCGGACTTTTCATACATCGCGCCAACCTCGAGTGTTTTAGAGTGAAGCGCCATGCAGTCCCAATGAACTTCTGCGTAAAGGTATGAACATGCAAAGGAATGCAAGCACTTGTTACCCAATACTGCTGGTCCACGGCCTTTTCGGCTTCGAAAGAATCGGCAAGTTCGAGCTCTTTCACGACATCAGACAGGCGCTGAGGAACGCCGGAGCCAGGGTGTTCGTTCCCCACTTGTCGGCCATCCATGACAACGAGGTACGCGGAGACCAATTGCTCGCACAGATCGAGCGGGTACTGGAAGGAACCGGTGCACACAAAGTCAACCTCATAGGTCATAGCCAGGGCGCACTGACCGCACGTTATGCCGCGGCGATTGCGCCACACAGCGTGGCATCGGTCACTTCTGTCAGCGGGCCGAACCATGGTTCGGAACTGGCCGACTTCCTGCGCAAGGCATTGACACCGGGCTGCCTGCCGGAACATGTGGCCGAGACAGTGGTGACCCTGTTCGCCGACTTCCTCGCGGCATTAAGCGACAATCAGTATCTACCGCGGAACGCCATTGCCGCCCTCAACGCGCTGACCACCGAAGGCGTAGGCGCATTCAACGACAAATACCCACAAGGACTGCCTGCCACCTGGGGTGGCAAGGGGTGCGAACGGGTCAACGGTGTTCATTACTACTCGTGGAGCGGCGTGCTGCCGCCGAATGCACTCCAAGAAGGGCTTTTTGCGCTCGATCCGTTCAACGTCTTCTGTCGAGCCCTTTCCGGTTATTTCGTCACGGAAAGCGAGCAGAACGACGGTTTGGTCGGTCGTTTCAGCTCCCATCTGGGAACGGTTATCCGGTCCGACTATTCACTGGATCATCTGGACACCATTGGCCAGCCAGCCGGTCAACTGCGTAAAGGTGTCAACCCGATTGAACTGTATGTCCAGCACGCCAGGCGCTTGAGGGACGCCGGCCTCTGAGGTGCGACTGCCGCGGATCCTGCGTGGAACGGAACTTTGAGGAGAAATAGCTCACTGAATCCGGTAGGCTCAGCACTTTATCGAGTATTGAAAGGAGTATTTTCCCATGGCTAAAGCCACTGCCCGTCACATCCTTGTTGCCTCCGAAACCAAGTGCAACGAACTCAAGGCCCAAATCGAGGCTGGCGCCGATTTCGCCGAAGTTGCCAAGGCAAACTCCACCTGCCCTTCCAGCCGCCAGGGCGGTGACCTGGGTTCGTTCGGTCCGGGCCAGATGGTCAAGGAATTCGACACCGTGGTCTTCAGCGCACCGCTCAACGTGGTCCAGGGCCCGGTCAAGACCCAGTTCGGTTTCCACCTTCTGGAAGTGACCAGCCGTCAGGACTGATCGACGCTTGAGCTATTCACTCAACGGCCCGCCTATTGGTGGGCCGTTGTGTTTTCAACGCGCAATACGGCTGGCGAGGGACGCGCCGCTAGCGTACAAATTGTCGTTAACGACCTCCCGGTTCTAAGGCTGACAATGCGACTGGCTTTCCCTACTTTGCTGTTCACGGCCGTGGCCCTGCTGATGGGTGCCTGGGGCGTGCATGCGGCACCGCAACCGGCAATGACCGTGTACGGCGAACCGGCGAAATACCCTCCCGGCTTCAGTCATTTCGCCTACACCAACCCGCAGGCCCCCAAGGGTGGCACGATGCGGCGATCGGCGATCGAAATCGGTCAGTTCGATCATGTTTTGCCTTACATCGACAAAGGCATCGGCGTTACACAGATTGACGGCTTGATCTACTCGCCACTGGCCCAACGCTCGCTGGACGAGCCTTATACCGTTTACGGTCTGGTGGCTGAGAAGATGGAGCGTTCAGAGGACGGCCTGTCCCTGCGCTTTTACCTCAACCCCAAGGCGCGTTTTGCCGATGGCAAACCGATTACCGCCCAAGACGTGCGCTACACCTTCGACCTGCTGATGACCCAGGGCAGCCTGCGCTACCGAACCCAATTCGCCGACGTCAAAAGCGTCGAAGTGGAATCGCCACTGACCATCCGCTTTGATTTCAAGAACAACGAAAATCGCACCCTGCCCCTCGATATCGCAACCTTGCCGGTGTTTCCCGAACACTGGTGGAAGAGCCGCGATTTCGCCGGTGGCGGCGGCTATGAAGCGCCGTTGGGCAGCGGCCCCTACAAAGTAGGCAAGATCGATTCGGGGCGCAGCATCACGTTCGAACGCAATCCCGACTGGTGGGGCAAGGATCTGCCGGTCAGCCGTGGCCTGTACAACTTCGATCATTTCAGCATCGAGTACTTCGGCGATACCGACGTGGCGCGCCAGGTCCTGCGCGGGGGCGCCTATGACTACAACCGGGAATTTTCCGCCACCGCTTACTCCATCGGCTACGAAAGCCCGGCCCTGAGCGATGGTCGCCTGCAAAAAGCCCACCTCGCCACCGAGGCGCCGCAACCGGCCCAGGGTTTTGTGTTCAATCTGCAAAAGCCCCTGTTCCAGGACCGTCGCGTGCGCCAGGCGCTGGTGATGCTGTGGGACTTCGAGTGGAGCAACCGGCAGATGATGCGCGACATGTACATCCGCCAGCAGAGCTTTTTTTCCAATACCGATCTCGCGGCCCGGCAACTGCCGGATGCCGGTGAGTTGGCGATTCTCGAACCGCTGCGCGGGCAGATTCCCGACGAAGTCTTCACCAAAGTGTTCGAGGCGCCGAAGACCGATGGCAGCGGCGTGATTCGTGACAAGCAGTTGCAGGCCCTGGACTTGCTCGAACAGGCCGGCTGGAAACCCGATGGCGACCAACTGGTCAATGCCCACGGCGAACCGCTGAGCTTCACGTTCCTGGTCAGTCAAAACGGCATGGACCGCCTCCTGTTGCCCTATAAACGCACGCTGAAACAGATCGGCATCGACCTGAACATCCGCCGCATCGACTCGTCCCAGTACGTCAATCGCCTGATGAGCCGCGACTACGACATGATCGTCACCGGCTACCCGGTCACCACCTCTCCGGGGGGCGAACTGGTCAATTACTTCGGTTCGGAGGCGGCCACCGACCCTGGCTCCAACAACTACATGGTGCTGAAGAACCCGGCGGTGGACACCCTGATCACCGGGCTGATCCGCGCCAATACCCAGGCTGACATGTTGCATTACGCCCATGCCCTGGACCGGGTGCTGCAATGGAATTACTACTGGATTCCCAACTATTACCCGCCGGGCACCTCAACGGTGTGGTGGAACCGCTTCGGCATCCCGAACGTGCAAGCGAGTAATGACGAAGCCATCGAGAGTTGGTGGGAGATGAGCACCACGCCATTGACCAACCAACAGATGACGGCCGAGCGTATCAGCCGAGGCAAACCCGGAGGGCCGCACTGATGTGGGCTTACATATTGCGGCGCCTGCTGCTGATCATTCCGACGCTGGTGATTATTCTCCTGGTCAACTTTGTCATCGTCCAGGCCGCGCCGGGCGGGCCAGTCGAACAGGCCATCGCGCACCTGCAAGGCATTGGCGGCGCCGCGGTCGGCGGCGGTTCCGGCGAGTCCGTGAGCGGCAAGTCCCGTGCCAGTCGCGGGCTCGACCCGCAGCTGATCAAGGACATTGAAAAACAGTACGGCTTCGACAAACCGGCCCACGAACGCCTCTGGCTAATGCTCACCAGCTACGCGCGCCTGGACTTTGGCAAGAGTTTCTTCCGCGGCGCCACCGTCACCGACCTGATCCTCGAAAAAATGCCCGTGACCATTTCCCTCGGGCTCTGGGCGACGCTGATCACCTACCTGGTGTCGATTCCCCTGGGCATCCGCAAGGCCGTGCACCATGGCAGCCAATTCGACATCTGGAGCAGTACCGCGATCATCATTGGCTATGCCATGCCGGCGTTCCTGTTTGCGATGTTTCTGATCGTGATCTTTGCCGGTGGCACTTCGCTGAACTGGTTTCCGGTCCGCGGGCTGGTCTCGGACAACTTCGAATCGCTGTCGACCCTTGGCAAGGTGGCCGACTACTTCTGGCATCTGGTGTTGCCCGTGACTGCCCTGGTGATCGGCGGATTCGCCACGCTAACCATCCTGACCAAGAACTCGTTCCTCAATGAAATCACCCGCCAGTACGTAGTCACCGCCAGGGCCAAGGGCTTGAGTGAACGACGGGTGCTCTACGGGCACGTGTTCCGCAACGCCATGCTGCTGGTGGTGTCGGGCATTCCCCAGGCGTTCATCAGTGTGTTTTTTGCCGGTTCCCTGCTGATCGAGGTGATCTTCTCCCTCGACGGCCTCGGCCGCATGAGCTACGAAGCGGCAGTGTCCCGGGACTATCCGGTGGTGTTCGGCTCGCTGTTCATCTTCACCCTGTTTGGCCTTCTGATAAAACTGGTCGGCGACCTCTGCTACACCCTGGTCGACCCGCGTATCGACTTCGCTGCGAGGAACGCCTGATGCTCAAGCTTTCACCGCTGGCGCGTCGCCGCTTCGAGCGCTTCAAGAAAAACCGTCGGGGCTGGTGGTCGCTCTGGTTGTTTGTCGGCCTGTTCCTGATGACCCTGGGCGGCGAACTGATCGCCAACGACAAACCGTTAGTGGTCAGCTATCAAGGCCAGTGGTACTTCCCGGTCTTCAAGCGCCACACCGAACAGGCCTTCGGCGGGCAACTGCCGTTCCAGGCCGACTACCGCAGCGACTACGTGCAGAAACTGATCAAGAAGGATGGCGGCTGGTTGCTGTTTCCACCGATTCCGTTCAGTGACGACACCCCCAACTACGACCTGAACAAGCCTGCCCCCAGCCCACCCTCCAGCGTCAATTGGCTGGGCACCGACGACCAGGCACGGGACGTTCTGGCCCGGGTGATCTTCGGTGCCCGGGTGTCGATCCTGTTTGCCTTGATGCTGACCTTTGTCAGCGCCCTGATCGGCATCGCGGCCGGAGCCCTGCAAGGCTATTACGGCGGCTGGGTGGATTTGCTCGGCCAGCGTCTGCTGGAGGTGTGGTCCGGGTTGCCGGTGCTGTACCTGCTGATCATCCTGTCGGGCTTCGTCGAACCGAATTTCTGGTGGCTGCTGGGAATCATGGCGCTGTTTTCATGGCTGGCCCTGGTGGACGTGGTGCGCGCCGAGTTCCTGCGCGGGCGCAACCTGGAATACGTCAAGGCCGCGCGCGCGCTGGGCCTGACCGACCGCAAAGTCATCGTGCGGCACATTCTGCCCAACGCCATGAACGCGACCTTGAGCTACTTGCCGTTCATTCTGACCGGGGCGATTTCCACCCTGACGGCGCTGGACTTCCTCGGCTTCGGCATGCCCGCGGGCAGCGCTTCCCTGGGTGAACTGATTGGCCAGGGCAAGCAGAACCTGCAAGCGCCATGGCTGGGACTGACGGCGTTCTTCACCCTGGCGCTGATTCTTTCTTTACTGGTGTTCATTGGCGAAGCACTGCGCGACGCTTTTGATCCTCGGTCTTGACCCTCGATCTTGATGCGGATGTTGATATGACCAACCTGATCGAAATCCGTGACCTCAGCGTGGCCTTCAGTGGCCAGACCGTGGTGCGCAATCTGTGCCTGGACATCCGCCCCGGCGAATGCCTGGCGCTGGTGGGCGAATCGGGCTCGGGCAAGTCGGTGACGGCCCACTCAATCCTGCAACTGCTGCCGCAAACCGATACCGAGACGACAGGCAGCATCCGCTATCGCGGCCAGGAACTGGTGGGCGCCGATGCCGGCAAGTTGCGCAAACTGCGCGGCAATCGCATCGCGATGATCTTCCAGGAACCGATGACCTCCCTCAACCCGCTGCACAGCATCGAAAAACAGATCGGTGAAACCTTGCTGGTGCACAAAGGCCTGGCGGGCAAGGCGGCGCAAGCGCGGATCCTCGAATTGTTGCATCTGGTAGGCATCCAGAAACCCGAAGAGCGCCTCAAGGCCTATCCCCATCAATTGTCTGGCGGACAGCGCCAGCGGGTGATGATCGCCATGGCCCTGGCGTGTGAACCGGAACTGCTGATTGCCGACGAACCGACCACCGCGCTGGATGTGACGGTGCAGCGCAAAATCCTGCTGCTGCTCAAATCCCTGCAACAGCGGCTGGGCATGTCGCTGCTACTGATCAGCCATGACCTCAATCTGGTGCGCAGCATCGCCCAGCGCGTGTGCGTGATGAAGGCCGGGGAAATCGTCGAGCAGGCGCCGTGCGAAACCCTGTTCACCGAACCCAGGCACCCTTATAGCTGCATACTGCTGCACGCCGAACCCGAGGGCGAAGCCTTGCCCCGGGACGAGCGCGAAAACGTACTGGAGGTGGACAACCTGCAGGTGCGGTTTCCTGTCGGTGGTGGCCTGTTTCAGCGCAAGACCTGGCTGCGTGCAGTGGATGGCATCAGCCTGAATATCCAACGCGGCAAGACCCTGGGTATCGTCGGCGAGTCCGGTTCGGGAAAGTCCACCCTTGGCCAGGCGATCCTGCGTTTGCTCGACTCCGAAGGCGGTATTCGCTTTCAAGGCCAGGCGCTGGACGGCCTGACGCAAAAACAGCTACGGCCGTGGCGCAAAAAGATGCAGGTGGTGTTCCAGGACCCTTTCGGCAGCCTCAGCCCGCGGATGTCGGTCGCACAGATCATCAGCGAAGGCCTGGAAGTGCACAGCCAGTTGAGCACTGAAGAGTGCAATGCCGAAGTGATCCGGGCACTGAACGAAGTCGGCCTTGACCCCCAAAGTCGCCATCGCTATCCCCACGAGTTCTCTGGCGGGCAGCGTCAACGTATCGCCATCGCCCGGGCGCTGGTGCTGAAACCGGCACTGATCCTGCTCGACGAACCAACCTCGGCGCTGGACCGCACGGTGCAAAAACAAGTGGTCGCCCTGCTCCGTCAGCTTCAGGAAAAGTACGGATTGACCTATCTGTTCATCAGTCATGATCTGGCAGTGGTGCGCGCCCTGGCCCACGACATGATCGTGATCAAGGACGGAAAAGTGGTGGAACGCGGCGCCAGCCATGAGGTGTTTGACTCACCGCAGCATCCGTACACCAAGGAGCTATTGGCGGCGGCGATGTTGGGGCAGGCATAATCTGGCCGTTAGACCGCATCGCGGCCATCGTCGGAACGCCGCCCGGAGCAAGCTCGCTCCCACAGGGGATTTGTGAACGACACAGATCAACTGTGGGAGCGAGCTTGCTCGCGATGAGGCCACCACAGGCAATACACAATCAGGATCAGCCCCCCATGAACACCACCGAAAGCCTCAAGGACTACCAGCGCGTTCGCTTGCTGGCGATCCGTTCGCTGTTCGAAATCATCGAACAATCAAGCGAGGGCACGGTGATTGTCGACCGCGATGCCAACATCGTCTGGATGAATGAGCGCTATGCCCGGCGCTTCGGCCTGCCATCGGCCGAAGTCGCGATCGGCAAGCCCTGCGAAAGCGTGATCCCCGGCAGCCTGCTGCGTGAGGTGGTGCGCACCGGCCGGCCGATTCTGCTGGATATGCAAGACACCTCCAAAGAACCGCTGGTGGTCATGCGCCTGCCGATTCACGACGATGCCGGCGTAGTCATCGGCGCCATCGGTTTCGCCCTGTTCGACGAGTTGCGTAGCCTGTCGCCGATGCTCAAGCGCTACATGAGCATGCAGGAAGAACTGGCCTCCACCCGCTCGCTGCTGCGGGCGCGGCAGACCAGATACAACTTCGCCCACTTCATCGGCACCAGCGCCGCCAGCCTGGAAGTCAAACGCCGCGCCCGGCGCAGTGCGAGCACCGAATCGCCGGTATTGCTGCTCGGCGAGACCGGCACCGGCAAGGAGTTGCTGGCCCAGGCGATCCACAACGCCTCGCCCCGCGCGCACAAGGCGTTTGTCAGTATCAACAGCGCGGCGATTCCCGAATCGCTGCTGGAGGCCGAATTCTTCGGCACTGCCCCCGGTGCGTTTACCGGTGCCGACCGCAAGGGCCGCGCCGGCAAATTGCAGATCGCTCAGGGCGGCACGCTGTTCCTCGACGAAATCGGCGACATGCCGCTGCCCCTGCAAAGCAAACTGCTGCGTGTGCTGCAGGAAAAGGAATTCGAGCCGGTGGGCTCCAACGAAGTGATCCAGAGCGATGTGCGGGTGATCGCCGCGACCTCTACGGACCTGGAAGCCGCGATCAAGCGCGGCGAATTCCGCGCCGACTTGTACTACCGGCTCAACGTGCTGCCGATCCAGGTTCCGCCCCTGCGTGACCGCCTCGATGACGTGCCGGCGCTCAGTGAGGCCATTCTCGAGGAACTGCGCAGCCAGCATGAATTGCACCACGAAGCCCTGGAACTGCTGGGGCAACACGCCTGGCCGGGGAACATCCGGGAGCTGCGCAATGTGTTGGAGCGGGCCGCGCTGCTCAGTGATGATTTGCGCCTGACGGTGGCGGACATCCGCGGGGCGATCGGTACATTCATACCGGTGGAACGCGTGGCGCCCTTGACCATCGAACCGCTTGCCCAAGAGACGTTCAGTGTGGCGCGGGAGCGATTTGACCGGCAATTGATCGAAACCACCCTCGCGCAATGCGGGGGCAAGGTGCCTGATGCAGCGGCACGGCTGGGGCTTGGGCGGTCGACGCTGTACAAGAAAATGGCGGCACTGGGGATTGCAGAGTCTCAATAAAGAGACATTAGTCTCAATTGCTAGACAAACCATCGCGAGCAAGCTCGCTCCTACAGTAGACCGCGTTCTACTGAACTACTCCGTCCCACTGTGGGAGCGAGCTTGCTCGCGATGAGGCCAGCACCACCGCCAAAAGTCTCTAATTAGAGATAAAGCATTCGAACTCAACCCTCATAAATAAAATATATTCTTATATTTCAACAACTTAACAAGATGGCACAAAACTCGCTATACGCCTCTCCCACCAGGCTTCACCCAACAAAAATAACAACCCAGGAGACACACCATGAGTGTGATCATTGCCTTGGCAGCCCTCGCGCTGCTGATGCTGGCTGCCTACCGTGGCTACAGCGTTATCCTTTTTGCCCCGATTGCCGCCCTCGGCGCTGTCCTGCTGACTGACCCGTCTGCCGTCGCCCCCGCTTTCACCGGGGTGTTCATGGAAAAAATGGTCGGCTTCATCAAGCTGTATTTCCCGGTGTTCCTGCTCGGCGCGGTGTTCGGCAAGCTGATCGAACTGTCCGGTTTCTCGCGCTCCATCGTCGCTGCAGCCATTCGCCTGCTCGGCACCCGCCAGGCGATGCTGGTGATCGTGCTGGTCTGCGCCTTGCTGACCTACGGCGGCGTATCGTTGTTTGTGGTGGTGTTCGCGGTCTATCCGTTTGCCGCTGAAATGTTCCGCCAGAGCAACATCCCCAAGCGACTGATCCCGGCGACCATTGCGCTGGGCGCCTTCTCGTTCACCATGGACGCCCTGCCCGGCACGCCACAGATCCAGAACATCATCCCCAGCACCTTCTTCAACACCACCGCCTGGGCGGCGCCGTGGCTGGGCGTGATCGGCACGATCTTCGTGTTCTGCGCCGGCATGCTGTTTCTCCAGCGCCAGCGCAACAAGGCCCAGCGTACCGGTGAAGGCTATGGTTCGGACCTGCGCAACGAGCCGGAAACCGCCGCCGACCTGAAGCTGCCCAACCCGTGGCTGGCGCTGTCGCCACTGCTGGCGGTGGGCATCATGAACCTGCTGTTCACCCACTGGATTCCACAGGTGTACGGCAAGACCCACAGCCTCGCGCTGCCGGGCATGGCCACGCCGGTGACCACGGAAATCGCCAAGCTCACGGCGATCTGGGCGGTACAGGCAGCCTTGCTGGTCGGCATCCTCATGGTGCTGGTGTTCGGCTACAAGGCGATCAGCCGCAAGCTGGCCGAAGGCAGTAAAAGTGCGGTCAGCGGTGCCTTGCTGGCGGCGATGAATACGGCCTCGGAATACGGTTTCGGCGCGGTGATCGCGTCCCTGCCGGGTTTCCTGGTACTGGCCGACTGGCTCAAGAGCATTCCCAACCCACTGGTCAACGAAGCGATTACCGTGACCCTGCTGGCCGGCATCACCGGTTCCGCCTCGGGCGGCATGAGCATCGCGCTGGCGGCGATGTCCGAGCAGTTCATCAGCGCAGCCCATGCGGCGAACATTCCGCTGGAAGTGCTGCACCGGGTCGCCGCGATGGCCAGCGGCGGCATGGACACCCTGCCGCACAATGGCGCGGTGATTACCCTGCTGGCGGTCACCGGGCTGACCCACCGCGAAGCTTACAAAGATATTTTCTGTATTACGCTGATCAAGACCCTGGCGGTTTTCGTGGTGATCGGCACTTTCTACGCCACTGGCATTGTGTGAGGTATTCATGACGACTCTTTCGGGCAAGACCGCACTGGTCACCGGCTCCACCAGCGGCATCGGCCTGGGGATCGCCCTCAGCCTGGCCAAGGCCGGGGCCAACCTGATCCTCAATGGCTTTGGCGATGCCTCCCAAGTGATCGCCCAGGTGCAACAGTTTGGCGGCAAGGTCGGCCATCACCCGGCCGATGTCAGCGATCCGGCGCAAATTGCCGACATGATCGCCTACGCCGAGCGCGAGTTCGGCGGCGTCGACATTCTGGTCAACAACGCTGGCATTCAACACGTGGCAGCGGTGGATGAGTTTCCGGTGGAGCGTTGGGATTCGATCATCGCCATCAACCTGTCGTCGGTGTTCCACAGCACCCGCTTGAGCCTGCCGGGCATGCGCGCCAAGGGCTGGGGCCGGGTGATCAACATTGCCTCGGTGCATGGCCTGGTCGGTTCGGTGGGCAAGGCTGCCTATGTCGCCGCCAAGCATGGGGTGATCGGCTTGACCAAAGTGGTCGCGCTGGAAACCGCAACCACCCAAGTCACCTGCAACGCGATCTGCCCAGGCTGGGTATTGACGCCGCTGGTGCAAAAGCAGATTGATGATCGTGCCGCCAGTGGAGTTGACCCGCAGCAGGCGCAGCACGATTTGCTCGCTGAAAAGCAGCCATCGCTGGAATTCGTGACACCGCCGCAACTGGGTGAACTGGTGCTGTTCCTGTGCAGCGAAGCCGGCAGCCAGGTGCGGGGCGCGGCGTGGAATGTTGATGGTGGGTGGTTGGCGCAGTGACTGGCTGATAGACCCTTGTGGCGAGGGGGCTTGCCCCCGTTGGGTGGCGAAGCCGCCCCAAAAACTCACAGACGATTCAGGTTGTCTGATTCACGACTGCTTCGCAGCCGAACGGGGGCAAGCCCCCTCGCCACACAAGCTCCCTCGCCACAAAAGCCGGCGCCACATCAGCCTGTGTGAAGGCATAAAAAAGAAGAGGCAAACCATGTCCGACATCCTCTGGCAACCCGACGCCAAACGCATTGGCAAGACCCGCATGGAAGCCTTTCGCCGCTTCATCAATCAGCGACACCACCTCAAGATCGACGACTACCCTGCCCTGCACCAGTGGTCCATCGATCAACGCCCGGACTTCTGGCAGGCCATCGTCGATTTCTTCGACATCCGCTTCCACGATCAGCCCGACGCCGTGCTGCTCGAAGGCCCCCGGATGCCCAGCGCCCAATGGTTCCCCGGTGCAACGCTGAACTTTGCCGAACACCTGCTACAGCGTCGCGACGATGCGATCGCCGTGATAGCCGTCGGCGAAAACGGTCAGCGTGAACATTTGACCTGGGCTGAACTCGCCGAGCAGGTCGCCGGTTTTCAGAATGGCTTGATCGCCGCCGGCGTCGGTGTGGGTGACCGGGTCGCCGCGTGCATGCCCAACACCTGGCAGACACTGGTGGCCATGCTCGCCACCACCAGCCTTGGCGCTATCTGGTCCTGCTCCTCACCGGACTTCGGCACCCAAGGGGTGGTTGACCGTTTCGGTCAGATCGAACCGAAAGTACTGGTGACCTGCGCCGGCTACCGCTATGCCGGCAAGGAGATCGACCAGACCGCCAAGGTCAACGAGATCCTCCAGCGTCTGCCTTCGCTGCAACAGCTGATCGTCGTGCCTTACGCCCGGCCACAGGCGCACATCGAAGAATTCCACACCCAGGCCAACGTGACGCTGTGGGACGATTTCTACGAACCCGGCGGCGAGCCGGATTTCGTCCCCGTGCCCTTCGCCCATCCGCTGTACATCCTCTACTCCAGCGGCACCACCGGCGTGCCCAAATGCATCATCCACAGCACCGGCGGCGTGTTGCTGCAACACGTCAAGGAACACGGCCTGCATGGCGATCTAGGCCCCGGTGAACGGCTGTTCTACTACACCACCTGCGGCTGGATGATGTGGAACTGGTTGGTGTCGGCACTGGCCACCGGCAGCTCCGTGGTGCTGTACGATGGCTCACCGTTCCAGCCCGAGCCACAACGCTTGATCGACCTGATCGACGACGAACGCATCAGCGTCTTCGGCACCAGCCCCAAATACCTCGCTACCCTGGAAAGCAGCGGTATCAAGCCCCGTGAAAGTCATGATCTGGGCAGCCTCAAGACGTTGCTTTGCACCGGCTCGGCACTGTCGCCGCACAGTTACGACTTCGTCTATCGCGACTTCAAGGCTGACGTGTGCCTGGCTTCGATGTCCGGCGGCACCGACATCGTCTCGTGCTTCGTCAACGGCAACCCGATGTCGCCCGTGCGGCGCGGCGAAATCATGGGCAAGAGCCTGGGCATGGCCGTTGAAGTGTGGAACGACGAAGGCCACCCGGTGATCGGTGAAAAAGGCGAACTGGTCTGCACCCGGCATTTCCCGGCGATGCCCATTGGCCTGTGGAACGATCCTGATGGCGAAAAACTGCACAAATCCTATTTCAGCCTGTTCCCCTGCGTCTGGGCCCAAGGTGATTACGCCGAACAACTGCCCCATGGCGCAATGATGATCCACGGTCGCTCCGATGCCGTGCTCAACCCCGGCGGCGTGCGCATCGGCACGGCGGAAATCTATCGCCAGGTGGAGAAAGTCCCCCAGGTGCTCGACTGCGTGGCGATCGGTCAGCAGTGGCAGGACGACGTGCGGGTGGTGCTGTTCGTGCGCTTGCGCGACGGGCTCGAACTGGACGAGGCCCTGCAACAGCAGATCCGCCAGGTGATTCGCGCCAATACCACGCCGCGTCATGTGCCGGCGAAGATTGTGGCAGTGACGGACATTCCCCGGACCATCAGCGGCAAGGTCGTTGAGCTGGCGGTGCGCAATGTGGTGCATGGGCAGAAAGTGAAGAACACTGATGCCTTGGCCAATCCCGAGGCACTGGAGCAATTTCGTGACCGGCCCGAACTGATGGATTGAAATGGGATTACCTGTGGGAGCGAGCTTGCTCGCGATAGCGGAGTGTCAGTTGACATCAATGCAACGTGACCCGACGCCATCGCGAGCTTGCTCGCTCCCACAGTAACCGCTCAAGCCTTCGAATCAACCTGCACCTATCACCTGTGCAAGAATAGTCCCAGCCAAAGCGACTCATGTGCAGGACTCCTTGATGAACGCAATACCAACCGCCAGCGATGCCCAGGCCTTGATCGCCCGAATCGACTGGGCAAGCAGCCCGCTGGGCGCTGCCAGCACTTGGCCACAAAGCCTGCGAACCGCCGTGGACATCGTCATTCATTCACCGATGCCGATGCTGCTGTTATGGGGCCCGCAACTGACGCAAATCTACAACGACGGCTTCGCCCTGCTCGCCGGGAGCAAACATCCGCACGCTTTCGGACAACCGACACACCTGATCTGGCCAGAGTTGCAAGACTTCACCGACCCGATCTACAGCGCCGTCCTGCAAGGTCAGGTGCGCAGCTACAGCGAGCAGCGCTTTACCCTGCAACGCGGGGACCGGGAGTCTGACTTCTGGCTCGACCTGACCTACAGCCCGATCCGCGACGAAGGTGCCCGGGTGTCCGGGATCCTGGTCACCGCCATCGAAACCAACGAACGCCGGCGCATCGCCCTCGAACTCGAACAGCGCTCGGCGGCCAGCCTCAAGGCCCAGCGTGAAACCGAGGAACGCCTGCAACTGGCCCTCGCCGCCACCGATGCGGTCGGTACCTGGGACTGGGACATCAGCGAGGACCGCTTCAT
This sequence comes from Pseudomonas sp. GW822-FHT01E03, assembly GCF_058802985.1. Lineage (NCBI taxonomy): Bacteria > Pseudomonadati > Pseudomonadota > Gammaproteobacteria > Pseudomonadales > Pseudomonadaceae > Pseudomonas > Pseudomonas sp. GW822-FHT01E03. The sequence continues at coordinate 25,018 of NZ_JBXAOQ010000020.1, forward strand.
CGCCGATGCGCATTTTGCCCAACTGCATGGCATCGACCCGGCCATGGCCAGTCAATTGCCGATCAGTGAATACCTGCACGGCGTACACCCCGAAGACCGCGCCCTGATCGCCCGCAGCATCAAGCATTGCATCACCCATGGCACCGAATACGCCGAGGAGTATCGCCTGCTGCAAACCGACGGCCAGATGCGCTGGGTATTTGCCCGCGGTCGCTGCTACAAGGATCACCATGGCCGGCCAGTGCGCTTCCTCGGCGCCGCCCTGGACCTGACCGAGCGCAAACACACCGAACAGGCCCTGCGCCAGAGCCAGACCGAGCTGCAACTGATCATCAACGCCATGCCGGTCCTGATCAGCTACGTCGACCGCGAAGAACGCTTTCGCCTGAACAATGCGGCGTACCTCGACTGGTACGGGCTGACGCCGCAAGAGCTTTACGGGCGAACCATTCTTGAGGTGCTCGGCGAAGAAGCCTATGCGCTGCGCGCTCCGCACATCAAGGAGGCGCTGTCCGGCCGGCCCTGCTGTTTCAGCATCAGCACGCCACACCGCGACGGCAGCATCCGTCAGGCCTTGATGAATTACCTGCCACGCCACGGCGCGGATGGCGCCGTGAACGGTTTCTACATCTTCGTGATCGACGAAACCGAGCGCAAAAAGACCGAAGAAGCCCTGCGTAACCTCAACGAAACCCTTGAAGAACGGGTTGCCGCCCGCACCCGCCAACTGGCCGAAGCCAACGAGCGCCTGCAAAACGAGATGTTCGAGCGCGAACGTGCCGAAGACGCCTTGCGCCATGCGCAGAAAATGGAAGCGGTCGGCCAGCTTACCGGCGGCATCGCCCATGACTTCAACAACATGCTCACCGGCATCATCGGCAGCCTCGACCTGATGCAACGCTACATTGCCGACGGCCGCGCCAGCGAGATCGGTCGATTCACCGAAGCGGCCGTGTCCTCGGCCAACCGCGCCGCCGCCCTCACCCATCGCTTGCTGGCGTTCTCCCGCCGCCAATCACTCAATCGCAAGCCGCTCAACCCCAACGAGCTGATCCACTCTCTGGAAGACTTGTTCAGGCGCACCAAGGGCGACCATATCGAGCTCGACCTGCAACTGGCCGAGAACATCTGGCGGGTCAACACCGATGTCAGCCAACTGGAAAACGCCCTGCTCAACCTGGTGATCAACGCCCGGGACGCCATGCCCGATGGCGGCGAGTTGCAGATCGAAACGGCCAACGTGTACCTCGACGGCAGTGACATGACGACCCTGGAACCGGTCAAGGCCGGTGACTACGTGATGATTGCCGTCAGCGACAACGGCACCGGCATGACGCCCTCGGTGCTGGCCAAGGCATTCGACCCCTTCTTCACCACCAAGCCCATCGGCCAGGGCACCGGTTTGGGCTTGTCGATGATTTACGGTTTCGCCCAGCAATCGGGGGGCCACGTCAGTCTGTTCAGCCTGCCGGGACGGGGCACCAGCGTGCGCTTGTACCTGCCGCGCCTGCATTCGACCGAGTCGGAAAAAGTTTTGTCGCCCGTCATCGGCGAGGCACCGGCGGCCATTGCCGGCGAAACCGTGATGCTGGTCGAGGACGATGCGGCGGTGCGCATGCTGGTATTGGACCTGCTCAATGAGCTCGGTTACCGCGCCCATGAAGCCGAAGATGCCAAGGGCGCCCTGCCGCTGCTGGAGTCGGACCTGCGGGTGGACCTGCTGGTGACGGACGTCGGGTTGCCGGGCATGAACGGCCGCCAACTGGCGGAAATCGCCCGTCAGCATCGTCCCGAACTGAAAGTGCTGTTCATGACCGGTTACGCCGAGATCGCCGCCGAGCGCCAGGGTTTTCTCGAAGAGGGCATGGACATGGTAGCCAAGCCGTTTTCCATCGATCTGCTGGCCAACAAGATTCGCACGATGATCAGTCAATCGGACTGAGTTGAGGCATAATCGCGCGCCCCCACTGCCGCCCACATAGCCACCACCGTTGCAAGGTACCGCCAATGAAAGCTCAAGCCCGCCATATTCTGGTGAAAACCTCGGAAGAAGCCGAGCAGCTCAAACAACGCATCGCCAAGGGCGAAGCGTTCGACGTGCTGGCCAAGAAGTATTCGACCTGCCCATCGGGCAAGCGCGGCGGCGATCTCGGTGAAGTGCGGCCGGGACAGATGGTCGGCGTGATTGATGCGGTGATCTTCAAGAAACCGCTGCGGGTGGTGCATGGGCCGATCAAGAGCAAGTTCGGGTATCACCTGGTGCAGGTGTTTTACCGGGATTGAGTGGCTGGTCAGGCCCCTGTGGCGAGGGGGCTTGCCCCCGTTCGAGTGCGCAGCACTCGTGAGTTCGCTGCACTCGGCATGTCAGATAAATCCGGTAGACAGGGTTTGGGGCTGCTTCGCAGCCCAACGGGGGCAAGCCCCCTCGCCACAAAGCCCCCCTCGCCCCAGTTAATGCATTTCAATCTCTGGGAATCAGCGCCCCCGGCACCTGAATCACCCGGCTCGCCAACCGATGCCCGGCCTCGGCGGCTTGCGAAGGGCTGCCGCCCTTGAGTCGCGAAGCCAGATACGCCGCGCTGAACGAATCCCCCGCCGCCGTGGTGTCCACCACCCGCTCGACCTTCTGCGCGGGCACTTCGAACGACTCTCCATCACAACGAATCAGGCACGCTTGTGCGCCGCGCTTGAGCACCACTTCCGGCGTACCGATCTGCTCATACGCGGCAAACACCGCGTCACCATCGGCATAACCAAACAACGCCTGTTCGTCATCCACCGTCAGCAACGCCAGGTCGACATACGCCAGCACACTGCGATATGCCGCCCGGGCGTCTTCGACCGATGCCCACAGCCGTGGCCGGTAGTTGTTGTCGAACACGATCCGCGCATCGCGCTGGCGGGCTTCGATCAGGGTTTCCAGCAGTTTTTCCCGACCTTGCGCTCCGAGTACCGCCAGGGTGATGCCGCTGAAGTACAGCACATCATAATCCGGCAGCGCGGTGAGAATCGGCGCGGCGGCCGGGGTGGTGAAGCAATCGCGGACGGCCGCTTCGTTGCGCCAGTACAGAAAGCGTCGCTCACCGGCGGTGTCAGTCTGGATGCAATACAAACCCGGCAGGCGTCCGGGCAGACGCTGGACCATGGCGAGCCCGATATTTTCCGCCGCCCAACTCTGGCACATCGCGTCGCTGAAACTGTCATCGCCCAGGGCGGTGACGTAGTCCACGGAGCCGTCCTCTCCCAGTTCCCGGGACAGGTACACGGCCGTGTTCAATGTGTCGCCGCCGAAGCTCTGTTGCAGGCTGCCGTCGGCGCGATGCTGCAACTCGATCATGCACTCGCCGATCAGGGCGATGCGTGGAGTGTTGGGGCCCAGGGTGTTGATGGTGTTCATTGTTGTGGGGTCTCTGGTATTTCGGTGTTGTCTGGTCGGCCGCCATCGCGAGCAAGCTCGCTCCCACAGGGATTTTGTAAACGCCATAGATCCAATGTGGGAGCGAGCTTGCTCGCGATGGCCGCAACTCGATCTCAAACCCTTAGAAACAGGTTTCCATCGTCTCGATGACGTTCAGTTGCTCATCCACCAGGCAACCGACACGCCACTTGTCGAACGTCAGGCACGGGTGCGAAGTGCCAAACGAAATGATGTCGCCCACCCGCAGATCAACCCCCGGTGGCACGGTCATGAACGCATGCTGGTCCATCACCGCAGTCACCTTGCAGACGCTCACATCATCGCCTTTGGCCGGCACGGCGCCCGCCTTGTAACGCAGCAATGGCACCGGCAAACCGGCGTCGTAGGCCACGTCGCGCTTGCCCAGGGCAATCACCGCAAACCCCGGCTCCGGCAGCGACTGCACGTGCGCCCACACCTCCAGCGCCGGACGCAGGCCTTCGTGCAGGTCGCTGCGACGGTCGAGCACGCAGCACTGCGCTTCCTTGTAGATGCCATGATCATGGGCCACGTAACTGCCGGGACGCAGAACACTGAGGAAACGCCCGGCGGCGTTCTGCGCTTCAAACGACTCGGCAATCAGGTCATACCAGGCCGAACCCGACGCGGTGATGATCGGCTTGGGGATGGCGAAGGCACCGCTGTCCTGCAACTGCACCGCCAGGCGCACCAGTGACGCGGCGAAATCGCGGATACCGGTCACCGCGTGATCGCCGTGGATCACCCCTTCGTAGCCTTCGATCCCGGTCAGGGCCAGCGCCGGTTGCGCGGCGATGGCCTTGGCCAGGTCGAGCACTTGCTGCTCGCTGCGGCAACCGCAGCGACCACCGACAACGCCGTATTCGATCATGACGTTCAAACGCACGCCACGGGAGGCGAAATAGGCACCGAGGTCGGCGACGTTGTCCGGGTGATCGACCATGCAATAGAAGTCGAACGTCGGGTCGGCCAGCAGGTCGGCAATCAGCGCCATGTTCGGCGTACCGACCAACTGGTTGGCCATCAGCACCCGGCGCACACCATGAGCGTAGGCCGCACGGGTTTGGGTGGCACTGGCCAGGGTGATGCCCCAGGCACCGGCGTCCAGTTGGCGCCGGAACAGCGCCGGGGTCATGCTGGTTTTGCCATGGGGCGCGAGTTCCGCTCCGCTGTCGCTGACGAACGCCTGCATCCAGCGAATGTTGTGTTCCAGCGCCTCGCGGTGCAGTACCAGCGCAGGCAGGCTGACGTCACGCACCAGGCTGGCACCCTTGGGTGCGGTGCCTTTTTCCACGGCGGCGGTATTGGGGGCAGAAGACATGGTCGAACTCCTCGTTCACGCGGCCGCAGGCAGCCGCTGTTATTCGTTGATGCGACGGGCCAGGCTATTGGCGCTTTCGATCAGCACCCGGCGGTAGTCGTTGTAGTTGTTCTTGGCATCGGCCCGGGGGGCGACGATGCACAGGGTCGCGATGGCCACGCCGTTGGGGTCTTTGACCGGTGCGGCGAAGCAATGGGTAAAGGTGTCGGCGACGCTATCGAAGGAAAAGAAACCATCGATTCCGGCCTGACGGATTTCCTTGAGAAACTGCGCAAGTTCCAAGCGTTCGCCGTTGGGCAGGATGAAGTCGTCGTGGTCGATCAGGTCGACGATTGCCTGGTCGCTCAGGTGCGCCAGCAGCAAGCGCCCGGATGCGGTCCAGGGGATGGGCGCGTTTTCACCGATGTCCGAGGAAATGCGGAAATGCCGCTCCCCCTCCTTCATCAGCGCAACGGTGTACTTGCGCCCGTTGAGCAGGCACATCTGCGCCGTTTCACGGGTCTGGCTGACGATTTCCTGCAAGGCGTGATCGGCCTCGCGAGTCAGGTCGAAATGTCGCAGGTGTGCCTGCCCGAGAAAGTACAACTGGCGACCGAGGTAGACATGACCATCCTTGCCCACCGGCTCCAGGATGCGTCGTTCCAGCAGCGAGGCCACCAGTTCGTAGACCGTGGATTTGGGGCTGCCGATGCCGCTGGCGATGTCGTTCGGACGCAGGGGCTGGCCGATCTCCTTGAGGAAATCGAGGATATCGAACGCCCGGTCCAGCCCGCGTGCCCGGCGCTTGATGGTGTCTTCGGTCATTTCAGTGGTTCCCATTCATGGTCGCCTGGAGTTTACCCAGTGTGCCGCGCTCACCGTTAGGCCGCCTTCGCGGGCAAGCCCGCTCCCACAGGGAATGGTGGTGTGTCTGCAATCTGTGGCAGCACACAAACCTGTGGGAGCGTGGCTTGCCCGCGATGGGCGCGACTCGGTTCAAGCCTTTTTCTTGTACGCAATGCAGTCGATCTCGACCTTGCAGTCGACCATCATGTTCGCCTGCACGCAGGCCCGCGCCGGGGCATGTTCAGGCTTGAAGTACTCGGAGAACACCTTGTTGAAGCTCCAGAAATCCCGCGGGTCTTCCAGCCACACGCCAGTGCGCACCACGTCTTCGAGGCCATAACCGGCCTCTTCAAGGATAGCGATCAGGTTCTTCATGGTCTGGTGAGTCTGCTCGACGATACCACCGACAATGATCTCGCCATCCAGCGCCGGCACCTGGCCGGACACGTGCAGCCAGCCATCGGCTTCGACAGCGCGGGCGAATGGACGAGGCTGACCGCCGCCGGCGGTGCTGCCGGTGCCGTAACGAGTAATGCTCATGGGTGTTTCTCCTGACTGGAAGTTATTGTTCCGCTATAGCGGAATTAATTGTGCAATAACGGAATAAGCGGCAGAAAGTGTGCCACAGGATGTGGAGGGAATGTGAGAGGGATTGAAATTTGTTTTGAATCAGAGGGACGGGTATCTGGTTCTCAATTGGGTGCACATGACCCCACTCGAAGCAACACCCGCGACTCAGAGCAGCTTCATTGGACAACCGCCCACCCGACTGCTTTATTCTATGTTCAGGAAATTACCGGTTTTAGCAGCCGCGACGTGTTCGGCGTGCGCGGTCCCAGGAGGGTTGATGTCATTTAAAGTCATGATGGTTTTCGGTACGCGTCCGGAGGCCATCAAGATGGCCCCCCTGGCACGGGTCCTGCGCAATTGGCCAGGTATAACCCTGAACATCTGCTCCACAGGCCAGCACCGGGAAATGCTCAAGCAGGTCCTCGACTCGTTCGAGCTGACGGTCGATGAAGACTTGCAGGTGATGACCCAGGGCCAGACCCTCAACGGTCTCTCCGAACAATTGCTGGGGCATCTCGACAAAGCCTACGAGCGGGTGCATCCGGATATCGTGCTGGTACACGGCGACACCACCACCAGCTTCATTGCCGCCCTCGCCGCCTTCAATCGCCAGATACCCATCGGCCACGTCGAGGCAGGTTTGCGTACCGGTAACTTGCGTGCACCCTGGCCTGAGGAAGCCAACCGGCACCTGACCGGTGTCATCGCCGACCTGCATTTCGCGCCGACCACCATCAGCCAGGACAACCTGCTGCGCGAAGGTGTGTCCAAGGCCAACATCGAGGTCACCGGTAACACGGTGATCGATGCGCTGGTATGGATGCGCAAACACCAGCAGGAAATCCACTGGCACCCGGCCGCCGACTCGCCGCTGGCGGTGCTCGACGACAACAGGCGCATGGTGCTGATCACCGGGCATCGCCGGGAGAATTTCGGCGGCGGCTTTCGCAACATCTGCCTGGCTCTGGCCACCCTTGCCGAACGTTATCCCGATGCGCAATTCGTCTACCCGGTGCACCTCAATCCGCAGGTGCAAAAGGCGGTCTACAGCGTCCTCTCGGACAAACCCAATATCTATCTGGTGGCACCGCAGGATTACCAGCATTTCGTCTGGCTGATGGACCGCGCCTATTTCATTCTCACCGATTCCGGTGGCATCCAGGAGGAAGCACCAGCCATTGGCAAGCCGCTTCTGGTGCTGCGCGATGTCACGGAGCGGCCATCGGCGCTCGAAGGCGGAACCGTGGTGCTGGTGGGCACCGACACCGACCGCATCGTCAGGGAATCGAGCCTGTTGTTCGATGATGAAGCCACCTTCCAGCGAATGAGCCGGGTCCATAGCCCCTATGGCGACGGACACGCCAGCGAACGCATCGCCAATCGCCTCGGCATCTGGCTCAAACACCGCACGGCGGGTAAAGCCGTATGAGCCTGGTGTTTGTCGACTTCTTTGCCTATGTGTTGTTCGGTCTCAAATACCTCGCGATTACCCTGGCCCTGCTGATGTTCATACTCGGCCTCGATGACCTGTTCATCGACCTGGTGTACTGGACCCGCAAGCTGATCCGGCGCTGGCGGATCTATGAAAAATTCGACCGAGCCGATGAGCAACGGCTGTATTCCATCGGCGAAAAACCCCTGGCGATCATGGTGCCGGCGTGGAACGAAGTCGGCGTGGTCGGTGAAATGGCGCGCCTGGCCGCCTCGACCATCGACTACGAGAACTATCAGATTTTCGTCGGCACCTACCCCAACGACGCCGAGACCCAGGCCGACGTCGATGCGGTGTGCCTGCATTATCCCAACGTGCACAAAGTGGTGTGCGCCCGTCCCGGTCCTACCAGCAAGGCTGACTGCCTGAACAACGTGATCGACGCCATCCTGCGCTTTGAAAACGATGCAAAGATCCAGTTCGCCGGCTTCATCCTGCACGATGCCGAGGACGTGATTTCACCCATGGAGTTGCGCCTGTTCAACTACCTGCTGCCGGCCAAGGACCTGATCCAGATTCCGGTCTATCCCTACGCGCCGGAATGGCATGGCTTCACTGCCGGGCACTACGTCGACGAGTTCGCCGAGAACCATGGCAAGGACGTCATCGTGCGTGAAGCACTGACCGGGCAAGTGCCCAGCGCCGGGGTCGGCACCTGTTTCAGCCGTAAGGCCATCAGTGCCCTGCTCGAAGACGGTGACGGTATCGCCTTCGACGTGCAGAGCCTCACCGAAGACTACGACATCGGTTTCCGCCTCAAGCAAAAAGGCATGAAGTGCATCTTTGCCCGTTATTCGGTGACCGACCCGAAACTGGCACTGGAACAACCATGGGTGTTCGGCATGGACCGCGCCTTTTCCCAGGTGATCTGTGTGCGCGAGCACTTTCCCCGGGACTTGCAGTACGCGATCCGGCAGAAGTCGCGCTGGATCGTCGGCATCGTGTTCCAGGGCACCAAGAATCTGGGCTGGAGCAGCAAAGGCCTGCTCAATTATTTTCTGTGGCGCGACCGCCGTGGCCTGATTGCGTACCTGTTGAGCTTCCTGGTGAACATACTGCTGGTGGTGTTGCTGGCGATGTGGCTGGTCACCGTGATCGCGCCGACCGCCTGGCGGTTCCCGTCGATCCTCTCTGACAGCACGTTGTTGGCGGGCCTGCTGTGGCTCAATGGCTTCATGCTGCTCAACCGGCTATTCCAGCGCGGTTGGTTTGTCACCCGTTTTTACGGACTCGGCGAAGGACTGCTGTCGGCGCCCCGGATGGTGTGGAGCAATTTCGTGAATTTTTTCGCCAACGTTCGGGCGTTGCGCCAGGTGATGGAAATGGGCGATTCCCGTCGCGTCGCCTGGGACAAGACCACCCATGAGTTTCCGGCCCTGGCTGAAGCCCAGCGCACCCCGCTGGGCCATCGCCTGGTGGAAAAAGGCCTGCTGTCTGAAGATCAACTCGAAGCCGCGATCACCAACCCGGTACGCCGACGCCTGGGTCAGGAACTGCTGCTGCGCGGGCACATCGACACCACGCAACTGGTGCAGGCCCTGGCCGAACAACTGGACCTGGAATGGGCGCCACTCAATCCGTTCAAGCTCGACAAACGCCTGATCGACGCCGTGCCGCGCAAAATCGCTACACACTACGGCGTGTTGCCGGTCGCCGAGGAGAACGAAACCCTGGTGCTGGCCTCCGAAGGTCCGGTGAGCCAGGTGTCCCTGGGCGCCATCAGCCGTCAACTGAAACGCCCGGTGCGTTGCCGCCTTGCACCACAAGGCCGGGTGACGCTGGGGATCCGCTACTGGTACGCCAGCCCTCGTCAAAGCGAGGAAGTGCATCAGATGCTTGAGGTGCTTGAGCAAAATCAGGACGACGAAGACCTGATTGAGCGCGTCAGCCATCACCAAGTGTTGCTGGGCAATCTGTTGCAAGTACGCGGCATGGTGCCGCCAACCCTGTTCAATCAGGCGCTGATCGATTTCGATGCGGAAAAAATGTCTCTCGGTGAACACTTGATTGAACGCGGCATGATCACACAGGAAATCCTCGAGCAGGCCCTGGTCGATCAGACGAGCGAGCAGCACGCAGCGTACTGCATTGCCCGGGAGGCCGCATGAAGCCTGTCCATCGTCAGACCTTGATGGCCGGTAGCCTGTTGCTCTGTCTGAACACGACGGCGTGGGTGCAAGCCGAACCCTTGACCGATTTCGATCAGTTCCGCAGTTACCCCTATATGGACCGCAGTTACCGCGAAGCGAAAAACGGCAACTGGAAGGAAGTCGAACGGCTGATGCGCCACCTGCTGAGCAAAGTGCCGCAAAACGATGAAGCACGGGCGTTACTGGTGCAATCGCTGGTCAAGCAGCAACGCTACGAAGATGCCCTGCAAGCGCTGCCGGATACCCCGTCCAACAGCGATAGCCTGCTCAACTTGCGCCTGGCCTGGATCGAACAGGATCCGCCGGACAGAAAACAGGTGGAGCAATGGATAGCCTCCAGCAATCTGGAGCATCGCGTGCGCCTGTGGCAGGCCTACAGCGCGAGCCTGGCCAAGCGCGGCGGCGCGGCCTCGGCCCATGACTGGCTGGCGCAACTGCCACCCAAGGGTGATGAGCAAGCGCTGCAACAGGCCCGGGCCAACTGGTCCGAGCAACTGCGCGATTGGGATGGCACCATCAAGGAACTGGCGCCACTGGCCGCTAACCAACAACTCGATGCCCAAAGCTGGCAACGCCTGGCCAACGCCTACGTGCAACGCCTCGACGAGCAATCCTTGCAGCAACTGCTGCAAACAGCGCCAAGCCCGGAAGCCGCGCGCAAGACCCGGCTGGCCATGGTCGACCGGGCGATTGCCATGGGCCAGGTCCAGCAGGCGCAGCGCTGGATGCAATCGCTGCCGCCTGCCGATCTTGCCGACCCGGCGCAACGCCAGCGTCTGTGGGAACTGGCGCGGCAAACCGGCGACAGCGCCACGGTACAACGCTTGAGTGGTGAGTTGCAGCGGCCATGCCTGGAGACCGCCGACTGGCTGTCGCGTCGTGATCCGCAAGCTGCGCTGAGCCAATTGAAAAGTTGCCAACCCGAAGAAAACCCGCAGGCCTGGCTGGTCCTCGCCCAGCGCCTGCAAGCCACCGACCTGCTGCAAACGACCCGTCTACCGGAGCCTTGGGACACGCGACGCCGCGAACACCTGCTCGACGTCTGGCAGGAGGAAGGCCGCAGCGACAAAGTCATGGCCTACCTCGCCAGCCAGCCGCAGACCGCCGACGTGGTCAAACGCCGCGCTGAACTGCTCCAGGCATCGGATCACGATACCGAAGCGGCGGCATTCTGGGAGCGGCATTACCAGCAGACCGGCAACCTCGATTCGCTCAACCAGGCTACCTACCTGGCGCTGAATGCCGGCCATCGTGAACATGCGCAACAGTTGCTCGAGAGCGCCTTCGACCGCCACGGCGGCAAGCTGCCGACGCCCCTGCTGCAAAGGTTGGCGGGGTTGTATGCCGCGTCGACACCGACCGCGGCACAACAGCAACGCATTGTTTCGCTGCTCAAGCGCGTCGACCCCGCCACTCGCGGGCAACTGCTGGCGCAACTGGCGGAAAACGGCCAGTGCGGCGCGGTTCAACAGGCCATCGGTGATCTCCCGCAAGCTGCGGGCGACTACCGCGCCCTCGGCCGTTGTGCAATGCCCGAGCGCCCCGGCGAAGCAGTGGTGTATTACCAGACCGCCGAAAAAATGGGTGACCAGAACACTCGCCTGCCACTCGCCTACGCCCTGGAGGCGGCCGGAGACTCGGCCGGTGCCCTGGCCATCTGGCGCAGCATTCCAGATGCCGAACTCAGCGACAATGCCCACCTCACCGCCAGCCGCGGCGCCCTGAATATCGGCGACACGCAAACAGCTGAACGCTACTGGCAACTAAGCCGCACCCGTGGTGCCAATGAGTGGACCTTGGGCGCGGCGATTGCCGATGCCCAGGGCGATCACACCCTCGCGCTGCAACGCCAGCGGTCCGCCCTGCAGCTGGTACCGGATGCCGAGCATTACTATGCGGCCTCGGTCACGGCGCAAAAGGCCGGCGACCTGCAACAAAGTACCGAATGGCTTGCCGAAGCGGCGCGCCGCGAACCGGACAATCCCCGTTATCGGGCCGACTACGGCGTGCGCCTGGCCGGTGCCGAGACCAAGGCAGCACGCGCCGGTTCCATCCCGTATCTGCAACGCGCCACCCAGGATTTCCCGGAAGACTATCGCCTCGGCGAAACCCTGGCCTGGCGTTATGACGAGGTCGAAGACAGCGCTTCGGCGCGCAAGGAACTGCGCCGGGTGATCGATCTGGAGCAGAACCCGGTGGCCGCCGATGACGAGGATGGCAGCATGGAAGCGCGCCGCTATCGCCAGCGTCGCGCCCACGAAAGCCTGTCCCGTCGCGACACAGTCACCATCGCCAGCACCTGGTCACCGGCCGGGATATCGACCAACGACATCCTGCGTCCCGACGACAGCATCGGCACACAGCGACGCTCCAGTTCACAGAACGTGCAACTGGCCATGTGGGACCACGCACTGGGCGATGAACCCAGCCGCGCCGGCAGCACGCTGTCGGTCTATGGCCGCGTGTTGCTTGGCGGCGTGGGCAGGTCGAGCTATGCCGAATCCCTGGGTACCGGCGTCGGCCTGCGCTACAAGCCCTGGGGCACCGCCAACATCAACTTCTATGGCGAAATCTACAAACAAAGCCAGTTCGATGATCAGGACAACCATGGCCTGAGCCTCGGCCAGATGCTGGTCCCCGACAAGGTGTCCGATCAGGCCGAGGATCACCGCGATGATGGCCACACCACCACCGACTACCTGCTGCGGACAACCGCGTCGTTCCTTGATCAGGGTCGATTCCGCAACGATTGGCGGGTCGATGAAAGCGATTGGGAGGAGCGTTTCCTCTACCTCGACGCGGCGTGGTGGACCAAGGCCGGCGACCATCAATGGTTGTCGCGCTTCCAGCAAGGGCACACCTGGAAACTTCCGTTCAACGGCGCACAAACGATCATGCCGTACGGCTTTCTCGAATTCGCGACCCAGGACCCGAGCAACGACTGGCGCCAGGATCTGCGCACCGGTCTGGGCCTGCGTTGGCAATGGTGGTTCGACGACGATGTCTACAACGCCTATCGCGCGCACTTGACGGTGCGCACCGAGTATCAACAAGCGTTGGGTGGCAATCTGTATGAAGGCGGCAACGGCGTGCTGGTGGGCGTGGAGTTGAATTTCTGATGAAGCGACTTCTTTTGGCTTTGTGCCTGTTGCTGGGCGCCGCGGCGACCCATGCCGACGAACGGATTTTCTATCAACCGCTCAATGTCGATGCCAACCTGAGCCAGGCGCAATGGCAGCGGATCTGGCAGGACAGCGCCCGCCAGGGCGTGCACACGGTGATCGTACAGTGGACGGCCTACGGCGATTCGGACTTCGGCGGTGCCGACGGCTGGCTTGCCCGCAGCCTGAAACAGGCCCAGGCCCAAGGCCTGAAACTGGTGCTGGGCCTGTACATGGACCCGGCCTATTACCAGCGTATCAATGAGCTTGACAGTGCCGGGCTGGCAACGTACTGGCAGACGCAACTGGGGCAGTCGCTGGCCCGGCAGCAGAAACTGCGCAAGGACTGGAAACTCCCCGTAAGCGGCTGGTATCTGCCCATGGAACTGGATGACCTGCACTTTCTGGCACTGGATCGCCGACAAAGATTGCAACGCCAGCTCAAGGATTTTTCCGGCAAGCTCGACGCGCCATTGCACATCAGCGTGTTCAACGTCGGCAAACTCGCGCCACAAGTGAATGGCCAATGGCTGGGGGAATTGGCGAACGCCGGAATCCAGGTGTGGTGGCAAGACGGTGCCGGCACCGGACGCTTGCCACCATTGATTCGCAATGGCTACGCCAATGCGCTGCCCTGCTCCATCGGCATCGTCAGGGAAGCCTTCCGGCAAGTCAGCGCTGCCGGACAACCCTTCCGTGCCGAACCGATGCCGCCACAAACCTCTTCACCGGGTTGCCACCCGACATCGGTTTTCTCCCTGCGCTACCGACCCTGGGGCAAGGTGATTCTCGACAACCAGCACAAGGGCAAGGTCGGCGATGTACAAAACCATTGAAGACGAAGTGCTGAAAAAATCGGCGCCGGCTGAGCTCAAGGCCGAGTTCCTCCAACATGAATTCGATCGGCTGCACACATTTTGCGTACTGATCTACATCGCCAGCATCGTGGTCTGGGTTGCTTACGACCTGATCCTGAGTTTCATCGGCGGGCAGCCATTCACCTGGCGTTCGCTGGTGTTCTTCGGTGTCTTCACCATTCTCGTCATCATTCTGCTGTTTATCCGCGACGCCCGGCACTTCCAGAAACTCAACCTGCTGTTTGTGCTCACCATTGCCTTCGGCACGCGGCTGCTCATCGAAGGCCTGGGAAACGACCACCAACCGGCCTGGCTGTTGCTGGCGGCTTCGACCACCCTGTTCACAGCCTCGGTGTTGCCGCTGAGCCGCTGGTCATTCTTTGCCGCGCAGTTGGTGACCTGGTGGTTTCTCAATCCCTTCTACAACACCGGTATCGAACAGTTTGAACTGGGGGGCGTGATGGCCCTCAGTTACACGACATTTATCTGCGGCCTGACCCTCTACAGCTTCCTGACGCTGCACAAGGCCAAGCTCAACAACTTCATCATGTCCAGGCTGCTGCTGGACCAGGCCTACATCGACACCCTCACCGAAATCCCCAATCGCCGTTCGTTCATGACCCGCGCAAGCCTGCAGTTGAACAGCGTGCCCCGGGAAAACGACCACTACCTGGCGATGATCGACATCGACAACTTCAAGAAGGTCAACGACGTCTACGGCCACGACATTGGCGATGAGGTGCTCAAGCGCATCGCGCAGGACATCAAGTCGGTGACGGCCCACCACGAATATGCGCGATTGGGTGGCGAGGAGTTCGCGATTTACCTGGCCGGGGTTAGCCGCGAAGACGTCGAGACGCTGGCCGGCGACCTGTGTCGGGTGGTACGCGAGCAACCCACTCGACACCCGGTGACCATCAGTATCGGCCTGGCCCGGGTGCTCGACGGTGACACACTGAACCAGGCGCTGATCAAGGCCGATGCGGCCTTGTATGAGTCAAAACATACCGGGAAGGATCGCTACACATTTCATCAATAAAGCTATCTATCCCACCTACTGCAAAGCGCCTCCTCATCGCAAACCGAGCGATGTGTGCCATCGAAAAAAGATCTGTTTAAACCCGACCAATCTGCTTGCTACTGTCAAATATGACAGTAGACGCTTCTGAGTAGGCAAGGAAATACTGGCGCCGCATCTGACTATCGAAACCAAAGGGGATCGAACATGAATACGGCGAGAACTTTATTTGTTTGCGCGACGCTGGGGATGGGTTTAACGGGTTGCAATATTGATCCGGACGCGACTGTTTCCACGGTCAGCGAAGAGTGCAGCAGCTTGGTCAATGGAAAGTACATCGGCCAGAATGGCCCTGAAGTTTGCATTACGACACCGCTTTCAAAAAGTGCCACATCCATCTCGGGCACGATCGTTGGGACCACGGCTACAGGCCCGTTCATGGTAACGGCGAAAACCAGCGATGACGTCATTTTGAAGCAGGTATCCACGCTGTCTAACGGTAACTTCACGATGTCACAATTGAATCTGCAAAACCTGCCAGGCAAGGGCATTTCATTTTCGGTTGTGGTAACGGGTGTAAGTTCACCGCCCACCAAACTGGTAGTCGGCCAGGAGCCACCGTCAAAATGTTCACAAGGAGCTCCGAACTATCCGTTATGTGGCACTTATCCCGGCGCGATCTTTTTTCCAATCAAAACCTCCGTTACCACCATTTTCTCTGTTTTACCTGGGGAATTTTATACTGGGGCTACCTTGCTCCCGTCTTTCATGGGTTTAAGTACAACCCGCTGGAGGCCAGACCGATACATCAGCTTCTTACGAAACGTTTCTGCTCCCATAAGGCCGGGAGAGGAGCAAACCGTTTTTGCGACTATCGATAACACTGAGTCTTTTGCCTACCCTGTCACTCAAACTGTTTTGCCCGCTCAATAGTAAAAATCCCCTTCGGGCCGGGCCTGGAGGGTGTCGATCCAGCCCGGCAACTGCGCCTTGCCATGGGTCATCCGCGATGCGGTCAACCCGCTCAACTGCGCCAATTCACCGATCTTCATTGCAGCCCAATTTATCTGCTTGACATTAAAGTTAACTTTAAGGTTAGCCTCTGCTCATCACTACGAGGAGCCAAGCATGTCGCCCTTTCAAGCGTTGAATTTGCCCAACGGCCAGACCATCGGCAATCGCATTGCCAAAGCCGCGATGGAAGAGAACCTCGCCAATACCGATCAAGTACCCGACAAGGCACTGCTTCGCCTGTATCAGGCCTGGGCCGAGGGCGAGGCCGGCTTGTTGCTGACCGGCAATGTAATGATCGACCGTCGCGCCATGACCGGTCCCGGCGGTGTAGCGCTGGAAGACGAGCGTCACCTGGAGCGCTTCCGCCAGTGGGCCAGCGTCGGTCGGGCCGGCGGTGCGCATTTCTGGGTGCAGCTCAACCATCCTGGCCGCCAGACCATGGCCAACCTTGGCCAGCAAGCTCTGGCGCCGTCGGCGGTTGCGCTGGATCTGGGCCCGTTCTCGAAGATGTTCGCCGAACCCAAACCCATGAACGCGGACGACATCCAGGAGGTGATCCGACGCTTCGCCACCAGCGCCGCACTGGCCGAGAAAGCCGGTTTTACCGGCGTGCAGATCCACGCCGCCCACGGCTACCTGATCAGCCAGTTCCTTTCGCCGCTGACCAATCGGCGCACCGATCAATGGGGCGGATCCCTGGAAAATCGTGCGCGACTGCTGTTGTCCGTCGTCGAGGCGGTTCGCCAAGCGGTGTCGCCGCAATTTTGTGTGTCGGTAAAACTCAACTCAGCAGATTTCCAGCGCGGTGGTTTCGATGCCGATGATGCGCGGCAAGTGATCCAGTGGCTCAACGAACAACCGATCGACCTGCTGGAACTCTCCGGTGGCAGTTACGAAGCACCTGCCATGCAAGGCGAGGCACGCGACGGCCGAACCCTGGCGCGGGAGGCGTACTTTCTGGAAATGGCCGGCGAACTGGCCAGCGTGGCGCGGATGCCGGTGATGGTGACCGGCGGGATCCGGCGTCTGGCAATCGTCGAACAGGTCCTCGACAGCGGCCTTGCCATGGCCGGCATCGGCACCGCGCTCGCTGTGGAACCACACCTGGTCAAGCACTGGCGCGAAGGCCAGGACAGCCATCCGCAACTGCCGCCGATCCGCTGGAAGCGCAAGCCCCTGGCGGCGCTGGCGAGCATGGCGGTGGTCAAATTCCAGCTGCATCGCTTGAGCCGTGGACGCAAAACCCGGCCTGAAGTCTCGGCGTTGTGGGCGTTGATTCTCGACCGGTTATACATTGGCAAGCGCACCCGGCAGTATCGGCAGGCGATGGGCAAGTAATCCGAAGTTGGTGGTGGCTGACCCACCGCTTTCGCGAGCAAGCTCGCTCCCACAGGGATCATTCGGTGTTCACAGACTTTGTGTTCACCCGGACCAATGTGGGAGCGAGATTGCTCGCGATGAGGCCCGTGCAGACAAAGTAAACTTCAGCCAGGAAGCAGCTCGTCAATGTGCCGATACTCGGCCTGCAACTGCGTCGCCAACACCCTGCTGCGCCCGAGCCGGATCGGCCCGCGCTCGATGTCGATCAGCACCCCCGGGCACTCCAGCACGGGCAACAACGGCCAGTCCTTCAGCCGTCCATCGGTCACCAGCAACAACCGCTGCTGCTCTGCCGGAAAACGCTTTTGCCGTGCACCAAGCCATCGCCCCGCTTCGCCCAACGCGGCCAGTAACGGCGTGCCGCCCCCGGCGCCAAGGCCATCGAGCCAATGGCGCAACCCGGTCGAGGCCTTCAATCCCTGCACCTGCCACTTCGGTGTAGCACCGCTGGCTGTGAGCAGCGCCAGACGCGCACGCTGGCGATAGGCATCGTCGAACAACTGCGCCAGCAAGCCCTTGGCATCGCTCAATGCCTGATGACGGCGGGTCGATGCAGAGGCATCAACGATCACCAGCCACAGTTCGTGGGGCGAGCGAGTGCGCAGCTGAAACAACAGGTCGTCGCGCTGACGCGGTCGGCCATTGAGCAATGTGCCAGGCCAGTTGACCGAGCCGCTACGGGCCGTATGACGCTTACCCTGTTTGCCGTGGTCCAGCCGCCCGGCTCGGGGTCTGGCATTCGCCCCCGCATCGGAGCGTGGGCGAATGCCTAGGGCTTTTTTGGCCAGCTCGGCACTTCACGTCGTGCACCGACCGCCAGCGGCTGGGCAGGCAACTCGCCCCACTGGCCCTGCCCTTCGCCCGGGTTGGCGTGCTGCGGCACCGAGTGTTGCGTCGCCTGGGATGACTGAGGCGTCGGTGCGCAATGTTCGCGACGGCGATGGCGCAAGGCGAACTCGGCGACTGCGTCGATATCTTCCTCGGCGATGGCGTTCGCCCCGCGCCAGGCAGCGTGAGCCCGGGCAGCGCGCAGCCAGACCAGATCGGCGCGCAAACCATCGACGCCAGCGGCGAAGCAACGTTCGGTGATGTGTGCCAGCGCCTGGTCGTCGAGGGGAATGCTTGCCAGTGCATTGCGTGCGTTCTGGCAACGGTCACGCAGAGTCGCCTGTGCGGATTCCCATTCGGCGCAGAAACCTTGCGGGTCGGCGTCGAAATCCAGGCGACGACGGATGATCTGACCACGCTCGACCGGCGCGGTGTGACCACCGAGGGCGACGTTCAAACCGAAACGGTCAAGCAATTGCGGACGCAGTTCTCCCTCTTCCGGGTTCATGGTGCCAATCAGCACGAATTTTGCCGAATGCCTATGGGAAATGCCGTCACGCTCCACCAGATTGGTGCCGCTGGCGGCCACATCGAGCAGCAGGTCAACGAGATGATCGGACAACAGATTGACCTCGTCGACATAGAGCACGCCACCGTCAGCCTTGGCCAGTACGCCGGGGGAAAACTGTGCGCGACCTTCGCCCAGTGCCGCATCGAGATCGAGGGTGCCGACCAGCCGCTCCTCAGTGGCGCCCAGCGGCAAGGTGACGAACTGACCGCTGGCCAGCAGATCCGCCAGACCGCGGGCCAGCGTCGACTTGGCCATGCCCCGCGGGCCTTCGATCAGGACGCCGCCGATTTTCGGGTCGATGGCGGTCAGGCACAGGGCCAGCTTCAAATCGTCGGCGCCGACCACGGCGCAGAGCGGGAAATGCGGGGTGTCGGTCATTGTTCTATCTCGGTCATGGTCGGTAATCTTCACAGGCACCCCAATCCCTGTGGGAGCGAGCTTGCTCGCGATGGCGGAATGTCAGGCAACATTTTTGTCGACTGAACGCATGTCATCGCGAGCAAGCTCGCTCCCACAGGTTTAAGTGCGTCAGCCATCTTCTTCTATATCCAGCAAAAGATTCTCCAGCGCCTCGCGGTACTCGCCGGGCTCCTTCCACATTCCCCGTTGTTGCGCCTCGAGCATGCGTTCGGTCATATCGCGCAAGGCATGGGGATTGTGTTCGCGGACAAAATCCCGGGTGCCCGGATCGAGCAAATAGGCATCGGCCAGCAACGCGTACTGGTGATCGTCGATCAACTGCGTGGTGGCGTCGAAGGCGAAAAGGTTGTCGACCGTCGCAGCCATTTCGAACGCACCTTTGTAGCCGTGACGTTTAACGCCTTCGAGCCACTTCGGGTTGGCCGCCCGGGAGCGGATCACACGGTTCAGCTCTTCCTTCAAGGTGCGAATCTTCGGCAGGTCCGGCTGGCTGTGGTCGCCATGATAGCTGGCCGCCGCCTCGCCTTTCAGGCTTTCCACCGCCGCGAGCATGCCGCCCTGGAACTGGTAGTAATCGTTGGAGTCGAGCAGATCGTGCTCGCGGTTATCCTGGTTTTGCAGCACCGCCTGTACCTGGCTCAGGCGCTGGCTGAACTGTTCCCGGGCGGCGGTGCCTTCGTCGGAACCGCCGTAAGCGTAGCCACCCCAGTTGAGGTAGACCTCGGCCAGGTCCTCGCGGCTCTGCCACAGGCGACCGTCGATGGCGCCCTGCACACCCGCGCCGTAGGCACCGGGTTTGGCCCCGAATATCCGCCAGCCGGCCTGACGTCGCGCTGTGTCTTCATCGAGCCCCGCCTGCAGCAAGGCTGCACGCTCGGCGCGTACCTTGGCCGCCAACGGGTTCAGGTCGTCCGGCTCATCGAGATCGGCCACCGCTTGCACCGCCGCGTCGAACAAACGAATCAGATTGGCGAAGGCATCACGGAAGAAACCGGACACACGCAAGGTCACGTCCACCCGCGGGCGGTCGAGCAAACTCAACGGCAGAATCTCGAAATCATCGACCCGCTGGCTACCGGTGGCCCAGACCGGGCGCACGCCCATCAGCGCCATCGCCTGGGCGATGTCATCGCCACCGGTGCGCATGGTTGCGGTACCCCACACCGACAAGCCGAGCTGGCGCAAATGATCGCCGTGGTCTTGCAGGTGCCGTTCGAGAATAAGGTTGGCCGACTGGAACCCGATGCGCCACGCCGTGGTGGTCGGCAGGTTGCGTACATCCACCGAATAGAAGTTGCGCCCGGTGGGCAGCACGTCAAGACGACCGCGACTGGGCGCGCCGCTGGGACCGGCCGGGACGAAGCGACCGCCAAGCGCATCGAGCAATCCGCGCATTTCCGCCGGACCGCAGGCGTCCAGCCTTGGCGCGACCACGTCGCGCAGGCTGTCGAGGATGGCTTGCACCTCAGACCAACCCGCCTCCTGTAGGAGCGGGGGGGGGGGGGGGGGGGGGGGGGGGGGGGGGGGGGGGGGGGGGGGGGGGGGGGGGGGGGGGGGGGGGGGG
>NZ_JBXAOQ010000021.1:0-44361 GCF_058802985.1 Pseudomonas sp. GW822-FHT01E03
GGCCGTACGTAAGGGGCGAGACTTTTTGGTTCCTTTTGTGTCGTTTGACAAAAGGGACTCGCCGTAAGGGCGAAACCATAAGCCGCCGTTACCGCAGCAACGGATATGTACACCGACCCCATCAACCTACAAACCAAGACGAAACTGCTTAGGCGTAATCCCGAACTGCTTACGAAACGCCCGAATGAAATTGCTCGGCTGCCGATACCCCAACCGCTCGGCAATCCGCTCAATCGGCTGATCCCCCGCCGTCAACCAGTGCCGCGCCAACTCCAGGCTATCGCTACGGGTGTGTTGCGCCGCAGCGGTCTGCCAGTGCCGCAACATACTCTGATGCAAAAACCCATTGGCCCCCAGCAAAGGCTCATCGAGACTGGCCGCTGGCAGGCTCAGACACGGATGTGAACCCTCCAGCACCTCGACACCCATGCTACGCAACCACTGCCCGGCAGCCTGTTGCGGCGTCAAGTGGACCGCGACGAACACCTCGGCCGGCGCGCGCCCCAAACGTCGGGCGATGTTGCGCACCAACGTCAGGGTCGCCGCATCGAGACCAAAAAAATGCGGCGGCTGGTCAACACTGCGCAAATGCAAGCGAGCCTGCCCGTCACCCTCCTCCAGTTCCGCCACTACGTAGTTGGTCACCCGCGGCAGGAAATCAGTGAAACACGCCAGGCTCGCGCGAAGGGTCGCGGCGGAGTCCAGCAGAATGTTCAAACCCCGTAACGTGGTAGTCGCCATGCCATTGACCAGTTCGCAGCCAAACGACACCCCGGCGCCCGCACGTTCGCATTCATTCCACAGGCGTTCGACCAGGTGCGCGGGCACGTGCAGGTCCTGCCCTTCGAGCAACGACTGGCAGATGCCGGCTCGTTGCAGCAGTTGGTCCTGGCACAGTCCGGACTGCCGGGCATGGCTGAGAATGGTACGGGTGAAGGCGCTGGAAATGAACGGTTGGCTGGTCATGGCAGGTTACGGCGAGAAGACAGGCGTGTACTTATGCCAGCCCCTGTGATATCGATCCAATGCATTAAAAGTATCCGACAAATGCAGGAGACGCATGATGGACCTACGACAACTCCGCCACCTTGTCGCCCTGGCCGATTACCGCAACTTCGGCCGTGCCGCCGAGGCGATCAACCTCAGCCAACCCGCCTTCAGTCGCAGCATCCAGACCCTGGAGCGCGACCTCGACTGCGCGCTGGTAGAACGCAGCAGCCGCGAATTCCGTCTGACTGGCCAGGGTGAACTGGTACTGCAACATGCCCGGCGCCTGCTCGCCGGCAGCCAGGCCCTGCAAAACGAACTGACGCAATACAACGGCCTGACCGGTGGCGAGTTGCACTTCGGCTGCGGCCCGTACCCGGCCCAGGTACTGGTGCCCGAGGCGCTGGCGGAATTCATCCAGGCTCACCCGGCGATCCGCATCAGCTTCCACCAGGGCGACTGGGAGCAACTGGCGGTCTGGCTTCGCGAACAGCAGATCGAATTCCTCGTGGCCGACGCGCGGTACTTCACTGGCGACCCGCAATACCAGGTTCAGCTGTTGCGCCCTCGACGTGGGCGGTTCTTTTGCCGTGTCGGACATCCCTTGGTGCAGCAGCAGAACCTGTCCCTGCGCGCCCTGCTCGACTACGCGGTGGTCGGCACGCGAATACCGCCGATGATCCGCAAGATCCTCGCCGACGTGCAGGGCGAGGCGGACTTCAACCCGAGCGTGGAGTGCGCGCAATTCGATGCGATCCGCCGCGTGGTGATGCGCTCCGATGCGGTGGGTATAGCCACCATGGAGGCCTTGGCCGAACTGGTGGACCAGGGCCTGATCCGGCTGCTGGAGTTTACCGACGTGCCCAAGGAGGATCCCGGCCTGCAATTGCATTACGGCATCGTCAGCCGTGCCGGGCATTCCCTGACACCGGCCGCGCTGGCGATGGTCGATGCTGTGCTGACGGTCGACCAACGTTTGCTGGCGTCGAACTAGGCGCATCTGAAACACACACAAATCCCTGTAGGAGCGAGCTTGCTTGCGATGGTGTATCAGTCGACACAGCGGTGAATGACACTCCATCGCGAGCAAGCTCGCTCCTACAGGGGTAGATCACGCACGCCGCGCCAGCGACTGCAAGGCCCGGGGCTCACCGAGGGCGCGCAGCAGGCAGTGCATCGCCTCCTCGCGGCTGCGCTCGAAGCGATAGCGCGACTCGATGTACAGCGCCAGTTTCAATTCCACGGGTTCGTCCAGGGGCAGCGGCACGTGTTGCAGGCCCAGCACGTTGGCGACCCGGCTTGGCAGGCTGATGCCGAACGGCTGGCGATCGGCGATCAGCTTCGCGGCCAGGGTGCTTTGGGTGCTCATCGCCACATTCCGGCGCAGGCCTTTCAAGCCAAGCTGCAAGTCCACCGGGCTGAGCCCGTCGCGGCGGCTCGACACCTGGATCTGCGGCTGCTCCAGATACTCCTGCAGGGTGCGCGGCGGCTCCTTGAGCGCGGCGCCATAGGCGAACACGTAATGGTCAGCGGGCAGTGCCTGTTTGTGCAGGCCGGCAAGCCCGGCCAGAGGCTGGTCGAGGTCGATCAGGATATCCAGCTTGCCGCTGGCCAGGTCCTGCAAGGCGTCGCGGCGCCGGGGCTGGAAATAACGCACCTGCCAATCGGCGTGGGGCGACTCGAGCAAGGCATCGAGCAACACCGGTTGCAGGCAATCCAGACAACTGACGCGCAGCAGTGGATTGTTCTGCCGCGCGGCGGGAATCATGCGCAAGCCATCGCGCAATGACTCCAGCGCTGCACGCACGTAGTCGGCCAGACGATGGGCGACCAGTGTCGGCGTCACCCCCAGGCGACTCTTGATGAACAGCGGGTCGCCGCACAACTCGCGCAGGCGACGCAACGCATTGCTCATGGCCGGTTGCGACAGGCACATCACCTCGGCCGCACGGGTGACGCTGCGCTGCTGATAAATCGCATCGAAGGCAAGCAACAGGTTCAAATCGAGCTGGCGTAAATCAAGCATGGTCTTGCTCCGGCAAATCGCTTAACGTCGGGCAGCCTAACCAGTGTTGCGGAACAAGCTGTGAGCCCTACATGACAAAAAGCGATCAGCCACTGCGCGATCAATCGATACCCAATGCGTTCTATGCGCCGACTCTGCTGCCGGCCATCGAAGAGTTGCTGGCCCGTGGCGTGGACCGGGACAGTATCGAAGGCCTGTTTCGTCGCAGCCTGTTCGAGTTGCGCACGCCGTTCATGCGCATTCCGCTGTTCATGTCGCGGCGCTTCTGGGCGTTTGCCCTGGAGCAGACCGGCGACCCGCTGATCGGCCTGGCGGCTGGCCGGCGTTTCGTTTCCACCGCTACCAATGGCCTGACGTACCTGTTCGACGTGGCTGACTCACTGGACAGCGCCTGCCAGTATTTCGTGCGTTTCTTTCCGTTTTTCAACGGGCACTTCCAGGCGCGGATCGTGCGCGGCGACGACAGCGTCCAATTGCACCTGCTCGATTGCGGCAGTGTGAAAACCAGCGCGGCCACCGCCGATTACATTCTCATCAGCCTGTGCAGCATGTTGCGGCGCAAATTCCTCGCCAGCGGCCTGGAGCGTGATCCGGTTCTGGGCGTCGGGCTGGTCGGCGCTTGCACGACCAATGCGCAGGAACATCAACAAGCCTTTCGCGCACCGGTGCAATGGGGGCAGGCGCAGCACTCGATCCGCCTCGATCCACAGCTGTTCGTCATCCCGTTGACGCCGGGCAATCATGAACTGGAACACACGCTGATCGAGCTGTTGGAGCAGACCCGACGCAACAGCGAACCGACCTTGCTGGAGCAAGTCTGCGACCATTTGATCGGCAACCTCGCCGAAGCCAACTGGCAGCAATTCTGTACCACCCAGCACGTGCTCGAGCGCACCGCCGCCCGACGCTTGAAGGCGTTGGGCTGGAGTTTTTCAGAGTTGCTCGACGAATACCGTCGCTACCGGGCCGAAGACTTTTTGCAGGGAACGGACCTGGAGCTGGTGGAGATTTCCGACCGCCTGGGCTACAGCGATGTGCAAAGCTTCAATCGTGCCTGCCTGCGGTGGCTGGGGTGCGCGCCGGGTGCCTGGCGAACCCGGCAAGGTCGATAAAAAACCACACGCGTGCGAACCCTAGGCGGCCCATTGAATGAACGCCCGTAGCCGCTCACAGGCGGCTGGCTGACAAAGACAGCATCATTGAATTTGCTATGACTCGACAGGCACTTGATCAATAGATTGTTGGACATTTTTTAACATTCGCATTGCGCCATCTGTGCGTAAGAACTGTCAGACGCTGTGAACAGTCGTCATTAAACCGGCGGCTCAAACCTGACACCCACAAGCAGCTACAACCCTTGTATTTCAAGGCTTGCGGCAGGTTGTTGCTTTCTTGGGATTTTCGCCAAACAGTCAAAATCGGGAGTGGTGAAACCCAATAGTGATGGCAATAGCCCCACATTTGGGGGCGTCTTGCCCCTTTAACCTACCGGTTTGCCGACACGGTTTGCCGAGGCTGGTCTATACCCCCTTTTGACAGTTTTGTTTTGCAACTCTCCACCGTTTTACGAGGCACGCTGATATGGACGTGAGCGTATTTGGTACGGGCTATGTTGGCCTGATACAAGCAGCTGCATTGGCCGATGTCGGACATCGCGTCCTGTGTGTCGACATCGATCCGAACAAGATCCGACAACTGCAACAGGCCGTGCCACCGATCAGTGAGCCGGGGCTTTGCGGCACCCTTGAAGAAAACATCAAGGCCGGTCGCCTGCTCTTCACCACCCAGGCCAGCGATGCGGTAGAGCACGCCGAGCTGATCTTCATCGCCGTTGGTACGCCCGCCGACGAAGACGGTTCGGCCGACCTCAGCCATGTGCTGAACGTGGCCCGGCAGATTGCCAGTTTCATGAAGGCCGACCGCACCCTGATCATCAAATCCACGGTGCCGGTAGGCACGGCGGACCAGGTCAGTGCCACTGCCATTGAAGAGTTGCAGCGCA
This sequence comes from Pseudomonas sp. GW822-FHT01E03, assembly GCF_058802985.1. Classification (NCBI taxonomy): domain Bacteria; kingdom Pseudomonadati; phylum Pseudomonadota; class Gammaproteobacteria; order Pseudomonadales; family Pseudomonadaceae; genus Pseudomonas; species Pseudomonas sp. GW822-FHT01E03. Next base: position 5,016 of record NZ_JBXAOQ010000021.1, read on the forward strand.
GCGGCAAAGGCTCGCTGAAGATACGGGTGGTGTCCAACCCGGAGTTTCTCAAGGAAGGCAGTGCCCTGGCCGATTGCATGCGCCCGGACCGGATCATCGTCGGCACCGCTGACGATGAAGCCCGCAGCCAGATGAGCGAGCTCTACGCGCCGTTCTGCCGCAACCACGACAAATTGATGTTCATGGACAACCGCAGCGCCGAGTTGACCAAGTACGCAGCGAACGCGATGCTGGCCACGCGCATCAGTTTCATGAACGAACTGGCCAACCTCACCGAGTTACTGGGAGCAGATATCGAAGCCGTGCGCAAAGGCATCGGTTCGGACCCGCGCATCGGTTACCACTTCATCTACCCCGGTTGCGGCTTCGGCGGTTCCTGCTTCCCCAAGGACCTGCGCGCTCTGCTGCACACCGCCGAACGCGCCGGAATGTCCCTGAAGTTGCTGCGTAGCGTGACCGACGTCAACGACCACCAGCGGCATATCCTGTTCAGCAAACTCAAGGCGCAATTTCCCGGTGGACTGGCCGGCAAGTCCATCGCCGTGTGGGGCCTGGCGTTCAAACCCAACACCGATGACATGCGCGAAGCACCGAGCCGCAATCTGATGGAGGCGCTCTGGGCCGAAGGTGCGAGCGTGCAAGCCTACGACCCGGAAGCCATGTCCGAATGCCGGCGTATTTACGGCTACCGCGACGACCTGCATCTGTGCGCCACCCGCGATGACACACTCGAAGACGCCGATGCCCTGGTGATCTGCACCGAGTGGAAGAACTTCCGCGTGGTCGACTTCGACAGGCTGGCGAGCAAACTGCGAAAACGGGTGATCGTGGACGGACGCAACCTGTACAGCCCGGAACAGGTGGCGGCCGCCGGCCTGCATTACAGTGGCATCGGCTTGCGCCGCATCACGCCCGAGGCCGTCCGTCCATGAAGATTCTCGTCACCGGAGCAGCCGGCTTCATTGGTGCCCATTGCGTGCTGCGACTGTTGCGCGATGGACACCAGGTATTCGGCCTCGACAACTTCAACAGCTACTACGATCCGCAACTCAAGCACGATCGCGTGCGTTGGGTGCAGGAGCAGGCACGCCCTTTCCCGCTCTCAATGGTTGACCTGGCCGATACACCGGCCATCGAGGCACTGTTTGCCAGGGAAAAACCGGAGATCGTGATCCACCTCGCGGCCCAGGCCGGGGTGCGTTATTCCCTGGAAAATCCCCGGGCCTACCTGGACAGCAACTTGAGCGGGTTCCTGAACATCCTCGAAAGCTGCCGCAACCACCCGGTCAAACACTTGATCTACGCTTCGTCCAGTTCGGTGTATGGCGCCAACCAGCACACACCGTACTCGGTGCACGATGGTGTGGATCATCCGCTGTCGCTGTACGCCGCGACCAAGAAGTCCAACGAATTGATGGCCCACAGCTACAGCCACCTGTTCGGTATTCCCTGCACCGGGCTGCGCTTCTTCACGGTGTACGGCCCCTGGGGACGGCCTGACATGTCGCCGATCCAGTTCGCCCGGGCCATCGCCGAAGAACGGCCACTGAAGCTGTTCAACTACGGCAAGCACCAGCGGGACTTCACCTACATCGACGACATTATCGAGAGCATCACACGCCTGATCGACCGCCCACCGCAAGCCAACGCTCAATGGGACCGCGAACAGCCAGACCCGGCCACGAGCATGGCACCCTGGCGGATTTTCAACATCGGCGGCCAGCACCCGGTAGAGCTCAAGGACTATCTGGCATTGCTGGAAAAACACATGGGGCAAAAAGTCCGGATCGAACTGCTGCCCCTGCAACCCGGCGATGTCCTCAACACCTGCGCCGATGCCAGTGAGCTGGCCCGCGCTACCGATTTCCAACCGCGTATCGAACTGGACGAGGGACTGAGGCGCTTCGTTGCCTGGTTCCGCTCTTACTACTGACTGCGTCCCCCATACCGCACACGGCTGAACTCTGCGGAGAATTTATGTCTGAACACGAAAAAAGTGTGCCACTTGGCAATTTGCGTAGAGAAAAGCGCCTGGACCCCGAACAGCGCATGCGCATGGATGCCGCGATCCACATGCAGGGTTGTGGCTGGATAACCGGTCGCGAAGGTGGCCGGCCATGGACCCTGTCGCGCACCAACCGCGTCCTGGCCTGCTTCGGCGCGCTGCTGATCCTGGTGCTGATTTCCCCGGTGCTGCTGGGGCTGGCGCTGGCCATCAAACTCACCAGCCCGGGGCCGGTGATGTTCGTGCAAAAACGCACCGGTTACCGCGGCCGCATGTTCGGCATGTACAAATTCCGCACCATGGTCACCAACGCCGAGGAACTCAAGGAGTCCCTGCGGCACTTGAACAAGCACGGCACCGACGCCATCGATTTCAAGATCGACAAGGACCCGCGCATCACCGGTATCGGCGGCTTCCTGCGGCGCACCAGTCTCGATGAGCTGCCGAACCTGTTCAACGTGGTGACCGGCGACATGCGCCTGGTAGGTCCCAGGCCGACTTCGTTCAATGCCTACCGCTACAAGAACAAACACCTTGTGCGCCTGAGCATCTACCCCGGCATGACCGGCCTGTGGCAAATCTCCGGGCGCAGCAATATCGATTTCGACCAGCGCGTTGAGTTGGATCTCACCTACATCTCCCAGCAGAGCCCGCTGCTTGATTTGAGGATTCTGTTGAAAACCCCTTTAAAAGTTTTCAGCGGACAGGGAGCGAGTTAAATGGACGGCTCAACGGCTAAAAGCCTCAGCATTGCCAGCCCGAGCGAGTCCAATCTGACATCGACCGTGCTCGACCAGAACCTGCGGATCCTTTTTTTGACCGCCGCCAACCCCGGCGCAGGCACCACCACCAGTGCCCTGGCGCTGGCCAGTCAACTGGCGAAGATGAGCAGCGGCCTGGTGCTGCTGGTGGATGCCAGCCAGTCGGCGACCAACCTCACGCAACAGTTGGGGCTGAGCAAGGAACGGGGGTTTCGCGACTTGTTGTTCAACACCCAGAGCCCGCCCTTGTTGCAGGACTGCGTGGTGGACGTCTCCAGCCTGCCCTTTCACGTTCTGCCATTCGGCCGCTACTCCCGTGGCAACGAACACCTGACACCCGAGCGCCTGAGCCCGCTGCTCGATCAACTCGGCATCCGGTACCGCTTCGTGGTGATCGACGGCGACGCGGTGTATTCGGCCTCCGACACCCTGGTCATCAGCACCCAGGTGGACGGCGTGGTCCTGGTCGTGCGCTCGGAAGACACCCGCTGGGAGGTGGCCCAGGCCGCGGCCCAGCGCTTGAGCCAGGCGGGAGCGAAGCTGGTCGGCAGCGTGTTCAACCGACGCAAGTACTACATGCCCGAATGGCTGTACAGAAACCTGTGAGCAGTCAGACAAGGATGACGCCATGAACGCCATGAACGCCAAGATGCTTGTCCTGCTTTTGCTGCCCCTTGCAGGTTGCTCCAGCACTTCCTCCGACGAATCCCAAGGCATGCCGGTGCAAATCCTCACGGCCCCACCGGCGAACGCCCAGGCCACTGACGTGCCCAAGGTCGAGCAGACCCTGCGCCCACAGGATGTGCTGGACGTGATCTTCCACATCAGCACCAGTGGCTCGGCCGCCTATCGCGTGCAGTCCGGGGACACGATCGCGCTGAACTTCACCGCCGCCAGCCAGTTCAACGGCAACCAGTTGGTGCTGCCCGATGGCACCATCGAACTGCCGGGGGCTCACACCACGGTGAAAATCGAGGGCCTGACCCGCGATGAAGCACGGGACGCGATTCAGCGCGCCTACGATCGCAAACAGCTGTTCCAGCCCAACCGCAATCAGCTGTCAGTGATGGTAGTGAGCCCGCTGGCCAATGAGTGGAACCTCAAGTCCGTGCTCAACCACCCCGGCACCGGCATGAGTCGGGAAATCACCGTGGGTACCGACGGCTACGCCAGCTTCCCGGAAATCGGTGCCGTACCGCTGCAAGGCATGACCATCAACCAGCTGGAGGCCTACCTCAATAAACGCTACGCCACCCTGCCGGGGCGCATGACCGTGGACGTGCTGCTCAAGTCCACCGCCGGCAACGAAATCTATGTACTGGGTGAAGTCGGCCAGCCGGGCTCCTACCCGATCCGCCGCCCGGTGTCGGTGCTCGAAGCCCTGACCTTGGCCCGCGGTTCCAACGTCAAGGCACGCCTGGACTCGGTGATGATCATGCGGCGCAACGGCAACCAGGTGGTCGCGCATCGTTACGACGTGGAAAAAGCCTTGTCCGGCGACGCCACCCAGATCGCCTACCTGCAAGCGGACGACATGCTGTACGTGCCCAAGACCAAACTGGCCAGCGCCGGTGAGCTCGCGCGGCAACTGGCGGACGTCGTGTTGTTCCAGGGCATGGGCCTCAGCTTCAGCTACCGCGTCGACAACAAAGACGACAACAGCAACTAACTCTCAGGTGGCCAATGAATCCAAAGGAAAACTACCTGCATGAGTTCTTCAGGATCTTCTTCGCCAACAAGCAGCTGGTGAAGCGAGTTTTCCTGGTCTTTGCCGTGATCGCCGTGGTCTTGCCGCTGTTGCTCAAGCAGAGTTTCGATATAACTGCCCAGGTGATCGTGCAGTCCAAGAAAATCTCCCAGGGAGATGCCACCAGCACCCTCAATCAGGAAAACGCTTCCTTCATTCCACCGTCGCTGGCGGACATGGAGACCGAGAGCAACATCCTGCGTTCGCCGGCCTTGATCCGCCAGACCATCAGCGAGTTGCGCGAAAAGGGTGAGTACACGCTACCCGTGAGCGCCTTCAACAAACTGCTGGTGCAGCCGTTCAAACGGTTTGTCACCAATCCCGTTCGCGAACACGTGACCAACCCGGTTCGCAACCTGCTCGGACTGCAGACCGATCCGGTACGCGACACCGTGCTCGATGCCCTCACGCAGCAAGCGTCCTCTGCCCTGAAGGTGGAAACCTTGCCGGGCTCCAACGTGATCTCGATCGTCTACCGCTTCCCTGACCCGGCCCAGGGCACCCGGTTCGTCACCGCCCTGCTGCAGAACTACCTGGTCAGCCGCCAGGAAATGCAATCGATCGACTTGCCGCAGAGCTTCTACGAAACCAAGAAGTTGCAGTACCAGGTGCGTCTCGATGGCCTGGAAGCCAATCGCCTGGCCTTGCTCGAAAGCATCGGTTCGTCCGACCCCAAGGAAGAAATCACGTTCCGCCTCAACGCGATCAACACCGAGGAGCAGGCGCTCAACCTGTATCAGGACCGACTGCTGCAAAGCCAGCGCTGGCTCGATTACCTGAAAACCAGCCTGGCGACCGCCAACAACGCCAGATTCACCGACTACACCTTCCCCTACACCTTCACCACCACGGTCGACAGCGTCGCTTTCGAAGACCGCGAGATCAAGCAACTGGGTGAGCAACTGACGACCCTGGTCAGCCGCTATATGGACGACCTGGCGGTCTTTCAGCCCGGCAGTGAGCCGATGCAAATGACCCGCGAGCAAATCATCCGGGCCCGTGGGCAATTCCTGAAGATTGTCAGCAACCGGATTCAGGAGCGCACCAGCGACCTGGCGACGATCAGCTCGGTCATCGAGCAGAAAACCGCGCGCATTGCCGAGTTCAAGAATCGTATCCACCAGTTGCAGGAAACCCGGAGCAAGCTGCGGCAGATGGACACCGAAATCAACGCGCTGCACAAAGCGTTCGCCACCTATGCCCAGCGCTTCGCCGAAAGCAGCACCGCGCGCGCACTGGACAACGACCTGTCCAACGCACGGGTACTCAGCCCGCCGTTCGAACCGACCGAAGCGGCGTTCCCCAAGCCGATGCTGATCATTCCGTTCGGAGTGTTCACCGGTTTGCTGCTGGCGATTGCCCTGGTCTATGTGCGTGAGTTCTTCGACCACCGCTTCAAGCACCCTGCGCAAATCACCCATGAACTGGGCTTGCCGGTGCTGCTGGTGATCAATGATCAAAGCACCCTGCCAAACAATCCGCACAAGAGCTGGAGCGTACCGGCCCTCGTACATTGGGTGCGCAATTGAACGCGCCGCTCGGCACCACCCACGACCTGCCGATCATTCATTTGCTCGGCAGCGGCGGCTTCTATGGGGCCGAGCGGATGCTGCTGGATCATTGCCTGGCGACACCGGGGCAGCACCAGGTGCTGTTTCTCGATGCGCCGCCAGAACTGATCGCGCGATTTCGCGAGGCCGGTGTCGATTGCCTCGGCTGTGCAGGCCTGGTCGCGTTGCTGGGGCATTTGCGCCAGCGACGGAACCAGCGGCCACTGATCAATACGCACAACTTCAAGGGTCTGTTGTTCGGCTGGATCGGCGCTACGCTGTTGCGCCTGCCACTGGTGATCACCCAGCACGGCTTCACCCCGCGCAGTCGCAAGCAGAAGTTCTACACCTGGCTGAGCCTGCAACTGTGCCGCACGGCCTCGGTGAACCGGGTGGTGTGTGTCGCCGAAAGCATTGCCGCGCTGCACCGTCAGGCCAATGTGCGCACGGACAAACTGCAGGTGATCCCCAATGGCCTGCCGGCGACCCACGACTTGCTGCCGCACAGTGGCGAGCGTCAACGCTGGCTGGCTGGTTACGTCGGGCGCCTGAGTAGCGAAAAAGGCCCTGACCTGTTTCTCGATGCGCTGATCCCGTTGTGTCAGCAGTACCCGCAACTGGACGCGGTGATGCTCGGCGAAGGGCCGGAGCGCGAAAGCCTGCAGACGCGGATCGACGAGGCAGGCTTGCAGGCGCGCATCACACTGGCGGGCTACCAGACCGACATGGGCGCCTGGTGGCGGCAACTCGATGCGTTGGTGATCAGCTCGCGCACCGAAGGCACGCCCATGATTCTGCTCGAAGCGATGCAGGCCGGAGTGCCGGTGGTGGCCTTCGGCGTCGGCGGGATTCCCGATGTCTTGCAGGACCGCCACAACGGCCTGCTGGCCGCGCCCACCGACAGTACCGCCCTCGCCCGCCAGATCGGCACGCTACTGGGTGACCCGGCCCTGGCCGGGGAGTTGATCGACAACGCAAAACGTACGCAACGGGATCGCTACGACCTCAAGGTCCTGGCCGAACGCTGGTCGCAGCTTTACATCCGGACTGCACGAGAGGCACACCCGTGATTGTTCCGCTCTCGATCGTCAGTTTGCTCGGCCTGGTCTGCCTCGGTTTGCTGGCCAGCCCTTATCCGTATCTGGCGCCGGGAGCGGTACTGGGCCTGGTGGGTGTCGCGGTGCTGTACCGCAAGCCGGCCTGGGGCCTGTTGGGCATTGTCGCCATCCTGCCTTTCGAAGGTCTGTTCAAGGACAGCTCACTGTCGGGCTCCAAATTCCTCGGGGCTTCGCTGGCGCTGATCCTGATGCTGCAACTGGCGACTCACCAACTGCCGAGCGAGCGCCTGCGCAGCAATATCTGGCATTTCCTGGTCGGGTTCATGGTGCTGTACCTGCTGAGCCTGTTGAACACCGACGACATGGGCTTCTCCCTGGGCCACCTGCGCGAATTGAGCGTCGGCCTGATTCTGTTTGTCATCACCCTGCTGGTCGGGCGTGAGTTGAACCTCGACATGTTCGCCAAACTGGTTGCCATCAGTGTCTCGGCGACCTGCGCCATGGCGATGTTCTCTGCCAAATACCAGGACGACGGCCGTGCGTCCGGGATGCTCAATGACCCGAACGACTTTGCCCTGATGATCGCCTTCGCCGTACCCATGGCGCTGTTGCTGGTGGTCCGCAGCCCGAACCGGTTGCACCGGTTGTTCTGGGGGGGCTGTACCCTCTTGCTGCTGGGCGGCATGACCAAGACCGAATCCCGTTCGGGGCTGGTGGTGTTGCTCCTCAGCCTGTTGATCGGCGCGTGGCACTACCGCGCGCAGCTGCCACATATTCGTCCACGCCACCTGGGCTTTGCCATGCTCGGCCTGGCGATTGTGATTGCGCTGGGGCTCTATGCGATGCCGGCCGGTTACGTGGAGCGCATCCAGTCGCTGAGCATCCTCAGCTCCGGGGCCAAGAGTCAGGACCCGTCACTGGGCCGTCGTGCCTCCTACATTGTGGTCGGCAGCGCCATGATCGCCGAGAACCCCTTGCTTGGCACCGGCCCCGGCACGTTCCCGCTGCACTACGCTACCACCGGTTATGCCAAGACCTTTGCCATGACCGGCAAGACCGATGACCTGTACCGTCGCGCCCACAACACCTACCTGGAGATCTTCAGTGAACTGGGGATTCCCGCCGGCCTGATGTTCGTCGGCATGCTCGCCCTGGGTTTGTACAACCTGATCCGCGCCCGCCGCGCCTGGCTATTGCGAGGAACTGGGCATCAGGCTGATCTGATGACCCACCTGAGTATGAGCCTTCTGTCGTTGACGTTGTTCCTGATGTTCCTCAGCGCACCGAATCACAAGTACCTGTGGATCATGCTCGCGTTGACCAGCGTGCTGCGCACTAAAGCCGAAGAACCCCCGCCGACGGAGGTCAGGGCATGAACCGCATCAGCATCATCATCCCGATGTACAACGAGGCCCGGCACATCGCCCGGACCCTGCAAGCGGCACGACATGCCGCCGAGGCGGCCAACGTCGAATGCGAGTTGATCGTGGTCGACAACGGCTCCGATGACCAGGGCCCGGACATTGCCCGACAGTTCGGCGCCCAGGTGCTGGTCCTGCCCGGCCTGCTCATCGGTGCATTGCGCAATCGCGGAGCGGCGATCACCAGCGGCGAATGGCTGGCCTTTATCGATGCCGACGTCGAGATGCCCGAGAACTGGCTCAAGCTGTTGTTCGACCTCGAGTCCGGCGGCCAGGCCGATGTCATCGGCCTTGACCTGCACACCCCGGCCGAAGCGCCGTGGTACGCCGACGCCTGGCAGCGCCGCACCTTGCGTCCCGATACGCAGCCACTGCATGTCGCGCAATGGCTGCCCACTTGCAACCTGCTGATGCGCCGTCGCTGGTTCGACAAGGTCGGTGGTTTCAATGAACAACTGCGCACCGGCGAGGACAAGGAACTGACCATGCGCCTGGTCGACGCGGGCGCGAAACTAGTCGCGGTCAACCAAAGCGTGGCGCTGCATTGGGGTTACGAAAGCAGTTGGCGGGAATGGATGGGCAAGGAATTGTGGCGTCAGGGCAGTCATCTGCAACTTCTGCGCACCCATGGCCCGAGCCTGCGCTTGCTGCGCTTTCCGTTGCTGTCGATTGCCGCCTGGTTGATCGATTTCATGGCCATTTCCGCCCTGTTCGACGGGTTCCCCCATCATTCGCTGCTGATGCTGCTGCTGACCGTCCTGCCCGCCCTGGCACTGAGCCTGCGTCAGAGCGCCAGGCACCGCGACACGCTCCTGACCCTGCAACTCTGGGGCCTGCACTGGGTACGCCTGCACCTGGCGGGCGCCGGGCTCATCCTCAGCCTTTGTCATTGGAATGCCAGGAGGCCCGCCCGTGGCTGAATTCATTTTCTGGTTGTGCCTGTTGCTACCGGTTTACGCCTACCTCGGTTATCCCCTGTTATTGACGTTGCTGGCACCGTTTTACCCCGCACCGCACCAAGGACCGGCACAACCGATGGACGTGAGCATCGTGATTGCCGCGCACAACGAAGCGCGGCATATCGAAGAAAAACTGCGCACCGTGCTGGCCCAGGATTATCAGGCCCGCTCACTGCAAATCATCCTCGCCAGTGACGGCTCGACCGATGACACCGTGGCCTGCGCGCACCGGGTCGAGGACCCGCGCATCACCGTGCTCGATCTGCCCCGCCAGGGCAAGGCGGCGACGCTCAATGCCGGGGTCGCGATCAGCAGCGGCGCGATCCTGGTGTTCACCGACGCCGATAACCAGTGGTCCACCGACACCCTCGGCCATTTGCTTGCGCCGCTCAACGACCCGCAGGTCGGTGGCTGCGCCGGGCACATGGTGATCCCGGTGCCAGGAAAGGGGTTGAGCGTTGGCGACAGCCTGTATCGGCACTATGAAGGTTGGCTGCGCTACGTGGAAAATCGCACCGGCTGCATGGTCTCCGCCGACGGCGCATTGCTCGCCTTGCGCCGCGAGTTGTTCCAGAACGTGCCGGCGGAGGTCAACGACGATTTTTTTATCAGCACCTGCGCGCCGGTCGCGTTCAAGCGGATTGTCTACGTGCCCCAGGCCCGGGTAATCGACCAGGGTGTGGACGAAGCCGACAAGCAATTCCGTCGCCGTCAGCGGGTCACGGTGGGTGGCCTGCAAAGCCTGGCCCAGCGCCGGGAGTTGCTGAACCCGCTGACCCACGGCCTGTATGCGATTGCCTTGATCAGCCACAAGCTGATCCGGCGGCTGGCGCCGATCCTGTTGTTGCCGTTGCTGCTGAGCAATTTCTGGCTGTGGGAGGATCACGGCTTTTATCGCCTGAGCCTGATCGCACAACTGCTCGGTTACACGATGGCCATTGCCGGCCTGCTGGATTCGCAACACCGCTTGCCCAAACCCTTTCGCCTGGCCGCGTTCCTCCTGGTGACCCTTGCCGGGATGAGCATCGGCCTGTGGCAGTTCCTGCGCGGTCAGCGTTACGCCCAATGGAACCCCGAGCAAAATCGATGAGAGGCGCGTGCCGTGGCGATCAAACAACTGTTGAAACGCACCAGTGGCTGGCTGTACCTCAACTCCCCGGTGGGGCGCAAGCAACTGCACGGCGCCGGTGTGATCCTGATGTTGCACCGGGTGCTGGCCAGCGACCAGGCCGCCGAACTGCCCCACCGCAATGAACTGTGCGTCGGGCCAAAAGCGTTTGAACATTTGCTGGTGTGGTTGAAAAAACACTTCGACTGCGTGCCGCTGATGGACATTCTGCAACCGGGTGCGCGCTCGGAGCGACCGAAAGTGGCGCTGACCTTCGACGACGGCTGGCGCGACAACGCGCTGAATGCCTTCCCGCTGCTGCAAAAACACCAGGTGCCGGCGAGCATCTTTCTGTCCACCGACTTCATCGGTAGCCGCCAGCGGTTCTGGTGGGAAAGCATCGGCGAAACCCTGTGGAACAGTCATGGCGAACAGGCACGGCAGAAACTGATCGAACGCTTGCAGAACCTGGGGCGCCCGTTGCCGACACGGTGCGATGACCCGGATCGGCAACGCCGCAGCCTGGCGTTGCTGAACTTTTTGCAGAGCCTGAAAACCCTGTCGCCGCTGGACCTCAATCGCCTGACCGACGACTGCCCGCACGAGTCGTTGCCCCAGGCGCTGGACTGGCAGCAAGTGCGCCACCTGGAAGCATCCGGCCTGGTACGCTTCGGCCCCCACGGTGCCAGCCATGCCATCCTCACCGGTCTCGACGATCAACGCCTGGATGAAGAGCTGAGCCGCAGTCGCCAGGCGCTGCTCCACGGCTGCAACCAGCCATTGCCGGTTTACTGCTACCCCAATGGTGACAACGATGCGCGGGTGCGCCAACAGGTGGCCAGGCATGACTTCCCGTTTGCCCTGGGTACCGGGACCGGCATTTATCGAGGGGCCGAAGATCCACTGGCCCTGCCACGCTTCGGCGTCAGCCAGCGTACCGCACGCAATCCCGGGTTGCTGTCCTGGCGCATCTACCGTGGTGCACGCCCATGAGCGGCAACAACTACCTCAAGCACCTGGCCCTGAGCATGGGCACCAAACTGGCGATGATCGCCCTGCGCTTGCTGCGCAACGTGTTGCTGGCGCGAATTCTCGGCCCCAGCGAACGGGGGTTGTTTGCCTTGCTCAGCGCCCTGCCCGACCTGATCAGCGCGGCCACCAGCGGTGGCTTGAATTCAGCGGTAGGCTATCAGGCGGCCAAGCAACGACCGATGGGCTTGCTGCTCAGCCAGGTGCTGCTGTTCGGTTGTCTGCTGGCGGCGTTGCTGACCTTGGCGGTGGTGGCGCTGACCCGCGAGTTCGGCAGTGAACTGGAGATCACTACGCAATTGGGCCTGCTCGCCTGGCTGTTGCTGCTGGCGGTGCCGCTGACCGTGCTCAAAAGCGGTTTGCTGACCCTGCACAACGCCTCGGGCGGCGTGGTCGCCTTCAATGCCTTGCGCCTGATCGAGTCGCTGGCGCCGCTGCTGATGTTCCTTGCCCTGTTCTGGATGTGGAAAAGCGCGGCCCTGGAAGCGGCGTTGATCAGTTGGCTGACGGGGATCAGCCTGGTGGTGCTGGCCGGTTGGGTCTGGCTCAAGCGTGAGCATCCGTTGAGCCTGCAATGGGACCGCGCCAGTCAAAACGAATTGCTGCGCTACAGCGCCCGCAGCCATCCGGACCTGCTGTTCCAGCAAATGATCCTGCGCTCCGACTTCCTGATCATCGGCGCCCTGCTCGGCACCACGGCACTGGGTCACTACGCCATGGCCAGCGCCGCCGCCGAGTTGCTGCTGATCGTTCCGGAAGCAGTGACCACGCCGCTGATGAAGCGCCTGCTGCAACAGGAAGAAGGCATCGAAAAAGTCACGCCACTGGCCTTGCGCTTGACCGCTACGGTGATGATCGGCGCTTGCCTGAGCATGGCTGTGGTGGGTGAATGGTTGATCGTGACGCTGTTTGGCGAGGCCTACCAGCCTGCATACCCGGCGTTGCTGGCGCTGCTGCCAGGCCTGTTGGGCCTGTGCTATGCGAGCATTCTGCGCCTGGACCTGCTGGGCAAAAACCGGCCCGGCACGATTTCGTTGTTGATGGGCCTCAGCGCCCTGCTCAACCTGGCGCTCAATGTGCTGCTGATCCCGACCTACGGCATCGTCGGCGCAGCAGCGGCGTCCTCTATCGCGTACCTGGCCGTGACCCTGGCGCTGTTGGTGGTGTATTGCCGGTTGAGCCACGTGCCGGTCTGGCAAACGCTCATCGTCCTGCCCGGCGACATCGCGCCGATGCTGCTGATGCTGCAACGGAAATCGGCATGAAACATCTGTTATTGCTGGTGAGTCTTGGACTCGGGCTGAGCGCCGAAGCTGCGCCCATGCGTTGGGCCGATATCCGCGACGGCAGCCTGTACCTGCAAACGGACCGCCCCGACACCCTGACCGTGCTCTGGACCCCGGTGTGGCAGGCTGAAGCCAACGAAGAACACCTCTACTTGCTCGACGGACAGGGCAAACTCCAGGGCGAACGACTGATTGCCGCCAATGAGCCCCGCGGTAGTCAACGCTGGAACCTGGCGCCGGACGCCGCCAGTTATCGACTGGAAATTCCTGGCTACAGCTTCCGCCGTTATACGGTTGAGCACGACGACCACACCGTCGCACTGTTCGCCCCGGCCAAGGTGCATTTCAGCGCCGAGCCCCGGGACGGTGACGAGTTGTATTTCAAGGTCGCGGCTGGTGAGCACGCGGTGCTGGCCGGTAAATTCCACGGCGGCGTCGGCGCGTTGCAAGCGCAGCGCGTGAGTGACGGCCAACAACTTTCACTTTCTCTAAAGCCGTACCCCGTCTATTGGCAGTTCGACAAAGTCGAGTTGCCCGTTGCAACTACCGATCAAGTCTGGCGCCTGCACCTGCGCGGTAGTGGCAAGGTCGCATTCTGGCTCGATGGCACGGCCAACCTGTTCGCCCAGAACCCGCAACAGCTCAAGCCCTTGCGCGAAGACGAAGGCCAGACCCGGCTGACGCTGCACAACGACGTGCTCGGCAAGACCCCGAACCTGGGTATCGCCCTGCCCTATGCGCAACTGCCGGATTCCGGTTTCGCCGTGCTCGATGCCCTGCAACCACAGGCCGGAACCTATTACAGCCTGGTCGACATCATGGCGACGCGGCCGCATTACGAAGACGTGTTCCGCCGGCTGTATCAGGATCGCTTGGGCATCACTCAGGACATCACCCTGCTGGCCGGCAGACAGCGCCTTGCCTACCTGCGCGCCGACACCACCAGCAACGCCGGCCTCGACGCCTGGCTCGCCGCCACACGCGCACTCGGCGGCAAGGGCACACACTACATCGGTTTTGCCGACGAACCGAACCTCAACTACCCGGACTACGCCAGCTACAAGCGCATCTTCAACAGCATGGCCTGGCAAGTGCGCAGCAACCCGGACAACGCCAAAGCCGGCGTACGCATCGCCATGCCGGCCAGCTCCCGGTTCGTCAATGGCCCGTTCGTCGACAATGCCGCCGACAAGCGCGGCATCGACTGGGCCCGACGCCTGCTGGCCGAGTCCGGCGACAAGATCGATGCGCTGGCCTGGCACGAATGGATGGTCCGCGACCTGCTGGCGACCCGTGTCTACCGCGATAGCGTACGCAAAGCGGCAGAGCTGGTGGGGTTCGACGACCAGGGACGACCGCGCAAAGCCTTGTTGCTGGACCAGACAAACATGTCCAGCGGGGCCAGCCTCAGCCCTTACGATCAGGAAACCCACTACGCCTCGTTATGGTGGGCCTCGGTCATCATCAATGCTTCCCAGGACGGCTTGCTCGACATGCTCGGCTGGTTCCAGGCTGCCGACGAACCTGAGTATCCCAAGGGTATGTTGCGCGTGCTCGGCAAGGATGAGTTCGAGCTCAAGCCCGTGGGCCTGGCGCAGCAATTTATCCGCCAGCATTGGCTACGCGATGTCATGCGCCTGGAGAACGACGCCTTCGAGGTTGACGTGCTGGCCATGTCTGCCGGGCACCAACGCAACCTGCTGGGCGTCAATAAAGGCTCACGCTTGCAGCGTGTGAGCCTGGCTGGCGCGCAATGTCCATTGCCCCATGGATCATTGCGCTATTTCGGCGCCGACAACCGCAGTCGCGACGCATCCTTCAAATGTCTGGACGGTCGCATCAGCTTCGATTTACCAGGAGAAACCCTGTTTTCCCTCAGCTGGAGCACCTCATGAACGCCATTGATTTTTTACCGCGTGGACGATTCGTCGCGCATTGAGTCACGCCACTCACGGCCAACACCGTCGAGAGTCAAAAACATGAATGCTCTGAAAAAGCTCAGCGATCACATCAAGCAAAAAGGCCTGCGCGCCACCGTCGGCAAGTTGTGGAAACACTACGTGTTTTTCCACGAAGAACTGTTGTGGATGGAACGCGACCTGGTGAGCCCGGTACCGCCACACAAGCTTCGGCCCTATTCACCGCTGCGACTGGAAACCATCACCCCACAAAACGCCGTAGCGTTCGCCAGGCACTTCGGTGATCGCGTGGGCACCATGGCCGAGTTGGCGTCCGAAGGGTACACCGGGCACATGTACCTGGATGAAAACGGCGATACCGTGGCTTTTATCTGGGGCAGCACACGCGATTATCTCGACCGTCATTACTACGGCTGCATGTTTCCGGTGAAGCCAGGCGAGTTCTTCGAGTTCGCTCTCGAGCAGATTCCTGCCTACCGGGGCACCACGCTGTCGGTCGATTTCCAGCTGAACCTGTGGAAAGCCATGGCTGATCAGGGCTGCAACAAAGTGGTGGATATCTGCGAGTCCCACAACATTCCCGCGCTCAAGCTGCACATCCGCATGGGGTATCGCGAGCAGGGACGGATCATGAACATCTACCACCTGTTCGGCTGGCGCTTCTTTCGCGAAACCCGCTACAGCGGTTCACGCCTGAATGCCTTGCGCAAACCGGCACCCTCTCCTGTTCCAGCCGAGGCGAGCTGATCTTATGTCTGCACGATTCGAATGGCGCACTTCGCTGTGCACACACGACTTTCCGGTAGAGGCTTACGAAGCGTTGCGCCAGCGCGTAACGGACCACACGCCGTTCAACACCCTGGCCTGGCTATACGCCTCGGAACTGGCACTCAAGCCCGGCGAGCAGTTGCACGTGCTGCTCGGCTGGCAGGGTGACGAACTGGCGCTGTGCCTGCCGCTGGTGGCGTCCATGGAGCGCTTTGCGCGTTTGCCGTTTCGGGTCCTGCATCATTTGGGCTATCCCCTCGCCGACCGCCTCGCACTGCTGACGAGGCTGGACGATGACAATTTACGCAAGGCGCTGACGCTGATCCGTCAACGCCTGCCCCATGCCGTGCTGCAACTCAACGAACTGGCCGGTTCCACGGCCCAGGTACAGGCTCTGGCACCGTGGCAGGCGCTGAGTTCGACCGCCGAACATCGCCTGAGCTGTCGAGTACCGGTGCACCTGATCAGCGAGGCCGACCATCAGGAGGTCTCCGGCGACCCGCGCTACAAACTGCGCCGCGCACGCAAACGCATCGCCGCGTGCGGTGCCCAGGTGCGGCGGATTACTCCCGACGCCCTGACCATGGGGCCGCTGTTACAGGAAATCAGTGAGGTCGAAGCGGTGAGCTGGAAAGGCGATGAAGGCGTCGGGATCTTTTCCGATGCGCGCCATCGCCAGTGGATGGACCGCGCCTTCACCGCCCTGGCGGCCCGAGGCCTGGTGCGCGTGGTGGTGCTGGAGCTGGAGGGGCGCTGCATCAGCTATCGCCTTGGCTTGCTGGAACAGGGTCGACTGTACGACTACAATCTGGCGTTCCTGCCGCAATATGCCGACCTGGGCAGCGGCCGGGTGCTGCTCGAAGAGTGGATTCGCTGGGGCCTGGAAGACAACTGGTGCTGGATCGATGCGTCGCGGGTCAGCCTGGAAAACTCCAGCCATCAACTGCACGAACGCATGACCGGGCAACTGGAACACTGGCGCTGGAGTTTTTACTCCTGGCGTCCAGGCGGTCTGGTGCTGGGGTTGGCCTTGCGGGTCTGGCAACGCTTCAAACCCCGATTGCAGCAATGGCGCACCCGACGCGCGGCGGCCGCAGTCGCAACACCCGCGGTCCACACGCCTGCGCCTACGGAAAAACTCAAGGAGGGTGCACATGCCTCGGCAAGTGATAGTCAACGCTGACGATTTCGGCCTCAGTGCCTGCGAAAACGCGGTGATCCTTGGCGCGTTCCAGGCCGGGCTCATCAGCTCCGCCACCGCCATGGCCAACATGCCGGCGTTCGAAGCGGCCTGCGTCCTGGCCCGGCATCCATTGCTCGAAGGCCGAATCGGCCTGCACTTCAACCTGACCTACGGCCGTCCGTTGAGCCAGAGCATTGCGCAGCGCCCGACGTTTTGCGACGGGGCCGGCGTGTTCGACCTCAACCTGCCCCGCACCCACCTCTGGCTCGGGCGCCGGGATCGCAACGCCGTACTGGAAGAACTCGAAGCCCAGTGGCAGCGCTGCCTGGACAACGGCCTGCGCCCCACCCACCTGGACTCCCATCAACACGTGCACAATATCTGGCCGATCGGCGAGATCGTCGCGCGCTTCGCCGCCCGCCAGGGGGTGCCGGTGCGTCTGGCGCGCAATCTGGGGCAAAACCTCAGCCTGCCCAAGCGCGTGTTCAAGGACCTGCTCAACCGTCGCCTGAGCAATCTGGCCGGTGCCACCGCCGACTACGTGTGCACCCCGGTGGATCTGCGCAACGCCGAGCCGCCACCCGATGGATTGCTGGAAATCGTCGCCCACCCGAACCAGCTCGGCGCCGACTTCGGCGATGCCTACCTGGAACCGGGAGAGTCATTGAGCGCGTTGCTGGAACAGCGTTTGCCGGGTGTGCCGCGGGTGGCCTATACCGCTGCGGGAGACGCCGCACCTCGCCGTGCGCAGGCCGTTCTGGAATAGCTCACCCCGCACTTGTTGGAGAGAGCCTGCTCGCGATGGGGTTGCCTACATCTTCCTCGGAAAAAACCCTCTGATCGCGGAAATGTCTAACTGCTCATCCGTATCCATTTGGATACATTCGAGCAATGAATTATCTTGTCCAGCAAACCGCTACTTTCGCAGCATGGCACGCCTCGGTTCGCGACTTGCGAGCCAGGCTAGCTATCGCTCGTCGCATTGACCGCGCATCTGCGGGTAATCTTGGCGACTACAAGCCTGTCGGTGATGGCGTTTCTGAAATGCGCGTGGACGTAGGTGCCGGATACCGGATTTACTTTACGATGCGAGGCGGTGCCGTCATTGTCCTGCTGGCCGGAGGTGACAAGTCATCTCAAACCGCCGATATCAAACGCGCAAAAAAAATGGCAAAGGAGGTTTAACCATGAGCCAGACTTTGACGACTTTCGACATGGCGGCGCTGCTCGACAGTGATGAAGCCATTAGCGAGTATCTCTCTCAGGTACTGGCAGACGGTGACAATGAGGAGTTTCTGCGCGCTATCGGCTATGTGGTGAAAGCCCGTGGCATGACACAGATAGCCAAAGACTCTGGAATGGGTCGCGAAAGCCTCTACAAGGCCTTCGCGCCGGGAGCAAAACCTCGTTTCGATACGGTCCTGAAGGTCATTCATGCCCTGGGCATAGATCTCTGCGCGCAACCAGGACACACCGTCAATCACTCAAATCTATAACTGATTTTCCGCGTCATGTGGCTGGTTTCACCACCACCCACGTAAAACACAACGGCAACTGCGCTGCCTGCTGCTGATAGCGGTCATAGAGCTCTTCGCGGTTGGAGTGTGGGTATTCCCTGAAGTGACGGATCTGCAGCCCTGCCGCAATGGCGGCGCTGAAGAGGTCGCCCAGGGTGTGGACGAACCAGTAGGACGGCGCGGCCGGCTGTTCGATCCTGCCTTCGTAGACGATCGGTTCGTGCTGCACGAACGGTTCGCGGCGGAAGTATGAGCTGGCCGGGCGAAAAGGATCGGCTGCCTCGGGGTCGAACATTTCCAGGAACGGATGGGTTTCGTACACCACCAGCGCCCCACCCGGCTTCAGCGTGCGCGCCACATGGCGGAAGAATTCGCCGATGTCCGGCATCCAGTTCAAGACCCCGATGGTGATCAGCGCCAGGTCAAAGCGCTCCTGCAGTCCGGCCGGCAAGTGGTGAATGTCCGCTTCGATGAATTGCGGCGCGTGGGGCGATCGGGACGCCAGTTCCCGTGCCTGCCCGAGAAAGGCTTCAGACTGGTCGACGCCCACCACGCTGTGCGCGCCCATGGCGAACAGCGACAGGCTTTCACGACCGTTGTTGCAGCCTAGTTGCACCACGTCCTTGCCGTCGATACCTGTCTGGGTCAGCAAAGCGGTCAGGGTGTCGTCCAGGCAGGAAAAATCCGCGTGTTCCACGCCCTTCAACAAGGCTTGCCATTCGCTGGAGTCCTTGTGGTGACGGGCGGAGTCATTCCATGCCTCGCGGTTACTGGCGATGGCTTGTTCGTTTGTCGGCAGTTCCATTGCACGCTCCAGGGTCCGGGTCGTCGATTTGACCGGCGAAGTCTAGATCAACCCCATCCTGGCAGGTGTTGCGAACTTGTAATCCGCGCGGCACCGACGGCTGTCCACGGCGCCAGCTATAGTTAAAGACCTTGGGGGAAGTGTGGTTAAACCGATTTAGCAGGTGTTGACATGAAAAAGACCGACCTGACGCTTTTGCTCGCCGTCTGCCTGGGCGCAACCGCTGTCGTCCACGCGGACGACATGCCGACCACCAACTACAGCAGCGAATTCAACTATTACGGTGCTGACCAACCCTTCGCGCACCCCGTACCGCCGTCGATGAACATTGTGCCGCCGGGTTCGTATATCCCGACCGCACCCAGGGAATTCATTCCGGTTTCAAGTGAGCACGTGTTTTCCGATTCGCGCCTGCCGACAGTGGCCGACGCCACGGTTCGGGTGTTTATCCGCTCCTACGATCCGGAGCGTGGTGTGTACGTGAACCAGGAAGTCGAGAACCCCAGCTGCATGCTGTCCTGTCTGAGGCAGGGCCCGGTGTTGCAGTGAGCCTTACCACTGGCGCTTGTCCGGACGGGCGAGGCCGAGTTTTTCGATCCGGTAGCGCAACATGTCACGGCTCAGACCCAGCAGGCGTGCCGATTTGGTGACGTTCCAGTCGGTCTTGTCGAGCATCTTGCGCACCATGTCGCGCTCCACTTCCGGCAGGTTCATGGAGTCGCTGCCGCTGAAGGACGGACGCGGTTCGCTGAAGTGTGACGGCTCGTGATGAAACATCGGTGGCTCATCCATCAGGCTCAAGCAGACGTTCAACTGATGGGCGGCGATAGTGTCGCTTTGCGCCAGCAACACGGTTTGCTCCAGCATGTTGCGCAATTCGCGCACGTTGCCCGGCCAGCTGTAGCTGAGCAGCAAATCTTCGGCCTGGTTGCTGAAATGCAGGTTCGGCTTGCCGTAGCGTTTGCCATGTAGCCCCAGGAAGTGCCGGGCCAGCAGCAGGATATCGGCGCCACGGGTATACAGTCGCGGCACCTTGATGGAAATGATGCGCAGGCGGAAGAACAGGTCACGACGGAATTTGCCTTGCTGGACCATCTGTTCGAGATTGCAGTTGGTGGCGCTGATCACCCGCAGGTCGACCTTGCGCTCCTTCACTGAACCGACCCGGCGAATGGTCCGGTCTTCCAGTAGTTTCAGCAGCTTGGCTTGCAGCAGCAGGTCCATTTCACCGATTTCATCGAGGAACAGCGTGCCGCCATCGGCCGCTTCCACCAGCCCCATGCGACGATCCTTGGCGTCGGTGAAGGCGCCCTTCTCGTGGCCGAACAGTTCCGACTCCACCAGATTGGACGGGATCGAAGCACAGTTGAATTCAATGAATGGGCCTTTGGCGCGCGGGCCATCGAAGTGCAAGGCCCGGGCCACCAGTTCCTTGCCGGTGCCCGTCTCGCCTTCCACCAGCACCGGCGGCAGATCGCTGTTGGCCATGCGCCGTTCGGCGTCGAGCAACTGGGTGATGGTGCCCTTGAGGTACGCCATCGGTGCCGACTCGCCAATCAGTGCCTGCACTCCCGACTTCTGGGCCTCGCGCTCCTGGTAAAACGACAGCGTACGCTCCATGCGGTCGGTGGCCAGGGCCTTGTCCAGCAGCAACTTGAGCTCTGGCAGGGCCACCGGTTTGGTGACGTAGTGAAAGGCGCCCTCTTTCATCGCCACCACGGCGTCTTCGACATTGCCGTAGCCGGTCATCATGATCACTTTCAGATCCGGCGCGCTGATGCGCAGCTTCTGGATCAGGTCGTGACCACTCATGCCCGGCAACGAGTTGTCGGTCAGTACCACGTCAGGCGCGAATGAACCCAATTGCTCCAGTGCATCTTCAGCCGAGTGGCAGACGGTCACCTCGAAGTCCTTGCGCTCCAGGTAAGTCTGAATATTCTCGGCGAGGATTTCGTCATCCTCGACCAGCAGAATGCTGTGCTCCATATACCCCTCCCGTTGCCACTTTGAAATTGAGACAAACACGGGTTCCTTCCTGCTCCCGGCTGGTCAGTTCGACCGAGCCGTCAAAGCGCTCCATTATTCTTTTGACCAGGGCCAGGCCCACACCCAACCCACCTTGCTTGGTGGTAAAAAACGGCTTGAAAACCATTTGCTGCTGTTGTTTGGACATGCCCTTGCCGGTGTCGGTCAATGTCATTCTCACGTCGCCGGACACCGAGGAATCGATCTCGATCGTCAGCACGCCACCCTTGGGCATGGCTTCCAGTGCATTAGCAAACAGGCTATTGAGTATTTGCGTGAGCAGCACCTGCTGGCTGACGACCGGTGGCACGCTGACAGGGGAGAAACGCACTTCGACGTCCGAACGCTTGATCAGGGACTCAAAGGCACTCAGGGTGTCTTCGAGGGCCAGCACCAGGTCGACCGTTTCACAGTCGTCATTCATCGGCCGCAACGACACCAGCAATTCACGGACCCAGCGCGACATGCGGTCGACCTGACTGATGATGTCGCCGATGTTTTTCTGTGCGGTCTGGCTGGCGATGTCCTGGGCCAGTTCGGCGCTGGAACGGATATTGGCCAGCGGGTTGCGCAAGCTGTGGGCGACCGCCGAGGACATCTCGCCAAGGGCGACAAAGGTCTCGTTGGCGATCAGTTGTTTCTGCTGGCTCTGCAACAGCGTCGCCGCGCGTCGCACGATCCAGAACAGCCCCAGATAAATGGCTGCCCCGCCGATCAGCGTGGCCAGCCAGATTGCCTTGAAGCCACGCTGGATGCGCGCCACCAGATCCACCGGCTCCTTGTAGATTTCCACCATGGCAATCACTTTGCTTCTGTCGGCGTTGAACATCGGAATGTAGTTCTCGACGAACAGGTACTCCGGTTCGCGCAGCAAGCGCTGCTCGGGACGCTCCTCATCGATTTCGTGGTAACTGGTGGACACCGGCGATTTCATTTCGAAGGATTCGTCCAGCTCAAAGTCGCCTTCGATACGCACGCCGATCAACTCGGGGTTGGTCGACCAGACCACGGTGCGGTCCAGGGAGTACACCGTCGCCAGCAGGATGTCCGGCAGATGCTTCACATGGTCAAGAAACTCAACGCGCGCGGCGGCCCGGGATACGGGGTTGACGTCGGGGTAGGCATCGTCCATGCGCGGGTCGAGCATTTCACCCATGGTTCGCCCCGGGGCAATGCCGGCATGCCGGATTTCGGCCTCGCCAATGGACTGGATGAACTGCGCGGTCAGCATCGAATCACGCTCGATACTTTCATCGACAACAAAGCGGGTGGAGATGTAACCCAGCCCCAGCGCCACCACAGCGATGATCAGAAAGCTCGCCAGGGAGAACCAGCGCAGCAAATTGAACTGCGGTCGCCACCCCTTGCGTTGTGCTGCCGGATTCTGCGGCGCAGCTACTTTTTGTTGTTCGAGTATCTGCATGGCTGTGTCCTGGGTGCTTGAAATCGAGCCTGTTCAGCCGCTTTCAGGATCAGTGTAGGTGGCATTGATAGCCACCGACTGGCCCGCGTAATTTTTTTGACACTATTGCACCCGGGGTGTCTCGGGGTGCGCGACCGAATGATGTTGTTCAGGCTCTTCGTTACCACTGGCCAATGGCGCCGCTGGCGGATGTTGACGGTCGGTTTCTTCTTTCAGGAAATCAATGAGGGACTGGGCGGAACGCGCATCCAGCCGCAAGTTGGGCATCGAGATCCTGTTGTAGCGCTCGAACAGTTCCATCGCGATCGGGTCCTTTTCCGCGAGCATGCGGTCAGGTTCGCGGATCCAGCGGTTGAGCCAGGCCGGATCGCGCTGATAGGTCACGCCGATCAGGTCCGGGCCGATGCTGCGCAGGCCGATGCCCTGCCCGTCCAGCGGACCGAGGCTGTGGCAAGACGCGCAGCGGGTGCGAAACAGCTCTTCGCCATTGCTCGGCGGACGGATTTCGGGGGCCTCGACGTAGCTTTCCTCCACACTGGGCTGTTTCCAGTTATGCAGGGTATTGGCCAGTTGGTCGGCCAGAATCCACGGGTTTTCGAACGGCGAGGCTTTCATCCAGCGGCCCGTTGCCTGGTTGCCGACGATCAGGCTCAGGTTGTGGTCCTTGTTGCGCCCGTTATCGACGCCTTCGATGAACAGCCCCAGTTTTTTGCGCAGGTCAGTGACGTCGGCGAATTCCCCGGTGAGGAATTTCCACCCGGGCCCGACCTGGAAGCGTTGCGCATAGGCCTTGAGCACCTCGGGGGTATCACTCAAGGGGTCAATGCTGATGGAGTAGAAGAAGATGTCCTTGCCGACCCGATCCCCCAGCAGTTTCTGCACCTGGCGCATGCGCGCGGTTTCCAGGGGGCAGGAGTCACTGCACGAGGTGAAGATGAAGTTGATCACCACCACCTTGTCTTTGATCAAATCATCGAAAAAACGCAGCTGCTGTCCGTCCTGGTCGGTCAGCAGGGTGTTGGGGAAATAGTCGGCACCCCACGGGGTGACGGCTTCAACGACAGCGGGTTCGGCAGTGGATGCCGGAGCAGGTGCAGGCGTCGACGTCGGCTGGCTGGCGACCAGCAACTGGCTGGCCAGCAAACCGGTCACCAGCATCAGCACCAGGTGCATGCCCAGGGCTCGCGAGCGTGGTGAATGCATCTCTTTTTTTTCCATCACCAGCCGCCTCGATGTGGTGAAGGGGGGTTATGGTGGTTTTGCAAGGACCTCGCCAATCATGTGTTTTTTTATAAAAACGTACTAACACTCGACAAAACAGTGATTTATCAAAATCACTGTGCAACGACCGGGCAAATGACCGGGGATTAATACCCGTTATTGGGGGTAGATCATCCCCGTTTTCAGGGGGCCAGAACAAAGGACAGGCGCACAGTGGTGCCCTCGCCTTCACTGCTGTCGAGGGTCACCGCACCGCCAAATCGCTCCATGATCCGCTCGACCAGCACCAGCCCGACTCCCAGCCCGCCCTGTTTGGTGGTGAAGAACGGCCGGAAGGCCATAGTGCGCTCTTCTTCGCTCATGCCTTTGCCGGTATCGCTCACCCTCACACTGACGTGCTGGGCATCGCGCGGTTCGATCTGGATGGTCAGGGTGCCGCCGCCGTCCATGGCTTCCACCGCATTGGACAGCAGGCTGCTGAGGAGCTGGGTCAGTTGTACGTGCTGGCTCAGCACCATGGGCGTCTGGTCCGGCTCGAACACCACGTTGACCTTGGCCTTGTTGATCTGATGCTCGTAAGCCATCAGGCTGTCATGCAGGGCCGCCACCAGGTTCACAGGTTCGGCCTCGTCATTGAGCGGTCGCAGGGACTGGAGCAACTCCCGTACCCATTTCGACATGCGATCGACCTGACCAATGATGTCGTTGATGTTCCCGTGTGCCGGACCGCTGTCGAACTCTATCGCCAGCTCGGCGCTTGAACGGATGTTCGCCAACGGATTGCGCAGACTGTGGGCAACCGCCGAGGACACCTCCCCCAGAGCCACAAAGGTTTCGTTGGTGATCAATTGTTTCTGCTGCGTCGCCAGCAGGATCGCCGCCCGCCGCACGATCCAGTACAGCCCCAGGTAAATGAGACCGCCGCCCAGGGCGGTTGCCAGCCAGATCAGCACCAGGCCGCGCTCCATGCGGTTGATCAGGTCCTGGGGTTCCTTGTAGATCTCGACCATCGCCGTGACGGTGCTGCCATCGGCGTCGAACAAGGGAATGTAGTTTTCGATGAAGGCGTATTTGGGTGGTTCCAGGAACTTCTGCTCCATGCGGGATCTATCCACACCGTGGTAAGCGGTCGACACGGAAATTTTCGAGTTGAATGCCCGATCGAGGTCTTCATTGCCATGGATCGCAATGCCCATCAAGGCCGGGTTGGTCGACCAGATCACCATGCGGTCGGGGGCGTAGATGTTGACCAGAATCACGTCCGGCAAGTTTGCGATATGGTCGAGGAATTCACCACGGGCACTGACACGGGACAGAGGGTCGACGTCAGGAAAGTCCATGTCTTTTCGTGGGTCGAGCAACTCGCCCATGGTCCTGACGTTGGGAATCGACACATGGTGCACTTCGGCCGAGGCAATCGCCTGAATGAATTGTGAGGTCAATAGCGCATCGCGTTGCACGCTTTCGGTAATCACGAAGCGCGTGGATACCGCCCCCAGCGCCACCGCCACCGTGCCGATCACCAGCATGCTGACCAGTGAAAACCAGCGCAGCAGATTGAAGGGCTCCTTGCGCGTGTTCAAGCGAACTTCGCTGTCGGTCGCAAGTACTTTGGCGATTGTGGTCATGGACACGGTTCCCGGAAACCCCCTATAGGTTTATAGCCCAGCCATGGCCGTTTGGCCGAGCCTGGGGACTGCGATACCCCACCCGCCCCGCGGCCCCGTCACCCCCAAAGTCGGGGATAGCTGCCCGTGCCATAACTTCCCGGCCTGCCGCCTGCGACCGCGCCAACACCTTTACTGCGGGCGTCTCACGGGCGTTTTCGCCGATTGGTATGGAAGTTGCCGAACTCCCTGCCAACTGCCCCATCCCCAAGGGGCAGGTACTTCGACAGAGGGAACACTCATGCACCCGTTACTGTGCAAAACCGCGTCCGCCCTGGTTGTGACTGCTCTAGCCCAAGGTATTGCCCAGGCCGCGCTGTTTGCCGTAGACCCCGGCCCCTACCTGCCAGCCAATGGCAATTTCGCCGCCTGGTATCAAGACAGCCACGGCCGAACCCTTGACCTGTGTTTATCAAAGGCTGTCAGTTCCAGGGTTGCCAGCGCGCCGGGAGCCCCGACTTACATGTGCTCGCTGATCCCTAATCCCGGCATTTTCGATGACACGCAACCGTTGGTCTTCCCGACCAATTTCCCCGACGAAGCGTTCTGGGCAACAGGCGAAACAACTATCGTCGATGCCGCCCGAGGCATCGACCTGACCTATGTCTCGGCGCTCGAAGCAGCCTTCAGTGGTGGGGATCCACTGGAGGGCGACCAGATCAGCTTCGCCCGGATCCGTGTTCGCATCGACGTGCCCACCGCCGGCACTTATGTCATCACCCACCCTTACGGCGTCGAAGTGTTCAACGTCGAGACTCCCGGCCGTCGGGCGATCAACATGACTCGGGACATTGGCATCGGCGCGCCAAAAACCTACAACGGCGCGCTCAAGGGCGACGTCGGGCCGTTCCTGCGCAGCGTCAATGGCCCCTACACCGAGACCAACCCGAGCACGGGCCAGGCCGAACAATTCGTCGGCGATCCGAACCTCACCGAAGCCGTCACCGGCAGCCCGTTCAACACCAACTACGTGCGCATCGAGGGCCCCAATGGCCTGGACTTGCGCACCAACCTCTTCGCTGTTTCCGGCAAGTTGTCGAAGGTGGTCCGTCCGACCCCGGTGATCGCCGAGCGCAGCACCTACTCGCGACAGGCCGGCACCAGCGCCCCGGTGGCCCAGCAGGACGTGTTCGTGATGGCCCCGCCGCCACCCGCCACCGTGACCCTGGACAGCAACAATCCGCTGCTGAACTTCACCGAAGCCAATACCACCGGCCACTGGTATGCACAGTCGCCGAACAATCCGACGTTGCCGAGCACCTTGCAGGTGACCGCCGACAACCACCTGGCCATCGCCAGCAGCGCGCCGACCATATTGCCCATGCCGTTGACCGACCTGGTGACGATCTCACGCGCCGAGTACAGCCTGAGCACCGGGCAAATCACCATCGTGGCTTCGACCAGCGATGAAACGTCGCCACCGGTGCTCACCGCCACCTCCGGCACCGGTATCGCCATCGGCGCCCTGAGTGGTGACGGCGCCGTGAAAAGCCTGGCCACCGGCATCTCGCCGATTCCGCCAGCCCAGGTTCGTGTGTCGTCCGCCAATGGCGGCAGCGATACCGAAGAAGTGGTCATCGTGCAATGAACGCCCACATGCCCGGATCCTCATCAGGAGGCATCATGAACAAATGGCCACGCCTGGCGCTCAACGCCCTGGGACTGACTCTATCGCTGACCGGCAGTGCTTTCGCGCAACTCGCCGCCGTCGATCCCGGTCCTTACACCTTTGCCACCGGGAAATTCCCGATCTGGTATCAGGACAACAATCAACTGTCGATGGAGCTGTGCCAGTCCCGCGCCGCCAGTTCGCGGGTGGCAGCCAGCGTGCCACCGGCCTACATGTGCACCCTGCTGCCGACACCGGGCATTTTCGACGACACCCTGCCAATGGTGTTCCCGGATAACTGGCCAGACGAAGCCTTCTGGTTCCTTGCCGAGACCAGCATCCCCAACAACACCGCCGGCTATGGCATGGACGTCTATGTCGCCGGGATCGAGGCTGCATTTGCCGGTGGCAACCCGCTCGATGGCGACCAGATCAGCTTCGCGCGGATTCGTCTGCGGGTGAACATTCCCGTTGCCGGGACCTACACCATTACCCACCCCTATGGCGTGGAAACGGTCAACGTCACCACCACCGGGCGCCGGGCGATCAACATCACCAGGGACGTCGGCATCGGTGCGCCGGGGGTTTTCAGCGGTGCGGTCAACGGTGCGATCGGGCCGTTCCTGCGCAGCGTCAACGGTCCCTACACCGAGGTGAACCCGGACACCGGCGCCATCGAAACCTTCGTCGGCGACCCCAACCTCACCGAAGCCGTGACCGGCAGCCCCAACAACACCAACTTCGTGCGCATCCAGGGTCCGGCCGGGACCATCCAGACCAACCTCTTCACCCTGTCCGGCAAGGTGCTCGACAACCGCGCGCAGACCGCGGTGGACATGACCCGTGCCACTTACCGCCGCATAGCCGGCACGGGCGGCAGCACCACCCGGGTCGAAGTGTTTGCCAAAGCCGCCAACGGTTCGACCCTGTGCTTTCGCGAAAGCATCGCCCTGGTCCCCGGCCCGCCTGTGTCACCTTGCCAGACCAGCATGGTGAGCGATAACAATGGCGTGTACTTCGCCCAGAATCTGCTGGCCAACGCAACGGTGCCGCCGGTCGTGGTGGTCACCGCCACCAACCCCGCCGGGACCACCCGCCCGACTGCGGTGTCGAGCAAGCTCTCGGACGTGGTGAAAATCCAGACCGCCCGTTACAGCTGGAGCAACCACAGCCTGCTGATCGAGGCCACTTCCACAGACGAAGTGGTGGTACCGGACATGGTCGCCCAGGGTTACGGGCGGCTATCGAAAACCGGAATCCTGCAACGCCTGACGGTGGCTGACTTGACCCAACCCCCTGCAACCGTGACGGTCAAATCCGCTGCCGGCGGCAGTGACATCGAGCCGGTCGTAGTCGTCGGCACTGCATCGGACACCGGCGCGAACCAGGCACCGATCTCCGTCGCCGATACCGGCAGCACCAGCTTCGGCGTGCCGATCACCCTCAACCTGCTGGCCAACGACAGGGACCCGGACGGCAATACGCCGCTGAGCATTACCGCGCTGACCCAACCGGCCGCCAGCCAGGGCACGGTGGCATTGAGCGGCACTACGGCGGTGGTCTACACCCCTCCTGCTGTCGTCAACGCGCCGTTGACCACGACCTTCACTTACAAGGCCCAGGACGTCAAAGGCCTGGCCTCGACGACAGCGGCAACCGTGAGCATGACCGTGGCACCTAACCGGCCTCCGGTGGCCGTCGCCGATGCCGTCACGACACTGGGTGTGGCGATTCCAATCAACGTGCTGGCCAACGACACCGATCCAGAAGGCAATGTGCCGCTAGCCGTCGCCGACTTCACTCAACCGCTGGCAGGTCGCGGCACCGTCAGCAGAAACGGCACGGTGCTCACCTACACCCCACCGGCCACCGTCACCACGGCCTTCACCACGACCTTCACCTACTTTGCCCGGGACAGTTTCGGCGCCCAATCGACGTCGCCAGCCACGGTCACGGTGCAGGTCGCGCCACGGCCTGCTGCGGAAACCTTCGCCGTGACCACCGCAACGGTGAGAGCCCGCTCCAACAACCGCTTCACCTGGGACTTTGCCGGCACCTCATCGGTGACCACCGGCAACACCATCACCATCAAGGTCACCACTCCGACCGGGCTGGTCACCCTGGGCACCACCGCCGTACCGGCGAATGGACGCTGGCGGTTGACCGTGAACAACACCACCACGGTCGTTCCGTCGACGAACCCGACCGCCACGATCACCTCGTCCCAAGGCTCCGTGCGCACGGTGCCGGTGATCGCCAACTGAGCCCGCGCCCCATTAGCCACGCAGGTTGATGGAGCCGGTTTCAACCCTATGGAAAACCGCGGCCTCGGGTGGGGGCCACGGTTTTTTGCCGGGTGCATTGATGGAAGCAATCCAGCGGTGGTCTGGCTGCCATCACTGGAGCGGTGCCCGGACCAGGCTCACTCCCACAGGTATTCAGTACATCTGAAAGATCTCGATCGGCTGGCAGGCCGTCTTCGCGAGCAAGCTCGCTCCCACAGGGGATTGGGTGCATCTTTGAGAATTTGGTCAGCTGGCAGGCCGCCATCGCGAGCAAGCTCGCTCCCACAGAAGAGCAGAGCAAAAGCAGGGCCGCGTACCCCCACGCTCTTCACCACTCATCAGGCCGAGCGTTAGCTCGCCTGTAGCTCTTGATCTTGATCCACCCGCCCCCTCGGAAGGCTGAGCGGAGGTGTTCATCCGGGGATTGGCGCGCAGCGCCGTTCGACGCAGTCGAACACATCGCATGTAGGTGCCAGCGAAGCCAACCGGAGGGCGATGCCCCCGGATGAATGCCGGAGCGAAGGAACCCCGAGCCTCAGCGAGGGGCCGTACGTAAGGGGCGAGACTTTTTGGTTCCTTTTGTGTCGTTTGACAAAAGGGACTCGCCGTAAGGGCGAAACCATAAGCCGCCGTTACCGCAGCAACGGATATGTACTCAGACCCCCAACCTGATCGACAGCCGCTCGGCCAACGCCTTTGCCTGGCTCGCAACATCGGTGACGGCGGTACTTTCCCACCACATACCGCGCAACGGCGGACCCATGGCAAACAACCGGCTGGCGGGCTGACCCTCGGCGTTCAGAACCGCACCATCGACCTCTGCCGCGATGCCCAAGGCCAGCGGCCCGGGCCGGACCAGGCCTCGGGCGAGCAGTTGCCGGGGCAGCGGTCGCGCGACCCGGCGCCAGTCGTATTCGATACCGCTGGAGTTGATCAGGGCGACACCGCTGACCACACAGGTCTGCGCCTCACCCCGCCGTCGAAGGCGGATACTCACCTCGCCATTCAGCGACGGCTCGAGGCCCTGGTAAGAGGCTGCGTGAATACGTAACCGCCCTTCTTTATACAAGCGCTCAACCAGTTCGGCACTCAAGGGTGGCGAGCGGTGATGATGGCTTTCCCACCACGGCCGCACATGCCGCACGAACTGCCGACGCTGCACGTCGGTCGCCTGATGCCACAAGCGGCCGATGTGTGCCCGCACCGTGTCCAGCGGCGCCTGCCAGTCGATGCCTTGGGCGATGGCGTCCCGGCAGTGCCGACGCAGTTCGCGCATCAACTGGCGAGGTGTGCGGATGCTCTGATCCTGCGCGAGAAAATCCACCCAGGCCGGTGGCTGGCGACGCACATGAGGCAGCAGCCCATGGCGGGAAAACACTTCGATCGGCCCACGATGCCCGGCCTGTTCCAGGGACACCACGGCATCGACCATGGTCAGACCCGAGCCGATGATCATGACCGTCGATTGCGGATCGAGTTGCCGCATGGCCGCCACGTCCCACGGATCGAGAGCGGCCGCATTCAAGCCGCTGGACCGGGTTTGCGGGGTGCGCGCGGCGGGAAACATCCCGGTGGCCAGCACCGCAAAAGCGCTCTGCAAGCATCGGCCGTCGCTCAAGGTCAAGCGCACGGCGTCTGCATCGATTTGCAAATCGACCACTTCGGCCTGCACATGCTCGACCGTCGAACCGACCAAGGCGCCCACCGCCTGCGCTTCTGCCAGGCGCTGCCGGGCGTACAGGCCGAAAACGCCCCGAGGCGGAAACAACTCGCTGATCGGCACATGCTGCTGATCCGATTCCGGCCAGCCGCCCGCCTTGATGTACTCGGTCAGCCATTGGGTCAGGTCGTCGGCGTTGTCCGGGTCAACACTCATCCGCGCCGCATTGCCGTTGAGCGTATGACCCAGTTCCACCGCGCTATAGGCTTCACCCCGCCCCAACCCGGCCCGGGGCTCGATCACCAGCACCCGGCGCCGGCCCGGCAAACGCATCAACTGCGCCGCCAACATCGCGCCACTGAGGCCGCCACCGACAATCAGGATGTCGGCGTCATTGTTCAAGGTCTGGCCCATCCATGCACTCCCTGTTCAGATCACCACATTACGTACAAACTTCGCCGCTACCACCCCGTCGTTGCGATAACAGTGTGGCTGGTTGCTGGCAAACATAAAGAATTCACCCGCCGCGATATGCTGTGGCTGGTCGCCGAGCATAACGGTCAGGCACCCTTCGAAGACATAAATCTGCTCGCTCCAGCCATCGGCGTCCGGCTCCGACGGATACACCTCGCCCGGTTGCAGGCACCATTCCCACTGCTCGACTTCACGACTGGCCTGGGCCTTGGAAAGCAACACCGCCCTGCTGCCAGGGATCGTGCCGGTCCAGGCCAGCTCATTGATACGGCTGGGATCGCGGGCGTCGGGGGCCTGGATCAAATCACTGAAGGCAACGTCCAGGGCTTCGGCCACCCGGTCGAGGGTGGTCAGGCTGACGTTCTTTTCCCCTGCCTCGATCGCCACCAGCATTCGACGGCTGACTCCGGACTTTTCGGCCAGCGCGGTCTGGCTCAGGTCGGCGGCATGACGTAAACGACGGACGTTTTGACTGACGTGCTGGAGGACCGAAGCCCGCTGGGTAGAATCTTTGTGCACTATATTGCTCACTGAGTGGGGTTGGGCAGTATACTGCGCAACATTCGACGCATTGTGCGTCCCCCTCCAGTAGCGTGCAAGGTCATGACGTCGGTGAATTCCCCAAAGGCTTCCTCCCGTTTTACAAGGTTCAGCAAGGCCGAATGCGTGCTGGTACTGATCACGATGGTCTGGGGCGGTACCTTCCTGCTGGTACAGCATGCGATGACCGTCAGCGGCCCGATGTTTTTCGTCGGCCTGCGCTTTGCCGCCGCCGCGAGCATCGTCGCCCTGTTTTCCTGGCGTCACCTGCGCGACCTGACCCTGTTCGAACTCAAGGCCGGGTCGTTTATCGGCGTGGCGATCATGCTCGGCTACGGCTTGCAGACGGTCGGGCTGCAGAGCATTCCCAGCAGCCAATCGGCATTCATTACCGCGCTGTACGTCCCGTTTGTGCCGTTGCTGCAATGGCTGGTGCTGGGGCGGCGCCCGGGTTTGATGCCGAGCATCGGCATCATGCTGGCCTTTACCGGGTTGATGCTGCTGTCCGGGCCGTCAGGTGCGTCGTTCAATTTCAGCCCCGGTGAAATCGCCACCTTGATCAGCGCCGTGGCCATTGCGGCCGAGATCATCCTGATCAGCACCTATGCCGGCCAGGTCGATGTGCGCCGGGTGACGGTGGTGCAACTGGCGGTCACTTCGGTGCTGTCGTTCCTGATGGTGGTGCCGACCAACGAAGCGATTCCGGACTTCTCCTGGTTGCTGTTGTGCAGCGCGCTGGGGCTCGGGGCGGCGAGCGCGGCGATTCAGGTGGCGATGAACTGGGCACAGAAAAGCGTGTCACCGACACGCGCCACGCTGATCTATGCCGGTGAGCCGGTATGGGCCGGGATAGTCGGGCGCATTGCCGGGGAGCGCTTGCCGGCGATTGCCCTGGTCGGGGCCGGGTTGATTGTGGTGGCGGTGATTGTCAGTGAGTTGAAGACCAAGGGTAAGGCTGCGCCGGCTGAGGAAGAGCTGGAGCGGGAAGCACAGTGATAAGTCGCAAACTTTGCATTGCCGGATAGGCCGCCATCGCGAGCAAGCTCGCTCCCACAGTGTCTTGGGTTGAACACAAGATTGTGTGTACACCTTCATACCCTGTGGGAGCGAGCTTGCTCGCGAGAGGCCGGAACTGGCTCCCCGACCTCTCTCTGAAACAATGTGAATCAGGGCATTTCCGTCTACCGTGTAGGATTCTGCGACAGCTTGGCGTTTGGTGATCCGGGAGCTGGCACGTATGATGCTTCACAAACTTCCGCAGATTAGAAGCCTATGTCCCTGATAGTTCTACTGCTTCTGCCTTTCATAGGCAGCTGTTTGGCGGCCGTGTTGCCGCACAATGCCCGTAACGCCGAATCCCTGCTGGCTGGCCTGATCGCCCTGATCGGCACCGTTCAGGTCGCCTTCCTGTACCCGCAGATCGCCGATGGCGGCGTCATTCGCGAAGAGTTTTCATGGCTGCCCAGCCTGGGCCTGAACTTCGTCCTGCGCATGGACGGTTTCGCCTGGCTGTTCTCCATGCTGGTGCTGGGCATCGGCACCCTGGTTTCGCTGTACGCGCGCTACTACATGTCGCCGAACGATCCGGTGCCGCGATTCTTCGCGTTTTTCCTGGCCTTCATGGGCGCCATGCTCGGGCTGGTGATCTCCGGCAACCTGATCCAGATCGTGTTTTTCTGGGAGCTGACCAGCCTCTTCTCGTTCCTGTTGATTGGCTACTGGCACCATCGCGCCGATGCCCGGCGCGGCGCCTACATGGCGCTGATGGTGACCGGTGCGGGCGGCTTGTGCCTGCTGGCGGGGGTCATGCTGCTCGGCCATGTGGTCGGCAGCTATGACCTGGACAAGGTCCTGGCCGCCGGCGACCTGATTCGCGCCCATGCCCTCTACCCGATTCTATTACCCCTGATCCTGATCGGCGCCTTGAGCAAAAGCGCCCAGTTCCCCTTCCATTTCTGGCTGCCCCACGCCATGGCCGCGCCGACGCCCGTATCGGCGTACCTGCACTCGGCGACCATGGTCAAGGCCGGGGTTTTCCTGCTCGCACGGCTATGGCCCTCGCTTTCGGGCAGTGAAGAATGGTTCTACATCGTCAGTGGCGCCGGCGCCTGCACCCTGCTGCTCGGGGCGTATTGCGCGATGTTCCAGAACGACCTCAAGGGATTGCTGGCCTACTCGACCATCAGCCACCTGGGCCTGATCACCCTGTTGCTTGGCTTGAACAGCCCGCTGGCCGCCGTCGCCGCGGTGTTCCACATCCTCAACCATGCGACGTTCAAGGCCTCGCTGTTCATGGCCGCCGGGATCATCGACCACGAAAGTGGCACCCGCGATATCCGCAAACTCAGCGGCCTGTACAAGCTGATGCCGTTTACCGCCACCCTGGCCATGGTCGCCAGCGCCTCGATGGCCGGCGTGCCGTTGCTCAATGGCTTCCTGTCCAAGGAAATGTTCTTCGCCGAAACGGTGTTCATCAATGCCACGCGCTGGATCGAACTGAGCTTGCCGATCGTGGCAACCATTGCCGGTACCTTCAGCGTGGCTTACTCCCTGCGTTTCACCGTGGACGTGTTTTTCGGCCCGCCCGCGACCGACCTGCCACACACACCCCACGAGCCACCACGCTGGATGCGCGCGCCGGTCGAGTTGCTGGTGTTCGCCTGCCTGCTGGTGGGAATTTTCCCGGCCCAGATAGTCGGCCCGCTGCTCGCGGCGGCGGCGCAACCGGTGGTCGGCGGCACGCTGCCCGAGTACAGCCTGGCCATCTGGCACGGCCTGAACGCACCGATGATCATGAGCCTGATCGCCTTGTCCTGCGGCACCGTGCTCTATCTGCTGCTGCGCAATCAATTCAAGCGCGGAAACTTCAACCGTCCGCCCGTCATCGGTCGCCTGGACGGCAAGCGCCTGTTCGAATACGGACTGGTCGCCATCATGCGCTTGGCCCGTCGCCTGGAGCCCCGGATTGGTACCCGGCGCCTGCAGATGCAGTTGTTCCTGGTAGTGCTTGCTGCCGTGCTGGCCGGGTTGATTCCCATGCTGCACAGCAGCCTTCACTGGGGTGACCGGCCGAAAATCCCGGGGTCGATCGTCTTCGTCACCTTGTGGTTGCTGGCCATCGCCTGCGCCCTTGGCGCGGCCTATCAGGCCAAGTACCACCGTCTCGCGGCCCTGACCATGGTCAGCGTCTGCGGCCTGATGACCTGCGTTACCTTCGTCTGGTTTTCCGCGCCGGACCTGGCCCTGACCCAACTGGCGGTCGAAGTGGTGACCACGGTGCTGATCCTGCTGGGCCTGCGCTGGCTGCCACGACGGATCGAGGAGGTCTCGCCGTTGCCGGGCAGCCTGCGCCGGGCGCGGGTGCGGCGTATCCGCGACTTGCTGCTGTCGACCTCGGTCGGTGTCGGCATGGCGTTGCTGGCCTACGCCATGCTGACGCGCCAGACCCCCAACGATATTTCCTCGTTCTATCTCAGTCGCGCCTTGCCCGAAGGCGGCGGCAGCAACGTGGTCAACGTGATGCTGGTGGACTTCCGTGGTTTCGACACCCTCGGTGAAATCACCGTGCTGGTGGCCGTGGCCCTGACCGTGTTCGCCCTGCTGCGCCGCTTCCGCCCGCCCAAAGAAAGCCTGCAACTGCCGGCCCAGCAACGCTTGCTCGCGCCGGATGTGGTTACCGACCTGGTCAACCCGCGTCACGCCAGCGACACCGCGCTCGGTTTCATGATGGTGCCGGCGGTGCTGGTGCGCCTGCTGTTGCCGGTGGCGCTGGTGGTCTCGTTCTACCTGTTCATGCGCGGGCACAATCAACCGGGCGGCGGTTTTGTCGCCGGGCTGGTGATGTCGGTGGCGTTCATCCTGCAATACATGGTTGCCGGCACGCAGTGGGTCGAGGCGCAAATGAGCCTGCGGCCACTGCGCTGGATGGGCACGGGACTGATGATTGCCACGGCCACGGGCCTGGGCGCGATGGTCGTCGGCTATCCGTTCCTGACCACCCACACCTGGCATTTCTCGTTGCCGCTGCTGGGTGACATTCACCTGGCCAGCGCGCTGTTCTTCGACATCGGTGTGTACGGCGTGGTGGTCGGCTCGACCCTGTTGATCCTCACCGCCCTCGCCCACCAATCGGTGCGCGGCCACAAAACCGCCGCCCAGCCCAGATCCGTTGCCGCCAAAGGAGCCGTCTGATGGAAGAAGTCATCGCAATCGCCATCGGCGTACTGGCCGCGTCCGGCGTCTGGCTGATCCTGCGCCCACGGACGTTCCAGGTGGTCATGGGCCTGTGCCTGCTGTCCTACGGGGTCAATCTGTTCATCTTCAGCATGGGCAGCCTGTTCATCGGCAAGGAACCGATCATCAAGGACGGCGTGCCGCAGGACCTGTTGCACTACACCGACCCGCTGCCGCAGGCACTGGTGTTGACGGCGATCGTCATCAGCTTTGCCATGACCGCGCTGTTCCTGGTGGTGCTGTTGGCTTCCCGGGGCCTGACCGGCACCGACCATGTGGATGGCCGGGAGCCCAAAGAATGATGGCGATGACTCACCTGATCGTCGCACCCATTCTGCTGCCGCTGCTGACCGCCGCGATCATGCTGATGCTCGGCGAGAAGCACCGGCCGCTCAAGGCCAGGATCAATCTGTTCTCCAGCCTGCTCGGGCTGGGCATTGCCGTGGCGTTGTTGCAATGGACACAGACCACCGGCGTGCCCGGCTCCATCGGTGTGTACCTGCCGAGCAACTGGCAAGTGCCGTTCGGCCTGGTGTTGGTGGTCGACCGCCTGTCGGCGCTGATGCTGGTGCTGACCGGCATCATCGGCGTCAGTGCCCTGCTGTTCGCCATGGCCCGCTGGGACAGCGCCGGTTCGAGTTTTCACGCGCTGTTCCAGATCCAGTTGATGGGTCTTTACGGCGCATTCCTCACCGCGGACCTGTTCAACCTGTTCGTGTTCTTCGAGGTGCTGCTGGCCGCGTCCTACGGCTTGATGCTCCACGGTTCGGGCCGGGCGCGGGTGTCGTCGGGGCTGCATTACATCTCGATCAACCTGCTGGCCTCGTCGCTGTTCCTGATTGGCGCGGCGCTGATCTATGGGGTCACCGGCACGCTGAACATGGCCGACCTGGCGGTGAAAATCCCGCTGGTGTCCGAAGCTGATCGCGGTTTGCTGCACGCTGGCGCGGGGATCCTGGCCATCGCGTTCCTGGCCAAGGCCGGCATGTGGCCGCTGAACTTCTGGCTGGTGCCGGCCTACTCCTCGGCCAGCGCGCCGGTGGCGGCGATGTTCGCGATCATGACCAAGGTCGGCGTGTACACCTTGCTGCGCCTGTGGACGCTGCTGTTCTCCGCCCAGGCCGGGGCATCGGCGTTCTTTGGCGGCGACTGGCTGATCTACGGCGGGATGGCGACCATCGTCTGCGCTGCCATTGCGATCCTCGCCGCGCAACGCCTGGAGCGCATGGCCAGCCTGAGCATCCTGGTGTCGGCGGGCATTCTGTTGTCGACCATCGGTTTCGCCCAGCCGAACCTGGTCGGCGCTGCGCTGTTCTATCTGTTCAGCTCGACCCTGGCGTTGAGCGCCCTGTTCCTGCTGGCCGAGCTGATCGAGCGCTCGCGCTCGGCCAACGAAGTCCTGCTCGAAGATGAAGCCGAACTGCTGCCGCGGCCACTGGAATCCCTGCATCCGCCCAAAGGCACCAACCTCGACGACGACCAGAAAGCCGTGGTCGGCCAGGTGATTCCCTGGACCATGGCGTTTCTCGGCCTGAGCTTCATCGCCTGCGCCTTGCTGATCATCGGCATGCCGCCGCTCTCTGGCTTTATCGGCAAACTCGGGTTGATCGGCGCCCTGCTCAATCCGCTAGGCCTGGGCAACAGCGGCGACACACCGGTTTCCAACGCCGCGTGGGGCCTGTTGGTGTTGTTGATCGTGTCTGGGCTGGCATCGCTGATCGCGTTCTCGCGCCTGGGCATCCAGCGTTTCTGGACGCCTGCGGAACGACCATCGCCCCTGTTGCGACGCCTTGAATGCATACCGATCTTCGCCCTGCTGGGCCTGAGCATTGCGCTGACCTTCAAGGCCGATCCGCTGCTGCGCTACACCCAGGCCGCCGCCGATGCCCTGTACAACCCGCAGCAATACGTGATGGCGGTGCTCGACACACGCGTCGTACCGAACCCGTCGGCCGTAGCGGCCCCGCAGGAGGTGCAACCATGAAGCGCCTGTTTCCGGCACCGCTGCTATCGCTGGCCCTGTGGCTGCTGTGGCTGTTGCTGAACCTGTCGATCAGCCCCGGCAACCTGCTGCTGGGTGCCGCGCTGGGATTCTGTGCGCCATTGATGATGCGCAGGCTGCGTCCGCTGCCGGTGCGCATCCGTCGTCCCTGGGTAATCCTGCGCCTAATCCTGCTGGTCGGGCGCGATGTGCTGGTGTCCAACCTCGCCGTGGCCTGGAGCGTGCTCAATGCCGGTCGCCGCCCGCCTCGCTCGCAATTCATCAAGGTGCCGCTGGACTTGCGTGACGCCAACGGCCTGGCCGCGCTGTCGATGATCACCACGGTGGTGCCCGGTACGGTCTGGTCGGAGCTGGCGCTGGACCGCAGCATTCTGCTGTTGCACGTCTTCGACCTGGACGATGAGGCGCTGTTCATCCAGCACTTCAAGGCGACCTACGAACGTCCGCTGATGGAGATCTTCGAATGAGCCCCTTGCTGTCGAACGCGATCCTGCTGAGCCTGTTCTTCTTTTCCCTGGCGATGATCCTGACCCTGATCCGCCTGTTCAAGGGGCCGTCGGCCCAGGATCGGGTTCTGGCGCTGGACTACCTGTACATCGTCGCGATGCTGATGATGCTGGCGCTGGGTATACGTTATGCCAGTGACACCTACTTCGAGGCGGCGTTGCTGATCGCACTGTTCGGTTTCGTCGGCTCGTTCGCCCTGGCGAAATTCCTGCTGCGTGGCGAGGTGATCGAATGAATACGCCATTGTCGTTGTGGGTGGAGATCCCGGTGGCGATCCTGCTGGTGCTCGGCAGTCTGTTTGCCTTGATCGGCGCCACGGGCCTGCTGCGCATGAAGGACTACTTCCAGCGCATGCACCCACCGGCCCTGGCCTCGACGCTCGGGACCTGGTGCGTGGCGCTGGCTTCGATCATCTATTTTTCGGCGCTCAAGTCCGCGCCGGTATTGCACGCCTGGCTGATTCCGATCCTGCTGGCGATTACCGTGCCGGTGACCACCTTGCTGTTGGCCCGGGCCATTGGCGATTCGGATCTGGTGGGCTTTTTCAAAGAGGTCAAAGGCTCGAAATTTGCCCGGCTCGACAC
>NZ_JBXAOQ010000022.1:0-40272 GCF_058802985.1 Pseudomonas sp. GW822-FHT01E03
CGGTTGGACAGTCACACAAGGGGTGACTGACGGTCCGCTATCGCGAGCAAGCTCGCTCCCACAATGTCCGGGGCTTAACTGACAGGCATTGGCCGAATAGGCGCCTTTTTTCATCACTGAGGCGGAGTAAAAATCCAGTCGTAATCGTCTGCTTTTGTCCGGTTGCTGCCTGTCGTGAAGGGCAGTAAACGACCCAACGCGGTCTCCGAAGAATCATGAAGCTGCCGCAAGAAGGACTTAGACGCCTTCAGCCCCTTGCCGCAGGACTTGTATCAGCTGTCCAACAACGTGTGCTTCGACGGCACCTTCACTTGCGCCCGCCTCAAAAGCAGCGCAACAAGCCGATGCGTCGCCGTTGCAGATACGGTAAACAAGGTTGTTTGGGTCTGATGTAATTTTTCGTGCGCGACGTATCTAGTAAATGTTGAGATGTTGAAGTTGCTAGGTAATTGCGGCATAGCTTTTGTTCTGTCTATTTGATGGAGTTAATATTGTGCATGGAGTGCTATATGAAAAAAACAGTTAATCATGATTCACTTTCAATAACGTCTGGGTCTCTGCCGGTTCAAGCTGCGGAAGCCTCAGTTTTTCCTTCAAGCTTCGATAGTATTTTGTTTTGGGATGGGGCTGTCCCGGCGG
Source organism: Pseudomonas sp. GW822-FHT01E03 (assembly GCF_058802985.1). Lineage (NCBI taxonomy): Bacteria > Pseudomonadati > Pseudomonadota > Gammaproteobacteria > Pseudomonadales > Pseudomonadaceae > Pseudomonas > Pseudomonas sp. GW822-FHT01E03. The sequence continues at coordinate 640 of NZ_JBXAOQ010000022.1, forward strand.
TTACTACGCCGTATAGTATTGAGGGCGTCAAAAATACCGGAAACGAATACCAACAATTAGTGGCGATATTTCTTTCGGTGCACGATCAGATAACGAATGCTTTTTCGGGTGGTGCACCGAATATTCGAGGTTATCTAGAGAAGTGCATAGTCGCAGGCATTGACTCCAAAAAGTTAAATGCGCTGGAAGCTGCCTTAAAAAAGAAAGTGGTCATCGTTGAGCTTTTGCAAAGGGTTACAATGCACGGAAGTTGGAGCGATGCAATATTGTATTTTGGCGTGGACGCATTGTCGCTAGACAGAGAAACAATTGCCCGGATTTGGGCAGGTAATGTGCAGTCAGAATATGATGATGATGAAGTACGACTAAGTTTTTATGAAGAATTCCTGTTATCACTAACTGCCGCCTACGTTAAACGAATTCTAATCGAGGCCGTTCGCATTTTGGAGGACGCTTCCGCAGCTGCAGACGCTGAAATCCGTCGCGCCTTGGCAAGGGGCGAAGTCGCTTACACCTACAGGTTGCCCATTGGTCATGGCGAAGAGGCAGGAACTGTGGCGGGTGCCATTGCAATCCATTTCACCGACGGTTGGACCTTCGGGTTGGTAATCGATAAAGGCATAAAGTTGTTGGCAGGGTTGGGGGAAGCACTAATCAGTCGGGCCACCGCTGTTGGGATCGGGGCCTTGTTCTATTCACCTGCACTTGCTAACGGCGAACGCTTTCCTGAAACCGCTCTCAAATTACCTGGTACCACTTTTTTACCAAAACTGCCGTCAAACCTGAATGAGATCGCCGCTGCCGAAGGAACCATTAATCTTCCTTTTCGGATTTTTGGCGACCTTAACCGATACACACTTGTTGCAACCCCGGCTGGGGGGAGTGTTTCGGCAAAAGTGCCAGTGCGAGCATTGGTGTTCGATCCAACGACCAGCAGCTACAGTTTCACGTCAAACGATACACCGCCCAATATCCTCAGTTTTCCCATTATTCACTTGGGAAGCAACTCGACAACTTCGCCTGCCCGACCTGCGCATGTACCGACTTACACTGGAGTTACTCTGTCGCCATTGCTTGTGCAGCCTGAAACCTTACCCGCGTCCGAATTACCCGATTTCAGGGATTGCATTTACTGTTTTCCGATTGAAAGCGGCCTGCCGCCAATCTACGTTGTTTTTAATAGTCCTTATGAAGGAGCAACCACAAGGGGGAAATACAGCGGTCGATTTTTCAATCCCGCCAAAGCTGGAGGCCCAATCCTCGATCTCGATTGGGCAAGTGCTACCGTGACTCAAGCGGGTATTGACCTGGTCAAATTGCATACGGGACGTTTCAGGCCCTCGGATGCCAATGCCATCATGGTTGATCGCTTGAAAAAAATTCTAATGGGTGAATTGGTAATCACAGATGTGGACAAACGCTTCTATACTCATGAAATCAGAGAGCTGGAACGTTTCAGAGCATTAGGTGTGGTTGACGGTGTAGATCCGAGTGACGAAGGTGTTATTTGGAACAATGCTCACGCCGCGACTCTGGAGGACTACAAAGTCAAAGATGCTTTTGAACTACTCTATACGCCTGATGCTATAGAGGCGTATCGAGAACAAAGTGAACGAGAGTACAAGGAACTTGGAGGGGTGAAATAATGAGCGTCATTGCAACTATCGTGCTTAACGAAAAACCTGAAGAGGTAATTCTATTTCTTACCAAAAATGAATTAGGCATTTCTTTACCTGGGCTTGACGGCCTTTATAATCTGGCTAACTGGGCGCATGTGGAGAACAACTTAGGGCTATTGAACCTTGTCAAGAAAATGAGTGATGCCGGTTTTATCAAATACAGTGGGACCGGAGTTGTGAGAGGGCCCAACTGGAGAGAGCCGGCATTCATGCTCGAGGGAAAATATACCTTTGATTGACAGCACCAAGTGCCTGAACGCAGGTGCCAGAGAACGGTGACAGTAGCCATCATTTCGTGGTCGTCCGGTTCCCTTGTCCAGTCGTTTAAATCATCGAAGGTTCCCAGCTTGAGCCGCTGCCGCAGCGGCTCTTCTCTTTGTTACGGGCATTTTTGAGTATCTTCGCCTAATTGGTTTTTCGCGGTCTCAAATCAAGGCTGACGGGTAACCCTTTCTGGACCAGCAATAAAACGGGCACCTTCAGCGCCCGTCCATTCACTCCGTCGCCTGCGCCCGCAACCGCCGACCAATCACATCCATCAAATCACAACCATCTCTCAACGGAATGGCCAGTAGTTTAGAAAAGTCGGAAAGCACCACCGTGTCGCAACCAATCTCAGCCCTGTAGGCAATATTCTCCAACACCTGCGTAACCGCACGAATCCGGTAATCCGCCACGGCTTGCAGCACGTCGAGCGGCGCTTCGGTATCAATGAGCAGGGAAGCCGGAACCAGGTCGATTCCGGTGAGGGGCATGTATCGATTCATTTTGAATGATCTCTGTTTGTTGGGCTCAAGGCCGTCAGTCGGTCATTCTCTATTGTCAGGTCGCCAAACCCGAATCGCCATTTGGGCGACGGCGCCGACTATAAGCCCCATGAGATCAGCGCGGGAAGGTGAGGGATTCCGAGCTTTGTGTAGGACCTTTGATGATGAAACTTCAGACCTTTCACCTCACGTCGCTGGAAATATAAACACAGACCTGAGATGTTCACGGCCCCTTGGATTCAGCCACCCACGCTATCCTTATTCATCGCTCCGGCCGTCGAGATGGACCTTCCCGAATGCAAACCCAACCCCAACGCCCCCTCTGGAAAACCTACCTGCTGTTCCTCGCCCCCATGGTCCTGTCGAACTTCCTGCAATCCATGTCCGGCACGGTCAACAGCATCTACATCGGCCAGATGCTCGGCACCCAGGCCCTGGCGGCGGTGTCGGGGATGTTCCCCATCGTGTTTTTCTTCATCGCTCTGGTGATCGGCCTCGGCGCGGGCGCGGGGGTGTTGATCGGGCAGGCGTGGGGGGCGCGGGAGACGCATCTGGTGAAGGCGATTGCCGGGGCGACGTTGTTGTTGGGGGTGTTGATCGGGTTGGTGGCGGCGGTGGTGGGGAGTGTGTTTGCGCGGTCGGCGCTGGTGGGGTTGGGGACGCCGGCGGATGTGCTGGACGATGCGGTGGCGTATGCCCATGTGATGTTGTGGATCATGCCGTCGCTGTTGGTGTTCGTGTTGTTCACGCAGTTGTTGCGTGGGGTGAGCGATACGTTGTCGCCGTTGTTGGCGCTGGTGGTGTCGACCTGTGTGGGACTGGCGCTGACGCCTGCGTTGATTCGCGGGTGGCTGGGTTTTGCGCCGATGGGGATTCAGAGTGCGGCGATTGCCGGGTTGGTGGGTAACCTGGTGGCGATGGGGTTGCTGGCATGGCGCTTGATCGGCAAGGGCCATCCGCTGGCGCCGGATCGCGAGTTCTTTGCGGCGATGAAGCTGGACGTGGCGATCCTCGGCAAGGTGCTGCGCATCGGTTTGCCCACCGGGTTGCAGATGGTGGTGTTGTCGCTGTCGGAGTTGGTGATTCTGGCGCTGGTGAACCAGCACGGGTCCCAGGCGACGGCGGCGTATGGCGCGGTGACGCAGATCGTCAATTACGTGCAGTTCCCGGCGCTGTCGATTGCGATCACCGCGTCGATCCTTGGGGCCCAGGCGATCGGGGCGGGGCGCATCGAACGCATCGGGCCGATCCTGAAGACCGGGTTGATGATCAACGTGTGTTTGACCGGTGGTCTGGTGGTGCTCGGGTACTTGTTGTCGAGCTGGTTGCTGGCGTCGTTCCTCACTGAGGAGGCGACACTTGGCATGGCCGAGCACTTGTTGCACATCATGCTCTGGAGCCTGCTGGTGTTTGGTTTCCAGGCGATTATCGGCGGCATCATGCGCGCCAGCGGTGCGGTGATGGTACCGGTGGCGATTTCCATTGTGTGCGTGGTGGGCGTGCAGTTGCCGGCGGCGTATCTGCTGGATGCGAAGTTTGGATTGCAAGGGGTGTGGATGGCGTTTCCGGTGGCGTATCTGGGGATGCTGGTGTTGCAGACGCTGTATTACAAACTGGTGTGGCAGCATCAGAAGATTGAGCGGTTGGTGTAGGCGGAACGCTGCGGGAGGGGCATGCTGTTCACTGGTCCCTTGCCACAAAGCCCCTCGCCACAAAAGGACGGTGTGACTGAAAAAGACAGGCGCCATCGCCTGGGGAGGTTTTCAAATGAGCCCCTTGTCCCATTCCATCCTGCAAGACCGACCAGCAGCCGGGCGGCGTTTGATTGAGCCGTTGCTGCCTTACGCCAATCGCCCCGACGTCATCGTTCTGGCCTTGCCCCGTGGCGGCGTGCCGGTAGCTTATGAGGTGGCCACGGCGCTGAAGGTTCGCCTGGACCTGATGCTGGTGCGCAAGCTCGGCGTGCCTTCCCACCCGGAGTACGCCATGGGCGCGATTGCCAGCGGTGGTATCCAGATTCGTAATGAAGAGGCGCTGCGGGTGCACCCGATTGATCGCGCCGCTTTCGACGCCGTGGTCGAACGGGAAAGCCGCGAGTTGCTACGCCGCGAGCAGGTCTACCGAGGCACGCGGCCGGCGGTGCAGCTCAAGGATCAGGTGGTGATCCTGATCGATGACGGCCTGGCCACCGGGGCTTCGATGAGGGCGGCGATCCAGGCGCTGCGGGCGCAGGCGCCATCACGCATCGTGGTGGCGGTGCCGGTGGCGCCGATCGAAACGGTGGAGGCGCTGCGCAGCGAGGTGGATGAGTTGATCTGTCCGCTGATGCCCGAGTGGTTCACGTCGATTGGTCATTGGTATATGAATTTTTCCCAAACCTCGGATGCCGAGGTGATCGACCTGTTGCGGCGGGCGTGGCAACGCGGGGAGTGCGGGTAGCGCTGGCGGCCAGCGGCAGGTGGTCGCAAATCAACGGGTGAGGTGGAATAAACCCCGGTTGTTTGCTTTAGTCCATCTGATACGACCCGACTTGTGCGGCACGCCAACTCAGGACGGGAGCCCTCCCGGAGAGCGTCATGAACCTTCGATCCACGCGTTGCGTCGCTCTGGCCGGCACGTTGGTGTTCGGCCTGGTGCCGTTTGCTGGAGCCGTGGAATACAAGGATGTGAACGCCAGGGCCAGTACCTTGAGCTTCACCTATGAGCAGATGGGGTCGAGAGCCTACGGCACCTTTGGCAAGTTCAAGGCCAAACTGGACTTCGACACCGATAACCCCGGCGCCGCCCATGCCGCGCTGACCATCGACCTGAACAGCATCGACGCCGGCAGCAGCGACGCCAACACCGAGCTGCAAAAACCGGCGTGGTTCGACACGGCGACTTATCCGGTGGCGACCTTCGAGTCGACGTCCATCAAGGCCCTGGGCAATAACCGCTACACCATCACCGGCAAACTTTCCCTGCGGGGGCTTACTCGAGAAGTGAGTGTACCGGTGCTGCTCAAATCCGAGAGCGCCATCGGCATCTTCGAGGGCCAACTGGTGCTCAAGCGTGACGACTTCAAGATCGGCGAGGGCGAGTGGGCGGACAGTGTGGTGTCCAACGAGATCAATATCCGCTTCCGGATGGTGGCGCCGCAGCGGTGACTGGGACCCCATCGATAGTTCGTCGGCCAATCATGTGACCATGCTGCCAGGGGGATGGAATGTGGTTTGTCTGATAGACCGAGGTGCCGCCATCGCGGGCAAGCCCGCTCCCACAAGGGTCTTCAGCGAGCCTGTAAATTATGCTCGACGCAGCCCCCCCTGTGGGAGCGGGCTTGCCCGCGATGGCGGTGTAACAGTCAATACAAAGGCTGAGATCCATCAGGCACTTTGCGGATAGAGCGGACAGTCAACAAAACCCACCTAGGTCCCACCGCACGCTGCACAAAAGAAAAACGCCCGATCCACATTGCATGGGCCGGGCGTCGATCAATCCGCTCTAGTTCGCCTTTATCGGCACCGTCACGGTTTTGCCGAAGGCCGATTTGATGGTCGCCGTCGGGCTAGGCGAGGGGCCGCTGCCGGCGGTTGTCACCGCTATGTTCCAGCGCGCGCCTGTCGGTGTCTGCGTCAGGACGGCGGCGCCAAGGTTCACCGTACCGGTTGTGGTGGTGGCCGTTGCCGTGATGGTATTGCCCGTGCCACGGGAGGTGGTGCCGGACAGGACCCAATACCAGCGGCTGTTGCTGCGGGCGGTGACGGTGGCGCTGGTGACGATCAGGCTCTCGTTGATAGGTGCCGAGACCGCCACGGACACCGTCGCCGGCGCCGACTCGGCGCCCTTGGCATCGGCGGCCCTATAGGTAAAGGTCGCGGTGAACGGCGCGGGGACCGTGGCCGGTGGTGTGTAGGTCACACGCAGACCATCGGTGCTGACCACGCCCTTGCCTGAGTCCGGTTGCTCCAGACCTACCACTTTAAGTGGCACGTTACCGTCAGGGTCGCTGTCGTTGGCCAGGACGTTGATGATCACCGGTTGGCCGGTGTTACTGATGGCGCTGTCGGCGTTGGCGACCGGTTTTTGGTTGTCGGGGTCCTCGACACGTTTATCGCCAGTGCGGAAGGTCGGCAGCGCGGCGGAATTGACGTAGGTGACGCCGTCCCAGCCGGGCAGGGGCGTTGGCATCAACTGGAACTGGCCCGGATTCTCGACATCCCAGCGCAGCAGCATGGAGGTATCCTCGTGCTGGGTGTTGTGGCAGTGCTCCATGTAGGTCCCGGCGAATTCGCGGAAGCGGATCGCTATCTCCACGTCCACCGAACTGTCGACTTCTGCACCAACCCGATAGACGTCCTTGCGCGCCCATTTTTCCCATTCCGGCGGTGCCTTGCCGTCGCGCTTGAGGACGATGCCTTCTTCAAAGTGCACGTGCACCGGGTGGCTCCAGCCGTTGCCGCCGTTGATGATTTTCCACACTTCCAGGGTGCCGTCGCCGGAGAACCCGGCAGCGGTCGGGCCGGTAGCCAGTTGCGGAGCGGCGCTGATGATCCGAGGGTCCATCTGGTAGCCGAAACCGCCGTCGGTCTTGATGGTCCAGGGTTCTTCGTCGGTGCCGTCGGAGCGGCCGAAGATGAACTCGCGATGGCGCGCCAGTTTCAGTTTGGCCTGCACCGTCGGATCGTCGCGGTTAAGGGTCAGCGGGATCATGCTTTTACCCACGGGCTTGCCCGGCTTGGCGGGTTCGTAGTCGGCGGGGTTCATGCTCACGTCCTGGCCGGCATAAGTCTGCACCACCATCTGCATGAACTTGCCCACCACCGGATCGCCGTTCTCCCATTCCAGCCCTTTGCTGCCCAGCTTGAGCACTGCCTTGTACCTGCCGGACAAGACATCGGCCAGGCTCTGCGATGCAACCTCCGGCCCCTTGCCGTCGTGGTGCTCCATCAGGTTGACGAAGTACAGTTTGTCGCCGGTCTTGATCCCGTATTTCGAGAAGTTGACGATGATGTCGTAACGCTCGGCGATGGCCAGGGTGGGCAGGATGGCGTTGTGGTCCTGCACATCGCCGTCGGCGTCCAGGTCCATGCTGCCGTCGAACGGCACGGCGTGCTCCATGAGGTTGCCGTCGTTGGCGATCATATGGAACGGCACGCGGGTGTAAGACAGGCCGGAGCCTGTCGGGCCGGGGAATTCGCCACCGGTGCCGACGATCTCACGCACCAGCGCGATCTTGAAGTAGCGCGACACCGAGCCATTGAGAATGCGGAAGCGATAGCTGCGCGCCCGCACGTTCAGGCGCGGTTGGTACTGCCAGTTGACCAGGATCTGGTCGCCGAGAAAACCATCGGTGTTGAACGGGTTGAACCACAGTTGGCCATTGGTATCCCAGGCCTTGTCGGCAATCATCAGGTTGACGTCATAGTCGCGGTTGCCCCAGGGCAACGCCGAACCGCTGGGCAGGCGCAGATTGACGCCGTCTTGCAGCGCTTCGTTGCCACGATCCATGGCGCTGTAGTAGTTCATCATCACCGCGTTGCCCTTGTAGACGTTCTGCGCGGTGAAATCGAGCATGTGGTCGTGGAACCAATGGGTGCTCATGGCTTCGCGCCAGTCGCCACGGATCTTGATGCTGCCGTTGTTGCAGGTCTTGAGGCCCGGCGTGGCATCGTTGACATACAGGGTTTCACCCGGGGCGCAGGGGAACGCCGCGCGCGGATCCTGAGCGCTGGTGTTGATGCTGTCGTAACCGGCCAGCTGGATCGGCCAGCGATAGTCGTAGTACTGCCCCGGAAAGAAAAACGCATTGGAATAGCCGTCACTTTCCGCCGGGACGTGGCCGTTGTGTTCGTGGGTGCTGAGGGTGTGTAGGCCGAACCCCATGTTGGCCGACGGATCGATCGGCAGGGCGTTGTAGTGGCGCATCAGCACCGGTTGGCCGTACCGCACCATCAGCAGTTTTGGCGGAAAGGTGCCGTCGAAAGTCCAGAGCGCCTTGTGGTTCTGAATCGGCATGTTGGGGTGAAAACGGGTGTCGATGCCTTTGGTGGTGCCCGCAATGATCGGGGTGTCCGAGGTCTGGTTGTAGAGCCCGCCCGGGCCGAACTCACCGACGGCGTAGTTGTGCAACTGGCGGCGGTCGCGCATGCCGCCGTTGAGCTTGGCGCCGGCTTGAGCGGTCTTGAAGGCGACCTGTGGGTAGAACTCGTTCCAGCGCTGGTGCGACCAGCCTTTTCCTGGCGGACGACCTTCGGCCGGCGAGCCGACCGGATGGCGGTTGAGGAAGGCTTCGATCTGCGCTTTCCACGGGTTGCGGTCCAGCACGTTGGAATACTGCGCCGGAAACGGGTACAGCCCCGGCTGGCGCATGAAGGCTTCCAGCGCCGCGGCCGAAGGGCCGCTGCGGGCGATGTTGTTCGGGTCCTGCGTGGGCGCCGGGCCGACGATCGGAACCGGGAAGGTCAGGGGCGGTGCCGGCAGTGTCGGGTCGAGTTTTTCCGTGCCGAATTCTTCGAACAGCAGCAGTTGCTGAGTATACGGCTGGGCCCCGAACAACGGGCTGGGCTTGCCGTTGGTGGGGATTTTGAAGGATGTCTGCAGGGCTGGCGGCAGCACGTTGTCGGTCGTTGGCGTGGTGCGGGTGCCGTACACACCATTGGGCAGGGCGTAGGAGCCCTGGTTGGTGGGAGGCATGGTCTCTATGGCATCCAGCGCGCCCTGGGGGTCGGCCGGCGGGTTGGTATACGCCGACGGATCTGTCGGCGGCGGCGGGCTGACATCGTCGAGCGGTGCTGCATTGACGATGCCGAGGCTGACGTTGATCAGCATCACAGCGGCGATGCCCGGTTTGCTGAAAAAGCCGAGCGATTTGAGGTCAGTTTTATTTTTCATCTTGTTTCCTCGGGACGCGTCGGTGTGGCTGACGTTTGCAAAAACGCTCGATGCAATAGGTGCGCCAATCGCGGGGAAATTTGGGGGAAACAAAAACCTGTTTGATATCAAAAGGCTGGCGGTTTGGGTTTTGGTCCTGATGGCGCAGTAGGTGGGAATCCTCAACGTTGGGGGCTTTCACCCACCCGTTCTCCCCCGTTCATACCCGAGGTCGGTGTGGTGGTAACCGCTTTCGCGAGCAGGCGAGCTCCCACAGCAGATTGAGGTGTGGGCAATACCGCTGTCCCCTGAAGGAGCGGGCCTGATCGCGAAGAGGCAAGTTCATCCAGCACAATGTGTGCCGGACTCACTGTTGTCGGCCTTGAAAATGATGCGCATGGCTCAAGGAGGGTGGATGTCTGTCCATCACCTTCGGACCGGACGTGCCGGGCGCGCTATGATAGGCGGCCCTTGCCTCCCGGAGCCTGTCACCGCAATGCCCCTGATCAGCCATTTCAAGACCCCGTGCCCCGAGCACATCAATAGCCAGATCCTGCAGATGGTGGTCGACAACCTGACCGACATCAGCATGGTCGCGATCCCGCCCAGCAACCTGCTGTACAACCTCTATCAATACGCGATCGGCTATGAGGTGCACCTGTATCTGGAAGCGCTGAACGGTGAAAAAGGCATTGCCGTGGAGTTGATCGTCGCCACGGACGAAGACGACCCGCAAAAGGTAACGGGCTTTGTGCTGTACCTGCCGGTGCAGGACGACCCCGAGGCCTGCGGCGTGGCGTACATGGCGGTGCAGGCCGAGTATCGGCGCCAGGGCGTGGCCCGGCGGATGCTGCGGGAAATGGTCGGTCGCTACCCCCATGCCGAGTTGACCTGCTCGGTGGCCAAGGTGCCGTATTTCGAGGCGATGGGCTTTGGGGTGGTGGGCGTGCGTGCGACCCAGGTGTTGATGAACACTCGCGACCACGCTACCGCTGGCTTGATGGCGCTGCTGGATGTGGCGTCGATCTACAGCTCGCTGGAAGTGCGGCAGATTCATACCTACCTGCTGCAAAAGCATGGCAAGAGGGCCATGACCGACGCGGAAAAACAGCGCGACCGGCATCTGGACCAGCTGACGCGCAAGGCCCAGGCATTTGTGCGGGGGCGGTTGGGTGACGATGCGGTGCCGGCCGCTGGCCCTCGGTTGCGCCTGGTCTGATCGCACTCTCCTGAACCCCCACAAATCCCCCTGTGGGAGCGAGCTTGCTCGCGATAAGGCCGGGTCAGTCGACATTTACTGTGGCTGACCCCACCGCTATCGCGAGCAAGCTCGCTCCCACAATGAACAGTGTTGGTTTGCAGAGGTAAAAAAAGAGCCTCAAAGCTCTTGATGGGGAGGAAGTGGAGCCGTGAGGCTCAAGATGCGCATGAAACAAGTGGTGAGCTTGGTAGGGGTTCAGTTCACTCACCACCTACGCAGCGGCTTGCGCAAGCAAGCGGCTGCGTAAGTTCATCCTAAAAAGACCGAGTGTTTCACTCAAGTACCGCTAGTCGCATCCCCCGGCCAGCCGGCGCGGCGCAACGCCTTGAGCAAGGTTTCGGCATCCAGCCCCGGCACCCCATGCCCATTGCCTTCGGCGGTGTCGGCGGCGAGCAGAGCATTGATGATGGCTTCTTCCACGGCTTCGGTGGCGGCCAGGAACAGCTCGCTGATGTGGTCGTTGTTGACCATGCTCAGATTGTGGGTGGTCGGTGCTTTCTTGCTCTCGTAGGCAGCCGGTGGCACGTGATCGTTACCGGTGGCGAAGGCGATGAAGATGTCGCCGCTGTGGTCTTCATTGCCGCCGCCGGTGCGGGCCAGGCCGAGGCTGGCGCGCTGGGCCAGGCGTGTGCACTGGTGCGGCAGCAACGGCGCATCGGTGGCCAGGCAGACCACGATCGAACCCATGCCCGGATGGGGCAACGAGGCCTTGAGGAACGGCGAATCGACCTGTTCCATGTAGCGCCCGACCGGGTAGCCATCGACGCGCAACTCATTGCGAATGCCGTGGTTGGCCTGGACAATCGCCCCCACCGTCCAGCCGCCCTGGGCACTGTTCAAGCGGCGCGACGCGGTGCCGATGCCGCCCTTGAATTCGTGGCAGATCATGCCGCTGCCACCGCCGACATTGCCTTCGGCCACCGGTCCGCCCGCCGCCGAACGCACGGCCTGGGCCACGTGTTCAGGTTTCACGTGAAAACCGTTGATGTCGTTGAGCAGGCCGTCGAAGGTTTCCAGCACCACTGGCATATTCCAGTAGAGGCGCCCGTCATCCGGCTGCTGCTCGCGGTCGAGCACGATCAGCGCGTCGCGCACCACGCCCAGGCTGTGGGTGTTGGTGAAGGCGATGGGGCTGGTCAGCAAGCCTGCCTCGCGTATCCACTCCAGCCCCGTGGCATCGCCGTTGCCGTTGAGCACATGCACGCCGGCAAAGCAGGGTTGCTGACTGGTGGAACCGGTGCGCGGTTCGATGACGGTGACGCCAGTGAGGATGTCGCAGCCATTGGCCGTGCGGCCTCGTACGTCGCTGTGGCCGACCCGTACGCCGGGGACGTCGGTGATGGCATTGAGCGGACCGGGTTGCAGTTGGCCGATCGGGATGTTCAGGTCGCGGGCGCGTGGTTTCATGGTTTTCTCATCTTCGATTCGTGGCAGAAAAAAGAATATTTGTTGGGCTCCACGGACACTGTGGGAGCGAGCTTGCTCGCGATTGCGATTTAACGTTCAACATTGATGTTGACTGGTCCACCGCTATCGCGAGCAAGCTCGCTCCCACAGGGTTTTGTGGTGTCCGGTCATTGACCGTTTTTGACCTTGCTCCAGATCCGCGTGCGCACGCGCTCGGTAGCGGGTGGCAGTGGCTGGAGGGTGAACAAGGTGGCCATGGCTTCGGCGGGCGGATAGACGGCCGGGTTGCTGCGGGTCGCTTCGGCCACCAGTGTGGTGGCGCTGCGGTTGCCGTTGGGGTAGTTGAGGTGGTCACTGACCGGAGCGATGACTTCGGCGCGCATCAGGTAGTCGATGAAGGCCAAGCCTTGTTCCGGGTGCGGAGCGTCCTTGAGCAGCACCAGCGTATCGAACCACACCGGCGCGCCTTCCTTCGGCAAGCTGTAGGCGATCTTCACGCCGTTGCCGGCCTGCTCGGCGGTGGATTTGGCTTCAAGCATCGCGCCGGACCAGCCCACCGCCACGCAGATGTTGCCGTTGGACAGGTCGCTGATGAACTTCGACGAGTTGAAGTAGGCGATGTGCGGACGCAGTTTCAGCAGCAGCGCTTCGGCCTTCTTGTAGTCCTCGGGGTTGGTGCTGTTGGGCGGCAGGCCGAGGTAGTGCAGGGCAACCGGCAGCATCTCCGACGGCGAGTCGAGCATGGCCACGCCGCATTCGCCGAGTTTCGCCAGGTTCTCTTCCTTGAACACCAGGTCCCAGGAATCCACCGGCGCCTTGTCACCCAGCAGCGCGCGCACTTTGTCGATGTTGTAGCCGATACCGTTGGTGCCCCACAGGTAGGGTACGGCGTACTGGTTGCCCGGATCGTTGTTGGCCAGTTTCGCCAGCAGTTCGGTGTCCATGTTCTTGTAGTCCGGCATCTGCGCACGGGGCAGGGGGGCGAGGGCGCCGGCCTTGATCAGCGTAGGCAAACTGAAGTTGCTGGCCACCACCACGTCGTAGCCGCTGCGGCTGGTGAGCAACTTGCCTTCGAGCACTTCGGCGCTGTCGAAGGTGTCGTAGACCGGTGCAATCCCGGTGTCACGCTTGAAGTCCTGCAGGGTGGTGGGACCGATGTAGTCGTACCAGTTGTACACGTGCACCGTCGGGGCTTCGACCGCAAAAGCCGACAGCGAAACCGCCAGACAGGCGCCAAACCCCAGATTGAAATACAAGCGGTGACGACTCATGATGCGGCACTCCTGGCCTGTTGCGGCCGGTGGTAATCAGGAGTTTGCAGCGTATCGACCGGGGTGGCCTTCACCCATTCCCATCATGGGTTACTCAAAAGGGGTAGTGCGTGGACGCGTTGTTGAAAGAGTTGCCGGTGCATCAGGGGCTGGCGCGGGTCTTTACGGCGGTGGGGCAGGACAGTTTCTGGCGAGCGCTGGTCGATACCCTGCGCTTGCTGGTGCCGCTGGATAACGCGCTGGTGGCGCTGATGCGCCCGGGGCATGTGCCGCGCCTGCTGATTGACTTCGATGCCAAGGGCAACAGTGATGAGCAGGAAGAGCTGGCGGACTACCGCGCCGGCATGTACCTGCTTGATCCGTTCTATCAAGCCGCTTGCGCCGGCATCGCCGACGGCTTGCACAGCCTTGATTCGGTGGCCCCCGACCAGTTCCAGCACAGTGAGTACTACCTGAGTTACTTCAGCACCGTGGTCGGTGGGGACGAATTGCAGTTCATGGTCAACGTCGATGGCGCCGTGCTCGGCCTGTCCCTGGGGCGTTCGACACGCTTCAGCCTCGAGGAGCAGGGCTGTCTGCTGTGCGTGCGTGACTGGGTGCTGGCGGCGATGCGCCGACACCTGGATTTACTGCCACTGGAAGGGCCGGTCGCCGAACCACCGGCCGGCGATCTGGCGACCTTGCTCGATCGCTTCGACGCACGCCTGACCCTGCGGGAAATCGAAACCGCGCGCCTGATTCTCCAGGGGTTCTCCAGCAAGGCCATCGCCCAGCAAATGGGCATCTCCCCGGAGACGGTGAAGGTGCATCGGCGCAACCTCTATCACAAGCTCAACGTGAACGGGCATGGCGAGTTGTTTGCACTGGTGTTGCGGCCGCGTTAATCCGGATTGTCTGGTTGACCAGGCCGTTGCCTTCGCGAGCAGGCTCGCTCCCACAGTTGAACTGCATTCCATTGTGGGAGCGAGCCTGCTCGCGAAGGGCATGACTCGGTGTTACTGCCGAAACACCAACGCCTTCAACCCACACTCGAGATCGGTATCCGGAAACTCCGGCGGATTCTCCAGCCGTTGCTCGAACCGCAGGCTTGGCGCCTCGTGTGTCACGCCATCGATCAGGAAATCAGCTCCGAAGGCCGGGTCGTTCATGCACGCCAGCACGGTACCCTGGGGGCTGAGCAATTCCGGCAATCGACGCAACACTCGCTGGTAGTCCTTGGTCAGCAAAAAGCTGCCTTTCTGGAAAGACGGCGGGTCGATGATCACCAGGTCGTACGGGCCTTTGCCGATCACCTTGCCCCAGGACTTGAACAGGTCGTGGCCGAGGAAACTGACCTTGCTCATGTCGTGGCCGTTGAGCCGGTGGTTGTCACGGCCACGGTTCAAGGCCGGGCTCGACATGTCGAGGTTGACCACGTGGCTCGCGCCGCCTTCGATGGCCGCCACCGAAAAACCGCAGGTGTAGGCGAACAGGTTCAACACCCGCTTGCCCTCGGCATTGGCCCGCACCCAGTCGCGACCGTAGCGCATGTCGAGGAACAGCCCGGTGTTCTGTTTGCGGCCCAGGTCTACCCGGTACTTCAGGCCACCCTCGGTGATGGTCATTTCCTCGATGACGTCCCCCAGCAGCCACTCGGTGGTGCTTTGCAGCAGGTAGCGATGTTGCAGCAACAGGGTGTGGGCGCCGGACTGGGCCCATTGCGCTGACTCGGTGATCGCCATCAGCAACTGCTTCAGGTCTTCCAGCTGCGCCGCTTCCGGTTCCTTGAACAGCGCCACCAGCACGACGCCCTGCAACCAGTCCACGGTCACTTGCTCCAGCCCGGGCCAGCAGCGGCCACGGCCGTGGAACAGGCGGCGGGTTTCGGCGGGGGCTGCCGCGAGGGCGGTCAGCAGGTGCTGGTTGAGAGTGGCGAGGGCTTCAGGGTTCATCGGGTCGGTTCGGTGGCGTGAAAGGGGCAGCATTCTAAACCCAATTGCCCCCTCAACGAACCGTTAGCGCAAGCGTTTACCAGTCCACCGAATAGCTGACGGCCAATCGACGTCCTTCGGCATTCGGGTATGGCGCGGCGGCATTGGCTTGCATGTAGAGCGTTTGATAGTTGCGGTCGCTCAGGTTGTAGATGCCCAGGTCCAGTTTGCCGACCGGTAGCGCCACGCCAGCCAACAGATCGACCGTGGTGTAGCCTTCGATTTTACGACCGTTCCCGTCCTGGAATCCGGCGTCGTAGCTTTCCAGGCGAAGGGCCTGCAATCGCAGGTTGTAGTCGCTCTGCTCATAGGCGATGAAGGCCGTGGTTTTGGCGGGTGAGATGCGGGTGGCCGGCAGGTCGCGCCATTCGCCGTTCTGATGGGTTTCACCTTTGGTCCAGGCATAGGTTCCGCCCAGCGACCAGGCATCGTCCAGGTGATAGGCAAGACTGGTCTCGATGCCACGCACGCGTTCTTTCTGGTCGATAAGACGCTGCGCACGTGTGACGGAATCGTAGTACTGAGTCACGTCGGAACGGTTTTCGAACACGGTGATGTTGCCTTGCAGCGAATCCCAATCCCCACGCCAGCCCAGTTCGTAACTGTCAACCTTGATGGCCTGGGCGTTGAGGTCCTGGATGTCATAGCTGCCGCGAACATCACGCAGGAAACGCTGGACATCGGGCAACGAGAAACCCTGGCTGAAATTGACGAAAACATCCTGCGCACTGCTGATGTGATAGACCGCGCCGAGGTTGTAGAGGGTGTCTTCGTACTTCAGCGTGCCGCCCGGCAGCACCTCGGTCACCCCCGCTTGCCAGATGCCGCCAAAGGCAATGCTGTCGGCGACGTCGCTGTGAATCCATTCATGCCGCGCACCGCCGCGCAGTGTCCAGTCGCCGATGTCCCAGCTCGACTGGGCGAAGAGCGCGGTGGTGTTGGTTTCGATGTCGGGGCCGAATGCATAGCGCTGACCCGTCGGCGTATAGACCAGCCCATCGACGCTGTAGCGGTCGCCGTGCTGGCTGATGCGTTCATTCTCGAAGTCGGCACCCCAGACCAGGCTGCCGGTGGCGCTGCCAATCGAGGGCAACGCACTGTCCACGGCGGTGCGCACGCCATAGACATCGGCCTGGCTTTCGGAGGCGACGACCCCGGCATTGGCGCCCCAGTTGTAAGGGAAGAAACGTGCCTCTTGTTTGCGCCAGTAGCTTTCCACCTGCAATTGCTGGCCGAACAGATCCTGATCGCTGTAATTGAAGTTCACCGCCTGATTATGGGTAAACGGCTGATCACTCAGCTGCAAGCCCTTGACCGCCACTGACTCACCATTGCGAACGCCGGCCACGTAACCGGTGTCTTGCTTGTCCTCGTATTCCTGCAAGGAAAGGCTCAGGCGTCGATCGTCATCCAGATCAAAGCCGAATCTGGCGTGCAGGTCATGGCTCTCGGTGTCCATGTTGCTGCCCTGAAAAGCTTCCTGGGCGATGCGATTACCATTGCCGTCGAATTGATCGTTGCGTTGCAACAGGTCGGCGGACAGGTACCAGTCGAAGGCTTTCTCACGCCCGGTCACGCTCTGGAAGACATCGTAGGCAAAGCCTTTGCTATTGAAATTGTCGGCGCTGCTGATGCCCACGCGACTGCTCAATGCCAAGGGTTGTCCTTCGTTGCGTTTGGTGATGACGTTGATGATCCCCCCGGAAGCGCCGGCACCGTAAAGGCTGCTGGCGCCTG
Source organism: Pseudomonas sp. GW822-FHT01E03 (assembly GCF_058802985.1). Taxonomy (NCBI): domain Bacteria; kingdom Pseudomonadati; phylum Pseudomonadota; class Gammaproteobacteria; order Pseudomonadales; family Pseudomonadaceae; genus Pseudomonas; species Pseudomonas sp. GW822-FHT01E03. Next base: position 17,584 of record NZ_JBXAOQ010000022.1, read on the forward strand.
AGACCACTTCGATGCGCTCGATGCTCGATGGCGCGATGCTGTTGAGTTGGCGTGACACATCGCGGCTGGCGTTCTGGGATACACCATCGATCAGCACCAGTACGTTACGTCCGCGTATGGTCTGGCCATAGTTGCTCATGGTCCCGGAGGAGGGCGCCAAACCCGGGACCAGCGTGCCGAGAATGTCGGCCACGTTGCGCCCGGCAGCGGACTGTTGCGCAATATCTTTTTGCGATATCAGCTGCACGGTGCCGGGAATCGAGGCGATGCTGGCTTCGCTGCGGGTGGCGGAAACCACCGTGTCGGACAACGCCAGCGGACCGTTACCCAGTTCCATCGGTGACGGCGCCGGTTGCAGGATGACGCTGTTGTCCCCGCTGAAGTGCCATTGCAGGCCGCTGTCGCGCAGCACGGCATTGAGCGCCTGTTCAGCGTTGTAGTCACCTTGCAGCGACGGCGCCGATTTGCCACGCAGCAGTGCCGCGTCGACACCGATGGAGAGCCCGGTTTGAGTGGCCAGCGCCGTCAGCGCGGTTTCCAGCGGCTGACTCGCCAGCTCGAAGTGCCAGGTGTCTGTCGCGGTGTCGGCGAAGGCCGGTGCGGCGCAGCTCAAGGCCAGTGCCAGAGCGCTCAGGCGAAAGAGGGAAAAGGTCTGGTTGGTCATTGTTGTTGCCCATGGAATCGACTGTATTAACTCCAATGACCGGGCTGAAATGAAATCGGGCAGTTGTCTTGAAGATTTTTTTCGAGGCTCTTTCCAGAGACTCAGCGTTTGCGCACCTGGATTAGCAATTGGCTGTAACTCTCGACGCGTATCGGCAAGGCCGCCTGCAACAACGCCAGCGCGGCATCGCTGTCTTGTGCCGGCAGCACGCCCGTAAAGCGCAGGGCCTGCAATTGCGCATCCGACACCCAGATAATGCCCCGACGATGCCGTTCAATTTCGGCCAGTACCTCGGGCAGTGGCCTGTCATGGAAGATCAGTTGGGCGCGGGGCGACATCGGTACCTGCGTGCCGGGCGCGATCCAGGTTTGCACCGGCAGGAACTGGGCGAGGGCGATTGCCGCCGGTAACACCAGCGCTGCGCCAATCAGGCGAGTGCGACGAGGCCGGGTTTTCGCGGGCGGTGACAGCGATTGCCACAGTTGCTGGAGTTGTTCGAACAGTTGCGCATGGCGTGCATCCGCGTCCCGCCAGGCGTTGAACTCGGCCAGTTCGGTGGTCGTCGGGTTCTCGTCCAGACGCACCAGCCACAGTGCCGCCTGCTCGCGGATCTGCTCCTGAACAAGGCCGTCAGTCATCGTTCAATCCATCGGGCAAGGCGTCGAACAGACGGGCGTGGCAGTGCGCAAGCGACTTGGCCAGGTACTGCTTGACGCTGCTTTCTGAGACCTTGAGGTGCCTGGCGATCTGGGCATAAGAACAGCCATCGATACGCGCCATCAGGAACGCCTGGCGCGGTTTCTCCTCCAGTTCTTCCAGCAAGAGCAGCAGGACTTTACCGAGCAACTGGTTTATCGCATTGATCCGTTCCGGGCCTTGCTGGGTCTGTTGATCAAGCAGGACAGCCATGCTGCGCAGGGTTTCCGCTTCGACCTGGCGGCGATGGTACTGATTGATCAACAGGCGATTGGCCGCCACCAGCAGATAGGCCCGCGGCTCCTGCAACGTCGGCAGCACGTCCAGGCCCAGCAGTTTGACGAAGGTGTCATGGGCCACGTCAGCCGCGTTTTCGGGACAACCGAGCTTTTTACGCAGCCAGCCGAAAAGCCAGCCGTGATGCCCACGGTAAAGCTCGGAAAGGGACGAAGCGGACTGGCCCGACACGACGAAACCTCGAACGAAGATAATTCGCAAATGGGAAGTTGTTGCAGTTGCGAATGCTGTCATGTCGCAACGCGCCGTTCAAGTCCGTTGATGACGAGGTTGATTGTCGGGAGGCAGAAAGCGGGGCGCGTGTCCCGAGAGTTATCACGTTTAATTTAACTTTGCGTGAGGATTTGGCGATCTTCCGGCTTCCATACTCGGCTCCAACGAACAACAACAAACGGGAGCCGAACATGTCGCAGACAACTGCTTCACCCAAGGCCAGCCATCCACGCTGGCTGCGGCTGACCCATTGGCTCAACGCCCTGGCGGTGCTGGTGATGGTCACCAGCGGTTGGCGCATCTATAACGCCTCGCCGCTCTACGATTTCAGCTTTCCCAATTCGATCACCCTCGGCGGCTGGCTGGCAGGCGCGCTGCAATGGCACTTCGCGGCGATGTGGTTCCTGGCGTTCAACGGTCTGATTTACCTGGCGTTCAACCTGTTCAGCGGGCGCCTGAAGCGGCGTTTCTTCCCGGTCTCGCCCAAAGGCGTGTTGCACGACCTGTGGGCCGCCTTGCGGGGAAAACTCGGGCACGCCGACCTCAATCATTACAACCAGGTGCAGCGTTTTGCATACCTGTTCGTGATGGTCGACATCCTCCTGCTGGTGCTCTCCGGGCTGGTGTTGTGGAAGTCGGTGCAGTTTCCGCTGCTGCGTGAGTTGCTGTTCGGCTACGAGGGCGCACGCCGCGTGCACTTCTTCGCCATGGCATTGCTGGTGGCCTTCGTGGTGGTGCATCTGGTGATGGTCGCACTGGTTCCAAAAACGCTGTGGGCCATGATCGTCGGCCACAAGGAGCAGGTATGAAAAAGCGCATTCAGGTAGCCGGGCTGGACGAGGATTCGATCCTCACCGATGCCCGCAAGATCCTCGCGTCACAGATCGAGGACCGCTCGCGCCGCTCGTTCCTGTTGCGCGGCCTGACCCTTGGCGGCGTGGCGATGCTGTCCGGCTGCAACATCACTGACAACGACAGTGTTGAGACTGCGCTGTCGTCCATGTCGCGCTTCAACGACCGGGTGCAGGGCTGGCTGTTCAACCCTAACGCGATGGCGCCGACCTATCCCGAATCGATGATCACCCGGCCGTTTCCTTTCAATGCCTTCTACGGCATCGACGAAGCGCCGACGGTGGAGGAGGAGGGCTATCGCCTGGAAGTCACCGGCCTGGTCGCCGACAAGCGCAGCTGGCGCCTCGAAGAGCTAAGGGCCATGGCCCAGACCGAGCAGATCACCCGGCACATTTGCGTCGAAGGCTGGAGCGCGATCGGGCGTTGGGGCGGCGTGCGCTTCAGCGATTTCCTCAAGCGCATCGGCGCCGACACCGATGCCAAATACGTCGGTTTCAAATGCGCCGACGACTACTACACCAGCATCGACATGGCCACCGCGCTGCATGCGCAAACCCTGTTGGCGCTGACCTGGGACGGCGCGGTGCTGCCGCGCGAATACGGCTTCCCGATGAAGCTGCGCATGCCCACCAAGCTTGGCTACAAGAACCCCAAACACATTCAGGCGATTTTCGTCAGCAACACCTACAGCGGCGGCTACTGGGAAGACCAGGGCTACAACTGGTTCGGTGGCAGCTGATGAACGTGCGAAACATTCACCGTCCGCAAACCCGTGCTCCAAGGAGATCCATCATGAAAAAGTTGACCACTGTTGTTCTGTCCATGTGCCTGGCCGTTGGTGCCGCCTCTGTGTTTGCCGCTACTGCTGTCGATAACGGCAGCATGAGCAAGGACTCGATGTCCAAAGATGCCATGTCCAAGGATGCGATGAAGAAGACCGATTCGATGTCCAGGGACGCCATGTCCAAAGACGGCATGTCCAAGGATGCAATGTCCAAGGACGCGATGAAGAAAGATGCCATGTCCAAGGACAGCATGAGCAAAGACGGCATGTCGCAATAATCAAAGGCAACACAAAACCTGTGGGAGCGAGCTTGCTCGCGATGAGGGCCTGACAGTCGAATCCCTGTTGACTGGCACGCCGCCATCGCGAGCAAGCTCGCTCCCACAGGTTTTCCTATTGTCGATCTGCTGTATCAAAAATGAATTTCCACCGATTCCGCTGCTCATACCTTTTAGGTGGCGGATCAGAACCCGCGAAATCATCGAGGCAATCAGGGAGCGGCACGGTCATGAGTCGAGTACCGACGGCGGGTGGGGATCTTCCTGGCGGGTTGATTCTGGTGGTTGAGGACGACCCGCTGATCCTGGAGTTTCTCTGTGAAATTCTTCAGGAGGAGGGTTTTGTCGTCGAGCCGCATGTCAGTGCGGACGCGGCAGCGATCTATCTGGAGCAGCATGCGCCACAGGTGCACATGCTGCTGACAGACATCACCATGCCCGGCACGCTCAATGGCGCGGACCTGGCCAACCAGTTCGGCGATCGCTGGCCGGACAAGCCGATCATGATCATGTCCGGTTTCGAAACCCCTGAAAGCGCAGGCGTGCGGCACGCGGTCTCTTTCATCAAGAAACCCTGGATGATTGGCGGGCTGCTCGATTGCGTGGACCAGACCTTCAAGTCCAAACGACTCAACTGACCTGCGCGCAGATGCTACATTGCCGGGCAAATCCGTCCGGCACCTGCGAGGTTCTTTTCCTTGTCCGATCACTCTGTATTCAACTCGACTTACCGAGCCTTTCTGTTCGATATGGACGGCACCGTCCTGACGTCCATTGCCGCCGCCGAGCGTGTCTGGACCACCTGGGCGGTGCGCCATGGTGTCGATGTCGACAGCTTCCTGCCGACCATTCACGGTGCCCGCGCCATCGACACCATCAGGCGCCTGGACTTGCCTGGGGTGGATGCCGAGGCCGAAGCCGCGTGGATTACCGAAGCGGAAGTCGTCGACGTCGACGGGGTACTGGAAGTGGCTGGCGCGGCGAAATTCTTGCGGTCCTTGCCAGCCGGCCAATGGGCCATCGTCACTTCCGCCCCGCGGGAACTGGCGTTGCGGCGGATGGCGGCGGCGGGGATACCGGAGCCTGACGTCATGATTACGGCCGAGGACGTCACGGTCGGCAAACCCGATCCGGCGGGGTACAAACTCGCGGCCCGGCGCTTGGGCGTCGAGCCTGAGCAGTGCCTGGTTTTTGAGGACGCCACGGTGGGGATTCTGGCGGCTGAGGCGGCGGGGGCGGACTTGATGATTGTCACGGCGACCCATGAGCAGCCGATCGAGACGTTGCATGCAACGTTGGCGAGTTATGAATCTGTGCGGGTTCTGGTGGATGCCGAAGGTCTGCATCTGCACGCCGTCTAATGTGGGAGCGAGCTTGCTCGCGATAGCAATTTTCCAGTCAAATCAATAGCAAACAGGTAGACGCCATCGCGAGCAAGCTCGCTCCCACAGGGGCCTGCGTTTCTTCAGTAAAGTCCGGGGATCAACCGCCAGGAGCGGGCGCAATAGGCCTCGTATTCGCTGCCGAACTGCGCCCTCAGCAAGGCCTCTTCCGAGTGAATGCGCGCAATCAGCGGGATCAGCGTCAGCGCCACCAATATCAGCCCGACACCAGAACGAAAGGCCAGTGCCCAACCGATGCCGATGACCATCATCCCCAGATAACTGGGGTTGCGCAGGTTGCGGTAGATTCCCTCGGTGACCAGTCGATGGCCCGGCTGAATGGCCACCAGCCCACTGAAGCGCTTGCCCAGCACAAACACCGGCCACAACCGCAGCGCGCCGCCGACGATGAACAACAGCGCCCCAAACCAGCGCACGCCTTCACCGCCAAAGGTCCAGAAATCGATGCGGTCGGTATAGGCCGGCAGAAAGCCGCTCAGCAACCCGATCACCCCGAAGGCCGGAATGACCCAGCGGTTGGCCCGGTCTTCGCGTTCCCCCGAACTCAGGTTGACCTCGGTGAACAGAGACGCGACAGCCATGATCAGGGTGGCCAGGGCAATGACGAGCAGTGAACCGTGGCTGAAATAAGCCGCGAATCCACCGATTCCCCAGATCGCCAGGCCAAGGTAGGCGAGGGTGCTGACCACGGCGAAAAACGCCAGTCTGGCCGAGATTTTCATAAGTGCCTCACACGCGAAAGTGCCTCCCTTCATTGTAGGAGCTGGCTTGCCAGCGAAGGCGTTTGAAGACTCGACACCGGCTTCAGAGGATATGACCGGCGAGCCGGCGCCTACACAAACTCCTCCGCTCTCGCATTGCGCCGAATCACCTGTGGCGGTTGACCGAACACCCGCAGGAACGTTTCGCGCATGCGACGGCGGTCTGTGAACCCGGTTTCCTGGGCGATCTGGTCGAGGGTCAGGCGTCCGCGTTCAAGCATCTGTCGCGCCGCTTCCAGACGCAGGTTCTCGATGGCCTTGGCCGGGGATTGCCCGGTTTCGGCGCGAAATGCCCGGCTGAACTGCCGGGGGCTGAGGTTGGCCACTTGCGCCAGTTGCTCCACCGAAAGAGGCTGGGCGAGGTGTTCCCGGGCGTAGCCGAGCACGGTTTGAATACGATCGGATTTCGGTGCCAGCTCCAGCAGCGCCGAGTGCTGCGACTGGCCGCCAGCGCGCCGGTGGTACATCACCAGTTTCTGCGCCACGGCCCGGGCCAGCTCGGCGCCGTGGTCCTTTTCCACCATGGCCAGGGCGAGGTCGATGCCCGCCGTCATGCCGGCGGAGGTCCAGATCGAACCGTCGATCACATAGATGCGATCAGGCTCGACCTTGATCGCCGGAAACCGTGCCTGCAGTTCCCGGGCGTAGGCCCAGTGGGTGGTGGCCCGCCGTCCGTCGAGCAAGCCGGCCTGGGCCATGACGAACGCCCCGGAGCAGATCGACGCCGTGCGGCGTGCCGAATTGATACTGGCCCGCAGGTAATCCAGCACGGCTTCGGGCGCCTGTTCGATGATCGAGTCGCCGCCGACCACGATCACCGTGTCGAACACGCGCCCGTCGAATGCCTCGGTGCCGACGCTCAAACCGCCGGAGGCACGCAGGGTGTGACCGTTTTCGGACAGCACGCGCACGTCATACAGCGTCTCTGCGGCACTGAAATTGGCGTACTCGAACACCGGCATGGCGGCCAGCGCCATGGACTGGAAACCCTCGAAAACCACGAACGCCACGTTGATCATGGGGCTGCCCTCAAATGCTCATGTCCGAAAAACGTACTTTAAACGTCATTTGAGACAGTCGTAAGTCCCTTTATAACGGTCTGCACCCGGCGAATCTCTCGCCTCACCGTAGAGGAATTGCACCATGGCGCTCTCATCCAAAGGTACTGCACTGATCACCGGCGCTTCTTCGGGCATTGGCGCGGTGTATGCCGATCGTCTCGCCCGGCAGGGTTACGACCTGATCCTGGTGGCCCGCAGCCGGGCCAGGCTCAATGCCCTGGCTAATCATTTGAGCGACCAGACCGGACGCACCGTGGAAGTGGTTGTCGCGGACCTGAAGAACAAGGCGGATTCGCTGCGGGTCGAACAGATCCTGCGCAGCGATGCCAGCATCACCCTGTTGGTCAACAACGCCGGAGTCGGTGGCGTCATGTCGCTGCTAGGAAGTCCCGTGGACGACATGGAGGCGATGATCAACCTCAACGTGACAGCATTGATGCGCCTGGCGTATGCCGTGGTGCCGGGCTTCGTCGCCCGGGGCACTGGCACCGTGATCAATATCGCCTCCATCGTCGCCATCGCCCCGGAAATCCTCAACGGCGTGTACGGCGGTACCAAGGCGTTCGTCTTGAGCCTGAGCCAGTCGATGCAGCATGAACTGGCGGACAAAGGCGTGCGTATCCAGGCTGTGTTGCCGGGGGCAACCGCCACTGATTTCTGGAGCGAGGCCGGCAACCCGGTGGAAAACCTGCCGCAGGAAATCGTGATGTCGGCCGAAGACATGGTCGATGCCGCGCTCGTTGGCCTGGCGGCCGGCGAAGTGGTGACCATTCCCGGCTTGCACGATGCCAGCCAGTGGGACCGTTACGAAGCCCAGCGGCAGACGCTGTCCGGGTTGTTTGGCAACTCCATGGCGGCGTCGCGCTATCGCTGAGGCGGTCGCCCCGAGGCCAGGTGAACTAAGCTTGGGAGAGAGGACCGTTCACCGCCGGCTCGTGCAAGCTCGACGAGCCGGTGGCGTGTAACAGGAGCCCATATGCTTCACATCCGCACGCCTTTGATCCTGCACCCTGGCCTGTCGACCCCGACCCGCCGCATCTGGCTGAAACTGGAAAACCTGCAACCTGGCGGCTCGTTCAAAATACGCGGCATTGGCTTGCTGTGCAGCCGGGCGGCGCAGCAGGGCAAGCGCAAGGTGGTCTGTCCCTCCGGCGGTAACGCGGGACTGGCCACGGCCATGGCCGCTGCATGCCTGGGGCTCAAGGCATGCATCGTGGTGCCGCACACCACCCCTCAGAGCACCCGGGCGCGGATCAGCAATACCGGCGCCGAGGTGATCGTGCACGGCAAGGTCTGGGACGAAGCCAATCAACGGGCGCGGGAACTCGCCCAGGACCCGCGCACTGAATTCGTGCCGGCCTTCGACCACCCGGTGTTGTGGGAAGGGCACAGCACCATGGTCGATGAAATCCTTGAAGACTGCCCGCCAGTGGATGTGCTGGTGACATCGGTGGGCGGCGGTGGCTTGCTGGCGGGGCTGCTCACCGGCCTGATTCGTCATCGGCGCACCGATTGCCGCATCGTTGCCTGCGAAACCGAAGGCGCGGCATCATTCGCCGCGGCGGTGGCGGCCGGGCATCCGGTCAGACTGCCGAAAATCGACACTGTCGCCACGTCCCTGGGCGCCGCACAAGTGGCCACCTGGCCGGTCAAGCACATCGGCGAATTCCCCCATGAGTGCGTGGTGCTCAGTGATGATGAGGCGATCATGGGCGTGGTGCGTTACGCCAATGATTTGCGTCAGCTGGTCGAACCTGCGTGCGGGGTTTCATTGGCGATTGCCTACCTGGATCACCCGGCGATTGCCGACGCCAATGACGTGGTGATCGTGGTGTGCGGCGGGGTGAGTATCAACGCCCAAATCGTGGCCGGGTGGGCACGTTTGTCCACTGGCACGCACGCCAGGTAGGGCTGGAAACGCTATCCCGGTGTCACAAGCCCCACCGCTGGCGATGACGATCTTCAGTGATCGGTGGCAACGCCGTCCTGGACGAGAATGGCGCGGGCCAGGTCTTCGTCGCTTGCATTGTTGAGGGCGGGATTGTCCTGGCGGACCTTTTTCAACAGTGCCTCCAGGTAAGCACCACGAATCGCACCGCCGCTGGCGACGAAGCTGGAAGCGTCATCCCGGGCGGGAATCATGAGTTTGTCGTCTTTGAACGTCGAGTACAGCGAGGCGGAAACCCCGGCGGAAGTGGCGACGTCACCCGCATCCACATCGGCCAGAGCCGAGCCGAAGGGTAAACAAAGTACCAGGGAAGAAATGATAAATATGCGGCGCATGACGGTGTCCTCCGACAGCATGAAGCATAAGGTAAGTACCACATAGTTTAGGATGCGTGACGGTCGCCGAGAGTTCCCTGGCATTAGCGAGGAACGGGGTGAGAGGGAGGCAGGGTCGTTGAACGTCGATATTCAAAGCGTGGTGATCGGGGCCGGCGTGGTCGGCCTGGCGGTGGCCAGGGCCCTGGCCAGGAGCGGGCGGGAAGTGCTGGTGGTCGAGGCGAGTGAGGGGATCGGCACGGGCATCAGTTCGCGTAATTCAGAAGTGATTCACGCCGGCATCTATTATCCGGACGGCAGCCTCAAGGCGCGGCTGTGCGTGGAGGGTAAGCAGCGTCTCTACGCCTATTGCGATGAGCACGGTGTCGATTACCGGCGCGTGGGCAAGCTGATAGTGGCCACCGACGAGCAGCAGCACGCGGCTTTGCAGCGCCTGTTGCAGCAGGGGCGTGCCAATGGTGTCGATGACCTGCAATGGCTGGATGGCCCGCAGGCCCGGGAGCTTGAACCGGCGTTGTCCTGCGTCGCGGCGCTGTGGTCGCCGTCTACCGGCATTGTCGACTCCCACGGGCTGATGCTGGCGCTCCAGGGCGATGCCCAGAGGTTCGGCGCCACGCTGGCCTTGCACACGCCGCTGCTGTCTGCCCGTTGCATCGAACAGGGTTTCGAGCTGCACATGGGCGGCAGTCAACCCATGACGCTGTGCTGCCGCGAACTGATCAACTGCGCGGGGCTGTCCGCTCCCGAGGTGGCGAGCAGCATCGTCGGACTGCCTGGGGCATTCATTCCCCGGGCGCATTTGTGCAAGGGCAGTTATTTCAGTTTCAGCGGCCGGGCGCCGTTTCGCCACCTGGTGTATCCGGCCCCGGAGAGCGCCGGACTGGGTGTGCACATGACCCTGGACCTGGGCGGGCAGGCGCGCTTCGGGCCGGATGTTGAATGGGTCGAGCACATTGATTACCGCGTCGAGCCCAATCGGGCCGAGGGGTTTTATCAGGCGATCCGCCGCTATTGGCCGGGGTTGCCGGACAACAGCCTGCAACCGGCCTACAGTGGCATTCGCCCGAAAATCAGCGGGCCGACAGAGCCGAGCGCCGACTTTCTCATCAGCGCTCGCGCCGAACATGGCGTGCCGGGGCTGGTGAATCTGTTCGGCATCGAGTCACCGGGGCTGACCAGTTGCCTGGCGCTCGCCGAGTTGGTGGTGAAACACCTGGACGACCGATGATCAGGGCTGGCGCTGCTTTGTGGCCATCGGGTCTATGCTAGGGGATGCGCTTACTGCCATCGGAGAACTCTGATGATCACCGTACGCACTGCCTGCCTGCTGGCCGATTACAAGCGCTGGGCCAATCAGCGCCTCTTTGACAGCCTCGCGGCGCTCCCTCCGGGCGAAGTCAAAAAAGAACGGGTGTCGGTGTTCAAAAACATGATTGGCACCCTCAATCACGTGTACGTGGTCGATTGCATCTGGCAGGCGCACCTCGAAGGCCGGGGGCATGGCTTCAAGACTTCACACGACCTGCTGCATGCCGATCTGTCCGAACTGCGCATGGCGCAAAAAAACATCGATCGCTGGTACTGCGACTGGAGTGCCCGGCAAACCGATGCCTCCCTGGACAAGCCCCTGGAATTCACCTTTGTCTCAGGCGAAAGCGGCACCATGAGCGCCGGCGCGATGCTGATGCACGTGGTCAACCACGCCAGCTATCACCGTGGCTGGGTGGTGCAGATGTACTTCGAGATTCCGGCCATGCCACCGGTGACCGACATGCCGGTGTACCTGCGCGAGTCCGAGCCGGTGCTCCTGCAGTCGATCAATGCCCCGATAGTGGCGCCGCCATGTGCTGTGCAATTTTCGAGCGCAACCAGCGTTCTGCCGGATCGTTATCGTTGACCCCGTTCCAGACCATCGACAGTTCGGACAGGTTGATATCAAACGGTGCATCGTCCGCCCGTAACTGATTGCTGCCTTCGATCAACGCATTGGCCGCGTAATCCGGCACGGTGGCGAGCATGTCGGTGCCCGCCAGCAAGGCCCGCAACCCCGCGAACTGTGGCACCGCCAGCACCACCCGGCGCGAACGGCCGATCCGCGCCAGGTCATTGTCGATGGCGCCGCTCAGATCCCCGGAAAACGACACCAGCGCGTGAGGGCGTTCGCAGAACTCGTCCAGGGTCAACGGGCCGGGGCGGTCATCGCCACGCAGGATCTTCACGCTCAAGTCGCGCAATTTCTTGCGCTTGGCGTTGGCCGGCAATTCCGTGGTGTAGCTGATGCCGACGGAAATCTCGCCGCTGGCCAGCATCGACGGCATCAGCAGGAAATTCACTCGGCGCACCACCACGACCACGTTCTGCGCTTCTTCACGAATCTGCTTGAGCAGTGGCGGAAACAGTCCGAATTCGGCGTCGTCGGACAGTCCGATACGAAACACATCGCGGCTGGTGGAGGGCTCGAAATCCTTGGCCCGGCTGACCGCCCCGGAAATAGTGTCCATCGCCGGCTGCAATTCCTTGAGAATCTGCAATGCCCGCAGGGTCGGCTCCAGGGTGCGTCCATTGCGCACCAGCAACGGATCGTCGAACAGATCGCGCAATTTTGCCAGCGATGCGCTGACGGCAGGCTGGCCGAGGAACAGCTTTTCCCCGGCCCGGGTCAGGTTCTTCTCGAACATCAGGGTTTCGAAAATCACCAGCAGGTTCATGTCCACACGGCGCAGGTCGTTGCGGTTCATGGTGATGGCTCGCTGGGGGCTGGGTCTTTTCAGTAAAGCACCAAACCCTGTAGGAGCGAGCCTGCTCGCGATAGCGGTGTGTCAGTCACTTAAATGTTGGATGTGCTGCCGCCATCGCGAGCAAGCTCGCTCCCACACGTACGGAGCTTTACTCAGGCGGATCAAGTCGATCCAGCGCCCGGTTTACCGCCAATTCACCCAGCATGATGACCTGTGCAATGCCCAGCAGTGTGTTGCGGTGCGAGCCCTCAAGAAAACCCGCCAGATCGTTGGTCATCACATTGGCTGAGGCCAGCGACTCACAGGCGTGGGCCAGCAGGGTTTCGGTGTCGATGTCGGGGTTGATGGTGAACATTGTGCAAGGTTTGTGGGGCGTGGCCATGATGTTGGCGGCGGGGTTGAGGTAGTGATTGAGGGCGCGTTCGGCGGCTTCGTGGAATTGCTTTGAGTCGGGGCTTTCGTAGGGGGAGGCGGGATCTGTTACCGGGGGGGTGGGTGTTGGTTTGATCATCGATAGAACTCCAGTACTGTAAAAATTGGAGCCATCACTTTCGCTACCAAACGAAGGGCGGTGGCCATGCACAGGTTGGTAGACCGGAGTACTGGAACCGGCGCCCCCGAAGAGGCCCTGCGCATGACAACCATAAAAGCAGCAACTGCTTGAAGTGGCGCTACGCGCAGTACTCCGGGCTACCAAACCCGATCGCTGTTTTTCAGCGACCGGCTAACGATAATGCCCGGACTCAAGGCGCGTAAGCCGGCGGATTCTGGCGTAACCGTAGGCAATGGCGCAAGGCGTTGTAGCTTTCATCAAGTTACGCTGACAGCCGTTAAACATGTGCTTTAAACAGGCACCGCCATCGCGAGCAAGCTCGCTCCCACAGGTTTTGTGTCAGTTCAGGCAGATTTTTATCAGGCCGGGGGAATCAGACTCTCCCGACAATCAAGCACCAGCCGCGCGCCACCCAGTTCGCTGCTGCCCACTTCCAGGGTAAACCCATGCAGACTGACAATCGCCGCGACGATGGATAGCCCCAGCCCGAAGCCGCTTTTGTGGTTGCCCGCCTCGGCGCGATAGAAGCGCTGGAACACCGCTTCACGTTCCGCTTCGGGAATGCCCGGGCCGGAGTCGAGTACTTCGATTCGCGTGTGCCCGCCATCATTGATCCCCCGCAGGATCACTGCGCCGCCGGGCGGGGTGAATTTGATCGAGTTGCTGAGCAGGTTCGCCACCGCTTCGAACATCAGCGCGCGGTCGCCATTAAGGGGCGGCAATGACGCGGGCAGGTGAAGTTGGAACACCAGATCGTCGTCTTCCGCCAGGGGCAGGTAGAACTCATGCAGTTCTTGCAGCAACGCCACCGGGTCCACTTGGACGAAACCGGAGCGACGCTGACGATCTTCCAGTTCGGAGATCCGCAGCAAGCCTCGGAAACGTGCCATCAGCGTATCGGCCTCGGCCAGCACCAGGTCCAGTTGCATGGCCTGCGGCGAGCCTTCGCCGGCTTGTTGCTGCATGCGGTAAAGCTGCGCGCGCAGACGGGTCAGGGGCGTGCGCAGGTCATGGGCGATGTTGTCGCACACGCCCTTGACCTCGTTCATCAAGCGCTCGATGCGTTCGAGCATGGCGTTGACGATGGCGGCGAGCATGTCCAGTTCGTCACGCCGATTGGACAGTGGCAAGCGTCGGCTCAGGTCGCCGGCGACGATGGCCTCGGCACTGGCCTGAATCCCGCGAATGCGCCGCAATGGGCGGCGGCGCAGCAAATACCAGCCGACGATGCCCGGCACGATAGTCAGGGTCACACCCCAGAACAAGGCGTGAAGGATGATCCGGGTCACGGCAAACAACGAACCGTTGTCGCGCACCAGCACCAGCCAGCGGCCGTCGAGGGTGCGGGTCGCCACGGCGTCACAACTGTCGGCGGGCAGCGTCTGCTCGTCGCTGTCGTCGGAGGCATCGCAATCGCGCAGCATGTGGATCTTGCCATCGAGTGGCAAGCCGTTCGGAATGTAGCGCAGGGCGCCGCTGAGGTAATGGTGCCGGGCATCGAACAGGCCGTAGGCGTCGATGCCGCGGATGTCGAAGGTCATGCTGACGGCGAGGGCGTCCACCAGTTGCTCGCCGGAGAAGCGTGAAAACAGGTGCTGGCGTTGCATCAGCGAATGCTTGGCCAGGTTGTCCAGGTAAGCGGAAACCTCGTAGTACATGACCCCCATGAGAATCCCGCTCCAGATCACGAACAGCGAACTGTAGAGCGCCAGCAGACGGCTGCTGGAAGAGCGCCAGCCTTTAGACGGGTTCGGCAATGACATATCCCGAGCCTCGCACGGTCCGAATCAGTGGGGCATTGCCAGGCGGGTCGATCTTCTTGCGCAGACGGCCGATGTGTACGTCGATCAGGTTGGTGCCGGGATCGAAGTGGTAACCCCAGACCTCTTCGAAAATCATCATCCGCGAGAGGATTTGCCCGGTGTTGCGCATCAGGAATTCCAGCAGTTTGTACTCGGTGGGCAACAGCGTCAGCAGCTGACCGTCGCGACTGGCTTCGTGGCTGATCAGGTTCAGTTCCAGATCCGCCACCCGCAAAGTGGTGGCCTGGGCAGTCACGGTGTTCTGCCGGCGCAGCAGGACTTCAACCCGGGCGGCCATTTCATCGGTGGCGAAGGGTTTGGTCAGGTAGTCGTCGCCGCCGGCGCGCAGGCCGCGCACGCGCTCATCGACGTCGGACAGCGCGCTGATCATCAGGATCGGCGTGGCCACGCCCATGGTCCGCAGCGTGGTGACGATCGCCAGGCCATCGAGCTCGGGCAACATGCGGTCGAGGGTGATCAGGTCGTAGTTGCCGCTGACCGCACGCTCCAGCCCTTCGCGGCCATTGTCGACCCAGTCGACGTCCAGGCCGTGGCTACTCAGTTCGGCGACAATCTCCCGGGCGGTCACGGCGTCGTCTTCGATGGTCAAGATGCGGGTCATAGGGCTGGCCTGATAAGCAGTTCAATACGAAGTTGCGAGCATTTTGCCAAGAATTGCCCGCGACTTAATAAATTAACTTTCATCTAGCTCGCGATAGCGGGCTGACAGGCAATTCATGTGTCGACTGACACGACGCCATCGCGAGCTAGCTCGCTCCCACAACGGATTGATGTCGAACACAAAGCCCGCGTACGAAGAAAATTACTGTGGGAGCGAGCCTGCTCGCGATGACGGCAGATCAGGCAAAACGAATCTGTCAGTCAATCGGCGTACTGACAAACACCTCTAGTCCCTCGGCATACTTCGTGAACGCTGCGATCCGCGGAAACTGCGCCGCACTCACCTGGTCCGGCACCACCAGATTGGTGAAGCTCCAGGCCACCGCCAGTGTGATGCCGTCCTGCTCAATCGGACCGTCAGTCTTCAGCGGCTGCTTTTCCAGCTCCCGCTCCAGCGCCGAATAGGCTGCCGTCAGCTGTCCTTCGACCCGTTGCACCCAGGGTTCGAATTGAATCTCTGCCGGCCGCAGGTTGCGCTCGTAGTAAAGCTGCACGGATTTTTCGCAGGCGGCCAGGGCCAGGCCGATCAGGCGCAACGCGCGCAGGTGCCGGTGCGGTTCGACGGGCATCAGGCTGTTGCCGCCCAGGGTTTCCAGGTAGTCGATGATGAGTGTCGAGTCCATCAACACTTCACCGTCATCCAGCACCAGGGTGGGCGCCTTGACCACCGGGTTGATCTGCTGGAATTGTTCGAAGTGGCGGAACACCGAGACCGATTGATGTTCCAGCGTGATTCCCAGGCATTTGGCAGAAATGGCGGCGCGCCGTACGTAGGGCGAATCCAGCATACCGATCAGCTTCATGGTCCTTTCCTTTATATGGCCATTTCGGGAGGGACAACCTTAGCTGAGGTTCGCAGCCCTGCAAATGACAGTGAAAAATGCCCGGTCCAGGCCGTTTGTCATCTATATACAGCCGCTCGATTGAATTTCTTGCTATAAACGCACTCCGATTACCGCCTCAAAGCCTGCCGTAGAGCATTTTCAGGGCTTTGTCGGACAAATTCGCTGTCTTTTCAGTTGCTGAGGCCTCAAGTCGGCCTTAGACTGCCGCCCCTCGTAAATTGAGTGCCGGGTGGCGCTTGGAACAAACGGCGCCTTTCCGATGGCCTGCCCAGGCCTGCCGGAACGCTCCCTTATTCGCCTTAATGCACGTTTTTTTATAGAGATATCAATGACAAAGGACAAGTTGCTGGCCATGCCGGCGGATGACTACATGAATGCCGAGCAACATGCTTTTTTCTCCGAGCTGTTGCAGAACATGAAAGTCGAAACCCATGAGCGCATCGAACAGAACCGCATCGCCATCGAAAGCCTGGACACCCCGGCCGATCCGGCAGACGCGGCTTCGGTCGAAGAAGAGCGCACCTGGCTGGTGAATGCGATCGATCGCGATCAGCGCATGCTGCCTCAGTTGGAACAAGCCCTTGAGCGCATCAAGGAAGACAGCTTCGGCTGGTGCGACGACAGCGGCGAGCCGATTGGCCTCAAGCGCCTGCTGATCAGCCCGACCACCAAGTACTGCATCGAAGCTCAGGAACGTCACGAGCAAATCGACAAGCACCAGCGTCAGGCCTGATTCTGTGGGGCAGCCCCGTTAATCCGGGCTGCCTTGAAAAGATCGCAGCCTGCGGCAGCTCCTACGCAATTGAAGTAGGGCGCTGTTGCAGGCTGCGATCTTTGTTTTCTGCCGTCTTCGATTTCCCGGTTCTTCTATTGATCTGCTGCAACGTTCGCGACTAAAGGCTCATGGATAATGGCTTTATGGTGGCGTTTAATGCGAAGACAACAATTAGAAGCTTTACGGGGTGACGATGATGACGCAAGACGGGTCTCTGGTTGCGGCAGTGCCCGCACCGGTGCTGTTGCCGAAAAACCGCTGGCTGACGCCAACGCTGCAAAGCATCGCCCTGATGCTGTTGTTAAGTGGCATGACACTGGGCGACGGGTCGCTCTACCTTGGCCTGCCCCTGGCCATATTGATTATCTGGCTGCCTCGTTTGCGTTCGCGCGCGACCCCGCAGGCGGCTTGCCCCGACAACCCCGATGCCATCGGCGCGTTGACTCGCGATCTTTCCTGCACCACCAGCCATAACGCACTGTCGGCCGCCGGTGTGGCGTTTTCGGTTCGGCAACTGGCGGACAAACTGCAATCGCAGCTCACGTCGGCGGCACAGATCGTCAGCAATGCCGAGGTCATGATCACCACCGAACAGGCCACCTCGACCCTCAGTCGCCAGGCGCTCAGTGCCGCCAGCGAGGCTCATCAAAGCGGAGTGGTCGGGCGTACGGAATTGATCGAGTCCATTTCGCGTATGCATCAGCTCAGCCAGCGCGCCAGCAACAGCCGTGAACTGATCGAAGCCTTGAGCCTGCGCAGCGATGATATCCAGCGGGTGACCCTGGTGATTCAATCCATCGCCAGCCAGACCAATCTGCTGGCATTGAACGCTGCGATAGAAGCGGCGCGGGCAGGGGAGCACGGTCGCGGGTTTGCAGTGGTGGCCGACGAGGTTCGCGGGCTCGCCGCACGCACGGCAACCGCCACGGGGGAGGTGGGCGAGATGGTGGCCGACATCCAGCATCGCACGGCGCAGGTGGTGGAGCAGATCCGCCAGCTGTCCAGCGACCTTGACTCCGGTGTGGAGCAGGTAGAGCGGACGGGGCAACATCTGGAGAACATTGCCCGTCTCGCGGCCAGTGTCGAGTCCCAGGTCGGGGAGATCGCCCAAGGGGCAGACACCAACCGCGAACAACTCGACAGCCTGTTTCACGCCATCGAACAGATGC
This sequence comes from Pseudomonas sp. GW822-FHT01E03, assembly GCF_058802985.1. NCBI lineage: Bacteria > Pseudomonadati > Pseudomonadota > Gammaproteobacteria > Pseudomonadales > Pseudomonadaceae > Pseudomonas > Pseudomonas sp. GW822-FHT01E03. The sequence continues at coordinate 35,439 of NZ_JBXAOQ010000022.1, forward strand.
GCATCGATCTGGTGATCAGCGACCAGCAGACTCAGCGCCTGGCCCATGCGGCGGTGCAAATGGAAGGGCAGGCCGAAACCATCAGTGAGCGTCTTGCCGAAGTGGGGCTGGATGACTATCACCAGCGGATCTATGACCTGGCCCGAGACGCCGCGAGCCAGATTGCAGCGCGTTTCGAAGCGGATATCGATGCCGGTCGAATCAGTCTCGACGATCTGTTCGACCGTAATTACCAGGTCATCCCCGACACCAGCCCGGCCAAGTACCAGACGCGTTTCGACCGTTACACCGATCAGGTTTTGCCAGCGATTCAAGAACCGTTGTTACCGCGTCACGAAGGATTGGTGTTCGCCATCGCCTGCACCCAACAGGGTTATGTGCCGACCCATAACAAGGTGTTCAGCCAGCCGCTGACGGGGGACGCGCAGGTCGATGCCTTGCAGAACCGGACCAAACGCAAATTCGCTGACCGCACCGGGATCCGCTGCGGCAGCCATCAGAAGGCCGTACTGCTGCAAACCTATACCCGTGATACCGGAGAGTTGATGCACGATCTTTCGGTGCCGATCATGCTCAAGGGCCGGCATTGGGGTGGTCTGCGCCTGGGTTACAAACCGGAAAAACCGCGCTAGAAACGCCGTGCTGCCGGGTGATTGTTGCAAATTCTGCAATTAACCTGTGCAGGGTTTTGCTGTTTCCTCGCTGAAAAACTAATTAACATATCTACTAATTAGGTTGCTAATGAAGTTCGGGGGCAGCATGCAAGGCAAAGTTGATGTCGCGGTCATGATCGGCAGCGGAGTACCTGCCAGTCTTCGTTCCATGGGACGCAAGGTTTGCTGGGTAGTGTTGCTCAATGGCGAGCGCCGGGGCACGGCGTTCTCCAGTCGCGACGAAGCGGAGGAGTGCAAGGCTGCCTGGCTGGCGCAATTGAGCGCCGAAAGTCCTGGCAGCCTGCATTGAAGTTGTCAGTGGGTCTGGTGCATGCGCAGGTTCAGGTCGTCGACCACCCGCGCCCAGTCAGCGTCTTCGCGCAGTTGTTCCTTGAGGAAGCCGGCCTGTTGCGGTGACCAGAACTCGGCGTCGATGAGTTTCTTGTCGTCAGGCAGGGAATGGCCGGCAATGAAGTCGTCGATCGCTTTCTGGCTGGAGTCCAGGCCGAGTTGGTCGAACAGGCCTTTCAAGTCATGGGTCGGTGATTCCATCTTCATCTCCTTGCAGGTCATCGGTCGGGTCGAGGGACGAGGCGCACCCTGGATTCGAGGGCGCCGCACCGGTGGAGTTCGATCGCAATGTTCAAGTGCAACAATGAGCATAGACCGCCAACCCGACCATCAGGCTTTCAATGCGCCCGCATCGACCGCGGCCTTGAGTTCCCTGGCCGATTCCTGGGCCGCGATGGCGGCGACATCCGGGGTTTTGAACCAGCGATCCTTTTCGACCTGGTGATACGTCACGGTCTTGAGCGGTGGTTTGGCCCGCATGACAATCACGGCCTGGAATTCACCTTCGACTTCTCTGGCTTCACCCCGGATAAAAAACTCGCCGATATCAAATTCCGTCACGTTGCCGACTTCCCTTGGAAATACATTGTTGTTGTCAACGCACCCGATTTTCTGCGGATCCGTTTTATTGGGCGGGCAGTATGGCAGTAGTTGCCCGTCGACGGCTGAGATAAGTCGACGGGCAGACGAAACGTCGATGGAAGTGAGTGCGGTGGGCTAGTCAACCGTGTGATTCAAGAAACCGGGCGAGGGCACAGGCTTCGTTATGATTGGCTCGGAAACCTCTTACGCAGCCTGTAGAAATATCCTTGATGTGAAAGAAGGCAATGCCCGCCATTACCACTTGAAATCGCGGGCGGGTCGAGGCATCGGGAGCTGGTTCATGGAGGCAGAACCGTGTCGGGTGCGGGGTTGGTGCTGTTTTCGAGTCAGGCACCAAGGGATAGGCAAAGTGGGTCAGCGTGCACATATGAAGTCCTTTTCATTGTTTACCGACGTATGTACGTCGTTTTGGCTAGTCTCCAAGAGCATCGCTGCTCTAGAATCACCCTCACTGGTGGGTGAATGACGTTTATCTAAAGCAATTTTTTGCGGACGATATGTAGGAAAAGTTTTTTTCTTGATGAGATTTTTCCCCGAAGTTGATAGTCCATAATTTTCTGGCAGCAGGAAGGGTGTTTTCCTTCAACCTGTGACGAACGCCAGTCAGGACGACGTGAGTGACGTTCCAGTAGTCTTCTCAAGCTTCGTGATGAATGAGTGCACTGCTCATTCAGGACCTCAACCCGGGTTCTTTGGCTACACCTTCGGCATTGCCGCTTTTTTGGCTGTGCGTTCATTTTTCGCGCACGGCACCATTATTCAGATGTGGGGATGTTTCCTTGGCAGTAAGTAATCTCGATATGCATGCTTTGTTCGTGCTGGGTGATTTGCGTGCAAAGCTGGTCAAGCAGTTTCAGTCACGTTTCGTTTACATCACCGAACAGAACGCAGAAGGCATTTACATTGCCGAAATCGATACCGAGTCAGCCCTGGTTGTGGACGACAAGCCCGGACTCAAGCTCAAGGTCGGCGATCATTTCAGCGCGTCCGTGCTGCCCAGCCGTGAAGGTGGCAAGCTGGACATCAAGTTCCGCGACATCAAGCTGACGGTCTACGGAATAGGCGATTACGCCTTCGTGACCACAGCCGACGGTCAGGGGATCGTGTTCAAGGAAGGTCACAGCGTGGTGATGGTGTTCGCTGCCCATCAACAGTTGCAGGAAGGCCTGACCAAGACCCTCAAGGCCGTGACCGCCAAAGCGGCCAAGTGGCGCAAGGGCGAGCTGGTGACCTTCAAGGCCAGCGAGTGATGATCCTGACCCGCGCCGATTTCCACGAACAGAACCTGGCCAGTGCTCAAGACGAAGCGCGGCGGCTGTTCGGGCAGAAGACCATTCTGCAGGGAGCCTGGCTGAATTGGGTGGCGTCACAGCTTTATCAACTGCAACCGGCGGAATACGCCAGCATGGTCAGGCGAGAGCTGATGCGTTTGCAGGAAATTTCCGAAAACTGATCCACGCACCTCGAAAACGGGAACCTCTACTACAGTCAATGAACTGAGTATTCAGAGGCTTCGCGGTCTGCTGCCAGGCCACCCTGCTATTGCTGTGAACAGCACGAGGTGCAAAAGCATGAACGGATTTCGACGGTTGCTGGCTGCGGTCCTGGCCACTTTCGGTTTGCTGGCGACGCCCGCTCCGGTGTCTGCCGCCCAGGCGCCGATCCACTTTGCCGACCTGAACTGGGAAAGCGGCAGCCTGATTACCGATGTCCTGCGCATTATTGTCGAGAAGGGCTACGGGCTGCCGACCGATACGTTGCCGGGCACCACCATCACTCTGGAAACCGCGCTGGCCAACAATGACATCCAGGTCATTGGCGAAGAGTGGGCCGGTCGCAGCCCGGTGTGGGTCAAGGCGGAAGCCGAAGGCAAGGTCGTCAGCCTCGGCGATACGGTCAAGGGGGCTACCGAAGGCTGGTGGGTGCCGGAATATGTGATCAAGGGCGACCCGGCCAAGGGCATCAAGCCGCTGGCGCCGGACCTGCGCAGTGTCAGCGACCTGCCGCGTTACAAAGACGTGTTCAAGGATCCGGAAGCCCCGACCAAGGGACGTTTCCTCAACAGCCCTATCGGCTGGACCTCGGAAGTGGTCAACAAGCAGAAGCTCAAGGCGTATGGGCTGGAAGACAGCTACGTGAATTTCCGCAGCGGTTCGGGGGCGGCACTGGATGCGGAGATCAGTTCGTCCATTCATCGTGGCAAGCCGGTGCTGTTTTACTACTGGTCGCCCACGCCGTTGCTCGGCCGCTTCAAGCTGATTCAACTCGAAGAGCCACCGTTCGACGCCGAAGCCTGGAAGACCCTGACCGACGCCGACAACCCCAATCCTAAGCCGACCCGTTCCCTGGCCTCCAAGCTGTCGATCGGTGTGTCCACCCCCTTCCAGAAGCAATATCCGCAGATTGCCGAGTTCTTTGCCAAGGTCGACTTTCCGATCGACCCGCTGAACAAGGCCCTGGCCGAGATGAGCGAGAAACATACACCGCCGCGCCAGGCGGCAGAGGCGTTCATGAAGGCCCATCCGGACGTCTGGCGGGCCTGGCTGCCCAAGGACGTGGCGGATAAAGTCTCCGCCACCCTGTAGGCGCTGCCGCAGGTCGGGATCTTTTGATCTTTGTCATGGAAATGCAAAATCAAAACATCGCAGCCTGCGGTAGCTCCTACAATGTTCAGTTCATTTCCCTTTCAAGGATCTCTGAACCATGACCCTGGTGTTGGCTCAATCGCTGGTGACGATCTTCGCCGCGATCAGTCTGGTGCATGTGTATTGGGCGTTGGGTGGCGAGTGGGCGGCGGTGGCGGCGGTCCCGCAAGTACCGCAGGCGGGCAGCGCGCAACTGCGACCGGCGTTTAAACCGCGAGGCTGGATCACGCTGGTGGTGGCCGGGCTGTTGCTGTTGATTGCCGTGTTGGTGTGCTTGCGGGTGGGTTGGTGCCTGCCACCCTTGCATCACTGGTCGTTGCAGTGGGTGCTCAGTGCGATTGCGATCTTGCTGTTTGCCCGGGCCATTGGCGATTCGGATCTGGTGGGCTTTTTCAAAGAGGTCAAAGGCTCGAAATTTGCCCGGCTCGACACCTGGGTTTACTCGCCGTTGTGTGTGGTGCTGGGGGCGGGGTTGTTGGCGGTGGCCTGGGTCTGATCAAGCGACGTTTCTGTAGCGAAAATAATGGCCTCATCGCGAGCAAGCTCGCTCCCACAGGGATTGCGGTGAACCCTGTGGGAGCG
>NZ_JBXAOQ010000023.1:0-37538 GCF_058802985.1 Pseudomonas sp. GW822-FHT01E03
CGGTAGTTCAGTCGGTTAGAATACCGGCCTGTCACGCCGGGGGTCGCGGGTTCGAGTCCCGTCCGCTGCGCCATATTTTCCGAGTCAGGCATGCCTTGATTCGAGATTGAAAGAGAGATTGAAAAGTCTCGGAGCTTTCAATCAGACAAGTTACTTGAGCGTCAGCTCAAAGCGATACGCAGCGGTAGTTCAGTCGGTTAGAATACCGGCCTGTCACGCCGGGGGTCGCGGGTTCGAGTCCCGTCCGCTGCGCCATATCTGCCCCGAGGCCCACTGAACGCCTTGGAGCTACGAAGAAGCCACTGGTTACTTCGAGTCGATAGCAAAGACCCTGGTCGAAAGACCGGGGTTTTTTGTTTCTGCGATTTGGCTTTTTCTACTTCCTCACGACCCTCACGGTTTCGCATCCGCCGACCACGCGCGGATGGCCAGTGAATTCCGTTGTCTCTTGAAAACTCCCCCTCAATAATCCGCAGCCTCGATAAGCCGGCGTCGCGCGGCCGAAATATCGGCCTGTCATCCAATTATTCAAGCATTTACCGGGTGCGAATCGCACAAAGGGCTTGGTTTGACCTCTCAACACTAATTAGAATGAGTCGCATTTAAAATATTTCTTCGCGCAGGGTTTCTTTAGATGAGTGATGCAGCGATGCCGCCGGAGCAAACCTTCCACGACCTGTACCGCGATCACCGGAGCTGGCTCGAAGGATGGTTGAGACGACGCATGGGCAATGGCAGCGACGCGGCGGATCTGAGCCAGGATACCTTTGTTCGTTTGCTCGCCAGCTCTCAGCGCATCGCCGACCTGCAAGAGCCTCGCGCCTACCTGGCAACAGTCGGCAAGCGGCTGCTGGCCAACTTCTACAAGCGCCGCAGCCTGGAGCAAGCCTATCTCGATGCATTGGCGTTGCTGCCCGAGGACTGCGTGCCATCCCCCGAGCAACGCTGGATCCTGCTGGAAACCCTGCAAGCCTTGGACGAATTGCTCGATGGATTGCCAGGCCCGGTACGCCGAGCCTTTCTCTTGAGTCAGCTGGAAGGCCTGGGCTATCAAGAGATTGCCGAGCGACTGCAAGTATCGGAACGCACGATCAAGCGCTACATGGCTCAAGCCTACGAACATTGCCTGCTGGTGGACATGTGAACGGTTCGGCACCTTCGGCTCAGGCCCGGCAAGTCGTGCGGGTCGCCGCGCAGTGGCTGGCCCTCATGGAATCCGGCTGCGCTAATGAGCAGGACCGGGCGCAGCTGCAGAGCTGGCGCGATAGTCATTCCAGTCACGAGCAAGCCTGGCAGAAAGCGCAACTCTTGCGCCAACGCTTTGCCGACTTGCCATCGGCCCTTGCCATGGCCAGTCTGGACCGGCCACAAGTCAGTAGACGTACGGTACTCAAACGCGCTGTCGGGGCGGTGGCTTTGCTGCCGACCGCTTGGCTGATCAGTCGACAGTTGCCTCTGGACGCCTGGAGTGCCGACCTGCGGACCGCCACCGGGGAAAGCAAAAAAGTCCGGTTGGCCGATGGCAGCTCTGTGCAATTGAATACTGCCAGTGCCGTCGATATCGACCTGAAGCACCGACGCCTGACCCTCGTGGAAGGCGAAATTGCACTGAATGTGCCCGGGGCCTCGCCGCTGACGATTTTCACGCGCTTCGGGCAGGTGGTCGTCAGTCAGGGCGAGGTGTGTGTTCGTCAGGGGCAGGCGGGTTGCAAAGTGTCAGTGCTCAACGGCGCGGTGCAGTTGCAGCCTCTGCGCGGGCCGGTCTTTTCGTTGCGCGGCGGTCAGCAGGTCGGCCTTCAAGCGGCGGGTGCGGGTGCCGTGGAGCCATTCGACGTGCTGGCCCCAGGCTGGCGTGACGGTGTGCTGATGGCGCAGAACCAGCCCCTGGGGGATTTTCTGCGTGAACTCGGCACCTATCGTCCGGGTGTATTGCGTTGGGCGCCAGAGCTGGAATCGCTGCGCATCACCGGCAGTTTCCGCCTTGAAGACACCGATCGCGTTCTGGCTCTGTTGGCGGCCAGCCTGCCACTGGAAGTGCATTCGCGTACGCGTTATTGGGTAACGCTGGTACCGCGAAAAAATAGTGTTTAAAGCGTGTCCCCTTTTTTCGTGCCGCTTGTCTTTCAAGGTAAGTGAAACGAAATCAGAGAGATTCACAATGCCCGCAGTGATGTCTTGCAGTATGCGTCCGGCTCCATCCAGGTTGCGCCCGTTGTTGCACTTGAGTCTGTTGTTGAGCCTGAGTGCCTGTCCATTGTTCATCACTGCCGGTTGGGCCGAAGACGCGCCGCGCCGCAGCTATCAGGTGCCAGCCGGTAGCCTCGACGCTGCGCTGACCCGTTTCGCGGGGCTGGCAGGGGTCAATCTGTCAGTGGACCCGGCACTGGTGAGCGGGCGCACCAGCCCCGGTCTTTCCGGCGACTTCGCGGTGGAGGAGGGCTTCGCCCAACTGCTACAGGGTTCCGGTCTGCAACTGCTGCCGGTGGGCGAGCAGGCGTACATGCTGACCCCGGCGCCAACAGGCAGCACCCTGCAACTGGGCGCTACCTCCATTTATGCGACGGCGGACACGGCGCACGGTGATCCGTATGTCGGCGGGCAGGTCGCACGCCGTGGATCGCAAGGCTTGCTGGGCTCGAAAGACTTCATGGAGACGCCGTTCAGCGAGACCACCTACACCAGTGAGTTGGTGAAAAACCTGCAGGCGCGTACCTTGGGCGACCTCGTCGCCAGCGATCCCTCGGTTCGCGCCACCAACCCGGCGGGTGGGCGGTATGAGCAGTTCACCATTCGCGGAATGAGCCTGTTCAACAGTGATGTCTCCTACAACGGTCTCTACGGCATCCTGCCGACTTACACCATTGATATGGAGATGGCCGACCGCGTCGACATCCTCAAAGGCCCGAGCCAGCTCATCAATGGCATCTCGCCGCGGGGCAGCGTGGGTGGCGGGATCAATGTGGTGCCCAAGCGCGCCACCGACGTGCCCATTACGTCGTTTACCGGCAACTATGCTTCCGATAGCCAGGTCGGCGGGGCCGTGGACATCGGTCGGCGCTTTGGTGAGGGGGACATGTTCGGTGTTCGTTTCAACGGCGTGAAGCAGTCCGGCGACACCGAATGGGATCACCAGAGCGTTGACCGCGAGATGGCGGTGCTGGGCCTGGATTTTCGCGGTGAACGCCTGCGGCTCTCGACCGACGTCGGACATAACGAGCGTGACACCGACGCCCCGCAGGAACGCGTGCAGGTGGGCGCCAACGCCCAGGTTCCCCATGCCAGCGATGTTCGCCACAACTATGCGCAGCCGTGGAGCAAGGCGCGGACCAAGGACACCTTCGGTACGGTGACCGGCGAGTACGATGTCAGCGATTCCGTCATGGTGTACGCCGGTGCGGGCGCGCGTAAAAGTAATCATGACTTCCTCCGGCACGCCGTAGCGGTCACCAACAACGCGGGTAATTTCAGCGTTCTGCCACGTGACTTCACCCGAGACGAAAATGTCCGCACGGCCAACGTCGGGGTGCGAAACTGGTTCCATACCGGTCCGGTGAGCCATGAAATCAACCTGGCGGCCAGCTATTTCTACATGGACTTCGAAAACGGCGGCGCCCGTTACGCCGCCGCCCCGAGCAACATCTACAACCCGGTGCAAACACCGACACCCATTACCCCCACGCGACTCGATTCCGAGGTGTATACCGAGAACCGCTCCAGCAGCGTGGCGTTGTCCGACACATTGGGTTTCTTCGACGATCGGGTACTGCTGACCCTCGGCGCCCGCTGGCAGCGAGTTCAGGTCGACGACTGGACGGATAATGTCAAAGGCGACACGGCCTACGATGAGGAAAAGGTTTCGCCATCGGGCGGCATCCTGTTCAAGGCCACCGATAAGCTCTCGTTGTATGCCAACTACATGGAAGGCTTGAGCCAGGGCAAGATCGCGCCGTCGACCTCGGTGAACGAAGACGAGATCTTCCCGCCGTTCATCAGTCGGCAGGTCGAGGTCGGCGCCAAATATGATGCGGGTGCATTCGCCATCACCACCGCGGTGTTCCGGATCAAGCAGCCGGCCTATGAAACCAACGCCACGACACGGGTTTTCGGCCCGAACGGCAAACGTGAAAACAAGGGTGTGGAAGTCAGTGTGTTCGGTGAGCCACTCAAAGGTTTCCGCCTGCTCGGCGGCGTCATGTACATCGACAGCGAGCTGACCAATACCACCAAGGGCACTTTTGACGGCAACCGCGCTCCCGCCACGCCTGAATACAACGTCAACCTGGGTGCCGAGTGGGACGTGCCGAATGTACAAGGCCTGACCCTGACCAGCCGCGGCATCTATTCCAGCTCGCAGTATCTGGACCAGTCCAATAACAAGGAAATCGATGCCTGGACGCGTTTCGACGTGGGCGCGCGCTACGCCTTCAAGGTCGAGGAAAAGAACATCACCCTGCGGGCCAATGTCGAGAACGTGGCTGACAAGCGTTACTGGAGTTCTGCCGGGGCCTCGGATGACAGCGAGCCTGGATTGACGCTCGCGACTCCACGAACCTACCTCCTTTCGGCAACCGTCGACTTCTGAATCGATTCAACCGTGCGTTGCGCCACAGGGAAGGGCGCTGCCGAGTTGTGTCATGCATCGATTGCAGAGGACAAGAGCATGCCCAGCCTCACTTACCCGCTCAAGAACGAACAGGTCAACACGCCCTCCAGGCGCACGCTGCTGCGCCTTTCCCTGGGCGTGCTTGCGCTGAGGTATACCCCATCGGCGTGGGCTCGGGCCGACGCCGCGCCGCTGCGGGTGATCACCCTGTTTCAGGGTGCCACGGACAGCGCCGTAGCGTTGGGCATTACACCGTGCGGCATCGTCGATTCCTGGAGTGAAAAGCCCACCTATCGCTATCTGCGCTCGGCGCTGGAGCCGGTGCCCCATGTCGGGCTGGAAACCCAGCCGAGCCTTGAGGACATCGCGCTGCTCAAGCCGGACGTGATCGTCGCCTCGCGCTTTCGTCATGAGCGCATCGCACCCTTGCTCAAGCAGATCGCCCCGGTGGTGATGTTGGAGGAGGTGTTCGAATTCAAAAAGACCCTGACGTTGATGGGCCTGGCCCTGCACCGCCAGCAGCGGGCCGACGAGGTGTTGGCCCGATGGCAGTTGCGCACGGCACAACTGCGCCAGCAACTGCAGCACAAGTTTGCCGGGCGCTGGCCGCTGACGGTGTCGATTCTGGATGTCCGCGAAGACCATATCCGCAGTTATTTGCCGGCCAGTTTTCCAGGTTCGGTAGTCACTGAACTGGGGTTCGGCTGGAGTGAGGCCAGTCGGGCGGCGAGCGGGGTATCGATCAAACTCACCAGCAAGGAAAGTCTGGCGGTGGTCAATGCCGACATTTTCTTTGTCTTCTTGCGTGCGGAGAAACCGGCAGTGCAACGAAATTATGAAAGCCTGGTGCGGCATCCGCTGTGGCAGCAAATGCGAGCGCCGCAACAGGGGCAGGTGTGGCGGGTCGACGGAGTGGCCTGGAGCCTGTCGGGCGGGATGCTCGGTGCGAACCTGATGCTCGATGACGTTGCGCGGCTGGTCACGGCGGACCTGGCCGGATGAGCAATGGTTTGAAACTGTGCTGTGCCGGGGTCGTGTTGATCCTCAGCAGTGTGCTGAGCCTGGCAGTCGGAGCGACCTGGATTCCGCTTTCGCAAATTGCCGCAGCCTTCGTGCATCCCGACCCGCTGAGCGTCAGCCATGTGCTGGTGACCACCACACGCCTGTCGCGCACCTTGATGGCGATGGCCGTGGGCGCGAGCCTGGCCGTGGCGGGGGCCTTGATGCAGGCACTGACGCGCAATCCGCTGGCGTCCCCCGGTTTGTTCGGGATCAATGCCGGCGCGACTTTTTTTATCATCCTGTGCTCCTCGTTGTTTTCTCTGTCATCCCCGGATGCCTGGTTGTGGTGTGCGTTCATCGGCGCGGCCGTGGCCGGCAGCCTGGTGTGGCTGATCGGCAACATGGGGCAGGGCAGTCTCAGCCCGTTGCGCATTGTGTTGGCGGGAGCGGCGATGGCGGCGTTGTTCTCCGCATTCAGCCAGGCGTTGCTGGTGGTCAATCAGGATGGCCTGGATACGGTGCTGTTCTGGCTGGCGGGCTCGTTGACCGAGCGCAGCCTGTCGGTCGCCGCGCCACTGCTGATGTGTGGCGTACTCGGATTGTTCGGCGCGATGTTGCTGGCGGGGCAGGTCAACGTGCTTAACGCCGGCGAGGAGATCGCCACCGGTTTGGGTCAGCGAACCGGCTTGATCCGGCTGCTGATGAGCGTGCTGGTGATCTGTCTGGCGGGCAGTGCCGTGGCACTGGCCGGCAGCATCGGGTTTATCGGTTTGCTGGTGCCGCACATGGTGCGCAAGGGCTTGTCCATCGATTATCGCTGGTTGCTGCCGGGGAGTGCGCTACTCGGCGCGATTGTCCTGCTGCTGGCCGATACCTTGTCGCGGGTGTTGATCCTGCCGCAGGAGGTGCCTGTGGGTGTGATGACGGCGTTGTTCGGCGCACCGTTTTTCATTCTGCTGGCCCGGCGCGGAGGTCGTTATGGATAAGGTCCTGACCTGGCGCCGCAGCGGGTTTTCCCGGCGGATCAATGTCGCCACGTTGTGGCGCTTGCTGGCAGCCCTGATGGTGACGGCGCTGATCATGCTCGCCTCGCTGTCGCTGGGCAAAGTCATGCTGTCGCCATTGCAGGTGCTGCGCATTTTGCTGTCGAGCCAGGACTCCAGCCTGACGTTCATCGTCGAGCAACTGCGCTTTCCGCGCATGCTGCTGGCGGCGCTGGTGGGGGCGGCGTTGTCGGTGTCGGGGCTGATTCTGCAAAGCATCATTCGCAACCCGCTGGCGTCACCTGACCTGCTGGGTATCACCAGCGGCGCCAGTGCGGCGGCAGTGCTGTATCTGTCGTTTTTCTCTGTCGCACTGGGCCAACAGTATCTGCCGCTGGCGGCGATGCTCGGTGCCGGGCTGGCGGCATTGGCGATCTATCTGCTGGCCTGGAAACAGGGGGCCTCACCGCTGCGCCTGGTGTTGATCGGGGTCGGCATCAGCGCGATGTTGACCGCCGCGACCACCTTCATTCTGGTCTTCAGTCCGCTGACCACGACCCTGTCGGCTTATGTCTGGCTGACCGGCAGCGTGTATGGCGCCAGTTGGCCGGAACCGCTGGCGCTGGGGCGCTGGTTGTTGGGTATTTGCCCGCTGCTGGTGCTGCTGGCCCGGCAGGTGATGGTGCAACAACTGGATGACTCTCTGGCCCAAGGCATCGGCGTGCGCGTGCAGTGGCTGCGCGCCGGCTTGTTGCTGGTGAGCGTGGCATTGGCCGGTGCGGCGATTGCCTGGGGCGGGGCGATTGCGTTTGTCGGGCTGATTGCGCCGCACATTGCCAAACGTCTGGTGACCCCGGGTTTCGGTGGTCAGGCGGTGATGGCGGCGTTGGTCGGGGCAAATCTTGTGGTGCTGGCCGACCTCGCCGGGCGTGTACTGTTTTTGCCGCTGGATCTGCCGGCCGGGATTTTTGTCGCCGTGCTGGGCACACCCTTTTTTCTCTATTTGTTGATCAAACAGCGTCATTAAGGAATTCAACGTATGACGTCGATTGCAAGTCGCGGCCTGACCCTGAGTTATCAGCGCCAGGTGATTATTGACGCGCTGGACATGCAACTGCCCCAGGGCAGGATTTCGGTATTGATCGGCAGCAACGGCTGCGGCAAAAGCACCTTGCTCAAATCTTTCGCCCGACTGCTCAAACCGCAGCAGGGCTCGGTGATTCTCAACGGTGTGGATATCCAGCAAAAGTCCACGGCCGCCGTGGCTCGGGAGTTGGCCATTTTGCCCCAGACCCCCAGCGCGCCGGAGGGCATCACCGTCAGGCAGTTGGTGGCGCTGGGGCGTTATCCGTATCAGAGCTGGATGCAACAGTGGTCGGCGCAAGACGAAGCCATGGTCAACCGCGCGCTGGCGCAAACCAGTCTGCAGACACTGGCGGACCGACCGGTGGACGCGCTGTCCGGCGGGCAACGCCAGCGCGCGTGGATCGCCATGACCCTGGCCCAGGACACCGGTATCGTGCTGCTTGACGAACCCACCACCTTTCTCGACCTGGCGCACCAGATCGAGGTGCTGGACCTGCTGCGCGACCTCAACCGGCTCGAAAACAAAACCATCATCATGGTGCTGCACGACCTCAACCTGGCCTGTCGTTACGCCGACCACATGGTGGCGGTGCACAACCGGACGGCCTTCGCCCAGGGGCGGCCCGACGAGGTGTTGACCGAGACCTTGGTCAAAACCGTGTTCGACCTCAATTGCCGGATCATTCCCGATCCGTTCTTTGGAACGCCGCTGTGCATACCGTTTGGCCGGGAGTTGCCGCAATGAGCCTGGCCTGTCATTTCACGGTGTCGGAGTGGGCGCTGTTGTCCGGCGGCTTGCGGCTCAAGGACGGCAACGAGCGCGACCCGTTGCGTTCGCTGATGGCCCGGGACTTGTTGCAGGAAGACGTGTGCGAGCAACTGCTGGATGCGCTGGGCCCGGTGATCGGCTCGCCGACCCGGGCGATCACGGCCTCGCTGCTGGGCAAGCGCCTGTCGTTTCTGGCGACCGGCGCCTGCCTGTACGCGATGTCGGTGTACGACAAAGGGCTGCAAATGTCCCTGGATAACACGGTGATCGAATACGGTCACGATGAGGGGGGGTGGACGTCTTCGATGCCGCTGATACACGGTCGGCCACTGACTTATGGGGAGGGTGAACGCGAGGCCTGGCGAGAAACGCTCGTGCAGGCGCTGTTTGCCGGGATGCTGAAACCGTTGTGGCTAACCTTCAATCGCGTTACTGGCGTCTCCCGCCGCATCCTCTGGGAAAACACCGCCGTGCGCGTGTATTCGCTGTATGAAAAACGCATGGCAAAAATCGACGACCCTTCTGTACGCGAGCGCTATGAAGCGGATTTCAATTGGTTGCTGACCCAAGCCGAGCCTGCGCTGTTCGGCCTCGATTACAACCCGCTGAGCCATTTCCGCCGACCGCCGACGCTGGTGGAGGATGGGCAGCGCAGCATTCGCTTTCGCCGAACCTGTTGCTTTTATTACCTGGCCACCGAACCCGCTGAGTACTGTTCAACCTGCCCATTGCTGCGCCCGGGGAAATGCCGATGAGATGCCCATTTCAGGAGGATGGGGCAGGCGCCTAAGCGATGGCATAGGCGCGTACCCTTCACAGAAAGTGCGAGGCTCAGCCTTGCAGATAGACCGCGTGGGTGTGGGTGTATTCGTACAGCCCATGCTTGCCATCCGCGCCGCCGATGCCGGACTTGCGCACGCCGGCATGGAAGCCTTGCATGGCTTCGAAATTCTCGCGATTGACGTAGGTTTCGCCAAAATCCAGTTCACGCATGGCCTGCAGGGTTTTGCTCAGGTCGCGGGTGTAGATCGACGAAGTCAGGCCATAGTCGCAGTCATTGGCCAGGGCGATGGCTTCGTCCAGGTCGTCGATTATCTGGATCGGCAGCACTGGGCCGAAAATCTCTTCGCGCATGATCTCCATGTCCGCGCGGCAACCCGCCAGCACCGTTGGCTGGAAATGGAAGCCATTGGGCAGGTCGGCCATCCGCCCGCCGCTGATCAGGCTTGCGCCCTGGCTCAATGCGGTGCGGACTTTGCGGTTGACGCTTTCCAGCCCCTGGCGGTTGATCAGTGGGCCCATCTCGACGTCGGGCTGGGCAATCGGGTCGCCATAACGGGTCGCGCTCATGGCCGCTGCGATGCGTTCGATAAATTGATCCGCCACCTTGCGTTCGACGTACACCCGCTCGGCACAGTTGCACACCTGCCCGCTGTTTATGATGCGCGAATCGCGGATCGCCCTCACGGCCAGGTCGAGGTCTGCATCCGCCAACACAATAGCCGGTGCCTTGCCGCCCAGTTCCAGGTTGAGTTTGGTGATGTTCGGTGCGGCGGCGGCCATTATCCGCGAACCGGTGTCGACGCTGCCGGTGAAGCTGATCATGTCCACGCCCTTGTGCGAACTCAGGGCGGCGCCGGCCTTCCCGTCGCCACAGACCACGTTGAACACGCCGGGCGGCAGGTCGGTTTCGGCGACCAGTCGGGCAAATTCGAAGCAGTTGTTCGGGGTTTCTTCGCTTGGCTTGATGACAATGGTGTTGCCGGTCAGCAGGGCCGGGGCCATCTTGCGAGCGATCAGAAAGAACGGGAAATTCCACGGCAGGATCCCGGCCACCACGCCCAACGGTTTGCGGAACAGGAAGATGTTTTCGTTCTGGCGGTCGCTGGTGATGATTTCACCTTCTATGCGCCGGGCCCATTCGGCCATGTAGTCGAGGTAGTCGGCGGTGAAATTGACTTCGACTTCCGCCAGCCCGCTGATCTTGCCTTGTTCCAGAGTGATGGTGCGCGCCAGGTGCGCGACGTTTTCCCGCAGTTTGGCAGCGATCCGGCGCAAGTAACCGGCGCGATCATTGGTCGGTTTGCGCGCCCAGCCTTTCTGGGCGGCACGGGCGGCGGCGAGGGCGCGCTCGACGTCCTCGGCGGTCGAGGCCGGGACTTTCGACAGCACGGCGCCGGTGGCCGGGTTGATCACATCGAGATGGGCAGCGCTGGCCACGAACTGGCCGTCGATGAAGTTTTCGTAAACAGGCACGGATGACATGGTGCGACTCCTTGGCAGATCAGTAAGTGCGTGACGGCGCTTGAGTGGTGGCGGGTTCACGGTAGTGGGCGAGGGTGGCCATGGCGCCTTGGCGCAGCAGGCTGATGTCGATGGCCACTGCAATGAACTGGCAGCCCCAGCGCTGGTAGCGGCGGGCGTCTTCTTCATTGGGGGCGAGGATGCCGCAGGCCTTGCCGGCCGCCAGCGTGGCGTTCACCGCGTATTGAATCCGCTCCTGGACTTCCGGATGGCCGGGGTTGCCGGCGTGGCCCAGGCCGATCGACAAATCCGCCGGGCCGATAAACACCGCATCCACACCTTCGACGGCGGCAATCGCTGCGACGTTTTCCACGCCGGTGCGCGATTCCACCTGCACGATCAGGCACAGTTGTTCGTGGGCGGTATTCAGGTAGTCCGGCACGCCGTCCCAGCGGGTGGCGCGGGTCAGGCCGCCGCCGACACCGCGAATACCGTGGGGCGGGTAGCGCATGGCGCGCACCAGTGCCTGTGCCTGCTCGGCGGTTTCGACCATCGGGATCATCAGCGTCTGTGCGCCGATGTCCAGCAGTTGCTTGATCAGGTTGGCATCGCCATTCACTGCGCGCACCACTGGCGCGGTCGAGTAAGGCGCCACGGCCTGCAACTGAGCGAGTACTCCGGGCACGGTGTTGGGCGCGTGCTCGCCATCGATCAGCATCCAGTCGTAACCGGTGGTGGCGACGATCTCGGCGGCGTAGCCGGTGGCGAACCCGGCCCAGATGCCATATTGGGTCGCTGAGCTGTTCAGCGCGGCCTTGAACGCGTTGTGCGGCATGTTCATGTCGAACTCCTTTCTCAGCGGTTATACGGCCGATGCAGTTGGCATTCGGGGTTGAGGGTCACGCCGAAACCTGGCTGGTCGAGCGCGGACAGGCGCATGCGGCCATTGACCGGCACCGGTTCGCCGAGCAATTGCGGGTGGAACATCGGCACCACTTCGTCAGCCTTCGGCGCCATCATCAGGAATTCGGCGAACGGGCTGTTATGCCGGGTGGCGACGAAGTGGTAGCTGTACACCGAAGAGCCGTGGGGGATGACCAGCGCGTTGTGGGCGTCGGCCAGGGCCGAGATCTTCACCAGTTCAGTGATCCCGCCGCACCAGCCGACATCCGGCTGGATGATGTCGCAGCAGCCCATCTCCAACAGCATGCGGAAACCCCAGCGCGTGGCTTCGTGTTCGCCGGTGGTCACCAGCATGCCTTTGGGCACGTTGTTGCGCAGGGCCGCGTAGCCCCAGTAGTCGTCCGGCGGCAGGGCTTCTTCGATCCATTTCAAGCCGTATTCGTGGGCGCCAACCGCCAGTTTGGTGGCGTAGTTGAGGTCCAGGCTCATCCAGCAATCGAGCATCAGCCAGAAGTCCGGGCCGACACGTTCGCGCATGGTGGCCAGTTCTTCGAGGTTCTTGCGCAGGCCTTCCTCGCCCTCGGCCGGGCCGTGGTGCAGCGGCATCTTGCCGCCGATGAAACCCATTTTCTGCGCCAGGTCCGGACGGGCGCCGGTGGCGTAGAACTGCAACTCGTCGCGCACCGCACCGCCGAGCAACTGATGCACGGGCTCCTGGCGGATCTTGCCGAGCAAGTCCCACAGCGCCAGGTCGACGCCGGAGATAGTGTTGATGACGATGCCCTTGCGCCCGTAATACAGGGTCGACTGGTACATCTGATCCCAGATTTTTTCGATGTCGGTGACCCGGGCGCCTTCAAGGAAGCGCGCCAGGTGTTTCTCGACGATGTACGCGGCAGGTTCGCCACCGGTGGTCACGGCAAAACCGACGGTGCCGTCGCTGGCTTCGATTTCCACCACCAGGGTGCCGAGTACGTTGATGCCGAAGGTGCGGCGGCTCTGGCGGTACTCAGGGTATTTGCTCATCGGCGTGGCGATGTGATCGTCGATCCAGTGGCCGTCGGCCTGGTCGTGATAATCCGCGCCGCCGCCTCGCAGAGTGAAAGCGCGGACGTGTTTGATGGTTGGAATGCCCATGGTGTGACTCCTCAGGTTTAAACGGTGGCCGGTTTGTTCGAGGCTTTATGGCCGGGCGCGCGTATGCCCAGCACCAGCAACGCGGCGATGACGGTGGTAGCGGCCAGCACGTACAAGCCTGCTGCCGGTGAGTGGAAGGCGCCCTCGGCCCAGTTCTTCAGCACCGGGGCGATGAAGCCACCGAGAGCGCCGAACGAGTTGATCAGGGCGATCCCGGCCGCAGCGGCGCTACCGGCGAGGTAGCTGGAGGGGAAGGTCCAGAACACCGGTTGCACGGCGATGAAGCCGGAGGCGGCAAAGCACAGGGCGATGATCCCCAGCAGCGGGTTGCTGAAGGTCACCGAGCAGGCGATCCCGGCGGCAGCCATGAGCAAGGTCAGGCACGCGGTGCGGCGGCGTTCGCCGGTGCGGTCGCTGTAGCCGGGAATCAGGTAGGCGGCGATCAATGCGCAGATCCAGGGGATCGCTGTCACCAGGCCGACCATCAGCCCGACCTTGGTCCCCAGCAGCCCTCCGACCTGGCTCGGCAGATAAAACACCACGCCATAGACGCTGGCCTGGATCAGCAGGTAAATCAGGCACAGGTACAGCACCGAGGGTTGGCAGATCACGTTGAGCAGGCTGCGGCCGTGGTTCTGTTTATGGCTGTCTTCCTGATCGAGCAGGCTTTGCACTTGTTGGCGTTCCTCGACGGTCAGCCACTTGGCGTCGGCCGGGCGGTTGTCCAGGTACCAGTAGGCCCAGATGCCCACAGCCGTCGCCATCAGGCCTTCAACGGCAAACAGCCATTGCCAGCCGTGGAAGCCGGCGAAGCCGTCCAGCTCCAGCAGCAGGCCGGACAGCGGGCTGCCGAAGATGAACGCCAGCGGTGCACCGAAATAGAAGAAACCCATGGCCTTGCCGCGCACGGCGCTGGGGAACCAGTAGGTGAGGTAGAGGATCACGCCGGGGAAGAAGCCGGCTTCGGCCACGCCCAGCAGAAAGCGCAGGATGTAGAAGCTGGTTTCTGTGTGGGCGAAGACCATGGCGGCGGAGACCAGCCCCCAGGTGACCATGATCCGGCACATCCACAGGCGGGCGCCGACGCGGTGCAGGATTAGGTTGCTCGGCACTTCAAGCAACGCGTAACCCACGAAAAACACCCCGGCGCCGAAGGCGAAGGCGGCATCGCTGATATTGGTGTCGGCTTGAAAGGCTTGTTTGGCGAACCCGACGTTGGCGCGGTCGAGGAAGGCCATGATGTACATCAGCAGGAGAAACGGGAGTAGCCGCCAGGAAATTTTGGCGAGCAGAGGCGCGGGTAGAGTCTTCATCGCAGTTTTCCTTTGGTAGGGCATTTGTTCTTATGGGGAAGACTGTACGGCCGCTGATCGATGCGTTACAAATCGAATCTAGCTCACAACTGATACCTTCAGGGTATCGATAAAAAAGGCCCGTCATGACCACGCCGATCATCTCCCGCAGCCTGCTCAATCGCCTGCGTTACAAGCATCTGCACATGTTGGTGACGCTCAGCAGCAGCCAGAACCTGCACCGCGCTTCGCAAAGCCTGAACATGTCGCAACCGGCGGCAACCCGCATGCTCCATGAGATTGAAGACATGTTCGGCTGCGATCTGTTCGAACGCCTGCCGCGGGGGATGCGCCCGACAGCGTTGGGCCAGGAGCTGATTCGCTTTGCCGAGTCGGCCCTCAGTGGCCTCGACCGTTGTGCCGAGGATCTGATGGCGCGGCAGCTGGGCGGCTACGGCTATCTGTCGATCGGTACCATCATGGGCGCGGCGCCGGGCCTGGTGATGGATTCGATTGCTGAAATCAAGTCGCTCAATCCGCAGCTGCGGATCCGCATCATGGGCGACACCAGCGACCAGGTGATCCAGTTGCTGGAACAGGGTCGCATCGACCTTGCCATCGCCCGGCGCAATGCCGCCACCGACAGTGAGCATTACGTCTTCGAGCAACTGGGTAACGAACGCTTGCTGGTGGTGGTGCACGCCGGCCACCCGCTGGCGCGACGCAAAAAACTGGAGATGGCGGAGCTGGTCAGCGGTTGGCCGTGGATCCTGCAACCGGAAACCAGTCCGGCGCGCATCGGTCTGGATCAGGCGTTGCAGCGCCTGGCGTTGCCGTTGCCGGCAGACATCATCGAATGCAGTTCGGTGTACTCCATGCAGCAACTGATTCAGCTGACCGACGCGATCATGGTCCTGTCGGAAACCGCATTGCGCGACTATCTTAAAATGGGCCTGGTGGTGGCGCTGCCGGTGGAACTGGATGTGCAGATGGCGCCCTTCGGGTTGTTGTTGCGCAAGGGCGAGCACATCAGCCGGGAGTTGGGGTTGTTCATCGATCTGCTGCGACGAAAAGCCGCGGTTTTTTGATTTCTTGGTCAGTTTTTAGTTTTCCGCGAAGGCATAAGCCTATAAACTTAACCTTTCGGTCAGCTTTGCACTGTCAACAACAGCCCTTTGCATCGTCGAAAAGGGCTTCTGCAAGACTCGAGATTTCCAGAACATAACCAGAAGGGCGGACCCCATAACCGCCCAGAGGATGATCCATGTCCAACCGTGATATATCCCGGCGCTCGTTCCTTCAGGGCGGGCTGGTAGCGGGTGTGAGCGTGACGCTCACACCATTGAGCAGCCAGGCGCTGGCCGCCTTGATGGAAAACAGCGTGACCGTGCCGTCCGAGCAGTGGCTCGGCAACAATGGCAAGGCGCGCGCCCGTAACGATGCCTTGTCCAAGGTCTGCGGCAGCAAGGTCTTTGCCCGCGACATCCGCGCCAAGGACATGCCGGGCTGGCCGCAGCAGCAAGGCCACGCCATGCTGCTCAAAACCATCAAGGCCGACCACATCTTTGCAGGCATCGACCTGTCGTGGCTCGGTGCCGAGTTGCAACCGGACCGCATCGTCACGGCCGAAGACCTGGTCAAGGACGGTATCGTGTTCCCCGAGGAGCACGCCCCGGATCCGCTGTTGCCTGCCGGCAAGGTGCCGATGTTCATCGGGCACCCGGTGGCGATCCTGATCTGGAACGACTTCGAGCGCTTCCGTCAGGCCAAGAACCAACTCAAATTCAATGACAAGGCGATTCGTTACGGTGCCCAGGTGCCGTTCTACGAAGGCGATCCGTACGGCAGCTTCCGCTACGTGCGCGTCGGCGGCGCGACTTCGGCGGACGAAGACGAATTCGCCAGCCTCAAGGATTCGATTCTGTTCCCGATGCTGAAAAACCGTCGTCCGGTGTGGAACTCCCAGCCGAACCTGCACGGCAATCTGACCGAGCGCGGGTTGTTCTACGCCGAGCGCATGAAGCAGCAGATCGATACGCCGCCGGACAACTGGCTGGTGTTCGACGAACGCTACAAGACCCCGTCGATCGAACCGGCCGCCCTGGAGCCTGACAACGGCAACGGCTGGTACGACCCGACCACCAAGACCCTGCATTTCGTCGTCGCCACCCAGTGTCCGCTGGAAGCCGCGACCGAAAC
This sequence comes from Pseudomonas sp. GW822-FHT01E03, assembly GCF_058802985.1. Lineage (NCBI taxonomy): Bacteria > Pseudomonadati > Pseudomonadota > Gammaproteobacteria > Pseudomonadales > Pseudomonadaceae > Pseudomonas > Pseudomonas sp. GW822-FHT01E03. The sequence continues at coordinate 16,219 of NZ_JBXAOQ010000023.1, forward strand.
CGCGAAGATGATCGCGCCGTCGCGTTTCGGCCTGGCCAACCTGAACATGCATCCGGGTTACACCGTCGGTTACGGCTCCAAGGACCACAACATTTTCGTCTACTACGCAGCCCTCGCGGCGTTGTACGGCGCGGGTGTACCGGTACGCCTGGCCAACGACCGCTACGAGCAGTTCCAGAGTGGCATCAAGCGTCACCCGTTCGACATTCGCTACCAATTGGCGGTGGACAAGAACGACCACAGCTTCAAGATTTTCCGCTCCGAGATGAGCGTCGACGGTGGCGGACGAATCAACTACAGCCCATCGGTGGCTGCGGTGGGCGCCACGGCGGCACAGTCGATCTACTACATGCCGCAGAACGATCTGCAGGTCACGGCTTATCACTCCCGCGCCGTTGAGGCCGGGTCGATGCGTGGCTACGGCACCCTGCAAAGCATGGCGGCGACCGAGATGATGGTCGATGAAATCGCCGGTCGCCTCGGTGTCGATGCCATCGAGCTGCGTCGCAAGAACGCACTGCGCTCGGGCATGAAAAACACCCAGGGCGCGATCCCGGCCGGTGCCTTGCGCCTGCATGAGATTCTCGACAAGGCGGCAGTCCACGACACCTGGAAAAACCGCGACGCGATCAAGAAACAACGCGAAGCCGCCGATCCGGACAACTGGTACGGGGTGGGTTTCGCCATCTGCCAGAAAGACTTCGGCACCGGTTCCGAAGCGCCGATGGCCAGCATTGAATTCACCGCCGAAGGTCGCATCAGCCTGCGCCACATCGGTATCGAAATCGGCACCGGCATGTCCACCTCCCAGGCCATGGTCGTGGCCGATTTCCTCGGTGTTCCGGCGCACGAAGTGAAGACCGGCGAAACCGAATGGAAAGAGTTGCAGCTGGTCAGTGGCGGCAACCCGTACATCATGAGCCAGGCCGAGCAGGACAACTTCCTGCGCAATCCGCGCTGGGTCGGCAAGGTCGCTTCGGCTTCGTCGGCCACCAACTCGGCGTACTACTTCAGCCACGCGACCCGTGAAGCGGCGCGCGTGCTGTTCAACCACGGCCTGTGGCCGGCGGCGCTGGAAATCTGGCGACAAGGCCCTTACGGCGGTCAGGCCAACCCTTACGTGGTGCGTCGCGAAGACGCCCATTGGGTCGACGGCAAGCTAACGGCCAACGGTATGGAGCCACTGCCTTTCGCCATGCTGGCCAAGCGCGTTCACGAACGTGGCCTGGTGAGCGGCGCCACTGTGCACGGTTTCAACCGCTGGAGCTGGGCCGAGGCCGAGTTCAGCATCGACGGCGTGCGTGAGCGCTTGCCGCTCGACGGTCTGGCCGTGAAGTACGGCGACGGTGCACCGAAGGCGAAGAAGGCGCAGATGAACAGCGCCGGTTTCCATCTGCTGGATCGGCAGGGCATCGCCTACCCGGCGACCCAGCTGAACAACGCGGCGGTGACTTACTACAGCCCGGTCGCGACGCTGGTGGAAGTGAAGGTCAACAAGGGTTCGAACGAAGTGTCGGTACTCAACCATCACTCGTGGGTCGAGTGCGGTCGGGTGCTGGTGGAAGAACTGGTCAGGGGTCAGCTCGAAGGCGGGATCGCCATGGGCATCGGCCATGCGCTGATGGAAGAGATGCCGTTGTACGAAGGCGGGCCGGGGGAGGGTGACTGGAACTTCAACCGTTACCGCTTGCCGATGGCGCGTCACGTCGCGGTGTGGAAACAGACTGCGGAAATCCTGCCGCCATTGTCGCCGAGCGACCCGTCCAAGGGCATCGCCGAGGTGGTGATGATCCCGGTGGTCGGTGCCATCGGTAACGCCGTGGCCCATGCCATCGGTAAACGTGTCCGCGACCTGCCTATCACTTCTGCACGCATCAAGGAGGCCCTCAATGGCTAACCGTCCGCTTCAACTGACCCTCAACGGTCAATCCGTCGGCCCGGTGGACATCCCTGATGACCTGCCGATGATCGACTACCTGCACGAATACAAGAACCTCACCGGTTCGCGCCTGGGCTGCGGCCAGGGCATCTGCCACGCCTGCGTGGTGATCGTCGACAACCCGGACGGCACCAGTGAAGAAGTGCGCACCTGCATCACCGGCGCGCACTATTTCGAAGGCAAGAAGGTTCGGACCATCGAAGGCCATGCGACCTGCGACGAGCAGGGCAAGGTCACCGAGCTGAACCCGATCCAGCAGCGCTTCGTCGACGAGTTCGCCTTCCAGTGCAGCTACTGCGCGCCGGGCTTCGTGAATGCCGCGACCGTGCTGGTGGAAAAGCTGCAGCGTCAGCCCATCGTCAAAAGCCAACTGGAAAAAGTCATCGAGGACAGCCTCGGTCATCACATCTGCCGTTGCACCGGGTACGTGCGCTACTACAGCGCCACCCGCAACGTGCTGACCGATCTCGGCCTGGTCAAGGAGGGTTAAGCATGAAGCTTCTACTTAGCCGCCTGGCGTTGGCGGTTGGTCTGGCTGCGCCTGTGGTGGCAGCTCACGCCGATGATGCACAGGTCAAGCAAGGCGAGTACCTCGCCCGCGCCGCCGACTGCATGGCGTGCCACACCGCACCGGGTGGCGCGCCGTACGCGGGCGGCCTGCCGATCGTGTCGCCGTTCGGCACGATCTACGGCACCAACATCACCCCGAGCAAAGAGCACGGTATCGGTCTGTACAACGATGACGAGTTCTTCGCCGCGCTGACCGAAGGCAAGCGCCGTGATGGCGCGAACCTGTATCCGGCGATGCCCTACACCTCGTATCACCTGATCCCGCGTGCAGATTCCGACGCGATTCATGCCTACCTGAAAACCGTCGAGCCGATCGAGCGCGCAGCACCGGTCACCAGCCTGAGCTTCCCGTTCAACGTGCGCCTGGGCCTGATGGGCTGGAACATGATGTACGGCAAGGACGTGAAGCTGGAACCGGCTGAAGGCAAAAGCGAAGCCTGGAAGCGCGGTCAGTACATGGTCGACGTGCTGGGGCACTGTGGCGAGTGCCACACCCCGCGCGGCCTGCCCGGTGCTATGCAGATGGACAAACGCATGACCGGCGGCATTCTCAATGGTTATCTGGCGCCGAGCCTGCTGGCGACAGATCTGGCGGCCCGTGGCTGGAATCATCAGGACCTGAGCTCGTTCCTCAAGCACGGCATGAGCGCCCAGGGCACGATGTTCAACGAGATGTTCCCGGTGTTCCACAACAGCACCCAGGGCCTCAGCGATCCGGATCTGGCGGCGATGGCGACTTTCCTGCTCGGCGATCAGCCGCCTGCGGCGAAAGTGCTCGTCGAAGTGCCTTTGGACAAACTGAGCCCGAGCGCCCAGCGTGGCCGTCAGGAATATTTGAATGTCTGCGCCGGTTGCCATGCACCGGGCGGTGAGGGCAAACCGCACATCGCCGTCGCCATGCGCGGCAACACCACGCTGCGCCTGGAAGATCCGCGCAACCTGGTGCGGGTGATCGACGACGGTATCGGTGAGCAGAAGTTCTCCGGTTTCGAACATATGCAACCGATGCCAGGGTTTGTCGACAAGCTGAATGACGAACAACTCACGGACCTGCTGAACTACCTGCGTCAGGGCTGGGGTGGTCAGCCGAATGATCTGGCAGTGAACGACGTGCAGAAGTTGCGGGCCGATGCGCCGCCGCTCGAGCACAAGGCCCACTGATATGCAGCATCTGGATCTGCAAGTGGTGCGTCGGGCGCTGGAGTGGTCGGCGGCTGGTCAGCGCATCTGGCTGTGTACGGTGCTGGCCACTTACGGCTCGGCACCGCGCGCACCGGGTTCGCTGCTGGCGGTGAACACGCAGGGGCACTGGATTGGCTCGCTGTCCGGTGGCTGTGTCGAGGAAGACTTTCTCGAGCGAGTCGCCGAGGGCGCGTTTCTGGAGCCAGTCAGCGTTGTTCGTTACGGCGAAGGCGACGATCCACGCTCACGCGTCAGCCTGCCCTGTGGCGGGGTGCTGGACGTGCTGGTCGAGAAGCTCGAGGCCGATTGCGAGGTGCAAGCGCATCTGCGGGAGCTGGAGTCGGCACTGTTGGGCCGACGTCGGTTGATCCGCGAGGTTGATCTGCAAAGCGGTGCGCGCAGCCTGTTCGATGATCGTGAACAGGGTGTGCGTATCGAGCGTGAAATCGACCGGGTGCGTGTACGCGTCGGCGCGGCCCAGCGCTTGCTGTTGGCAGGGTATTCCAGTGTCGCCCAGGCCTGTGCGGAGTTTGCCGTGGGGCTTGGGTTCGAGGTGATTCTGTGTGACCCGCGGGACGAAGTGCTCGAAGGCGTCGTGCTGGAAAATGTGGAGATTCGCCGTCAACTGCCGTCGGTGTTCATCGCTGACGGCGGTTGCCACAGCGACACGGCGGTGGTGGCGTTGACCCACGATCCACGTATCGACGATTTGGCGATGATGGAGGCAGTGCGCACCGACGCGTTTTACATCGGTGTGATGGGCTCCATGCAGACCTCGCAAAAGCGCTTCGAGCGGTTGCGGCGCATCGGTGGTCTGGGGGATGTCGAGTTGGGGCGGATTCATGCTCCCATCGGGCTGAACCTGGGCAGCAAGACGCCGGCAGAGATCGCGCTGGCGGTACTGGCCGATATCTTGCGGATCCGAAGCGGTATCCCACGAGATCGTCTCTAACCCCCAAAACCTGTGGGAGCGGGTGTACGCAACATCTGCGGGTATTCAAAAAATCATTGTGGGAGCGAGCTTGCTCGCGATGAGGTCGTAACATCCAACACATTCGTTGGCTGCCAGACCGATATCGCGAGCAGGCTCGCTCCCACAATGTATTGCGTGTCGCTTAGTACCCGAATTTATCCCGCAATCCGTAATACCACGCACCCAATGCCGCAAACGGTGTGCGCAGCAACTGGCCGCCGGGGAACGGGTAGTGGGGCAGGTCGGCAAAGGCGTCAAAACGCTCGGCCTGGCCGCGCAGCGCTTCGGCCAGCACCTTGCCCGCCAGGTGCGTGTAGGTCACGCCATGGCCGCTGCAGCCCTGGGAATAGTAGATGTTGTCGCCCAGGCGTCCGACCTGGGGCAGGCGCGACAGGGTCAGCAGGAAGTTGCCCGTCCACGCGTAATCGATCTTCACGTCCTTGAGCTGCGGGAAGGCCTTGAGCATCTTCGGCCGGATGATCGCTTCGATGTTCGCCGGATCCCGCGCGCCATACACCACGCCACCACCGAAAATCAGACGCTTGTCGCCGCTGAGGCGGTAGTAGTCGAGCAGGTAATTGCAGTCTTCGACGCAGTAATCCTGAGGCAGCAATGTCTTGGCCAGTTCTTCACCCAATGGCTCGGTGGTAATCACCTGCGTTCCGCAAGGCATCGACTTGGCGGCCAGTTCCGGCACCAGATTGCCCAGATAAGCGTTGCCGGCGACGATGATGAATTTGGCCCGGACCTTACCCTGCGGTGTATGCACCACCGGGCTGGCGCCGCGCTCGATGCGTATGGCCGGCGACTGCTCATAAATCGTCCCACCCAGGGACTCGACCGCCGCCGCTTCACCCAGCGCCAGGTTAAGCGGATGGATATGACCGCCACTCATGTCGAGCATCCCGCCGACGTATTGGTCGCAAGCCACCACTTCGCGGATGCGGCGTTGATCCATCAACTCAAGCTGGGTGTGCCCGAAACGCTCCCACAGGCGCTTCTGGGATTCGAGATGACCCATCTGCTTGGCAGTCATCGCGGCGAACACGCCACCGTCCTTCAAGTCGCACTGGATGTTGTACCTGGCGACCCGATCACGAATGATTCGCCCACCCTCGAACGCCATCTGCCCCAGCAACTGGGCCTGCTTGGGACCGACCGTGCGCTCGATGACATCGATATCGCGGCTATAGCTGTTAACGATCTGGCCGCCATTACGCCCGGACGCCCCGAAACCCACCCTGGCAGCCTCGAGCACCGTGACCTTGAAGCCGTTCTCCAGCAGAAACAGGGCAGCGGACAGCCCCGTATAACCGGCGCCAATCACACAGACATCGGTCTCCACGTCATCCTGCAACGCCGGGCGCGGTGGAACCGCATTGGCCGATGCGGCGTAATAGGATTCTGGGTAGGGAGTGTTAGCCATCCGGCAGCCTCTGTTTAATATATTTTACGAGTGCGTTGATCCTACCCGAGTTGAAAATCGCCCGCCAGCACCCGGAAATTCTTCTTTGTACCGGCAAAATTAAATATTTTGCATATTCATAGGGTTAGCGCGAAAAAAGGTGTTGACACCCCTCCGGAATTCCGTAGAATGCCGCCTCACAGCAGGCACGTAGCTCAGTTGGTTAGAGCACCACCTTGACATGGTGGGGGTCGTTGGTTCGAGTCCAATCGCGCCTACCAAACAAAATCCGCTCTGCTGGGCGGTCTAGAAGGGCTCACCGAAAGGTGGGCCCTTTTTTGTTGTCTTGGATTCAAGCAGAACGTTCACAATTTATAGGGTCCGTTCACACTGGGCAATGTGAACGCCGGAATGGGTGTGTTGGAATGGTCGCTCTAAGCAGCGCTAACACCGCGCTTTGGGAGGGCCTAGGATGGTTTATAACCATCTAAGAATGCACGGAAATCTCTATAGCTCACCACCGGTTGGTTGTGCATGAAGATTTCGGAGAAGTGCTGAAACATCTTGACAGGGGAGCGGATGTATTCCTTTGCACGCTTGCGGAATCCACGGACTAGCTCACGATTGCTGTAACCGACCTTCTGCACCTGTGAATCGATGAGCTTATTGATGAAGGCTTCTTTGTTCTTGCCTCGAAAGTGAGAGACCATCACTCTCGCCAATGATGTGTAGAACCATTGACTGCAAATGAAGCGTTTGTATTTCTCGTCAAGGTGGACCATTCCTTGGTTCAGATCGCCCGTTGCTATCACCGTGCGATAGAAGGCAATCATTGAGTCTCGGAGATAGCCCGCGTCCACCTCGTTCTCTGGCCCAAGGACGAAGTGAAATGGACAGGGTTCTTCAAACCTAACCAGCTTCGAAATCTCAAAGCCGTAGCAAGCAGCCAGGACGACGCCTGTATTGTTGCCGGTTGCTGCGTTGATAAATGCAATCCGCTCCACTAGTTCCAACCATGGGACATATTCACCGCTTGCAGCAATCAGAAGTCCCTTCTCGGTGTCTCCGTGGCACTCGAAATGGAGTACAGGCTTCGTCACCCCTGAGCGGCACTCAAGCTCAAGTGCCATGAAAGCTGCCACAAGTTGCTTGTGTGACCGGATGCGGTGTCGAGTGCAGTAGTTGAAGCGGTTTAAGCTGTTGGAAAAATCGCTTACATCGCTTTCTAGGCGAGCGCCTGTTTGCAATTCATCGTCGGCTAAAGCATCGAAAATGATTAAGGCGTTGTTCTTGAAAACTGACGTGTAAACAAGCTCGCCCATAGCCACTGCTCCTTGAGTCGATCAGCGATGCTATCAGAATCGATGCGTCATGATGACTCACCAACATCCTCCGCCTGTCGAGCCTCGCTTGATGCGCATCAACTCAGCATATACTGTTCATGCGTACAGTATTTGGCGTATGCGCGATGGACAAGTATTTGATCGATGATTCGGGTTTTGAGCTGGGGATGCCCACTCGCGAAGAGATGCTGAAGCACCAGTGTGATTTGCTGTGTGCTGAGCTGGAGACGACACGTAGAGACTTGCGGAAGGCTCACCAGAACATCGCCAGTCTGATTGTCATGCACCGGGACAGCTCGACTGAATTGGCAATGCTGAAGGTTGAACATGAACGCCTGAAATGGACCCTGAGCGACATGTACCGGCGAGAGAGTGAGCGAGAAACGGCACGGATGGGATACGCCTATGGTGATCACGCCAACGGTAAGACCTAGGCCCAGGTCAATCGAGTGACGTGATGGCAACGGTGCCAACCGAGACTGTAAGCTCTGGCGATCATCTACGCATATTACGAGAGTGAAGCATGGCAAACGCCCAACAGGAGCAGATCGAACGAATCACTGCGAGCTACAACGAAGCAAGTCACAAACTGGACTACTTCATTCTCGGTGTGACTCTGGCAATCTGTGCGTATCTGGCTCAAACAAACCCATACGGGCAATTCGGTCCGAACAAAGAAACCTTTTTGCTATGCAGTCTGCTGGTATTCGCGGCAAGCGCCGTTTGCGGATTCAAGCGTATCGAGAACACCATCAGCATCATGGGACACAATACATACTGGGTGCAGCAACTGGATGAAGACAGCAGAAAGAACCTGAAGCAGAAAATTGCGGATGACAATGACAGTGGTGGTCGTTACTACCGATTTCGTAACTACCTCTTGTTCGCTGGCTTGCTGTGCTATCTCGCTGCCAAGGTCTGGGCCACGTACCAGAACAACGGGTGGATACCGGTTCACTGAGGACAGATAGCTTGATGGCACCAAGACATTGCAGCCGGTAACATGGCCAGATCACTCAGAAGGAATTCAACATGAAGGCATGGATTGGGGCGATGGCACTGGTAGGGACTCTGGCAAGCGGCAGCGCCATGGCGACATTGGACGGAAATGACCTTCTTAATGGCTGTAAAGAAGCCGATTCCGCTAACGCATCCAAAAAATCATCCTTCACTGCTGGGTACTGCTATGGAGTCGTTGTGTCAACCATTGAGACCAGCGTTATATTAAAAGATGGCATAGCTCCTAACTTCCAAAGCTGTGTACCAACTGAAATGACAAACCAGCAAGCTGTAAGAATTGTGATCAAATACCTGCAAGCAAATCCCGAGCAACTGCACTTTCCCGGATCAACCCTTGTGATCAGAGCGCTTCACAAAGCATTCCCCTGCAAGAGCTGACCTAGACCGTTTTCCACAGGATTCTGGTCCCGCGTTAAGCTCCATCACAGCCGACCAGCTAGTCAATGATCGATTGATAAGGCTCATTGTATGCAGCTACAGCCATGAATTAGGCGTTGTAGTGATGATGTAGGGCTAACCCTGTGGGTTGGGACCAGCGCCTCATTCGGAGTGAGAAATGACGAGACTTCGACCGACGGGTGAGTAAGCAAGGTCAGCTCCAGGTCGAACGAGTGACGTGATGGCAGGAAGCCATGATTCCCGGTAGCATGCCCCCACTCACTCACAAGGATTTCAACATGAAGGCATGGATAGGTGGTCTGACACTAGCGGGAATTTTCCTGAGTGCACCTGCAATGGCAAATTTCGACGACAGCGGAGCCGGCTTACTCAGGGATTGCAAGGTGTTTGTCAGATCAGACGCATCTACGGCAACGTTTGACGAAAATGGATATCGCTACCGCTGTCTCGGAAATATCGAGTCGGTCATAGTGACTCTACTTACTTTATCTAAGATCAAAATCACGAAGCCTCTGCTCTGCCCAAGTAACGTCGAAAATATGTCAAACGCGGTGGTGGCTGGAATCATTATTAAGTATCTCGAAGACCACCCCAAAGAACTCTCGAAGAATCGGACGATGCTGACAATGGGCATCCTATTCGATGCAATGCCCTGCAAGTGAGCAATACCGTTCCCACAGAATCCTTGCCCCCCCGCCGCGAGAACAGTGCAACTCTTGACGTGATCTCGAAGTGTCCGGGGGCTAGTTCACTCTTTGGACGATGCCTACGACTGCCGCAGTCGCATAATGGCGTCAGCGATTCCCTGAGCGTTTGCGTCCAGCGTTTCTAGTGCGACGAGGGCGTTGTTATGTGTTTCGAGTGAACCAAATGTCCTTGCTGACAAGGCGATCTCTTCAATCGCTGCCGCTATGGCGTGCTGGTTGTGCAGGAGTAATGTCAGGGCATCCGCCGTGGCGATCTTGCTATCTGAAGACATGGCTATCGTCCTTGAGGAGTGGTGCAGGAACGCAGTGTAGCGTACAGATTGTTGAGGAATCAGGATCAGCGATACGGTTGAGACCACACCGGACCGTCTTTTTTGTATGTTATAAAATCAGTTAAATTTATTCAGCGAAAAGGATGGAGCATGAAATATCAGTTTGGCAATGACAGCTCAGGCTCTTCGGTACTTCAGAAATATATGGACACCCATAAATTTTTATCCCTCGTGCAGGGTAAAAAATTATTTATGTCAAAAATGAGCGGCTTCAAAGATAACCTGGAAGGAGGCTTAACGGCGTTAGATTTTTTTGATTGTACGAATGATGCCTCCATATTTGATGTCGCAATGAATAGCCGTGGAGAGGAGGCTGCTAAGTTAATTGAAGAAATCAATAGTCGGACGTTTGAAACAATCTTCGGCCCTCAATTAAAAAACTATGCTGTTGATTTTTTCTACAAGGCAAGAGAATGGGTATACGTTAGCTGCTGGTACAAGTCGACTGAAGAATGTCCGGCAATGTGGGATCTCTATGGTGGGAAAAACTCGGTGTGTATTTTCACCACCGAGGAAAAATTAAGAAAAACCACTCTTCACAATCAGAATATCAGTAATCTTGCTTTCGAAGATGTTAAATACATAGATCACAAAAAGGCAAAGCATCAAGATGTCTTGGACCCATTTAAATCCAAGGCAACGCCTTATGGCTTTGAAAAGGAATTCCGGAGCATAGCGTGGAATGACGATGCGAACCCGCTGTCTCAAAATACAAATGACCTACCAGGGATAACCTCCGATGAAATCAATTTAACCGGTTTCATTGACCGAATAGTAATCGCTCCCTTTTCTGATCCGTGGTACGCAGAGTCAATTAAAAGCATTTGTGCCCAGTATGCAATAGGCGTAGTGATAACAGAGTCAAAACTTAAAACCGGCAGAATTGACGATCTTTATAACGCAATGGATTCTCTTGAAGAATTGATAGCCTTGGAAGATCGTTAACCCCAACCCAAAACGCCAAGGGTCTGCATCGCTCCTTGGCAAGTGGGTGCGAACGAGCCGAAGCGGGCGTCCGTGCGCCACCTACTCAGGTCTGCGCCAGCGCAGCAAGGATGGGACTGAAGGCAACGCGGGGACACGATAGTGGCCTGATGCTATTCTGCACCGTTTATTATTAAGGGATTAATGCAATGTTTAAGCTTTGGCCCATCACGCTCGCTATTGCGTTTGCCGCACTCGCACCTCACGTAGTCCAAGCAGCACAATGTCCCAATACGAAGTATGAGTCTGGGTACAAAAAGGATAAGCCAACAGTGGCCGCGCCAGAGATGATCAAGGTCGTAGGTCCGATTTTCCCAGAAGGAAAAGTCGTCTGTCACGTCTCTTTCGACCTGCAGTCGGGACAGAACAATGTCCTTCATCGCATAGAGACGGGAACCCTCAATGGGGTCAAATACCGTTTCTACTACACCGATGGCAGCGGCTCAGTGCAGGGGCTGCCGACGAACGTGCTTGATGTCCTGAAGGACAAATACAATGAAAATTGGAGTCTTGGCTGCAAGCAAGACGGCATGAGCGACACTCACTATTGCAGGATGTCCAGAGCAAGCCTGATGGTTGGCGTCTCGGGCGCTTCTTCATATTTTGTGCAGGTAGGAAATGATCACTTCCCCGGCTCAGCTATAGCGATGCGCATCGACGAAGCAGCCCCTGTCACCGCGCCTGCTGAACCCGGCTTCTCCCCTAAGCAGGAGGCAGCTCTAGTAGCTGCGATGAATGGTGGAACATCTGTACTGACCAGGTACGTGGAATGGCCATACGAGTCGAACAAAGATCGCAGTATTAGCCTTTTTGGTTTTGGCACGGCATTGCAGCTAATCACCACTTTAAATAAAACCATCCAGTGATAAAGATCTGTCGTGCTGGGATGCCCAGCACGGCGGAATCTGCGCCTCGACAGGTGCCGACCGACGTATCCCCGAAGCCAAATACTGCAAGGGCGTACCCCATCCTGAGGTACGTCGCGAGGTACGTAAATCAACACCAAGCGACTAATCCTAGCCTTTGATATAGCACGGTTTGTGCTGCGTTGTATTGCGTACGGGATACCCCCCGGCAGCATTCGAAATCCGCCATCCCGTTCCCCGAAAATCCCAACCCTTTTTCCAGATGGAATCTCGATTTCAGCGTGACTCAGTGTGTTGATGTAAGGAAATCCGCCAGAGGGGCATCGCCTGGGCTCGACACTCAAGCCGGAAAATCGAGATAGCCCCACTTCAGATTCCCAAAATCCTCCAGCTAGTCAATCGACCATTGAAATGGCTCTTTTACTGCTGCTCCAGCACTCAATTAGGCGTTGTAGCAATGAAGTAGCCCTACCCCCAAGGGTGAGAGCTAGCGCGTCTATCGTTGCTTAGACGTGCTTAGGGGGGAGTGAGGTAAATCAGATCACAAACTCATGGTAGGTGGCGTCAACCTGATCCTGAGTGATACCGATGTACGCCATGGTGATAGCCGGACTGCTGTGGTTCAACACCTTGCATATCATCTCGATTGACACGCCGCTGCTGTGCATCAACCAGCCACGGGTTTTGCGCATGGAGTGTGTGCCTAGGCTGATCCCAAGTTCATCGCCAACGGCCTTGAATGCTGTAGCCACGGCGACACGAGAAACAGCCTTACCCTTTGCTCTGTTGCTTTCCACTTCAAACAGGTACGTGTGGTTAGGGTTGGCATCCCTACGCTTCCTGACGATGGCTACAGCCTTCGTGTTCAACGTAATGTTCCGTACCTTCCCGGTTTTACTTTCCTTGATCATGACGCGACCCTGCAAAGCTTCTTCGTAGGTGATGGTCAGCAGGTCGCTGATACGCAGTGCTACCTGCAAACCGAACATCCACAGGTCGGCGTACAGAGGATTGCCACGAGCGTTCAACGTCAGCTTGTGCGCCACTTGCTCTACTTCTGCTGATGTCTTCACTGCTTCGACTAGCTGCATGACCATCCCCTTGTGTTTACTAGCTTGGCTAATTAACAAAATATTTGCTTGAGGGGGAGATTACCTGAAACCAGTAGGAAGTCAACAAACACAAGGGTTTGCTAATTTACACAATGGTATTCTGTTAACTAGAAGTCACATTTGATTAGCATTGACGCAGATGGTTGATCCCAGCGGTGATGGCAGATGCATTTCTGTCGATGGTTTCAAGCGCAGCAATCGCATTTTCATGCACTTCCGGTGAACCCGTAGACCTTGCCCAAACGGTGAATTCTTCGATTGCTGCGGCAAGCGCATGCTGATTGTGAAGCAACAGAGTCAATACATCGGCGGTGGCAATGTTGGCGTGGTTGTTGTCTGACATGACTGTCGCCCTTGATGGTGGTGTAAAGATCGTAGTTCAGCACATGGCTAAGGGCGTGTGGTGGCAGTTGTCGTGAGATCGACAAACCAGTCATGGTTAACGTCAACGCCGTATAGCGGCGATCACAGCCGCTTTGTGATGAGCTTCATTCAACGTCAGCTTGCCATGTCAGTCGGCGTGGTGCGTTCGCTCCAGGTCAACCGTGTGATAGCTGTAGAGGTTTCCGTCATCACTGTCTGGATGCCATCATGGATAATGGTTTGAACTACACGGACAGGGAGAACGGGATGAGCGGATGGCAACGGTTAGGGGTTGTGTTAAGCGTGGTTATTGCCGTGCTGATTGTCAGTATGAAATATGACTCTTTCCCAACACAGAAGCAGGCTTACGCTGAATTAGGCAACAGAATCATATTCTGGATGAATTGCGACAAGTATTACGATGATAAGGTTGCCGGGCGGAAAAACTCGGCTGAAGAATGTTCAGTGTATACGAGGCAACATGTACAAGAAAAGCTGAAGCTTGAAATGTCGGTGTATAAAGACCGGCTCAATACTTTGACTGACAGGCAAGTTAAGTTTGTTGCATATTACTTTGCGTGGTGGGCTGGAATCAGTCTGATCATGTACCTGATTGCGATAACGATGAAGTGGGTTTACAGGGGCTTTCGCCCCAAGAAGGTATAACCACTTCATCGCTGCCCGGTGGCATCGAGCAGGTCGAATCGAGTGATAGTGGTGTGAGTCGGGATTACAGGTAAGATTCACCTGCTGAGCATGACTGAAGTTAACAACCTAAAGATGGTTTCGCCTTTGAAGGACCATCAATATCAAGGAGTGACGCAATGCCTTCGGAAATTGTTGAAATTATAAAATTAGTTCCAGAGGTGATTTGGTCGGCGATCGTTGCGTCAGGTATCACTTTGTTTGGAGTGATGGTTTCGAATAAAAGTAATACCAGTCGCCTAGAGTTGCAACTTAATCATGATACGAGCGAGAAGTCTAAGGAGAGAATTAGCGAGCTTAGGCATGAGGTTTACTTGAAGGCAGTTGAAGATATTGAGATTACAAATATTCAACTTAGTACGCTGGCTAATCGTGAGCTTGCTAAATTAGATATGACTTTAGAGCTTCAGGCGATTATTGCTTCGATGGCGAAGTTGAGGCTGGTTGCGGAGCCTGAAACGACGAGATTGGCGGGAGAGTTGAGTGCAGAGTTTGGGTTGTTGTTTTTAAAGCTACTGCCACGCCTTGCAATCGTACAGGATGCCAAAGCAGACATTGAAATCAACAACTCCTTCTACGATAGTTCGTTTGCTGAGGCTTCCAGAATACAGCGAGACATGCAAAAGTTCAACGAGGAAGGGCGTCAAGATTTGGTTGTATACCAGACCCTTAAAAGCTCTTATGAGTTTTACTTCGGCCAGTCTCAGGAGTATGCAGCTGCACGAGCGCGTGCGCACGAAGTTCATGGGGAAAAATTGGGGGAATTCAACGCTATGCTTCTACCTGAAATGAAAGACCTATCTAAGGTTCAATTGAAGGTAATGATGGCTATACGCAAGGATCTTGGTATTGTCTGTGATGTCGCAGACTTACAGCGACAATTAGAACGCCACTGGGCCGTAATGGAAGCGGGTTACGGAGATGTTATGAAAGATTTGCAAGGGGAATAGTTTGTTTACCTTTTGTCGATGGTCATTGGGCGCGAAGATGTAACTTCGGTTGAAAGCTAGGTTTTATTCGCGACTTTCAATCGAATGGAACCACTACGTGCGATATTGGGAGAGAAAGTGAATCGTGCTTAACCGAGAATGGCAGAAGGGCCAGGTATAATCACGCTTACGGAGGAGTTGGTGTATATGAACATATATGGTGCTCCCTGTTATCGCTCGTGATTCTGGCTCTGATTATCACCCTGTTATAATTATCAATGCTCATAAAAAAGCCCCTGACGCTGTTAGGCAGTCAAGGGCTGGTGATGTGACTAACATTGTTGGCTTACTCTGGAATCACCAGTGGGGCGAAGGTGTCGTTAACTTCCTTTTCAATTTCAAGCAAGCGCTTAGCTTTCGCTGCATCAATGCGGCGCTGTTCTTTAACTGCATCGGCTTGCAACAACTGATCTTTCAACAGTTGCTTGTACTTATCTCTTTCAGATTGCAATTCAAGAATGTACGTATCTTTAATCTTAAGATCAGCTGCTTCCAGGTCCTTGGCCTGTAGGTGCTCAGGCTTTGTCATGAAAGCTCGATAGTTTAGAACCTCAAGCCGCAGTGGAGTATGTTCATCTAGCGTGTACCCTTCCTCACTATGTTTGATAATATTCAATAGAAAATGATGGGGCAGTTCCCCCCTGATTGCTTTCCTACACTCCATGGTAGTGTGGTACATCGTACGGTAAGCTGCTTGCCGTTGCTGCAACTCCTGTTCATCGAATTTGCGCGGTGCGCCTTTGATACTTTGAATAGTCATTACATTGCACTCCATTTTTGTTTAATGCGCGATATCGCCAAGGCGATGATTGATGCCTTGTACTGCTCATCTGATAGCTTGGCAGTGGTGGTCTTACTAGTGGTGGTGATTACAGTGCTATCAACCTTCTGTACCTGTTGTGTATGCACATGCTGATTTGCTTGCACTACATGTTGTTGCTTTACGTCTTGTGCTTTCAAACGGGCAACTGTTCGTTTGAATGCATTGATATGATCTTTGCTGATTGTTTTATCCTCTTGTTTAATGTTGATTCCTGTCTGGCGACAGAATGAATTTCACTTAGTGAAATAGCTGTAGGGCAGTAGTGTGCGGGTTAGAGTGGTATGTGTGTATCAATTGTGGATACTATGTGAAGTGTTCTGCATTGCGCGAGCAAATACCAACTGGTTAACCAAAATTCCCAGGTTAGTTGCATCTGCTTTTAGCTGATTAAGTTGAGGTTTAGAAAAGATAACTTTTACTGAAATAGGCTTCGCTTGCATTAGCCGCCACGTCTGACCTCTACAGGTTGAACTACAGTGTTTTGCATGCGAGCGTTTGTTTATGAGGGGAGTGTTACAGCGTTGGCAATTAGAAGCCATAGTGATACCTCCATGATATCTGGTGATTAAAGTTTATGATTATGCGAACAGATGTTATTGCAGGCAAAGAAAAGGCCAGTGCTGAGAGGCAACTGGCCTGACTTTGATAAGGATAGAATAAAAGAGAGATAAACAAGACGCGGCTACTCAGAGTAGAGGGGCTCTGATTAGCATGGAGCACGCGAAATGACTAGAAATGGTGAACCATGTTTTGGTTTTCTCTCTTAATGTTGCCAGTATAGCAAACATTAGTCAATTTGTCAATATAGTCAGCCATAAAACTGCTTCTATTGCAAACTAATTTTCATATCTTTAGTAATGCCGTTAAAGGCTATCAAAAGATAGCGGAGTGTATGGGTGTATATCAGTGATGTATCACTAGACGTAGTATGTGCAATGGCTAGCCATTGATATAAATGCACTTTATCTTAACGAATTTACTAACAACGCAGTGCTGTCGCCCTGCGCCGTTAAGTAAAAGAGACAATACAAATCAAAGCTCTAATTTTATTCTTGGTCTTTGTGGTGGAGCATAAATACAGTGGTGACCACTGAATAGGATTGAATTCTTTGTGATGGTGTTTCGTGTGCTAATACACAATATAATACATTCTATGCTTGAGCATAGAGCCTTGCTGTACACAAAGAATTGAAGATCAACAGTAAGAGCGAAAGCTCTGACTTATGGTGACTCTATTTTATTTATCTGAGTACAGCCGTGAGGCTGCGGTGTGGTAGGTAGATCTGGAAGATCAAAAGCACAGATCAAGATCTATCACATTCACAGCATTCGCTGTGGGTACAATTGGTTCGAGTGTCCCGCTTGAGAGATATAATTCAATCATGGCTGAATGTCCTTCGTCCATCCATCCCAGATGATTGGAGTGTCCACGCTTTTAAAGAGAGAGAGGGGGTAAACCTCTAGGCTCTATGCACTTTCTGCACTTTCTGCACTTTCTGCACTTTCTGCACTTTCTGCACTTTCTGCACTTTTCCTCTTATAAATACTAATGGGTATTTTAGGTGGAAGGTGCAGCTTCTACTATCAGATGCAGTGTGTATCGTAGAAGCTATCTTCGCAGGAAATGTCCTGCGGTGTAATCTTTCCGGTTTCAGTCTGTACTACTTGATCAATCAAAATCTTTGTCACGTTGTTGTACCTTTCAAGACGTCGTTCTATAGACTCTTCGTACAGCCATGCATTGGACAAATTCACAATTTCCATCAGGGCAGATTGCTGGGTTACATCGAACTGAATCGCATGTTCGAGTGCTAATTCCTGTAGCCTTTCAAAGATGGTATTGGCTTTGTCGTACATTGAGTCTCTACTCGCCAAGGCTTGTTTTGGTGATAGCCATGAAGGTCGGAATAGGCATTTCTCATCAAGTCGTTTAGCTTTTTTCTTAAGTGCGGAAATGTATGTGAAATCGTCGGCTTTATCGCTTTTGCTTGAATTCATCACAAGTCCCTTTATGGTGTAGTTTGTCACCCCTTCAGGTTTGGTCGCTTCTTTAATTATTAATTTAATTAGATCTGCTTCAGGCTTGTTTTTTTGTACTTCTTTGAGGTGCGTCCTGCACCAATGTTCTGTAATTCCTGAACCTGATAGGGCTTTTACGATTTCTTTGTAGGTGCTACCTGAAACCCTCATGCATATAGCCTTATCAGTATTCTCGCAGCTAACCTTAACCACTGACGATAGATTTTTCTTGCACCAATCAGGTGTGATACCTGGTAGCTCTTCTACAATTTGAGGATAGGTATAGCCTTTCTGTCTTAGCAATCGTGCCTTTTCTTGTAGTTCATACATCTCAATGTTCTCCGCTGGATTTTGGGCGTAAAAAAACCGACAAGGTCGGCATGCGCTCAGCTATCTCCATACGGAGGAATCTAAAAATTCAGCTGCTACATAACCGAGCCTTTTGTTGATTTTCGTGCTTTTGCAATAGTCATAAGTTTTACTCATGGTTTTGCGATAACCGTCAGTGGTGGTCAGCCAATGTCGAGACATAAAAAGTCTCCATGCAAGGCACTGAATTCGCAGTGGTCGCGGGGAGGTTTAAGAATGTCTTCTGTACTCGCTTGAGCACGAGCTTCGGACTTTAACTCGGCTTGCATATGCTCGCAAGAGAAATCATTTTAGTTAATTATTATTTTTCGTTTAGTTGTTTTCTCAACAGCATCTGATGTGTTGAATGGCGTCCGGCATAGCATTCACCGGACGCCAATTTCATATCCTCAGTCAATAAGGTGCAATACGTCCCTGACGTTCAAGTGAGAGTAACGGGCAACGGATCGTGTATCCCTGTGCCCTGAGACAATCATAATTTGAGCGTTGTTGAATCCCTTCTTGGCGACATTGGTGATTCTGGTGTGCCTGAGCTGATGCAATCGGACACTACTATCTAAGCCAGCCTTCACTCGTGCCAATCGCACAGCCTGAGATACGGCATGTGGAGTGACAGTGAAGAGTAGGGCGTTCGGATGGCCTTCCACAGTGGCCCAGAGTTGGGCGAGCTGAAGTATTTCCACTGCGCGGTGGGTGAGGGGGACGGACCGCGTGCCGTTCTTCCCATCAATCACATCAGCAATCCGGTCTTTGAGATGCAGGCAGTCTTTTGTCAGCCTCAGGATTTCAGATCGCCTCATGGCAGTTTCGTATGCCAGTTCAACAATGAGCTGCATGGTTGGAGACAGCTTCGCCAGTAACTGCTCAAGCTCGCTTGCACGGATCACCTTGTCAGAGGATCGATCAGGCTTTGGAAGTGCGATATCACTCACAGGATTGTGTATGTCGATCAGTAAGCCGCGTTTAGCGAATCGGTAAAACCGCGACATGAATGCGAGCTGCGTCCTGCACGTGGACGGCTTCACCTTCTTCAATCGCATGATCTTGAAGTCATTGATCATCTGCGGCGTGATTTCATGAATGGGCTGAGTGAAGTGTCTGCCCAGATGCTCCACGATTTTCAGTGCGTGGTCGTAGCTGCCTTTTCCCTTGAGCATCGTTTCGCAGTAGGTCATGCCCAACGTATAAATGGTGTGATGCTTGCGATCCATCATCACGGCTTCGATCTGCTTCGCCCATGACTCTGCTTCAGCCTTGGTGCTGAAGGTTTTCGACTGTGGAGATTTACCTTTTATCCGTACCTGAGCATTCCAGTTGCCGGAGGGAAGTAAGCGGAAATTGGCCATTTTTGACGCCTCATGTTGTGAATGGGCGTTCTGTGAAATCCAAGAGCAGCAGGGCTTGGAGCTTGCTCCTAGCAGACCTTGACATGGTGGGGGTCGTTGGTTCGAGTCCAATCGCGCCTACCAAACAAAATCCGCTCTGCTGGGCGGTCTAGAAGGGCTCACCGAAAGGTGGGCCCTTTTTTGTTGTCTGGTGTTTGGGCAAACTTTGGGAATATTTTGGGCAAACGACCACCGCGCTACATCTTCAGGTCGGCTTTCACCTTCATGTAAACCATCGCTTCATCACCGTGCCTCGCTTGGTAGTGCTCGGCCATCTTCTCGTCTGCATGCCCCATCAGCGCTTGGAAGGACTCCTGTGGGAATTTCTACCGTTCGTACAGCCATGTCCCCAAGGCTCGGATCTCATGAGAAGTGGGGCGCTCGCCGGCCGGTACGTGGTCGTAGGTGTGCGCGGCGCCCCCGGGCCTCGGGCCTGTAATGGATCAGGCGCGGTGGCGCCAGCGGCGACCGCAGACATTCACTGACAACCTCATGTAGCGCGGCCCTCATAGCGATTCATCGCCCTCCGTTCACGGTCGGACTCAATGTTATTTTTTTTCAGGGTTGTGTTCGGGACACTTGGCGTTGCGCTGGGTAAAGTCATTACCGCTTGCCCGGCCTGGTGTGTTTCAGATGGATTACTGAATGGCCAGCAACTGGTCAGGGTGGGCACCAATTCGAGACAAGGTGCAGGCGACAAAAACCAAGTAGTTCAGCGTGGCGGATCTGCCACTGCTTTCGCACCTTGCAGGCGTTCAGCGCACGCCCCTTGTCGGGGCCGCCTCTGCCGGAGAAGTCAAAGCCCTGGCAAGGCGATAAGAACGGCAAGGCCTCTTTACTTGGGCCAAAGCCTCAAGCAGATGATCCTTCGCCTCGTCGAAGGTGCATTCGCGCCCCCCCCCCCCCCCCCAAAAAAAAACAGAACATGACTTTGAGCTGCCGCTTGCTGAAGTCACGTAGCCACAATGGCCGCTTCCGGTTTAGCGATCCGCAGGTGCTCACGCCAGAGCCGTTCGAAGGGGATAATCATGCCCCGCGCGCACTGGGTAGTGCAGTAGCGCAGATCGGCCAGCACCCTGTCGATGCAGTTGTCCGGCATGCTCTTCATCACCTTGACGCATGTGCTAAACGCCATTCAAGTGATGATTGATGCACATGATCAAGCAGTAACCGCGGCTTCTTACTGAATGGAGGGAGTTGTTGCCTTTAGTGAGCTTCTTGAATTTCGCTTGCAGTCTACTGAGGCATATGGGCA
This sequence comes from Pseudomonas sp. GW822-FHT01E03, assembly GCF_058802985.1. Taxonomy (NCBI): domain Bacteria; kingdom Pseudomonadati; phylum Pseudomonadota; class Gammaproteobacteria; order Pseudomonadales; family Pseudomonadaceae; genus Pseudomonas; species Pseudomonas sp. GW822-FHT01E03. The sequence goes on from NZ_JBXAOQ010000023.1 coordinate 36,959, forward strand.
ATCCTTTGTAATTATAAGGGTCCTTATTTAGCTTCATAAGGATTTCCTCGTTGCCAATAACACGCTCCTCACCGCTTGTTAGTAAATCAAGCACTACACATTCAATGCGAGTTAATTTGATAATCGTCAGATTGTTAGAAGACAGGTGTTGGGGTTTGTTAAACACCGTAACGTCGGCCTATTGATGCGATCAGATACACACTTAGAGCCGCGCTGGTCGATCCAGGCAGCAACTTCATCGAGGGCAATAAAGTCTTCGTCGGAAGGATTGAGCGGGGCGGCGGTAAGACATTCTGACATCGCGCTTCCTCCATGAAAAAAATCGTAGCCAAGAGGTGCGCACACTGTAGGTAACAGGCGAAAAACTCCCGTATGGGCGGGCTTAACGGGTGAGAAAAAAAGGGTGGGTGCTGATCCGTCAGCATATATTGAGTTTCGTTAGTGAGTTACGGCGCCGCTGTAGTGCAGGACAACTGGATTGCCTTCAGGCTTCTTGTTGCTTTTGTGGGGGGGGGGGGGGGGGGGGGGGGCCTGGAAAAGGATTCAGGTAGGCCCCCCCTCCCCCCACCTTTGGCCCCCT
>NZ_JBXAOQ010000024.1:0-32539 GCF_058802985.1 Pseudomonas sp. GW822-FHT01E03
CCCCCCCCCCCCCCCCCCCCCCCCCCCCCCCCCCCCCCCCCCCCCCCCCCCCCCCCCCCCCCCCCCCCCCCCCCACCTCAATATCAGCAGCATTGCTCAGCAGAAACAATCGCAATCCCTGCTCTATATCTGATATGGCTTTTATCCACCTATTTGTTGAGCCAGCTTTTGATTGTTAAGTGGTGAACCCCAAGCGTGCGTCCAACGTCGCGTAAGCTTTTACCTTCACCCACCATCGATTTAGCCATGGGTAGCAACTGTTCCCGTATAACGGAGCCTTTCCTTCTCCCTCTGGCGGACTGTATCGCTCGGAACTCGGTAGGTGTGAACCGCTCCCATGTCCATTTGCTGATGCTCCGCGCGATCGTCCGGCACTCGCTCAACTGCATCGGATTGCCTATTTCGGTGTGATTTGCAACCAACACTAAATTCAGTACGGCGGCGGCAAAGGAGGGGCCTCCACCCGGCCGCCAATAGTCGCGAACGGCACCGTAGGCTTGCTTGCGTACTATCTCAAAAACGGTGCAATTGCGGCCAAGACCTACATAGTCGAACTGCCGGCTGCGACACTTCATCTCTGCTGGCGAGGGCAGGTCGATGTAGTCCGCCAGATCGTCAAGCTGGTAGGGCGTATGAGCCCATTGCCGGGTAATCCAGTGGTTATGCATTGGGTTCTTCACAATCAAGCCCGCATAGCACCTGTCTGCATCAAGCCTGCGGCGTAGGCCCTCCTGAATTGCAGCCAAATATTTTGCGGGCTTGACTCGGGCAACGTCTGATACCGGCACAGGTGTTGCCAGCAGATAGATTAGGTGCGCGTGTCCGTTGGACGGATTCATCATCGCTATGCTAGGCGGGGGGGGCATTGCGATCGCTCCAGTCCAGAGCACCGCCAAGTCTATCGATGTCGAATACAAGATTCGAAATTAGTCCTGATGAGTTAGGTTGAATTAGTTTATGTAACAGAGCGCTCGAAAGGGGAAGGCGGTAGATTCCCTCAGTAGTGAGATCATTACTGCAATATGGACGTCTAGTAAGACGCTTTTGAAATAGTTCTGCGGCATCTTGCCTTTGCATAAGACGCGGCTCATTGAGCTGCGTCGAGACGTTCAGTTACCCAGTTATAAATTTCTTGGCTATCCCATCCGACTGCCCTCGCACCAATGCTCCGGGCGCGTGGAAAATTTCCGGTCTTCATTAAGTTGTAAATTGACGCGCGGCGATAGCCCGTGATTTCAATTACTTCGGGTAAACGCATAATGCGTCGAAAGTTGTTGGCGTTTGCCATTGGCTAAGCTCCGTAGCGCTAGGTAGCGCGTAGTGGATTCGTAGCTAGGCAAGGTATGTAGGAATTAAGATCTTCAAAAGATCAGTGTGCGTGCAAGATGTACACTCTGCGCGCAGAGTGTACGGTTCTAACGAGATAGTCGTTGCTTGTTGTCCTCTGAAATCCATTTTCTTAGTGTGCGCTGGTCAAGTTGTATTCCATCTCTAGTACTAATAATTCGTGCGAAATCCGATATTCCTTTATACTCTTTGCCAGTTAAACGCCATTCGTTTAAAAAACTCTCTTTAAGTGCGTTTGTGTGCGCGTTTTTTGCCGTGGCTCCTCGTCTGTTTGTTGCGCTTACTGCTGCACGACTTGACTCTATTGCCTCCCTAAAAATCTTCGCTGAGGTTGCTGAGCGTTGAACACAATCTAATGCTGTACTATCCATCACGCCACGTTGGAAGTCGCTAAGAGTATCGTCTATCCAAAGGAGGCTTAGTCCCCATAGAAATCCCTCAATATCAGGAATCGCAAGGGGATCTACGGCGCGGTTTACAATGAGAGGTTTCAAGATGTGCATTGTTGCATTTGTAAACCACCCCTCATCATAATTTGATGCATTAACTATGGTTCTGACGTCTTTTATTGGTGGGGAGTCCCTGTCGAACTGGAGACTATTGTTGCCATGATTTATTGCGTAATTGACAAACTCCAGCCAGTTTTCATTTTTTTCAAAGTTGATTATTTCGTCAGCTAGCCAATAAAACTCATTTTCGGAAGGTGGAATGCCAAAGCATTTAATCATGAAGCAATATGCCTCGCGACCAAGCCTCCAAAGGTTTGGGTGCGCAGAGTTGCTTTCTCCGCTTTTATTTATGAAGGATTTATTTTCAACTCCGAGCTGTCCTTCGGAGAATGACATGAAGGGGTCGAAATTTATGAATAGGTTTTTATTTTGGTCATCTTTGAAGCCACGCATTTCCGCCTCCTCTGGATTGGCCGCTACTGTCGCATAAATTTCCGGATTAATGTTTTTCCGCTATAGGATCAATATTCTCGGCATCTGACCCCGTTATTGCATCAAGATGCTCGCCGAGCAGGACCCAAGCCTCAGTCATCTCTTTGGCGTAGCTATGTCGTTGGTATATGCGCTTAACCTTTTTTTCTTCAGTGTGATTTAGACAGCGCTCGGCAACTTCGGGGATTACCCCCAGAGCGGTCATCATTGTGGCTCCAGTGCGGCGCAGATCATGAGGAGTCCACTTACCGCCCGCTAGGAGGAGTGCATGAGGTTTGGCGCTGCGGCGGCTCATGACGCCTTGATCCGGCTGTCGCTGTCGATCGCCAAGCTGTTTGGTCACTGTCTTACTAGAAACAGGGCCACTATTGTCAGTGTTGGGGTAGCACCACGTAGATTTGCCGTTGATGGTTTTCACTCGTTCGAATTGGTGAATAGCAAAGTCAGAGAGATAAATCAGGTGTGGTTTACCATTTTTACTGTTCTGGGCGGGGATGATCCAAGTCTTGGCTTCCAGGTTGATATCTTCCCAGCGGGCTCCTAGGAGCTCACCAATGCGACAACAGGTAGCGAGGGCGATCCATATCGCAACCTCTGTGGTAATCAGAAGTCTGGCATCACGGATTTTTTTTGCGAGTTGCTTAATTTCCTCGTCGCTCAGTACGCGATCGCGCTCTGTATCCTTTTGCCCAATCTTCGCCTTTCTAATGCTGGCGGTGGGATCGTGTTCGATCAAATCCCGGTCTACTGCGAATCGGAACATCTGGCGCATAAGGGAAAAGGCTATCTTCGCTGCTCGGTTGACACCCCGCGCTAACATTGCGTCCGTTACTTCGGCGACGTGGCTTTTTTTTACGTCAGCAACAAAACGATTTCCGATCGAAGGAAGCACGTCTTTCTCAAACATTCGACGTACTTCGGCTCCCCCGTCCTTACGATTGGCGATATCGATCTTCATCCAGCGTTCGAACAATGCGGTGACGGTCTGTCGGGCGGCAAGGGCGGCGACGGCGGCTTCAGCTTCGGCTCTTTCTTTTTCCATTCGTGCTAATTCGGCATTGCGAGCTGCTTCAGCTGTTGTCTGCTCGGCTTCGACATATTCGCGGATGTCTCTTGTGCCGTTCTTGTGCAATGTCGCAAGTTCTGCGGCTCGTTTTCTAGCGTCTGCCAGGGTCATCATGCAGCCCCCATCCCGGCTATAGCTGCCTATCGGGTAGGTAGCTCTTTTGCCCTGGCTGTCCATATAGCGAAAATAAAAAAGCCGCTCACCTGATGGAGTGATCCTTGCGACAAGGCTGCCATGCCCCCATATGATCGTTTCACTAAGCCAGCTATCCGAAGCCCCTGGCTTGGCAGACATTTGTCGGTCGGTAATGTTCGCCATTGTAATACCCCCCGTAAATAGAGAACCATTCCATGGTTACCATGCAGTTGCCAATTGGTTGCCAATTAGGACTGGATTTTGGAAGATATTACTGGACGGTGATAGACGATTGGAAGCAGTCCTTTTGTCTAAGGTGTCATATTTTACTGGCTTATGCGGATATTTTTAGACGCTGCTGGAAATTAGGTTACCTTCATGGGGTGCTAGGGGTCGAGTGTTCGAATCACTCCGTCCCGACCATATTTTTCAATGACTTAGCCGAACTCTAACCAGTTCGGCTTTTTCATGCGTAGGGACTTTTGCGGGAGTTCATCCCGTTTTCCTCCTCAATATGGTCAGTGCCGGCCCTCGGGAATCGGTTGTCGACGCTTTGTCTGCCGCTTCGATCAGTTGTCCGAGCTCTGCGGTAGAATAGTGGCTCGTAATGCTGCCGTTCTTGTGCCCAAGCAATGCTTTGCGATCTTCCAGTGTCACGCCTGCTGCACGTAGCCTTCTGCCAAAGGTGTGCTTCAGGTCGTGAACCCGGATCGAAATGAATCCAGGTAACGCCGGCCGGAGGTACTTTTCCTGCCAAATCTTCCCGGCGCGCACCCGGGCCTTCTTCCAAGCCGAATCATTCATCCTGTGCATTGCCGTGCCGTCATAAGGAAAAACCCATTCCTTACTCTGGCCACGCTGCTTATCGATGACCGATTTCGCTACGCTGTTTAGTACCACCAGGCGATCTTCGCCATTCTTTACGCCCGACGAAGCGTTCCTGCCGCCAAAGCTGGCCGGTATCAGGAACACGCTGGTTTCAAGCTCGGGCACATAAATCTCCCAATCCCAGCGCAACTTGCAAACCTCCTGTTCCCGGCAGCCGGTGTTCACTTTGAACAAGGCCATCGGCTGCAGGTGTGCCGGCAACTCAGCGAACAACACCGACTGCTCTTCCCACGAAAGTGGGTAGGGCTTCCTGCTGCTGACCTTTTCGTCGAGCATCCGGATCATCGGTACCGACTCCAGCCACGGCCGTTTCTCCGGGTCGCGCCACTTCCTATGGCAAAGGTTCAGGATCCGGACGACTCGTTGCAGGGCAATATTCACTGTCCGGTTCGAAACCCCAGGCTTGATCTTGCCTGTTGCGGTCTTGCTCGGCGCCTGACGATCCTTGATGAACTTGGCCAGAGTCCCGTCATCGATGTGCGTTATCGGCAAATCACCGATGTACGGGTCGAGCTGCTCGATGTGTAGAGCAGACAATGCAATTGACGGCTGATCCTTGAATTCAACCAGGAAGCGGGTAGCGGCTTCACGCCAGGTTCGCACCTGGCGCACGCCATAGACCTTTTCCTGTCTGAGCTTTTCGAGCCGGTGAATCAGGTATTGCTCCGCTTCTTCCCTTTCGCTTATTCCAGTGCTTTCCTGAAGTCGCTGACCTCTGACGACTTTGTCGATGTGCCAAATCCCGTTCCTCTCGTAGAGGCCGGACATTGTTTTTCGCGCCATTTATTGACTCCTTGGCGCCCACTGCGGGGCGGATTGTTGTCCTCATTGCTGGCTTTTTCAATTGCCATCGACTCGATGTAGGCATCTGCCCACGCGTCCAGCTCAAGCCTGTCAAAGGCAACCCCCTGTTTTCCAATGGGGAATTCCCTGACGTGAGGACGGACAGTGTTTTTGAATTCGGGGCGGCACATGCCGAGATATGCAGGGGCATCCATCGCCCGGATGAAGCGTGGGGGGTCTCGAAGACCACCGCAGGTTTTGTGTTGGCCATAGGGAATCCTCGCCATGCCCTTGCGGGCTGGTGTGATTGGATGGGGGATGGAGTTACTGCAGGTTGGAGTACGTATGTACTCCTGTCGGGGGCGCGCGGACTGCTCCTGGTCCTGGCGCGGCCTTCAGATGGCCGGTTCAGAGTTGGATTGTTTTTTTATGGGCATGGGGATACCTCGATGGCATAGTGATGCCACTAAAAGGGAGAATTGTTATGCCAGCGGTTTTTCGATATTCGAGCAAAAAGTACAACGATTCACTGCTTGCACTTGGAAATATCCGAATTGGTACGCTTCACGATTTCAGAAGAACCGAGCACAAACAGGGAATTGCGGATGTAAATGAGGGGAAAAAGAAAGTTTCCCACCAAATCCCTTATGTAGACTCTAAAGACGGGGACAGCATTCACATCTCTGCACTCAGAGAGTTTGGTGTGATGGATATAAAGCCTGGAACGAACGCCGTTTTCGAGAATTGCACGGCAGAACAAGAATTTGATCATCCCGATTGTTTTGTTCATTGCACTTCATTCGAATACTCGTTTAAAGCGATGAGTCAGTTTGAGGGGGCGGACTCGTGTGTAGAAATACCAGATGTCGAGTCCTTTTACACAAGGCTTACGCATACGCTGCGCTCTGTTGTACCCGTTCGCTTCCTAACCCTTACAACAGTCAGGTATATGGAGCGACATGAAGATTGGAATGGTCGAAATTGGGGTGTTCATCCTGCGTTAATAAAAGAACCTATATTTACTCCGCAGGTCGAAGTAAGAGCTATATGGATACCGATGAGTAGCGGCGCTATTTCGCCAATTGTTATTAACGATATAGGGCTAATCCCACTTTGTAAGACTAGCCCTCTCCCTGAGCAATCCAGTCGCCGCAGCAGGTAAGGGCGGGTCAAGTTAGCTCTTAGAATCGGGCGCTCTTTCATGGCGCCCCCTTCAACAGATCAATGACGATCTTCACGCCGCTGGCCACGCTGGTTGGTTGTTGGGCGGCGTACCTGGTCAGGTCGGCAATGGCCTTGGCCACCACCTTCGGATTGCGGACGGACGCGCCAAGACCCTGAACGAAGTCGACGGCGTACCGCTTGCCCTCCAGCTCCATCACCCGGTTGATCGGACCGGTGATGACCAGTTCGGGCTGCGGCTCGTTGGGTTTGATTGTCTTGGCTTCGACCTGCTTGGGCTGCTTGGCCCTCATTTCCATGTCGCGGGTCATCTGCTGGAACTGGGCGCGCTCCAGGGCTTTTATGGCAATTGAGTTCATGACGGTCCTAAAATAACGTAAAGTTCAAAAAAATACAGGAGCTATTCAATGCAAGGCGCTATGCAAGATTTAGATAAGCAAGGAAACAAAAAGCCAACTGACTGGTTTTCAGTTTCGTTAGTGGCCGTAGTGCTGGTTTCCGTAGTTGTTTCTTTACTGGTTTATAAGTCGGTGTTTGGAGCGGGGTTGTCGAGCAAGGCTGATACCTGGTCTGCTTTCGGTAGTTACATTGGAGGTTTATTTGGCCCACTGATTTCGTTCCTCACTCTCTTGGCAATATTGAAAACCATCGGCTTGCAAAAAGAACTGCTCGATACTCAGCGGCATGAGTTTGACGCGATGCAGCGATTACAAGTTGAGACTCTTGCGTCGCAGCTAGCTCAGATTGAGAGATCGAACGCGGAAGCGGATCGACGGCTTATTGAGGAAAACCGCCTAAACGTTCTCAGAACTCTAGAAAACCTCACAGAAGGCTTGCAGAGAGAGTATGAAACTAAGCAAAGGGGGTTTGAAACGGTTGCACAATGGATGATTGATGGTAAGTCAGTACTAGATAGAGAAAAAATGACGAAATTGCGCGGCAGGCTCAGTAACTATGAAAGTCACTTAGCTGCTCTTAACATTCTCTACAGCGAACTGTGTTTCAACGACTTCAAAGATGTTGCTTCAATAAAATCTCACTACCAATCCGAGATGGAAAGGATATGCGGCGAGTGGGGCCTACCTGATGAAGATGACGCCCCGCCAATTGTTGACTAATCAGAAGTTTGCCGGCAAACGCTCAGACCGACAGCCACAGGGCGGACCCAGATCGGCATGCTGTTGAGCATGAAGGTTTCGCCGGCGGCGGCCAGCAAAAGGGTGGTGCCCATTACGTGGGCGATTGCCTCGGCCGCTGCCGGCGGTACCGCATTGCCGATTCGCTCACGCCAAGCCTGATCGCTCAGGCCGTCCAGTTCGAACTGTTCCTCAGGATCAACCAGGCTCTGCAGCGCAGCCAGCTCTAAGGTGGTGAATGGGCGGTGCCAGGTACCGTCGAGGCTTTCAATTACACAGGTCAGCCGGTCATTGGCTTCCGGCATACGGGGATCAGCGACTGACCAACGCCCGTTGTCCTGCTTGGCGCTTGCCGAAACCGCGCCGCATTGATCGTTCCATCCAACAACGCCGTAATGGCCGCCAGTCAGGTAAGCATCGCCCTTCACGCGTTTCATACCTGGGCGGGGGGCTTGCACGGCGAAAGCACCCTGGCCCGTGGTGCTGCCGGCGATGACAGTTCCTGTCGACTGATCCCACGGTGACACCAGGTACTTGCCGAAGCCTTCACCAGCTCGGCGCGGGTCGGCAACGCTAAACGTTCCTTGCCCGGGCGACTTCACGCCGATAACGGCTCCGCTCGTTTCGTCCCAGCGACGAACGCCGTACTGCTGGTATTGAAGGGCGCCGGCCTTGGCGCGTGGATCCGCTACCGAGAACGCACCATTCGTAGGGCTGTTGCGGCCAGCGACGGTGCCGGCGGTGTCGTGCCATTCGTGCACACCGAGATAGCCGGCGCGGTATTCGGGAACAATGACCAGGTCACGCAGATAGCCGTCCTCGATCGCCAAGTCATTCAGGCTGCGCCAGTCCTTTCCTGCTTGCACCAGGGCAAGGCGAACCCATGTTTTCCATTGCAGTGCCGGAACCCGGTGCATCGGGCCGGCGGCTTCGACATCGCCGGCCAGTGGCATGCGACTGAGGATTGAGCCAACCGACTTGAGCGTCTTCTTTTCCGGCTCGTACAGAAACGGCGGTACCTTTTCGATATGGCGGGCCACCAGCAAGAAGCGCTTGCGACTCTGGGCCAGGCCACCGATGACGCCGCAGTCGTGGGTGGTTTCGGCGACGGCGTAGCCGTAGTGGCCCAGCAGCTTGTTGATCTGGTCCAGCAGGTGGCGCCCGCGGGTGGCCAGACGTGGAACGTTCTCGAACACCAGCAGCGGAACAGGGTCGTTCTTCCAGGCTTCGCACATCAGCCAGATACAGCGCAGCGTGAGCTCGTTCAGGGCCTGGTACTTCGGCGTCATGCTCATTGTTTCGGACAGCAGACCCGAGGCGCCTTTGCAGGGGCTCGAAATGAATACGGCGTCAGGCCGTTCGTTGTTGGCGGCGCGGCGCAGGTCGTCGGCGCTCGCTTCGGTCCAGTCCGCCGGCGGCGCTTTGCCGTGGAAGTGGGTGTATTGGTCTCGGGTGAACAGATCCATCAACGTACCCGGCACACCAGACAGGCGCTGAAAGTCGCGAAGGCCAGCCGGGTCGACGTCTACACCGCCGATGCACTGCCATTCGGCTTGGATGTGTCCAACGATGGGCTTAGCCTGGTTAAAACCTTTGGCACCGCCACCGAGGCCACAGCATATGTGAAAGTGTTTCAATACACGCTTAAAAAACATGATTTTTCCTAGTGGCTGGTGGCCAGTAGTAGGCGTATCGAATATGATCGACGCCTTTTCTACGGGGCAGGATTAGAGGTATGCGTAATAAATTAGGCTGGCTTGGCGGTTTATTGACGGCGGTATATTTCTCATGTTTGCTTTTGTTGATATGGGGTCGCATTCCTAACCTTTTAATAATGGATCTAAATGCCATTGGTGACTTTTTGGCAGGAGCTTTTGGCCCTATTGCTTTTTTATGGCTTGTGCTCGGGTTTTTCCAGCAAGGCAAGGAGTTGCAGCTAAGTTCAGAAGCATTGCAGTTACAGGCGAAAGAGTTGAAAGAGTCCGTCTTGCAGCAGACAGCTATGGTCGCGCTCCAGAGCGCTCAGCTATCTCATCAAGATCTTGCCACTGACCCAATCTTGCGATTGGGGTGGCTTGAGCACGTAGTGAGCGGGACTACAGATAGGCAAGTGTTTGCTATAAAAAATAGCGGTCATTCTTGTCAGAATGTAGACGTAGTACTTCTCGCCAATGGTCGGCATCCTATATATGCTAGACCTGATGCACTTGATGAAGATGAAACTTTTCAGTTTGAAATTGATTCGAGGTTGCTTGCTATAAACAAAACTTACGAGTTGTACGTCCATTACGAGAAATATAACGAAAAAAAACGAACTCAATTTTTCGCAATATCTCAGTTTAAGAGCAGTAATGGATATATGGTCAATGTGCTAAGACAAGGGTCAGTCGATAGAGACGTTAACTCCGAGTGATTAAAATGCTTATGCCACCGCAGTCGCCTGCAGGATGGCGAAGTAGATGCGAGCGCAGGCCTCGGTGTCGGGCCGCGCGCGATGGCCGCCGACCTGTTCTTCACCGGTGAAGTGCAACAAGGCCTCGGCAACGGTCGGAACCTTGAACTGGTTGCCGAAGCCGGCGCGGATCATCTTCTCGGTGGGCGGGCACCTCACCAGGTTCTTGCTGTTCTGGCAGGTGCAGTAGGTGTTGGTGAGCTTGAAGTCGTCGGCCGCCTGTTTGCCGCGATAACGCGATAGCGCGATGCGCATGATCCGATCATCAAAACTGATGTTGTGGGCGATCCGCAGGCCGGCGCGCTCGTGAATGGCCATGAAGCCGTCCAGCGCTTCGGCCTGGCGCTCGCTGCGAGGGCGATTGCTGTCCTGATTTGCGGTCTTTTCAATTGCCATGGCTTCGATGTAGACGTCCGCCCACGGGTCGAGCTCAATCCGGTCGAAGCCAACGCTCTGTTTTCCTATGGGAAATTCGCGAACGTTCGGCCGGACAGTTTTGTTGAATACATCCCGGCACATTCCCAATTAGCCAGGTGCATCCATGGCTCGGATAAAACGGGGAGGGACGGGCGCGACTTGGGCCGCGCTTCGATTGGACATAGGGATTCTTCGCCCGCCGTTCACCGGCAGGGTTTGTGGTTTAATGAGATACGTTCTTAAAGGAGTTGATGCTATGGAAAAGGCGTTTCGAAATCCGTTGTTTTTAACTGGGCTGCCTCTGGCGATCTGCGGCGTTGCTATCACCGCGCCCGGTCTTTGGATTCCTGGGTTGGTACTGATGATTGCAGGTTGGGCAAAGGGAAATAAGCGACCCTGACTTTACCGTCGCGGCCCCTTGTAGATGAGCCAGAGCATGTAGAGCGGGGCTGCTATTGGTAAGAGGATCATGCCGCCACCCGCGCTGCCACGATCTCATCGATGAATCCCTGCGGACGTTTCGCAGTGAACTTTCCCTCCCTCTGGGGAACGGACACTATCGCCGACTTCGAGGACGGCACTGACCTGATCAACCTTAGCGCCAGCGGATTGACCTTCGCGAATCTCACTGTTGGAGAACAATTAGGCGAGGCCGTCATAACCGTCACTGGCCAGCCGGGTGTGGGAAGCATCACCTTGACCGGCGTCCCACAGGCAGCCATCACCGAGGCGGACTTCGCCTTTATCTGAGTAATCAGCGCATGCTCACGCCGGGTGATGGCGTGAGCATGCCGAGGAAAAGGGGAGGTATTTCCTTGCTCCGAATGTGCTGTCGGGCGTGACTGGCCTGAGTCACACCGACGTCATCATCACCGCGAGCGTCATCTTGATGAATTCTCCATTTTTATCGATGGCCTCCAGGGCGAGTTGGTTTTCGCTGATCCTGAACAGCAGGGAAGGGAGCAGGTCAGTATTTGGCATCTGCTCTTCCTTCCATCTCGCGTAGCAATTTGCCGCTTCCCACCGGCAGGCTGTATGTGGATTAGTGGATTACGCTGTAAAGCAGGCAACGTGAGAACACAAACGGTCTCTCATCATGGATGGATCAAGATGAAACTGATTTTGGTTGTGCTTGTTGTTGGTCTGTTGGCTTGGAAGCTTTCCCCTGAATTACAGTCCTGGGCTGAAGCTCGGCTATCGAGTCCTCAAAGAATCTCCGTGGTCTTGACTGCGCCGAAGCCTGTTTCGGCTCCAGTCAACTGCGACGGACGCAAGTATTGCTCGCAGATGACGTCGTGCGCAGAGGCCAAAAATTTTCTGCGTAATTGCCCAGGAATGAAAATGGATGGCGACAACGACGGAGTACCCTGTGAGTCGCAGTGGTGCCGGTGACTATTCGCAGTTCACCGGCAGGCTAGTAAGTGGATCGTGGAAATCTGATGAAGGGCGTAAGGCACGCTTTGAAGGTGAGCTACGTTTTATTGGTTCACCTCGCCAGTTGCGTTACCCGCACTCTCCCCGGAGGTGACTGGTGGCAGCGGTTGCGATGATCTATGCCTGAATTCCTATGTCACCCTGTGCAGCTTGTAACGCTCGCTCCTCGGTCAGCGGCGTTAAAGTTGGTTGCGCGTTGCTGGCATGCAAGTAAAGAAAGTAGTGCCCTGAATCGTCCAGCAATACCCGGCACAGTTCTGATGGCCGAAAGTTGTTACCGATATAAATACTTTCCTTGAGGATCTCGAAAGATTTGATCCCATGCTGTCGCATAGTCGTTTCAAAGGCTTCGTAAAGACCCTCTCTGCGGCGTAGATTGTTTCGAGCATTTAGCTTGAAAAAAATCACCATCAGCACGGCATAGCTGATAAGGAGTATCACAAGGGCGCTAGTCCGCATGCGTGGAGCTCCATGTCCTCTCAATCGCTGTGCATTTCAGTGTAGGCGCGTTCCTGGTGGAGTTTAAGGGAAGGCATGCCTACCGCAACAAGCGATAGGCAATGGGTTCGATGTAAGCCGACTGCAGGTCCCGCTCCGGGATCTCCCAGATGATTTGCTTTGGCGGCGTTTCTTTGAAGGCCGGGCTGTTGAGGTAGCTGTTGGCAGCGCCAGAGAACGCTCCACCGTCTTTGGCGAAGTTGCCTACGGGGGCGCCCAGCGCCTGCTGCACAAACCCTGCGAAGTTGGAGTTGCGTGAGAATGAAGTGCCGATGAGCGCGGTGTTGGGGAGGTCGGCATCGCCAAAGAGGTCTGCCTCCGTGTCAGGGCTGGCGGCTGACGCAACGGGAAGTTCGTGGGTGCTGGTCTGGGCGACCATTTCGGGTGCGGGTTGCCATTTGAGCGGCAGCCAGTCGATGCCCGCCAGATGGACCAGATCGCCAGGTCGCACCGCGAGCGGGGCATGACTTTCGTTGAACGACCTGCGTGGCGTTGCGCTGATGCCCAAGGTCTTCAGTCGCTGCGCGATAGCCTCGGCCGCCGCCTTCGCGCCGGGCTCGCTCCAGTGCGTATCGGTGCGCAACCAGGCACTGGCCCCCAGTGGCGTCAGCGCACCGGTGAGGTCCAGATTCGCCACGCCAGCCACATCCAGCTTCGAGGTCCAGGCCTGGATGCGCCCTTCGTGAGTGGCTGGGCGGTGCAGTGCGCAACGCTGCCCGGAAGCGATGCGGCTCTTGTCTGGAACGATGACCACCAGCAGGCTGATGCCACGTTGGGAGAGCTGCTGCTTCAGATCAATCACTGCCTGGACTTTGGCATCGGCATTGCGCTGTGCTTGATGATTGACCTTGAGCTCATCGGCCAAAAACAACCAGTCAGGACAACCCGAGCGAACCCTTGGCCCGCTGTCACTGAGCAGGAGCCAGCTGACACCGCGCTCCAGCTCGGCGAAGGTCGTGGGGAGTTGAGCGTTCGACAGTTCCCTGGCGATCCGATGAGTGATATCGCCGTCAAAAAGCTGCGGGGTCAGCACTTTATCGGGCAACAGCGAGATCTGCCCTGAGACGATCAGACGGCCAGAGGACAGCAGCCCGATGAACAGGAATATCAGCAACGCCACGCCTGCCAGCCGACTGCTGCGTGTCGCCAGCTCATCTGGCTGAGTGGGTGGCGGGGTGTGCTTTGGGGTCGTCATCAGAATTGGAAGTACAGGAAGGGTACGGTTTCGCGACTGGCGATCAGTGCGAACGACAGCATGAAACCGGCGATGGGCCAAAGGGCTGCGGCGTAAAACGCAATGCCGCCCAGTCGTTTCTCACAGTAAGGGCGCAGCAGTGGTGCGATGACACCGAACACACCCAGCAAGCCTGCAAGGCCGTGTACGGGGCGCAGGGTCACGGACAGTTCATCACCGAGGGCGATGCCCTGCAGGCCGAACTGCCCGGCATACAGACTCAACGCGCTATGAAAGTCGGGGGCGCGGAACAGTGTCCAGGCCAGGCACACAAACAGTAGAGTCAGGCCATGGGACAGCACCGGCGGTACAGAGGGCAGGGTGGAACGGCTCCAGGCACGATCAACGCATAACGCGAGGCCATGGGCACAGCCCCACAACAGGTAGTTCCAGCTATCGCCACCGTGCCAGAGGCCGGCGATGGCCATGATCAGGAACAGGTTGCGGTAGGTTTTCCAGGTGCCGTTGCGATTGCCACCCAGCGGAATGTACAGATAGTCACGTAACCAGCTGGACAGCGACAGGTGCCAGCGGCGCCAGAAGTCCTGGATGCTGTTGGCCAGATACGGACGGTCGAAGTTCTCGGGAAAGTGAAACCCCAGCATCAGGCCCAGCCCAATGGCCATGGCACTGTAGCCGGCGAAGTCGAAGAACAGTTGCAAGGAATAGGCAAGGCAGCCTATCCAGGCGTCAGAGAAACTTGGGTTCTGCACATTGAACGCCACATCGACCACGGGCGACAGGGTGTCGGCCACCAGCACCTTCATGCTCATCCCGACCATGAACCTGCGCGCACCCAGCGAGAAATTCTGCAGGTTGAAACAACGTTGATTCAGCTCGCGCCGAACCCAGTCATAGCGAATGATGGGGCCGGCGACCGAATGGCCGAACATCGAAATATAGGTGGCGTAGTTAATGAAGCTGCGTTCGACCGGCACGGTGCGGCGATGCACATCCACCAGATAGGAAATCGCCTGCAATACGATAAACGACAGCCCGGCCGGCATGATGACCCGCTGCCAGTCCAGGGGCATGGCGCCGTACCAGGTGGCGGCATCGATCAAGGTGCTGGCGACGATGTTGGCGTACTTGTACCAGCAAAGCACCGCCGTGTTGAGCACGATCAGCGTTGCGAGTAGCCGTACGCGGCCCTTGCTTTCTTCCCGTAAGGCGTCAATCAGCAAGCCGCCGACCCACGCCGTGATTGTCAGCGCCACATGCACCGCGAGGAACTGTGGGCTCAACCAGCCATAGAACAGCCAGCTGCCGATCAGTAGCGTGACGTTGCGCCAGGCGGTTGGGCACACTGCATAGGCACACAGGAACAGCGGCAGGAACAACGTCAGAAACTCGAGAGAAGCAAAAACCATGGTGGTGGCGCGATCCGATCAGTGGGCCAGGACGTCAGTCGCGAGCAACAGGTAAGGGCCATTTGCGCCAGGCAGCAGCACGACGCTGTAGCGTTCGCCGGCCTTGAGCTGGCCCAGGTCAAGCGGGGCACCGACGTTGGTTTGGGCGCAGACCAATTGAACCGACAGGTTGACCGGGTTGATCGCTCGGCGTTGCACGCTGCCGTCGGCCACCTCCTTGAACAGGTCGGCGTTCTTCCCCGCAGCGCGCAACCCGGCCTGGGTGCACGCAGGATCGGCGCTGATAAACGCCAGCGAGGCCCTCAGGCTATTGAAGTCGTCGGGTTGCTCACGGATGACGACCTGGCGGATACCTTGTGCGCTATCCGGCAAGGCGATCACGCTGGCGAATTCGCCTGCCGCCACCTGGATGTCCAGCGGCTGGCTCTTGCCGTTGCGTTCCAGGGTGCCCTTGATCGGCTGGTTGGCGGGCACGGGCAAGTAGTCGGACACAGCATGGGCGCCTTCGAGTTTGAGGCTAGCCCGCGAGCCTTCGGCGAGCAGTTGCAGTGGGCTGTCGGCGGCATTGATAAAGCGCAGGAAGGCCGAGTCCTGATCCGGACCCGTCGGGTACAGGGCAATGTCGGCAGCCTCGGCGTGCAGGCTCAGCATCAAGGGCGCGAACAGTGCCCAGCTGAATGCGAATCGGGTCATTTACCGGCTCCTGTGCTGCTGATGCGGTCGGCGGGCAGTTTGGCCACGGCATCACCGATCGCATTGCCCCAGGATTGATACCCGGCGACGGTGAAGTGCTGGCCGTCGGTGGTGATCCACTGTCCGGGTTTGGAAAACGTCAGCGAATCGATGTAGGTGCAAGGCGCCACGTTCGCGGCCAGAAACTGCGACATCAACTGGGTGCGGGCGTCATTCTTCTGGTACATGCCACCGGCTTTGCCCCAGGCCGGGCCCACCCAGGCGCAGCGGGTCCCGGTGGCCGCGATGGCCTTGGCCAGGCCGGTGACGCTTTGCCATGCCCAGGCCTTCGGAAACACCGGCTTGTCATAGGACGCCATGGTGTCGCCGATGACCAGTACCACCAGGTCGGGCTTGTCGGCGGCGATCAGGTCCTGGATCGGTGTGGTAGTGGCGTCACGGCCCTTGATCACGATCTTGTCGTTGCCTTTGCGCTCGGCACCGCAGTCGACCTTCTTGCTGATCAGCCAGTCGCCGGCGCTGGCTCCGCAGGCACCGATGGAGTGGACCTGGGCGCCTTGGCGCGTCAGGTTGTCGTGCAGCGGCTCCAGCAAATGGTCCGCAAGGCTCATGTGGCTCTCCCCAAGGACAAGGAGAGTCAGACCGGCAAGGGCAGAAGTGGGCATCGAAAGCTCCAGAATGATCAGTTGGAATAAGGCGAGGTGTACGGGCTGACCGGCAGGCTCATGGGGCCGCTGATCTCCTCGAACTGGTAGCGCAAGGACAGGGCACCGCTGATTTGTTGGTAGTCGCGGGCGTTGTCCAGGCCCAGATTGGCGCCCAGCAGGAAGTTCGAAGCGACCTTGTATTCAGCCGCCGCGGCGACGCTGTAGCCGATCCCGGTTTTATTTTGCCCGGCGTAGCGCAGGCCCGAGGCCGCCTGCAGGGCTTTGTCGGTCGGGAAATAGTCGACGCTGTCCTGCTCGAAATGCTGCACGCCGACCGAACCCTTGACTTGATACGTCAAGCGCCCGGTGCGTTGTGCCCAGGTCACCGGTACGCCCAGGGCGAAGAACGTCTGCGGGCTGAAATAGCCGCCGTGGCCGTATGTGAAATAGTCCTGGTTGTTGGCGTAGCTGATGCCGGTCATGCTCAGGCCGACGGTCAGTTTGCTGTCCGTTGCGTTTTGCAGGTACCAGTACACACCGCTGCCCAGTTCACTGCGGCTGTTGGACTCGACATGGTTGCCCAATAACTGGTGCCAGGAGGCGTAGCCATATACGCCGACTTCGTTGTCGTCGAAGCTCAACTGGCCGCGCCCGCCGTTGGCGGTCACCCCGCCCCAGGACTGCCCGCTGCGATTGTCCGTGGTGCCGGCAAACGAGGTGACGCTGTCAGTCACCGGACGCCGGGAAACGCTCACGCCGTAACGGACATTAGAGGTGTCGCTGATGGGGCGATCAACGCTGATGCCGCCGGTGGCTGTGCTGTATTTGAAGCCGAGGGGGGTGGTGCCGAGATCGGCTTTGAGCCCATCCGCGGGCCGTTGAATGGCGACGGAAAGGCCGACGCCCTCGGCTTTTTGCGAACCGACGCTGCCGCTCTGCGCACCATTGCCAAAACGCGACAACGCCTCGCTGCTGGCACTGCCGGCGTTCAGCGAGACCGGCGTCACGCGCAGGGCGACGCGGCTTTCATCCAGCGGAATATTGATTTCCAGCGGTGTTTCAATGTCGGTCAGTTTGCTCAGTCCCGACTCACTGTCGTTGCTACGAATGCTCACGCCCTGGGTCACGTAGGCACTGCGCTCCTGGAGGATTTTACTCAGTGCCAGTTGTGCGGGACTGATGTCCTCGCTCACCAATGCTGCACGTGGCAGCTGCGACTCGAATGGATTGCTCGCCTGCTGCGGCCTTGGCGGGGCATCGACGCCGAAAGGGGTGTGGGACGTCATGCGGCCCGGCATCTCTTGAACCGGTGGCGGGATGGCTGCCAGTAAAGTGTCGCGACTGACTTCGTTACGTGAGCCCGACACCCCGGCAAAAGGGTTGGGCGCCACCGTCGAACCGGCCAGTTGGCCGCCCTGGCTTCTGCGTTTCTCGCTCTGTTCGATGGCCACGGCCTTGCGCAGCAGATCGGTGGCCGTGCCGGTTTTGCCCATGTTCTGGTAGAGACGTGCGGCCTCGGTCAGCGTTTGAGGGTTACCGGATTCGGTCTTGAGCAGCTGTTGCAGCGCCTGTTCGGCAAAGGCCGTGTCATGTGCCAGCACCGCCGCGTCGGCAGCACCCAGCAGCAGTTGCGGGTCGTTTGGCTGGCGCTGTAACAGCGGTTTGTAGAGTTCGAGGGCTTTTGCCGTGTCGCCATTGGCCGAGTACATCCGCGCCAGGGCCGCGACGGCAGCGCTGTCACCGGGACGTTGTGCCAGTGCGGGCGCCAGCGTGTCATAGGCATTGGCCAGATCGCCGCGTTCACGCAGTTGGTCAGCCTGGCGGATGCGATAGAGGTAGAGCAGGTCGTCGAAACGCTTGCGAGCCGGCGCGTTCAAGGGCCTGTTCTGAAGATCGCGCAGAATCTCGTTGACCTGGGCATCTTCTCCGGATTTAAGCAGGACGGTGGCGTATTGCAGGATGAAATCCGCCGAGGGCGCCGTGGTGTGTTGCAACTGGCCGCGCATGAGGGTCAGTGCGCGAGTCGGTTCGCCGATGTCGACATAGGCCGAAGCCAGGCTCGCTGTGCGATCCGGACTGTTGTTGGTCATCGGCTGAATACGATCGAGCAAGGTCAGGGCTTCCTGGCGCTGTCCGCGTTTGCCCAACTCTATCGCCTGGCTGAGTTGCAGGTTGAGGCTGACATCAGCGGCCAGCGCTTGCATGTCCGGGGTGCGCTGGTCGGGGCGCAAGCGTCCCAACGTTGTCTGTGCGGCTTTCCACTCACCCATCTGGACCGACAGCAAGGCGCTGACGTAAAGCGCATCGGCATTGTCGGGATGGGCCTGGAGCATGGCGTTGATCAGGTCACGAGCCTTTTGCGGTTCGCCCATCGCCAGGTTCAGGCGGGCCAGGGCGAAACGCGTCCAGATGTTGTCCGGTTCGTAGCGCAACGCGTCTTGCAAGGCGTTGCGCGCTGCGGGCAGGTCGTTGCGTTGTTCGGCGAGGGCGGCCAGTTGCGTCGCACGCAAGGCTTTCAGGCGTGCGGACTGGCCGATCTTTGCCTGCCCGGTGGCGGGCAGGCTGTTGATCAGTTGCAGCGCTTCATCGTTCTTGCCGCTCTTGAGCAGCACGTTGACCAGCCCTTCCTGTGCTTGCGGGTCGTCACGGCGCAGGTTCAATACCAGGCGATAGTTGCCCTGAGCGTCATCGAACTGACCCGCGCTGGCCTGAATATCCGCCAGGGCGAGGCGAGCGTCGACCCCGTTCGGGGTCAGGCGCAGCGCCTGGTTTACCAGGGCCTGTGCCTGGGCTGACTGGCCTTTGGCCTGGGCGTCCCCAGCCTGCTGCAACGCAGACCAGTAGCGCACTTCGTTCAGTGCGGCTTGCCACTGGCTGCCGTCAGGTTGTCGCGTGGCCTGAACCAGGAGCTTTTCCGCTTCGGCCAGTCGGCGTTGCTGCTGGCGAACAACCCCAAGACCGCCCAGCGCGTCGGCATCATCGGGTTGGGTTTTCAAGCGCGCTTGAAAAGCCTGTTCGGCGGTAGCCTGATCGCCTGCCTTGAGCGCCTTCAGGCCGCGCGCGACGTCGGCGGGCGGTTGCCATCCCTTACTGGCCGTCGTTGCTACTACCTGTTGCTTGCCCTTGTCCATCTGCGCCCGAATTTCCACGTCATCCGGATGCGTCTTGAGGTACGCCTCGAACAACGGCACTTGTACCGGATTGGGTGGACCGATCCAGGTCAGCGCCAGGCGCCAGCTTTCGTCGGCATCACCGGCAATGTCGGTACGCTGGGTCAGCGCGGCCAGGGCGCGGATACCTTCGGCACGGCTGTCTTCATGGCGCACCAGATGCTTGGCGTAAAACAGCGCGACGATCGAGTCATTGGGCATTTCTCGTTGCAGGCGCTGAAATCCGCTGCGTGCTTCAGGCCAGTCAGCCTGATTGAAGGCAAGGTTGTTGTAATACTCGCGGCCGATCGTGCCTTGAGGCGGACGGCCATCGAACAGCGAGCGAAACTCGGCGGTCGCCTTGTCACGCTCACCGGCATCGACGAGGCGCCGAGCCTCTTCCAGGCGCTGCTGGCTCTGCGGTTGTGCCAGGGCGATGTCCTGCGCCAATTGCAGTGCTTGCCGAGGCGCTGGCTCGATGGCTTGCAAGCGGGCCAGGTATTGCTGCGCCTGTTGTGGCTTGCCCTGTTGCACGCCGATCAAGCCCAGGCCATACAGTGCGTCAACCTGGACCGGGTCCAGCAGCAGGACTTTCAGCCAGACTTCCGCAGCGCGTTGAGGGTTTTTGTGCAACTGCCAGTACTGCCCTTGCTCGACGAGTAATGTCTGTGGCGTCGGACTTTGAGCGTGGGCAGCAGCCATCCATGCGCTCATGGCGGCGATGACTAGCGTGCGGTGGTGCGCGTGCATGCGGTCTCCCAGGAGAGTTTCAGCGTTCCGTCTTCCCGGAATCGGTAATGTTTATCTGCCCAGCCGAGCGCGAACAGGCTGAGCATCAAGTCGTAGTAACGCGGCGGACCGACGTCGGCATCAGGCCTGGCCAGTGCCTCGCGCAAGGCGAGTTCCACGCGGTGTCGCTGCTGATCGGCCAACCCGGGTTGCCCCTTGGCCTGAAGGTAGGGAATCAGCGCAGCCCGGAATCCGAACGGGCTCTGACCCCGGGCACTGCCGTGGCGAACCTCGACTGTTTCCGGGGGGGAACCCGTCGCTACGGTGTTGCGGGCCATGCCGTCCAGCCGTTTGAGCAGCAGCGCTGCCAGCGGCTCGGAGGTATCACTCATGCCCAGCCAGAGGTACACGCGAATGGCGTCGTAGCTGCCCGTATCGCCGTTGATCGGGTCGCTGACGAAAACACCCGATTGCGCTGAAGTGCCTTGATAACCGACCCAGTCCGCGACGAAGCCGTGGCGGCTGGATTGGGCGATCATCGTCGCGGTGTTGCGGGCAATCGCTTGCCAGGGCCCGGACGGTGCTTCCTTGGCCAGCCGCCGTAACAGCGGCAGTGGCAGGTAGCTGGGGTTCAGGCGCCAGAGTGCATCCGGCTGGACGAAGCCCTGTGGTCCAGGCAATACCATCGGACCCAGCCCGGGCAGGTTGACGACCAATTGCGCTTCGATCGTCGCCATCAGGTGCAGGGCGTCCAGGCGATAGTCCGGCCGATCCCACAGGCGTGCGGCTTCGAGCAGGGCATAGGCGATCCACAGGTCGGCGTCGGCGGCCGAATTGACGTCTTGCAGGCGCCACTGACCGTCCGTGCCTTGCCCCCATAACCAGCCCGGCAGGCGTGTGGCGATGTCTGCGCCGGCGAGATTGGCCGAGGTCCAGCGCCAGAGCGTGTCGAAGCGTGGCTGATCGTTGCCGATCAGTGCGAA
The DNA here is from genome assembly GCF_058802985.1 of Pseudomonas sp. GW822-FHT01E03. Lineage (NCBI taxonomy): Bacteria > Pseudomonadati > Pseudomonadota > Gammaproteobacteria > Pseudomonadales > Pseudomonadaceae > Pseudomonas > Pseudomonas sp. GW822-FHT01E03. The sequence goes on from NZ_JBXAOQ010000024.1 coordinate 21,085, forward strand.
GAGCATGCCGTAGGACTGCCCTTCAGAGGTGCTGTGATTGATCTTCAGGCTCGATTCCAGAACCCGGCCGTCGTCCTGGACAAAGCGCGTTGCGTAGGTTTGCCACAGTGGCCAGGCTGGCGACTCGCAGGAGTTTGCGGCCGCTATTGCCGGCGCCAGCAGGGCAAGCGCAAGCACCGCGCTCAACCTGCGCGCGTTACCGCGCAGGCCCTGGCGAAGTGAAGTACCCCGGCTGCTCATGGACGACACAGGCCTGCGCGGCTCATTGGCCAAGACGACGTTTGGCCCGTAAGCGCAGGGCCAGATAGGCCATGCAAGCAAGCAGCAGGACCCCGAGGAGGGTGAACAGCATGAGCGCAATTACGTTCTGCGAGAGGTACCACTGCAGATAGCGCAACGGACCCAGGCGCCCGACGTAGTAGTCCTGCTCGGCGACTAACGACTCGACATGCTTGCCCCTGACCACCACCAGACTGCCTTGCAATTGCTGGGCATTTTCTTCGCTGCTGAGCAGGGCGTTGGTCACGTCGGCCAGGCCGTCTGGCCTTGTGCCGGCGATAAACACCACGCTGCGGCCACTCTTGAGCGGCGATTCGAATCCGGTCAGATAAGCACTGCCGTCCTCAGCGCTAAACCTGAAGCTGCTGCGCGCTTCGCGTAGATTGGTTTTTGTATCCGGGCTGATCCAGTTGCGCAGGCGCAAGGGCAGGTCAGACAGTTCAAAGTACTGCGCAGCGTCTTCGCCCTTGGCCGGCAGAAGGCTTTGCCATTGCTGCAGCAGCGGCTGATTGTTGCCCGAGGCGAGCACCAGCAAATCCCGGTCGCTTTGCTCGGCCACCTGATCGGCGTGGACCACCTTCACGCCGGTGGCCGGATAACCGGTGGAGTCGCCGAAGCGGCCCAGCAGGGTCAGATAGGCGCTCAGATCGGCCGGGCCTGGCTCGTTGGGCAGGATCACCGATGTTTCAGACAGGTCGGCCATGCGGGTGAACGGGAAGCCACTGTCCTTGAACACCCCGAGGTTGGGCATGGCCATGAAATGTTCGTACTGGCTGAGGTCCAGGGTCGAGTCCGGATCGATCACACCGCGCATGTTGTCGATGATGATGTCGCGGCATTCGCCCTGTTTGATGTAGTCATACATGAAGCGAAATTGCAGGCGCGATTGCAGTGCAACTGAATTGAGCGGCAACAGCATGCGCGACGTGCGGGCCAGGCTGTCGTCGGTTTTGAGCATCGACAGCAGGCTGTCGCTATTGCCCAGTTTCTCGATCGAAGGCAGGTCGATCGACTTGATGAAGGTGTCGTTGAAACTGATCAGCAACGAAGAGTTTGTGGAGACCGGTTGCGGCGTATAGCGGTATTTCAGGTCAAGTTGCGCACCGGGCTCACGCCAGTTGAACAGGTCGGGTGGCAAGCGCAGCGCCACCGTAATTTGTCCCGGGTTGTAACCCGACACATTGAGTTCTGCGGGCTTGGCCAGCTCACCCAGGCGAACCGGGCGATCGGAGGGCAGCCAGTTTGGCGCGTCGTACGGTTGGCGTGGCTTGAGCGAGTCGATCCGGTCGATCACCACGCTCTGCCCGGAAAAGGCCGAGCCGCCGAGGACCAACGCTGTCGCGGCGACCTTGAGATCGGCGCCATCGCGCCCGGAGACGATCAACAGTTTGCCCTGAGCATCATTCGGGTTGCTCATGAGGGTCAATGTCGGCCCCGTGGCCTCTTTGATCGGCAAACCACTCAAGGTCGTTGATTCGTTACCGATGACAAACACCACCGCGTTGCCCTTGGCCGGCAGGCTGGTGAGGCTGGCGGGGAAGGTTGCGCCACGGTAGCTGGCCAGGGCGCCAAACCAGGACGACAGGATCCCGGCGGCCTCAAGCTCAGGACCGCCCGGGCGGGCGGCGAACACGAAGGGCAGCTTCAGGGGCGAGGCGTCTCGACGATCGAACAGGGGAAGTGGCAGAGCGGACAGGTCGTTGGGCTGTTGAATCGACGTCACCTGGAGGCTCAGCTGGCTCTCGTTGCCGATCCTGGCCCAAAGGCTGGAGTGCAAAGGGTCTTCACATTGCATCGTGTAATGACCGATGAACTGCAGGCTGAGCCGATTGAATTCGGTGATGGTCTGCGGCGGAATCTGCACGGTCCGGGTCTGCAATTTACCGGCCTCTTCCTTCGGGAGGGGCAGGCTGGCGGCCACTTGATCGTTGATCAGCACGTTGATTTGCGAAAGGTCGGCCAGCAGCGCCGGTGAGTAGCTGTACTGCAGCGTGACCTGTGCAGCCGTGACGACCTCATCGGCGCGCACATCGAAATTCACACTGTCGGTCGCCTCCACGCCTTTAAGGGTCATCGAATAGCTTTTGCCCAGCTCCTTGAGGGTGCGGGTATAGCTGTTGCTCGGGGTATCGGTCCCGGGCAGCGATGCGACCGTCATCACCACCGGTTCTGTGGCGCTGATTTGGGCGGCAGCATTCAACGCCCAGCCGTTCCAGCCCACTAGCGAGCAGGCGATCAGCATGAGTGAGCGACGAGGAAGAAAGGTCCGGCGAGTGGAAGGCTTCAAGATCGTTGCGTGTCCGCGGTGGAGTCGATGGGTGATGGAGTGTCGGGGCGTTTGCGCAGCAGCGCGTGGCTGTCCTTCAGGCTTGCAACGAACAAGCGCAGGATGGCGCGTAAGCCAATGCTGCTGACCTCGCGCAATGCCGACATGGGCGCGTCGAGGCGGCCGTTACCCCAGGTATTGGCCCAGGTGTCTGCCCGTGAAAAGGTCAGTCGCACCAGTTCGCTTTGCTGGCGCAGGGTCAGGCCCTCGAATTGCACGCCTGCCACGCCGTCGTTGTTGAAGATCGTTGTTGCGGGAAAGAGGCTTGAAGGCGGCGTGCGCAAAATGCACAGCCGCAGCTTCTCATCGACGCTGAGCTGCACCTGCGGTGGCAGTGCCAGACCCACGCCGTTTTGTGAGAAGTCCTGAGTTTTGCAATCGAACCAGGTGCCGTCTTCGCGGTAGACACGCACGGGCAGGTCAGCGGGCACCCTGGGTTCGTTGCGTACCTGAGAGGACTCAGTGGCCACCGCTACGGCGGTGCTGACGATGATGATGTTGTACACGGTCCAGGCCAGGTTGATCAGCAAGGTCGTGACCTCGGCCGAATCACTCCCGACCAGCTTCATCACGCCAATCACCAGACCGATCATGTTCAAGGTCAGCAGCACGATGTAAGGCCGTGCAAGCTTCCAGTCGAAATAGTCCTTCTCGATGGTGCCGCCCTTGTCGGTCACATTGAACTTGCCCAGCGAAGGGCTGATCAGGGCCAACAGTACCGGTCGCATGATGTACCAGGCCAACACCGACTCATACACTTCGTTCCAGAAGGAATGGCGGAAACGCCCCTGGATGGCGGAGTTGGTCAGGCTGGAATGGAAAATATGCGGCAGTACATAGACCGTGACCATCAACGCCGAGGCATGGAAAATCTGCGCGTCGAAAAACAGATAGGCCAAGGGTGCAGTCAAGAACACCAGGCGGGGCAGGCTGTAGAAAAAGTGCATCATGGCGTTGAGGTAGCAGATGCGCTGCCCCAGGTTCAGACCTTTGCCAAATAGCGGATTGTCGGTCCGAAAAATCTGCGCCATGCCCCGCGCCCAACGTATGCGCTGGCTGATGTGTCGGGAAAGGCTTTCGGTAGCCAGGCCCGCCGCTTGTGGAATGGCGAGATAGGCCGTATTGAAGCCACGGCGATTGAGCTTGAGTGCCGTGTGCGCATCCTCCGTCACGGTTTCGGTGGCGATGCCGCCGACTTCCAGCAAGTGAGTCCGCCGGATGACCGCGCAAGAGCCGCAGAAAAAAGCTGCGTTCCACAGGTCGTTGCCGTCCTGCACCAGGCCGTAGAACAACTCACCTTCATTGGGTACCGAGCGAAAGGTATCGAGGTTTTTTTCGAACGGATCGGGTGAATAGAAGAAGTGCGGTGTTTGCAGCAACGCCAGGTTCGGGTCCTTTGAAAACCAGCCCATGGTGATCTGCAGGAAGGAGCGGGTGGGCACGTGGTCGGCATCGAATATGGCGATGAACTCGCCGTCGGTGACTTTGAGTGCTTCGTTGAGGTTGCCGGCCTTGGCATGGTCATTGTTGTCGCGGGTGATGTAGTTGACACCAATCTGCTGACAGAAAGCCTTGAATTCCTCCCGGCGTCCGTCATCGAGCATGTGCACCCGCAGTTTGCCCTCGGGCCAGTCGATGGCCTGAGCGGCAAGCACCACCAGTTTGACGATGCCCAACGCTTCGTTATAGGTGGGAATGAAAACGTCTACCGTCGGCCATTCAGCGGGCGGCTGTTGCAGAAACTGCGGTTTACGATGCAGCGGCCAAGCGGTCTGTACGTAGCCGAAGACGAGGATGAGCAAGGCATACAGCTCGGCCAGCACCAGCCCGTAGCCAAATACGGCATCCTGCCAATTGTCGAAGCCCAGGGTGTCAGTCAGGCGCCAGTACATGTAGCGCAGCGAAGCGATCAGCGAGAGGGTGATCAGGGTCAGGATCGCCAAACGCCCGGCTTGCTTGCGGATGATCAGGCTGGTGGCGAAACAGACGGCAGCAAACGCGGCCTGGGAATACAGGTTCAGCGGCGCGGTGAGGATACCCAGCACCAGCAATGCGGCGAACAGCCCGGCTGAGAGCTTCAGGCCTTGGCGACAACGCTTGGGCCATCGACTGACGTGAGCCTGGAAAGTGTCCAATAGCTCCTCCAGCCACCACGCCTTCGCAGGTGCCTGATTCAGCCGGGCGGTCATGGCGTGCCCTGCAGGCTGGAAGCATCCGCGAAAAGCAGGGCATGGACCGCGCCTGACAGCGAGAGAATATCCTGACAGCCAATGCTCTCAGGTGCGTACTGCAGCAGGTCCCGACCATAGGCCAGCGACTCGTTGAACTGGTGATCGAGGCGAATCGTCCCGATCAGGTTGGCGCCGAGCCGCCGCCGAAACAGCACGCCCATGTCCCTGCAGAACGAACGCGAGTCATCCCGTTGGTTGAGCACATACCGGTGCCGCTGCGCGCGTCTTGGGCTGGTTTCCAGCCACTGGGTCATAGTGTCCAGTGCCAGGTAGGAGGCCGCGTCGGCCACCGTCATTACCAGCACCAGATCGGCGGCGTCGAGTGCCTGTTGCGAATAGACGGTCGCACCCGAAGGAGTGTCCAGGATCACGGTATCGTTTTCGCTGAGGTTCATTGACGCAAGGTGCTGATTCAACCAGTCAGAATCTTCAAGCATCAACTGCTTGAGCAATCGGTGGTCGTTCACCTCGCCAGTGCCGAAGGGCAGGCACTCGCTGTCGCTAAAGCCCGGCAGGCGATGAGCGCCCCAGTCTGCGTGCTGTTCTTTGAGCTGGATCAGCCCGGGAACCTGCCGGGTGATACCCAAGTGGCCGGACAGCGCGTTCTGAGGGTCCAGATCAATAGCGATGGTACGCCCGCCAGGGCGCCGAAGGGTTTTTGCGAGGCCAGCGGCGACGGTGCTTTTACCCACTCCACCATTCGCCGAAACGATAGCAATGACCTTCGCCTTGGTCCGCTTGCGAGTTATTTCTGGTAGACCGTCCCGACGAACCTGGTTGAGTTCACGCAACAGGTCGCTCAATCGCTGACGATCGCACGTAGCAGAACTCGCAGGTGGCTTGGTCAGGGGAGGGGATATGGGTGAAGGTTGCGAGAGGACAACATTCTTCACAGGCTCGACCAACGCGCCAACCAATAAAGAAGGCTGTGGCTCGTCCATTAGAAATACAGGGGGCGTTGGTGTTGGTGTTGGGGGAGGCAAGGCCACCGACGGTTCTGGCTCAGCGAGTGCTGGTGTAACCGGGTCGTCTTTGAAATCTTTGTAGTTCGGTTGTATTTCCTGGTAACTCTCCGCATTGGCGCCAAAACGTGTAAAGAGTTTCGCAATATCGTCTACATATTTCATGCGTTGTACCAGTTATGAAATAACTCAGGAACTCAGCATTCCATTAACTTTTAAAAGTTGATGCGTCGTCTTGGCGTTGGCAGAGTGCCATTAATCTAGGGTGTCTACGTCTTAGTGTCAACGAATGTTATAAGAAGTCAGCGAGACTAATTGATGTTGGTCTGACTGTTATTGGGGGGGTGTTATTTGTGGAAAGTGTGAGTGTTAGAGTTTGTCCAGTAATCACTGTTCAATAAGGTGTAACAGGATGAAAGGTAATGGGGTTACTTGTCCGGATAAATAACTTTCGGTGCGATGGAGTGTGAATGTTGATCGCCTTCGATGAGAAGAGTGATGCGCAGAATGGTCCGTTTTTACTGGGCTTGAAGATGGGTAAATTGAACCAGGGATGAGTATTGATTAACTGTATGGGGTGCCAGGGAGCGAGTTTCAATCACTCCGTCCCGACCCTGTTTTTCAATGAATTAGCCCAGCCTGAGAAGGCTGGGCTTTTTCGTGTCTGAAAATTACCCCTATTTATACCGGCCCTAGCGCCGATCCAGCCAAACCGTTTGTGCATTACAGAATTCACGCACCCCGAAATGCGAGAGTTCACGGCCAAAGCCACTCTTCTTCACGCCACCAAAACTGACACGCGGATCGCTGGCGCTATAGCCGTTGATGAACACGCCGCCGGTTTCAAGTTCGCTGGCCATCTGCCGGGCGAGTTCGACATTGCGCGTGTAGAGGGTGGCGGTGAGGCCGAACTCGCTGTCATTGGCCAACTCCAGCGCATGGGCTGCGTCTCGGGCCGTGATGATTGAGGCCACTGGACCAAACAACTCCTGTTTGAATGATGTCATCTGATCGGTCACATCGCCGAGTACAGTGGGCTCATAGTAGTTACCTGGGCCTTCAGCCTTCTTTCCACCCATCAGCAACGTCGCGCCTTCTTTCAGTGTGTCGCGCACCTGTTGATCCAGTTCATCGCGCAGATCGAAGCGAGCCATCGGGCCGATATAGGTGGTGGTAACCAGTGGATCACCGACAACCAGTTGTTGGGTGGCCTCGACGAACTTGCGGGTAAATTCCCGGGCAATGCCTTGCTCGACTATCAGTCGTTTGGCTGCGGCGCAGACTTGTCCGGTGTTTTGATAGCGCCCGATCACGGCGGCTTTTACCGCCTCATCGAGGTCTGCGTCGTCGAGAACGATAAACGGGTCGGAGCCGCCCAGTTCCAATACGCATTTCTTCAGCGCGGCTCCGGCCTGAGCACCGATGGCCATGCCCGCTCGCACGCTACCGGTGAGGGTGACGGCCGCGATGCGTGGATCGGCGATCGCCTTGGATACACCGTCTGGGGTGACGTTGATGACCTCGAAAACACCTTCGGGAAAATCCGCTTGCTTGAAAGCTTCCAGCAGCAGGTAGGTGCTGCCCATGACATTTGGCGCGTGCTTGAGCACGTAGGTATTGCCGGCGAGCAGGGTGGGGACCGCGCCGCGCAGGACTTGCCAGATGGGGAAGTTCCACGGCATCACGGCGAGAATCGGGCCCAGGGGGCGATATTCAATGCGTGCCTTGCCGCCTTCCACCAGAGTCGGTTCCGGGCTCAGCATGGCGGGGCCATGTTCGGCGTACCACTGGCAGAGCTGCGCACATTTTTCAATTTCACCGCGGGCCTGAGCAATCGGCTTACCCATTTCCTGGGTGATCATGTTCGCCATAGCCTGTGCATTGTTGCGCAAGGCCTGACCGAGGTTGATCAACAGTTGCGCGCGCTGTTCAACCGGTTTGCCGCGCCAGGCGCGAAACCCGGTAGCGGCCCGCGTCAGCGCGGCCTGTAATGCCGAATCGGATTCGAAAGGGTAATGGCCGATCTGCTCGCCCGTAGCGGGGTTGATCGAAATGGCATGGGTAAGGCTGGATACGTTGGTCATGGCACCGTCCTGCGAGGTAGGAATGTGCTCAGGTTATGGGGCTATATGTTTTCTGGAAACTGAATAATACTGAGCATAACGTTCACGTTTGGAGAATAGCTTGGATCTGGTTCAGCTCGAAATTTTCAAGGCTGTCGCCGAGCACGGCAGCATCAGCGTGGCCGCCCAGCATATCCACCGGGTGCCATCGAATCTCACGACCAGAATCAAACAGCTTGAACTGGACCTGGGTGTAGATCTGTTTATTCGCGAGAAGAGTCGCCTGCGCCTGTCGCCGGCCGGCTGGAGCTTTCTGGATTACGCTCGACGTATTCTCGATCTGGTTCAGGAGGCGCGCGCCACCGTGGCGGGTGAAGAACCGCAGGGAGCCTTCGCCCTGGGTTCGCTGGAAAGTACTGCAGCGGTACGTATTCCAGAGCTATTGGCCGCCTATAACCAGAAGCACGCCAAGGTCGAACTGGACCTGTCCACCGGCCCCTCCGGGACCATGATCGATGGAGTACTGTCCGGGCGGCTGGCCGCTGCATTTGTCGATGGTCCGGTCTTGCATCCGGCGCTGGAGGGCGTGCCTGCATTCGAGGAGGAAATGGTCCTGATCGCCCCCCTCAACCATGACCCGATTCATCGGGCCAAGGATGTGAATGGCGAAAACATCTATGCCTTCCGCTCCAACTGCTCCTATCGCCATCATTTCGAAAGCTGGTTCGCCAATGGCGCGGCGGTGCCCGGCAAGATTTTCGAAATGGAGTCCTATCACGGCATGCTGGCCTGCGTCAGCGCCGGTGCCGGCCTGGCGCTGATGCCCCGCAGCATGCTCGAAAGCATGCCTGGATGCACGACGGTCAGTGTCTGGCCGTTGTCGGAGTCGTTCCGCTATTTACGCACCTGGCTGGTGTGGCGCAGGGGGACCGTGTCGCAGAGCCTGACGATGTTTGTGCGATTGCTTGAGGAGCGCGGTGTGGTGTTGATCGATAAATAGCGGAAAGTTAACGGTCTGTGCCGAAAAACCGGATAATGGCGGCCAAATCGTTTAGCTCGTTATTCTGGTAATCGCACATGGAAATCAAGGTCAACTTTCTCGACAACCTTCGACTTGAAGCCAAGTTCGACGACTTCACGGTGATTGCCGATCAACCCATTCGCTACAAGGGCGATGGCTCGGCACCGGGGCCGTTCGATTACTTCCTGGCTTCGTCGGCGTTGTGTGCGGCGTACTTCGTGAAGCTGTATTGCGAGACTCGCAATATCCCCACCGAAAATATCCGCCTGTCGCAGAACAACATTGTTGATCCGGAAAACCGCTACAACCAGATTTTCAAGATTCAGGTTGAATTGCCGGCGGACATTTCCGCCAAGGACCGTCAGGGGATCTTGCGCTCCATTGACCGTTGTACGGTAAAGAAGGTGGTGCAAACCGGGCCTGAGTTTGTGATTGAAGAGGTCGAAAACCTCGACGCCGATGCCCAGGCGTTGCTGATGCCGCACTCGACCAGCGAAGCGGGCACCTACATTGTGGGCAAGGACCTGCCGCTGGAGCAAACCATCGCCAACATGTCGGGCATCCTGGCTGACCTGGGCATGAAGATTGAAATCGCTTCGTGGCGCAATATCGTTCCCAATGTGTGGTCGCTGCACATCCGCGATGCGCACTCGCCAATGTGCTTTACCAACGGCAAAGGCGCGACCAAAGAAGGCGCGCTGGCATCGGCACTGGGCGAGTTTATCGAGCGGCTCAACTGCAACTTCTTCTACAACGATCAGTTCTGGGGCGAGGACATCGCCAACGCGGCGTTTGTGCATTACCCGGACGAGCGCTGGTTCAAGCCTGGCCCGAAGGACGAACTGCCGACTGAAATTCTCGACGAGTACTGCCTGAAGATTTACGACCGGGATGGCGAGTTGCGTGGCTCGCATCTGTACGACACCAACTCCGGCAATACCCAGCGCGGCATTTGTTCACTGCCGTTTGTGCGCCAGTCGGACAATGAGGTGGTGTACTTCCCGTCCAACCTGATCGAAAACCTGTTCCTGAGCAATGGCATGAGCGCCGGCAACACCCTGGCCGAAGCCCAGGTGCAGTGCCTGTCGGAGATCTTCGAGCGCGCGGTCAAACGCGAAATCCTCGAAGGCGAAATGGCCCTGCCGGATGTGCCGCAGGAAGTACTGGCGAAATACCCGGGGATTCTGGCTGGTATCCAGGCCCTGGAAGAGCAGGGCTTCCCGGTGCTGGTCAAGGATGCATCGCTGGGCGGGGAGTTCCCGGTGATGTGTGTGACCTTGATGAACCCGCGTACCGGTGGCGTGTTTGCCTCGTTCGGCGCGCACCCCAGCCTGGAAGTGGCGCTGGAGCGCAGCCTGACGGAGCTGCTGCAAGGCCGCAGTTTCGAAGGCCTGAACGATCTGCCTCAGCCGACCTTCGAAGGTCAGGCGGTGACTGAACCGAACAACTTCGTCGAGCACTTTATCGATTCCAGCGGTGTGGTCTCGTGGCGCTTCTTTAGTGCAAAACCGGATTTTGAATTCGTTGAGTGGGATTTCTCCGGTCAGGGCGAAAACTCCAATACCGAAGAGGCCGCGACCCTGTTCGGCATCCTCGAAGACATGGGTAAAGAAGTGTACATGGCAGTCTATGAGCACATTGGTGCCAAGGCCTGCCGCATTCTGGTGCCGGGTTACTCGGAAATTTATCCGGTAGAAGATTTGATCTGGGATAACACCAACAAAGCGCTGCAGTTCCGCGCTGACATCCTGAACCTGCACAGCCTGAGCAAAGTCGGCCTGAGATCGCTGGCCCAAGGTCTGGAAAACAGCGAGCTGGATGACTACACCGACATCACCACTTTGATCGGCATCGAGTTCGACGACAACACGCCTTGGGGCAAGTTGACGATCCTGGAGCTGAGGCTGCTGATTTATCTCGCCTTGCAGAAGTTTGATCAGGCCAAGGATCTGGTGGAAGCCTTCTTGCAATACAACGACAACACCGTCGAGCGCGGCTTGTTTTATCAAGCTGTGAACGTCGTGCTGGAAATGCAGCTGGACGATGATCTGGAACTGAGCGACTACGAGGTCAACTTCCGCCGGATGTTCGGCAACGAGCGGATGGACGCGGCGATAGGGTCCGTGGATGGCAGCGTGCGATTCTATGGTCTGACGCCGACGAGCATGAAACTGGAAGGGCTCGACAGGCACCTTCGCCTGATCGAAAGCTACAAAAAGCTGCACATGGCGCGGGCGAGGGTGTCGGCTTTGTCCAACTGATAGCGATAACAAAAAAGCACCTTGGGTGCTTTTTTGTTTTTTGGCCGTCAGTCAATCGTCTGTGCACGTGGGCTGATTTTTTGGCTATGACATGGGTTGTGGCTGCCTATGGGGAAGCTCTTCTATATAGAGGGGCGTTCTGGCTCCTCTATATAGGCACCCTTTGGGGTGTTTTGCTGCTTTCCGCAGCTTATTGATAGAAAACCCGAATCAGTGCTTGACGGCAGATTGTAGATGTCTATAATTCGCCCCACTTCCGGCGCAGTCGAAACGGAAAACTCCTTGGTAAACAAAGAGTTACGCAGTTTTCGG
>NZ_JBXAOQ010000025.1:0-24906 GCF_058802985.1 Pseudomonas sp. GW822-FHT01E03
GGAAGCCTGATACGCGATCCCGAAACAATGCAAAACCCTGTGGGAGCGAGCTTGCTCGCGATAGCGGTAAATCAGTCAACATAGGTGTTGAATGTTATGCCGCCATCGCGAGCAAGCTCGCTCCCACAGGGGTATTCGATGTCTGAAAGATCTCAGATATTGGCGCGCAAAACCGAGTCCGGCAACGGCTCACCCCGCTCCACCGTCGCTGCCACCGCAGCCATCAAACCACTCAGCTCATACCCCTGAGCCTTGAGCCAGCCCTGATCGTAATAGGTCGTGGCATAGCGCTCGCCGCCGTCACACAGAATCGCCACCATCGACCCCGTCTCCCCTGCCGCCTTCATGTGCTGGGCGGCCATCAGTGCGCCGATCAGGTTGGTCCCGCTCGACCCGCCCACATGCCGTTCCAGACGCTCCGCCAGGTAGTGCATGGCCGCCAGCGACAAGGCATCCGGCACCTTGACCATCGCGTCGATCACCTTGGGCAGAAACGACGCTTCCACGCGCGGCCGGCCGATGCCTTCGATACGCGAGCCGTGGTCCAGTCGCAGGCTGGCATCGCCGGTCTGGTAGTAATCGAAGAACACCGAACGCTCGGCATCGGCACACAGCACGCGGGTGCCATGCTGGCGATAACGCACATATCGGCCCAGGGTGGCCGTGGTGCCGCCGGTACCGGGGCTGGAAATCAGCCAGCTCGGTTCGGGATGCTGCTCGAAACGCATCTGCTGAAAGATCGACTCGGCAATGTTGTTGTTCGCCCGCCAGTCGGTGGCGCGCTCGGCGTAGGTGAACTGGTCGATGAAGTGCCCGTCGTGTTCACGGGCCAGGCGCTCGGACTCGGCGTAGATCTGGGTCGGATCGTCCACCAGGTGGCTTTGGCCACCGTAGAAGGCGATCTGCGCAATCTTCTCCTTGGACGTGGTCGCCGGCATCACCGCAATGAACGGCAAGCCCAGCATGCGCGCGAAGTACGCTTCGGAAATCGCCGTCGAACCGCTGGATGCCTCAATCACCGGCGCACCGGGCTTGAGCCAGCCGTTACACAGCGCATACAGGAACAGCGAACGGGCCAGGCGGTGCTTGAGGCTGCCCGTGGGGTGGCTGGACTCGTCCTTGAAGTACAACTCGATGCCTGGAAAACCCGGCAGCGGCAAGGGGATCAAGTGGGTGTCGGCGCTGCGCTGGAAATCGGCTTCGATGATCCGAATCGCTTCGCGGGACCACTGTCGGTTGTCGCTCATGATGGTTTTCTCGTTGTTTCGGGCAGGAGTCGGCCTTTTGACAAGGCTCATCCAACAAGCTTAGGAAAAATCCTGCATCCAGCACAGGTACAGATGAAATCCAATACGCCCGGCAACTGCTAGGCTCAGGTCGGTGCCGAGGGATCACTCTGTAACGGCATATAACAAAAAAGAATATAACTTTTGTTTTAACAACTAACGGTACTTGTTAGGGTGTAACACCTTTTGAATTCATGGATGGAGAGCGACCTTGCCTCTGCGTAGCACTTTCACGCGTTTCTTTCAGTTGGAAGCTGCCAGCGGTCTGTTACTGATCGCCGCTGCCGTTCTGGCTCTGATCATCAACAACTCGCCGCTGTCGTGGCTGTACAACGGCCTGCTGGACACCCCCGTGGTGGCGCAGATCGGCGCACTGAAAATCGCCAAGCCCTTGCTGCTCTGGATCAACGACGGCCTGATGGCGCTGTTCTTCCTGCTGATCGGCCTGGAAGTGAAGCGCGAAGTCCTCGACGGCCAGTTGTCCAAACCGTCGCAGATCGTCCTGCCCGGTGCCGCCGCCATTGGTGGCATGGTGGTGCCGGCGCTGATCTACTGGTACCTCAATCGCGACACGCCAGCCGCCCTGAACGGCTGGGCAATCCCGACCGCCACCGACATCGCCTTCGCCCTTGGCGTACTGGCGCTGCTGGGCAAACGGGTTCCGGTATCGCTGAAACTGTTCCTGATGACCCTGGCGATCATCGACGACCTTGGCGCGATCATCATCATTGCGATCTTCTATTCCGGCGCGCTGTCGACCCTGTCTCTGGCGCTGGCCGCGACCTGTATTGCGGCGCTGATCGGGATGAACCGGCTTGGCGTGGTCAAGCTCGGGCCGTACATGATCATTGGACTGATCCTCTGGGTCTGCGTGCTCAAGAGCGGTGTCCACGCCACCCTGGCCGGCGTGACCCTGGCATTCTGCATTCCGTTGCGCACGAAAAATGCCGAACCTTCGCCACTGCTTGCCCTGGAGCATGCCCTGCACCCGTGGGTCGCCTACGGCATCCTGCCACTGTTCGCCTTTGCCAACGCCGGCCTGTCCCTGAGCGGTGTCACTGTCGAGAGCTTCACTCATCACGTCCCCATGGGCATCGCCATCGGGCTGCTGCTGGGCAAGACCGTCGGTGTCTTCGGCCTGACCTGGCTGGCCGTGAAAACCGGTATCGCCGCCCTGCCCCAAGGTGCCAATTGGGGCCAGATACTGGGCGTGGCGATTCTCTGTGGCATCGGTTTCACGATGAGCCTGTTTGTCGGCTCGCTGGCCTTCGAGCCAGGCGTGAGTGATTTCGCCGGGATGGACCGCATGGGGATCTTGACCGGTTCGATTCTGGCTGCGCTGATCGGTTATGTGGTGACGGCGATGGCGAGCCGCAAGAACAGCGCGCTGGCCTCCTGATAAACCGCCATAACGGCCGGCATCAATCAGGACTCACCTGAGCTGAAAAACAAAAAACCCGATCAGTCACCTGATCGGGTTTTTTGTTTAGCCGGTGTTTGCGCTTAATGCGAAACGCGGCTGGTGCCATTCACACTTGCAATGCGCACACGTTCGCCAACACGGAACACTTCGTTCGGCTGAACTTCCTGAACGTAGGCGCGCATGCTGCCATCGTCTTCGCGCACGGTGATTTCCACACCCTGGGTGCGGGTCAGGCCTTCTTCAGCGGCTGAACCGAGCAGGCCACCGGCCACGGCACCGATAACCGCTGCAACGACGCTGCCTTTGCCGCCACCGATGGCACTGCCGCCAACGCCGCCGACCACTGCACCTGCAGCGCCGCCGATCGGGGTTTTGGTGCCTTCGATTTTCACCGGACGCAATGCTTCGATGGTGCCCATGCGAACGGTCTGCACGCGACGCGCCTCGTCACGGGAGTAGGAGTCACCGGTCAGGCTCGATTGGCAACCAGTGAGCAACATCGCCATCGTGGAAAAGGAAGCAACCAGCAGAACAGACTTACGCATAGCATCAACTCCAAAAAAACAGTTGTTCATTAAACTCCGCTGCTTGACGCCTGTCACGGCATCGCCCGGGTAAAATTGGTTTGATTCAGGCTCCGTTAAGGCGCTTCCACGAACTCACACAGTAGCGGCAAATTCGCAAAGCCGCCCCACTGGCCAAGGATTTCCATGGATTACTTTATCATCGTCGTCACGACTGTTGCCGGTTTGTACTTCCATTGGTGGCTGTACGTGCGGATCAAACGCTGGATGGAGCGCGACCTGGCGCTAGCGCTGGCGGGCAAGGACGAGCAGAAAAAAGCCTTCATGCTCGAACGATTGGCGAGTGCTCAGGCGCAGAAGATCAAGCGTCGAGACCTGCCGAAGTGGCTGGAGGCCGCTGCGGCAGGCTATCCCGATCGGTAGACTGCTCAGGGTGCCAGACGTTCAAGAATCCAGTCGGCGCCCTGCTGACGGTAATTGAGGCGGTCGTGCAGGCGGCTTGGGCGACCCTGCCAGAATTCGATGCGTTCCGGCAGCAGGCGATAACCACCCCAGTGTTCCGGGCAATGGGGCTGGGTGTCGCTGAAACGTTGCTCGGTGTCCTTGAGCAGCGCTTCGAGCTCGCTACGATCGGCGATCACCTGGCTCTGCGGCGACGCCCAGGCTCCCAGGCGACTGCCCAGTGGACGAACCTGATAGTAGGCGTCGGACTCTTCAGGCGTCACCTTCACCACCCGCCCTTCGATGCGCACCTGGCGCTCCAGCGCCGGCCAGAAAAACGTCATGGCCGCGAACGGATTCGCGGCCAGTTGCTGGCCCTTGGCGCTGTCGTAGTTGGTGAAAAAGGTGAAGCCCAGTTCGTCCAGGCCCTTGAGCAACAGAATGCGACAGTGCGGTCGACCGTCCTGGTCAACGGTGGCCAGGGTCATGGCGTTGGCTTCCACCGGGACCTGTTCGGTTTTCACCGCGTCGGCGAACCATTGGTGGAACAAAGCAAACGGCTCGGCCGGGGCTTGTGCCTCGGTCAAGCCATCACGGGTGTAGTCACGACGCATATCAGCCAGGCCCTGGGTCATGGCGCATTCCTTTTGGTTAACGAATCACTGCTTTGCAGTATCAGTGGCGGCGACTTTCTTGTCAGCCGTCGAGGCTTTGGCTGGCGTGGTCTTTTTTGCCGGTGTTGCGGTTTTCGCAGGTGTTTTCTTGGCCGGGGCTTTCTTCGCCGAAGCTTTTTTCACCGCTGGAACCGCAGCCTTTTTAGTCGCAGGGGCCGGTGTCACAGGCTTGGCGACCGGCTTGGCGTCCGCGGCAGCAACCATGCTTACCGGGGCGGGAGCCGGCATGTTGTACTTGCTCAGCAGCGCGACCATGGTGTTTTGAGGGGTCACCAGCAGTTCCACGCGACGGTTCAACGCACGACCTTGCACGCTGTCGTTGGCGGCACGCGGCGCATCACCGCCCAGGCCACGCAGCATCAAGCGATCACGCTGCAAACCACTGAGACGGAAAATCGCCGCAACGGACTGGGCACGCTCCTGGCTCAGTTTGACGTTGGCAGGCACAGCGCCGGACGTATCGCTGTGGCCGAGGATCAACACAGCAGTCTTTGGATCGGCTTCAAGGATCTTGGCAACGCGGGTGAACGGACCGAGCGTGACCGGCAACAGCATGGCCGGACGATCAGGGTTGAACGAGCCTTCGACCGGCGCAGTCACCACCAGCACGTTTTCGCGGCGCTCGAGTTGCATGTTGCTGCCCTTGACCGCCTCCCGCAGACGCGGTTCATAGTCGTCAAGCCAGGCCTGGGTGACTTTCGGGTCGGGCATCGGCACAGCCTTGGCGGTGCTCTGCTCGCTACCGCCGAACGGCCAGTACCACTTGCTGCCGCTATCGGTTCCGGCCTTGGCCACCGCAACCGGTTTGACTTCAGGTTTCACCTCCGGCTTGACCACAGGCTTGCCGGCACTGTCGTCGGAACTGAACGGCCAGTACCAGTGGCTGCCGCTTTCAGTCTTGGCGACAGGTGCCGTCACGTCTTTCTGTGGAGTCTGTGCGCAACCGGTAATAGCGAAGCACAGGGCCAAGGCGAGGGTTTTATTGGATGACATTGGATATCCACAAGAATGAAGTCAAAAAAATCAGGCCACATTGGCCGGTACAAACAAACACTTTGAAACTGAAAAGGTTATCGGGTTCCAACCCTGGAACCCGATAGCCGTTTTTACAGACAAGTGGCCAGAGCCCGCACCAGCTTTTGCGCACGCGGGTCCATCAAGACGTACGGCCCCAGGGTATTTGTCACAAATCCGAAAGCCACGTCGTGCTCCGGGTCGGCAAAACCGATGGAGCCGCCGGCACCCGGATGACCGAACGCCCGCGGGCCAAGGCCGAAGGTGGCATTGGCAACGTCCGGTTGATCGAGCATGCAGCCCAGACCGAAACGGGTCCGGGTCAGTAAGGTCTTGTCCTCGCCGAGGCTGTGCTCGCGGGTCAGTTCATCGAGCATTTCGCTTTCCAGCAGGCTGCCGTCGAGCAGGCCGGCATAGAACCCGGCCAGGCTGCGGGCATTGCCATGGCCATTGGCGGCCGGCTGTTGCATGCGTCGCCACTCGGGCTTGTTGGTGCTGGTCATGATCGACGGAGGGTTGGTGAACGCCCGGGTCGTCATGGCCGCTGGCTCACGCATGGTCACTTGCAGCAGGCGCTGGGCAGCGGCATCGCCGACATTGCCCTTGCCCCGCGCAATGTGGGCCACGCGATGGAACTCTTCGTCGGCCAAGCCCACATGGAAGTCCAGCCCCAACGGTTTGGCGACCCGCGCGACGATGGATTCACCCGGCCCACGACCGTCGGCACGGCGCAGCAATTCGCCGATCAGCCAGCCATAGGTGATCGCCGCGTAACCGTGGCCTTCGCCCGGCGTCCACCACGGCGTTTCGGCGGCCAGGGCGTCGACCATGGTTTGCCAGTCGTAAAGGGCTTCGGGGGCCAGTAACTCGCGCAATGCCGGAAGGCCGGCCTGATGGCAGAGCAGTTGACGCAAGGTGACGGACTCTTTGCCGGCAGCGGCAAATTCGGGCCAGTAGCGCGCGACCGGGGCATCCAGTTGCAGCTTGCCTTCGGCCACCAATTGCAGCGCGGTGACAGCGGTAAAGGTCTTGGTGCAGGAGAACAGATTGGCGATAGTGTCGCTGTGCCAGGCCTCGGTCCCGTCCTTGTCGGCAGTGCCGGCCCACAGATCGAGGACGGTTTCGCCGCCGACCTGAATGCACAACGCTGCGCCACGTTCCTGGGGATCGTCGAACAGCGCCGCGAACGCCTCTCGCACCGCTTCGAACTTAAGCTCGTAATGACCCTGAATCTGCACCCGCAACTCCCCCGGATTAACGCTCTACAAAGTGGCGGGCATTGTTCCAGCCCTTGAGGGTTTTGGGAACAGGATTGGGCCGGGCGGTTGTGGCGAGGGGGCTTGCCCCCGTCGGAGTGCGTAGCGCTCCCAAATTTTTCGGCCGCTGCCGAGATTTTGGGGTTGCTACGCAACCCAACGGGGGCAAGCCCCCTCGCCACAGGGTTTCAGCTTTTAATGGCCTTTGCCGGAGTGCCCGCCAGCACCCTTCCCCGGCCCCTTGCCGGCGTCGGCCTTGCGGCCGCCCTCGGCGTCGTGGCTGGCTTTGTCGGCGGCGGCCGCAGCCTTCTCGGCCTCTTTGCCCAATTGCTCGACTGTCGCCAGGTTACTTTTGCGCACGTTGTCGACAAAACCCTGGAACGGCAGATCAGTGATGCCCACCAACCCGAAGTGACCGTTTTCGCCGTCAAGCAGGCGCCCGGTGACCGGTTGATCGAGGTACTGGAACCAATGCACGCCAACAATCGACGGCTCGCTCAATGCCTGCTTGATGAAGTTGGCGTACGCCGGACCGCGGTCTTCCTCCTTCACCAAAGGCGTAACGCCGCCCCAGAACGGGCCACGATCAGCCGAGCCGAAATTGAACTCGGTGATCAGTACCGGTTTGTCGAGACTGCGCAGCCTGGCGAAGTCGTAACCATCCTGGGGTTGCAAGGTGTACATGTTGAAGCTCAACACGTCGCAATACTGGGCGCAGGACTCCACGGCCTCCGGCGTGCTGATGGCGAAACGGCCGCCGAGCAATAGCTGGTTCGGTGCGTGCCACTTGAGCGAGTCGGAGATGGTCTTGAAGTAAGTGTCGGCAAAGACCTTCTGGAAGTATTTGAAGTCGGCTTCGATTTCCGGGTGCTCGGCGCTTGGCAACGGCGGCACGAATCCCGGATCTTCCATCAGTTCCCAGGCCGCCAGATCGATGCCCCAGGCTTTCGACAAGCCAGCCTGATTGCGGTACTTGTCACGCAGTTGCTTGAGGAATGCGCGCTTGGCCGGCACGTCGGTGGTCATTTTCAAGGTGCCGTAGGCCAGGGCATACCGGGCTTTCGGGTCATCCCCGGGACCGGCCCAGGCCAGTTCGTTGTCGGCGTAGTAACCGATCAACCACGGATCGTCACGATGATCGCGGGCGGCAATGGCCACGGCACGTTCGGTGGCCATGGCGAAACGCGGGTCGAAGGGGTCGGGCATGCCGCCCCACCAGTCGGTACCGGTGCTGATGCTGGCGTAGTCGCCGACGATCGACAGCGGCAAGGTGTAGGGCACGCGATCAGCGTCGCCCAATACGGGTGCGCTCCAGTTGCCAATGGTGTTGAAGCCCCAGGCCTGCAAGCGATCAAGGGTGTGACTGGCCCAACGTTGCTCGTCGAACAGCGGCTTGCACGGTTCGGCGGTTTTTTGCTCGGCGGCTTTCGCTACCGTCGCGTCAGTCCTGGCCGCTTCGGCGACACCAGACTCGGCAGTTGCTGGCACTACAGGTTGCTCCGCCGCCTTGGCCGCGGTCGCCTCAACTGCATCCGCCTTGGCCGCCGCGGCGACGCCCGCCTTGGTATCGCTGCCCTTCACACACGGGTCGCCATACAGGCGCTGCAGGTTGGCACCGTAGAAGTCGTACCAGCGACCGGCATTGTAGCCACGCCCTTGATCGGCACCGTTGCCGCCACGGTTGTCGCCTTCGCCGTAGTGGCTGGCGAGTGCGTCATCTGCTTTGGGCAGGGATTCGAACATCCACTCACGACCGGCAACGTAGGTCGGGTTGACGTCTGCAGCGACGGTGTTAACCCCGAGCGAATAAAACGGATGGCCTTGCGGCGTCACCAGATACCAGCGTCCATCGCGTTTCTCGGTGCGGAAAAAGCCACTGGCCTTGAAGGACGGGCCTTTGGTCAAACCACCGAACTTGTCCAGGGAGGACTTCTCGCGCTCGGCCAGCCAGGTTTTCAGTTGCTGCTGCTCCTTGCTGGCGGCGCTTTTCAGTTGTTCGTCACTGCTGATTTTTTCCGGCCATTTGTTTCGGGTCGACTGGCCGTAGGCATCCACCAACCCGCCATACACGGCTTGGGTTATCGACTCACCGTCCTGCACACCAAAGCGCTCCAGCAGGATGCTTTGCGCGGCTTTGGGCTGGTCCATCGACAGGCTCACCGACACCACCCGGCTGCGATCCAGCTCACCGGCGCTGCTGGCCAGCAACACTCGCTGCCCCTCAACGGTCATCGGCATCGGCGGACCAGCCTTCATGCCCTGGCTCAGCGGTGATGTCGCCTGCAAAGGCACCAACAGGGTTTGCGCAGGCCCCGCCGGCAGATCGACGCGGCTGACCAGTGTCTTGCCGTCGTTGCTCTGGATGGTCACGTACAGGGTCAAGGCCCAGTTCATGGCGCTCTGGATCCGCAAGCTCATGACGCCCGACTGCGACCAGTCCCAGGCGCCGGTTTGCGGAGTCAGGCGCAACGTCGGCCGGGCGACCGGGTTGAACGTCACCCGGCGCAGCACTTCGCCCTCGGGGGTTTGCTCGGCGTTGGATTGCGGCAGGCTGGCGTCCTGAGTCGCCACCTGAACCACGTCGGCGGGGCGCACAAAGTTGAACAGCGTCTGCTGGCTGGCCGGGGCGGCCAACAGCGGTGTTGCGAACAGCATGGCAAAAACAGCAGGCAACGAACGGCAAATCATGAGAACGAAATTCTCCCTAACGACCTTCAATGGGCCAGTGGAAAAGCGATGGCAGAGAGATAGACAACGCGGCGGGCAAAACTGCCCACCGGTGATTCAGGAAATTTCTCGACGGAACGGCGGCAACGCATTGAGGATGGCTTTGCCATAGCGCTGGGTCACCAGGCGCCGGTCGAGCAAGGTGATGGTGCCGCGGTCTTCTTCGGTGCGCAGCAAGCGACCGCAGGCCTGGACCAGTTTCAGCGAGGCGTCCGGCACGGAGATTTCCATGAACGGATTACCGCCCCTGGCTTCGATCCATTCGGCCAGCGCCGCTTCGACCGGATCATCGGGTACCGAGAAAGGAATCTTGGCAATGACCACGTGCTCGCAATAGGCGCCGGGCAAGTCGACCCCTTCGGCGAAGCTCGCCAGGCCGAACAACACGCTGGAATCGCCGCCATCCACCCGCGCCTTGTGCTTGTTCAGGGTTTCCTGTTTCGACAGGTTGCCCTGGATGAACACTTGCTTGCGCCAGTCGCGGTCCAGGCCGTCGAACACGTCCTGCATCTGTTTGCGCGAGGAAAACAGCACCAGCGTACCCCGCGAACCTTCGACCAGCTCAGGCAAGTCACGAATGATCGCGGCGGTATGCGCCGCTGCATCACGGGGATCGGCGTTCAGGTTCGGCACCCGCAACACACCGGCGTCGGCATGATGAAAGGGGCTTGGGACCACGGCGGTCACGGCTTTTTTCGGCAGGCCAGCGCGCATGCGAAAGCGATCGAAGCTGCCGAGGGCCGTCAAGGTCGCCGACGTCACCAGGCAGCCATACGCCACGTTCCACAGGTTGCGCCGGAGCATTTCCGCCGCGAGGATGGGGCTTGCATTGACCTCGATATCGAACAGCGAGCCGCTTTCGGCCAGGGTCAGCCAGCGCGCCATGGGTGGGTTGTCTTCCGGGTCTTCGACGGTGAAGGCGGTCCACAACTCCCAGTTGCCGGAAGAACGCGACAACAAGCTGCCGAACAGTGGATACCACTCCTCGGCCTGGTTGCTGGCGATGCCAATGTTGACCTCGCCGTCCATGCCCTCCTTGAGCAACTCGGTCAGGCGGGTGAACAGATCGGTCAGCCGTGCGAAGCCTTTCTTCAGTTCGATGCCCATTTCACGCATGTGCTCGGGAATCACCCCGCCGACGAATCGGTGACGCGGGCGCTCGCGGCCTTCGACGTCTTCGCCGGGCTTGAAATCGGCAATCTGCTCGCACGCGGTGAACATGAACTGCTGCTGGGTCTTGATCTCCCGCGCCAGTTCCGGCACCTGCTCGATCAACTTGCCCAGATCCCCCGGCAATGGATGCTGGGCCAGAAGTTTGGTGAGGTTCTTGGCGGTGGTTTCCAGCCAGTCGGCGGTGGAGCGCAGGCGCGTGTAATGGGCGAAGTGGCCGATGGCCTTGTCAGGCAGGTGATGGCCTTCGTCGAACACGTAGATGGTGTCGCGCGGGTCCGGCAGCACGGCGCCGCCGCCCAGGGCCAGGTCGGCCAGTACCATGTCGTGGTTAGTGACGATCACGTCGACCTTGCCCATGCCTTCGCGGGCCTTGTAGAAGGCGCACTGGCCGAAGTTCGGGCAATGACGGTTGGTGCACTGGCTGTGATCGGTGGTCAGGCGCGCCCAGTCGGCGTCTTCCAGGGCGGTGGACCAACTGTCGCGGTCGCCGTCCCACTTATTGCCGGCGAGTTTTTCGATCATGCTGGTGAAGAGCTTCTGACTGGCCTCGTCGACCTCGATCTTGAAACCTTCTTCTTCGAACAACTGAGCGGTGGCGGTCTGCGCGTGGCCTTCCTGGAGCAACATGTCGAGCTTGGACAGGCACATGTAGCGCCCGCGTCCCTTGGCCAGGGCGAAGCTGAAATTCAGCCCGCTGTTGCGCATCAGGTCAGGCAAGTCCTTGTAGACGATCTGCTCTTGCAGGGCCACGGTGGCCGTGGCGATCACCAGGCGCTTGCCGGCGGCCTTCGCCGTGGGAATCGCCGCCAGGCTGTAGGCCACGGTCTTGCCGGTACCGGTGCCGGCTTCCACCGCGACAATCGCGGGGTCGCCACTGCGCCGGCCTTCGTCGTCGGTGTCGATGTCACCCAGGACCTTGGCGACTTCGGCGATCATCAGGCGTTGGCCGTAGCGCGGCTTGAGGCTCTTGGCTTCGAGAAAACGCGAGTAGGCGCCCTGGATCGTGGTTTTGAGTTCAGTGCTGATCATGGATTGTCGGGCGCAAAAAACGCTGGATAAATTTTCAGTAGTTCGGTTCGGTCGCTATCATACCCCGCTAATGAATCCCGCGCAGAACGGAGTAACCCAATGACACCTTTTAGCCTCATTTATAGCCTGCACGTACTGGCGGCCCTGGTCTGGGTCGGCGGAATGTTTTTCGCCTGGATGGTCCTGCGCCCCGCCGCAATCAAGGCACTTGAAGGCCCAGCCCGACTGAAGCTGTGGGTAGAAGTGTTTCAAGGCTTTTTCCGCTGGGTCTGGGTGGCGGTGGTGCTATTGCCAGTCAGCGGCGTGGGCATGCTGCACATGCAATTCAACGGTTTTGAAGCCGCGCCGCGTTATGTGCAGGTGATGATGGGCTTGTATGTGGTAATGACCGCGCTGTTCATCCGCATTCAGGCGCTGATGCTGCCGGAACTGCGCACCGCGGTGGCCGAGCAGGATTGGCCAGCCGGTGCAGCGGTGCTGGGACGGATCCGCAAGTTGGTGGGGATCAATCTGCTGGTAGGGTTGGCTTTGGTGGTGATTGCCGCGGCCCGGCCGATGTTTTGATTCTGCCGAACTTTTGTGGCGAGGGGGCTCGCCCCCGTTCGGCTGCGAAGCAGTCGTAAACCAGACACCACTAACCTTCGCGATTGCCGGAAATGGGGCCGCTTCGCGGCCCAACGGGGGCAAGCCCCCTCGCCACAGGGCTTTCGGCGCTTCTTACAACCGCTGCACAGTCACCGAACCAGCGGCACCTTCAGGCCCAGGCTGACCATCAGCCCCGGGTTTACCGCTCTTGCCACCATCGGCCTTGTAAATCAGGCAGCCCTTGGCCTTGCCACCTGCGCCCGGTTTGCCGCCCGGGCCGGCCAGGCCACCGGCGCCGCCAGCCACCTGAACCTTGATCCGGTCTGCCGGGAAGTCGTGCGGCACTGCCAGTTTGACCAGCGCCCCCGGTGCTCCCGGCTGACCATTGCTGCCATCGCTGCCATCGGCACCGCGACCGGCCTGCCCCCATGTGCAGCCCGGTTCCTGGCCGTTACCCCCATCAAGACCAACGAACCCCGGTGCACCCGCACCACCGCGAGCATCAACGGTCAATTGCGCTGCGTTCAGTGTCTTGATCTGCAAATCAAGGCTGCGTCCGGATCGAGCGGCCTTCTGGTAGGTCCCGGGTGAGCCACGGGAGGTGATCTGGCTGCCTTCGGACAAATCAGCGCGACGGACCTTCAGCGCCAGCGCCTGTTCCCCCGGCACGATGGCAATGCGCGCTTCACGCCCCAGATGCAATTCACCCACGGTGACTTCGGTGACGTTCGAAGGAATCAGCAAGGTGCCGTAATCGGCCACTTCCAGGCGTTCCAGTTGCAGGGCGCTGGCGGTGTTGGGCAAGCGCATCAGCGAGTTGGGTTCGACACTCACTACCTGTGCGCAGGCCAATGGGCTGATGAGTGCGGCGAGCAGACAGAGTTTACGCATGGGAAGCCTTCGAAGCGGTGGGGGCTGGAATGGTTTGCAGGTGGAATACGCCGAAAATGACGATCTTCAGGCGGTCAAGCCAGGGATGGGCGCGACCTCGAAGGCTGCGATAGCACAGCAACGCTTCCAGAAGATGGATGAACCCCAACAGGCCGCCGGCCAGGTTGACCAACGGATGCAGCGGAAAGACAAACGGTGTGAGCAGATTGACCAGCACTACCGCCCAGAACAGCAAGGTCAGCAATCGCCCCAGTCCCCATATGAATTTCATACGCGCCCCCGATGAGAATTATTGTTTGCGCGCACAGTAACGGCTTCCACGCGGGATAAGCCAGAGGGCAAGGGAAAATTCTTCATGGAGGCCGCCGAACGGCCGTCGCAGCGATCACACCAGTCGCTCGACGGCTCTATCTCTTGGCTCAGCGGTTTATATGCAGTTCCACGCGACGGTTTTTCGCACGGCCTTCTTCTGTTTCGTTGTCGGCAATCGGTTGGCTCTCGCCCTTGCCTTCACTGGTGATTTTGTTCGGCGCCACACCCTGGCTCAACAGGTATTCCGCCACGCTGCTGGCACGCCGCTCCGACAAGGCCTGGTTATAGGCATCCGAACCGACACTGTCGGTGTGGCCGACCACCTTGATGCTGACCACATCGGCATCCTCGAACTTGCTCATCAACGCATCCAGTTGACTCTTCGCCGTCGGGGTCAGCTCGGATTGATTGAAGACAAACAGTACATCGCTCAGAGTAATGACTTCGGATTGCGCAGGCTCGACCTGGACGCTGTCCGGGTACTGCGGCACCACGCAACCGCGATGGTCGACCGGGGTATTGGCAGGGGTATCAGCGCAACGGTCGCGTCGGTCGAAAACGCCGTCGCCATCTTCGTCGCCATCCTGGGCATAGCAGATCAAGCCGCCGGACAAGATACCCAGCGCCGCCCCACCCCCGGCCCAGGCACTACTCTCGATTGCGCCCAGACCACCACCGACCAGACCGCCGATGAGGCTGCAAATTGGCCAGGTGCGTTGATTGAGGGGGGCGGTGCCATCGCTGTGGGTCGCGCAGCCGGTCAAGAGGCTGCCAAGTAGCAGAACCGGCAAGACGGTCCTTGTGAGAACGATCATGTTGAAAGCTCCTGTGTCCCCGGCCAATACCGGTTACACAGGAGTAAAGACCCGCATCCGCGACTGCACAAGGCGCGGATGCGAGGGGGGCCTAACGCTGGATTTTGATTTCGGTACGGCGGTTCTGTGCACGACCGTCAGCGGTTTTGTTGTCTGC
Source organism: Pseudomonas sp. GW822-FHT01E03 (assembly GCF_058802985.1). Classification (NCBI taxonomy): domain Bacteria; kingdom Pseudomonadati; phylum Pseudomonadota; class Gammaproteobacteria; order Pseudomonadales; family Pseudomonadaceae; genus Pseudomonas; species Pseudomonas sp. GW822-FHT01E03. The sequence goes on from NZ_JBXAOQ010000025.1 coordinate 14,308, forward strand.
AACCGGCTGGCTTTCACCGGCACCGACAACCGACACGAAGTTGCTGCGAGGTACGCCTTGATCGATGAGGTATTCAACCACCGAGTGGGCGCGTTTATCCGACAGTTTCTGGTTGTAGGCGTCGCTACCCACGCTGTCGGTATGGCCGGTTACGGTCAGTTGAGCAGTCGGGGCTTCGGCTTTCAGGCGAGTGGCAATCTTGTCGAGTACCAGTTTGTCGGACGAGGTAAGCGTGGCTTTATCAAACTGGAAGTGGACATCGCGAATGACGATGGTTTCTTCCTGGACCACAACCGCTTCTTCGACCACAGGCGCAGGTGGTGGGCAACCGTTGGCATCGACTTGAACGCCTTTAGGCGTGCCTGGGCACTTGTCGCGACTATCCGGCACACCGTCGCCGTCTTCGTCGCCATCACCGTGCACCCAGCAATAAGCCGCTGCCGTACCGCCGACGAGCAGAGCACCATACCCTGCCCATGCCGAGCTTTCGGTCGCTCCGAGGCCCGCACCCACGACACCACCAACAGCCGCACAGGTCGGCCAGTCGGTTTTCTGCAAACCTGCGCAACCAGTCAAGACACTGGTTAGCAGAACCAAGGGTAATGCTGTCCGAACTATGCTCATCTAGTTTTCTCCTGAAGGATCGGCTTAGAACCGATTCAGGTAGTAAAGACCCGAGTTTTAAACTCCGCCAGCAATAGGCCATGCTGTTTATTCGCGTATTAACGGCAGCTTGGCGCTTTTGTCGCCAAGGCGCTCTAGGCCCGAACGTAAGGGCAGGCTAGTCTTGGCAGATCTGATTGAGGATCTTCGATGACTGCAGGTATTTCTTCACGCACGCCACAACAGGCACTGGCCGCGTTACTCGACCGATATGCCCCCGCACGTCTGTTGTTGATCGGCGCCAGCGAGTTCCCGGCACTGGAGGCTTTCAAACTCGCTCACCCGGACAGCTGCGTCGCTTTCGCCGCCCCCGGGCCGTTGCCCGACGAGTTGGCGGCCCGCCGTTTCGACCTGGCCCTGGTGGTCGATTGCCTGGAGCATCTGCCCAAGCGCGACGGCCTGAACCTGCTGGGTGGCATCCGCAACCTCAACGCCAGCCGCATCGCGGTGCTGGCGGATCTGCCGGCCTGTGGCTGGCAGGAAACCGACTTTTTCTCCCTGGCCCTGCAAGCCAGTGAACGCTTCCAACGGGACGAACAGGTCCTGACCCTGTTTACCTACGATCTGCTTGAATACAAACAAGTCCCCGACTGGCTCAATTCGCGCTTCTGGGCCAATCCGGAAAACTTCGGGAAATACTGGTGGTAATGCAATGAGTACATCCATTTGCCCTTGCGGCAGCGGCACCCTGCTCGACGCCTGCTGCGGTCACTACCATGCCGGACACCCGGCGCCGTGCGCGCAAACCTTGATGCGCTCACGCTACAGCGCTTATGTGCTGGGGTTGGTCGACTATCTGGTGGCCACCACCCTGCCCGCCCAACAGGCTGGCCTGGACCGTCAATCGATCAGCGACTGGAGCGCGCAAAGTACGTGGCTGGGCCTTGAGGTGGAAAGCTCCGAAGTGCTGGGCGGCCAGCCTGAACACGCTTTCGTGACCTTCACCGCGCGCTGGCACGACAGCAATGGCGAGCACAGTCATCGAGAGCGCTCATCCTTCGTACAGAACGCCGGGCGCTGGTATTTCATCGACCCGACCGTGCAACTCAAACTCGGGCGCAATGACCCTTGCCCGTGCGCGAGTGGGCAGAAGTTCAAGAAGTGTTGTGCGGGGTACTTCAGCAGCTAGTACATGGAATGACTGACCACCACGCAGGAGCTGTCGAAGGCTGCGATCCTTTGGGTCTAGACTGGAGCTCAAGGGAGAAACACCACGATGATCATCCGCCGCTGCGCACTCTGTCTGCTCACCTTGTTCCTGACACTGGGACTCGGCGGCTGTGCCTCGTGGTTCGACGACGACTTGCCGGACCCCGAGGTCCATCTGGTGAAGATCGAGGTGGTCAACGCCAAACTGCTGGAACAGAAACTCCTCCTGCATTTTCGCATCGACAACCCCAACGACAGCGACCTGACCGTGCGCGGTCTGGAGTACCGCGTTCACTTGGGCGACATACTGCTGGCCGACGGCGAGTACGAACACTGGTTCACCATCAGCCCCAGGCACAGCGCTTACTTCAAGGTACCGATCCGCACCAACCTGTGGTCCAAGGTCCGTGATCTGGCCAAACTGCTGAAAAAATCCGATCAACCCATTCCCTATCGTCTGGAAGGTGAACTGGAAACCGGTATATTCATCACCCACTACGTGCACCTGACGCGCAATGGCGTGATAATCGCCGCCGATTTAATTCCGGAGCAACACCGATGACCCAGCAACCCCATGTCCACGGCCCTGACTGCAATCACGATCATGATCATGACCATCACCACCATGATCACGACCACGGCCATGTCCACGGTCCGAACTGCGGCCACGCTCACCAGGAACCGGTGCGCAATGCCCTGAAAGACGTCGGCCGCAACGATCCGTGCCCATGCGGCAACGGCAAGAAATTCAAGAAGTGCCACGGCGCTTGATGCTTCGGGCGAAGACTTGCTTCGCCTGTTGAATCGTCTTCGCGAGCAGATCTGTGCTGTGAATGCAGTTCCCTTGCTCGCGATGGACTGTCAGTCGACATCTGTGTAGCTGACACACCATCGCGAGCAAGCTCGCTCCTACAGGTTTTTCAGTCAGCCGTTAATACACATGCGGTGCTGACCACCGTCGCATACTCACCGTGCAAATTCCCCAGCGACATCGCATGCACCACTTCGGCGCTATGGGCTTGGCCAAAGAAATCAGCCTTGTCGAAGGTAAAGCACGCATCCTCGGCCACCCACGTATCAAACCCCAGGTTGCCCGCGGTACGCGCCGTGGACTCCACCGAGTTGTGGGTCGCGACACCGACGATGATCAACTGCCCGATCCCCGCCTCGCGCAACTGCGCCTCCAGCCCCGTCGAACAAAACGCATCCGGCACCTGCTTCTGGATCAAGCGTTCACCGGCCATTGGCTCAAACCGTTCCTGAAACTCCACCCCCGACTGCTGCGGCCAGAATACCGAGTCCTCCGAGCGGGACAGGTGTTGCACATGGATCACCGGCCTAGCGGTGCATCGCCAATGGCCAAGCAAGTCCAGCATGCGCGCTTCGGCCTCTGGATTATTCCTGCGGCCGAGCCTGGGATGCAGGATGCCCTTTTGTTGATCGATGATGATCAGTGCCGCGTTTGCCTTGAGCTCCATGCCGACTGTTCTCCTGGATTGTTGAGCGTTTCGCACTTCAACATCTCCCATTGCGACTGACAAGACTGCGATCTTTCCGGTTTATCAGACAAATCCTGAAATAACCTTGTACCCCGCTTGCGCGGCCACCTCCCGCTCACTAACGTAGCGCCTTTATTGCGCGCCGCCGCCTCTACCCCCGCAGGAGCTTTGCCATGGCCTCGCCAGCCCTTACTCATTTTCTACCCCGGTTCGGCGTTGCCGCAGCAGTGGCCGGTGTGTTGAGCCTGACCGGTTGTCAGAACTTCAACGCCCAGGACACCCTCCCGCCGACCTCCGGCGTACAACCACTCAAGGGCTTGGCGCAGAGCGTTTCGGTGCGCCGCAATGCCATGGGCATGCCGCTGATCGAAAGCAACAGCTTCCACGATGCGCTGTTCACCCTCGGTTACGTGCATGCCAGCGACCGCATCACCCAGATGGTCACCCTGCGCCTGCTGGCCCAGGGCCGTCTGGCCGAGATGCACGGTGCGGACCTGCTGGATGCCGACCGTTACATGCGGGCGGTCAACCTGAAGAAAAGTGCTGGCGAGCTGTACAAGGCCTCTTCACCGCGCCTCAAGCGTTTCTTCGAAGTCTATGCGCGCGGGGTCAACGCCTACCTGTTCCGCTACCGCGACAAACTGCCGGCGGATCTGGCAGCCACCGGCTACAAGCCTGAGTACTGGCAGCCGGAGGATTCGGCGCTGATTTTCTGCCTGCTGAACTTCAGCCAATCGACCAACCTGCCGGAAGAAATTTCCTCGCTGGTACTGGCCCAGACCGTCACCACCGACAAACTTGCATGGCTGACGCCGTCGGCTCCCGACGAAAAACTGCCGGTCGCCGAAAGCGAAAAACTGCAAGGCCTCAAGCTCAACGGGCAAGTACCGGGGCTGGCCGAACTCAGCAAAGCCACGGGCCAACTGTCGGACCTGAACCTGCTGGGCGCCACTTCGTCGAACAACTGGGCCATCGCCCCACAACGCAGCCGCAGCGGCAAGAGCCTGCTGGCCAGTGACAGTCATGGCCCGCTGGGCGTGCCTTCATTGTTCAGTCACGTGCAGATTCGCACGCCGAAGTATCAGGCATCCGGCGTGACCATCGCGGGTCTGCCGATGGTGCTTGGAGGTTTCAACGGCAAGGTGGCGTGGAGCATGACGTCCGTGATGGGCGACAACCAGGATCTGTTCCTGGAGAAGATCAAGCGCCAGAGCAACGGGCTTACCTACGAAAACGCCGGGAAGTGGCAGCCGGCGATCGTGCGCAACGAAACCTATTTCGTCAAAGGCCAGCGGCCGATTCGCGAAGCGGTGTACGAAACCCGCCATGGCCCGCTGCTCAACAGCGCCCAGGGCACCACGCTGGCCAATGGTTTCGGCCTGGCCTTGCAGACGCCGAACTTCACCGACGACAAGACCCTGGACGCGCTCTTCGACCTGTCCCGCGCCCAGAGTGTCGAGAAAGCTTCGGATGCCAGCCGCGAAATCCGCGCCATTGCGATGAACCTGGTATTCGCCGACGCGAATCACATCGGCTGGCAAGTCACCGGTCGTTACCCGAACCGCCGCGAAGGCGAAGGCTTGCTGCCCTCGCCGGGCTGGGAAGGTCGATACGATTGGGACGGTTACGCTGACCCAATGCTGCACCCGTACGATCAGGACCCGGCTCAGGGCTGGCTCGGCACCGCCAACCAGCGAGTCATTCCCCATGGCTACGGCATGCAGCTGTCCAATTCCTGGGCGGCTCCGGAGCGCGGCGAGCGCCTGGCCGAACTGGCCGGCGCAGGCAAACACGACAGCCGCAGCCTGATCGCCATGCAATACGACCAGACCACCACCTTCGCTGCCAAGCTGAAGAAAATGTTCGAAGCGCCGGGTATGGCCCAGCCACTCAAACAAGCCATGGACGCCTTGCCGGCGGCCGATCGCGCCAAGGCACACGAAGCCTACAGCCGCTTGATGGCGTTCGACGGCAAGCTCGGCCCGACCTCCACCGATGCGGCCATCTACGAACTGTTCCTGCAGGAAAGCACGCGGCAGATCTTCCTCGATGAACTGGGCCCGGAAAGCAGCCCGATGTGGAAAGCTTTTGTCGCCGACGGCAAGTTGTCCTACGCGGCCCAGGCCGATCACTTGCTCGGGCGTGAGGACAGCCCGTTCTGGGATGACGTGCGCACCGCACAGAAAGAAGACAAACCGGCCATCCTCGCCCGCAGCCTCGCCGCCGCGATCAGCGCCGGCGACAGCCAGTTGGGCGGTGATCACAAAGCCTGGCAATGGGGCAAACTGCATCGCTATGAATGGAAAAACAGCAGCGGCCAGACCGTACGCGGACCGCTGCCGGCCGGTGGCGATCACACCACTCTCAACACCGCCGCCTTCGCCTGGGGCCAGGACTTCAACACCACGCTGGCGCCAGCCATGCGCTTTATCGTCGACTTCGGCCAGTCCGAACCGCTGATGGCGCAGAACGGCACCGGCCAGTCCGGCAACCCGGCCAGCCCGAACTACCTCAACAGCATCGAGCCGTGGATCAAGGGCCAGTACATGAGCCTGCCGATGCAGCCGCAGAACTTCGACAACGCCTATGGCAAGGCGCGGTTGACGCTGACACCCGGTAAATAACCCAGCCCTTTACTTGCCCGCGATAGCGGTCTGACATTCAAAATAGAGGTTGAATGTTGAATCGTAATCGCGGTTGCGCTGACTCAAGGACAAGTCATGTAACGAGGTGGAGTGCCCGGCCCTGCGAAACCTGCTCGGTCAATCCGTTCTTTTGTGGCGAGTTGATTTGGTGCACCCATTTCCCTGCGCCCGTTTTCGTGCATAAATCTGTCTCCGGCCATTTCCAAGTACCTAAATAAAACGCTTGTTCGGCACTCTGGTTCGGAAATTGCTACTTTCAACAGGTCTTACGCTTTCCAGTAACAATAATTCTGCGCCACAAGCGCTCATATTGGTTTTTAGGGATTGAATAATGAAAAAAGCATTGCTGACCCTTTCTGCACTGGCGTTGTGCATGGCGGCTGGTTCCGCCATGGCGAAGGAGTACAAAGAACTGCGTTTCGGCGTTGACCCTTCCTACGCACCGTTTGAATCGAAAGCGGCCGATGGCAGCCTGGTAGGCTTTGACATCGATCTGGGGAACGCGATCTGCGCCGAACTGAAGGTCAAGTGCAAGTGGGTCGAGAGTGACTTCGACGGCATGATTCCGGGCCTGAAAGCCAATAAATTCGACGGTGTGATCTCGTCGATGACCGTTACCCCGGCCCGTGAAAAAGTCATCGACTTCTCCAGCGAGCTGTTCTCCGGCCCAACCGCCTACGTGTTCAAGAAAGGCTCCGGCCTGACCGAGGACGTCGCCTCGCTGAAGGGCAAAACCGTAGGCTACGAGCAAGGCACCATCCAGGAAGCCTACGCCAAAGCCGTTCTCGACAAGGCCGGCGTGAAAACCCAGGCCTATCAGAATCAGGATCAAGTGTATTCCGACCTGACTTCCGGCCGTCTCGACGCAGCGATCCAGGACATGCTGCAAGCCGAACTGGGCTTCTTGAAGTCACCAAAAGGTGAAGGCTACGAAGTCAGCAAGCCAGTCGACAGCGAACTGCTGCCTGCCAAAACTGCGGTCGGTATTAAGAAAGGTAACACCGAGCTGAAAGCACTTTTGGATAAAGGTATCAAAGCGTTACACGATGATGGCACCTACGCCACCATTCAGAAGAAACACTTTGGCGATCTGAATCTGTACAGCGGCAAATAATGCCCGGCGCCCATCTCTCGATGGGCGCTTTTTTCATCCGATCAGGTTGCTGATTTATGTTCGAAACCTTATTAGAAAATCTGGGGCTCTCTGCCTTCAGCCTCAAGGGCTTCGGTCCGCTGCTGATGCAAGGCACCTGGATGACGATCAAGCTGTCGGCGTTGTCGCTGTTGCTGGCCGTGCTGCTCGGGCTGCTCGGCGCCAGTGCCAAGCTGTCAAAAGTCAAACTGATGCGCGTGCCTGCCCAGCTCTACACCACACTCATTCGCGGCGTTCCGGACCTGGTCCTGATGCTGCTGATCTTCTACAGCCTGCAAACCTGGCTGACCTCGTTTACCGATTACATGGAATGGGAATACATCGAGATCAACCCGTTCAGCGCCGGGGTCATCACCCTGGGCTTCATCTATGGTGCGTATTTCACTGAAACCTTCCGTGGCGCGATTCTCGCCGTCCCACGGGGTCAGGTCGAAGCGGCCACCGCCTATGGTCTCAAGCGCGGCCAGCGTTTCTGGATCGTGGTGTTCCCGCAGATGATGCGTTATGCCCTGCCGGGTATCGGCAACAACTGGATGGTGATGCTCAAGGCCACGGCCCTGGTGTCGATCATCGGCCTCGCCGACCTGGTCAAGGCTGCCCAGGACGCCGGTAAAAGTACCTATCAGCTGTTTTATTTCCTGGTGCTTGCCGCGCTGATCTACCTGGTGATCACCAGCGCGTCCAACGTCATCCTGCGCTGGCTCGAACGTCGTTACTCCGCCGGGACCCGGGAGGCCGTACGATGATCGAACTCCTGCAGGAATACTGGAAACCCTTCCTCTATAGCGACGGCAACAACATCACCGGCCTGGCCATGACGATGTGGTTGCTCAGCGCTTCGATCTTCATCGGTTTTATCGTGTCGATCCCGCTGTCCATCGCCCGTGTATCGCCGCACTTCTACATCCGTTGGCCGGTGCAGTTCTATACCTACCTGTTCCGTGGCACGCCGCTTTATATCCAGCTATTGATCTGTTACACGGGGATCTACAGCCTGGCCGCCATTCGGGCCCAGCCCGTACTGGACGCGTTCTTTCGCGATGCGATGAACTGCACGATCCTGGCCTTCGCCCTGAACACCTGCGCCTACACCACGGAGATCTTCGCCGGGGCCATCCGCAGCATGAACCACGGCGAAGTCGAAGCGGCCAAGGCTTACGGCCTGACCGGCTGGAAACTGTATGCCTACGTGATCATGCCATCGGCCCTGCGTCGCTCGTTGCCGTACTACAGCAACGAAGTGATCCTGATGCTGCACTCGACCACCGTGGCCTTCACCGCGACCATCCCGGACGTGCTCAAAGTTGCTCGGGACGCCAACTCGGCGACTTTCCTGACCTTCCAGTCGTTCGGCATCGCCGCGCTGATCTACCTGACCGTCACTTTTGCGCTGGTCGGCCTGTTCCGCCTTGCCGAACGCCGATGGCTGGCCTTCCTCGGGCCGACCCACTAGGCCTCAACCTGCTTCAGGAACAACAGATGCGCCACCAGAAACATGACCTGCTGGCCCCGCTGCCGGGGACCGCGAGACAGATCCACAGCTTTCACTTCGGCCCTCAATCGGCCAACGGCAAGATCTACATCCAGGCCTCCCTGCACGCCGACGAAATGCCCGGCATGCTGGTGGCCTGGCACCTCAAGCAACGCCTGGCGGAGCTGGAAGCCGCCGGGCGCCTGCGCAGCGAAATCGTGCTGGTGCCCATCGCCAACCCGGTGGGCCTGGAACAGGTGCTGATGGATGTGCCGCTGGGTCGCTACGAGCTGGAAAGCGGCCAGAACTTCAACCGCTGGTTCGTCGACCTCAGCGAGGAAGTCGGCAACGCGATCGAAGGTAAGCTCGGTGACGATCCGCAGCACAACCTGCAATTGATCCGCAGCAACCTGCGCGACGCGCTGGCCCGGCAGACCGCCGGCACCCAATTGCAATCCCAGCGCCTGACCCTGCAGCGACTGGCCTGCGACGCCGACATGGTGCTCGACCTGCATTGCGATTTCGAAGCGGTCGCGCACCTCTACACCACACCTGAAGCCTGGCTGCAGGTCGAGCCGCTGGCCCGTTACATCGGCGCCCAAGCCAGCCTGCTGGCAACCGATTCCGGTGGCCAGTCGTTCGACGAATGCTTCACCCTGCTCTGGTGGCAATTGAAGGATCGCTTCGGCGAGGACTTCGACATTCCGCCGGGCAGTTTTTCGGTGACCGTCGAACTGCGCGGTCAAGGCGACGTCAATCACCCGCTGGCCAGCCTCGATTGCCAGGCGCTGATCGATTACCTGATCCATTTCGGCGCGATCGCCGGCGAACCCGCGCCCCTGCCCGACCTGCCCTATCCGGCGACACCGCTGGCCGGTGTTGAGCCGGTGGCCACGCCCGTCGGCGGCCTGCTGGTGTTTACCGCGCGGCCGGGACAGTACCTGGAAGCCGGGCAACTGATCGCCGAGATCATTGATCCGGTCAACGATCTGGTCACTCCCGTTCATTGCGCCACAGCCGGGCTGATGTACGCCCGCTCGCTGCGCCGCATGGCCACTGCCGGCATGGTGATCGCCCACGTCGCGGGCACCGAAGCCTATCGCAGCGGCTATCTACTTTCGCCTTGAGGATGCACGCCCCATGTACAAATTGACCATCGAAGGCCTGCATAAAAGCTACGGCGACCATGAAGTCCTCAAAGGTGTTTCGCTCAAGGCCAAAACCGGCGACGTCATCAGTCTGATCGGCGCCAGCGGCTCGGGTAAAAGTACCTTTCTGCGTTGCATCAACTTCCTGGAACAACCCAACGATGGCGCCATGAGCCTCGACGGGCAGAACATCCGCATGATCAAGGATCGTCACGGCATGCACGTGGCCGACGCCAATGAACTGCAGCGGATTCGCACCCGTCTGGCCATGGTGTTCCAGCATTTCAACCTGTGGAGCCACATGACGGTGCTAGAAAACATCACCATGGCGCCGCGCCGGGTGCTGGGCTGTGACAGGAAAGAAGCCGAGGATCGCGCCCGGCGCTACCTCGACAAAGTGGGGCTGGCCCCCCGTGTGGCTGACCAATACCCGGCATTCCTGTCCGGCGGTCAGCAACAACGGGTAGCGATTGCCCGCGCACTGGCCATGGAGCCGGAAGTCATGCTGTTCGACGAACCGACTTCGGCGCTGGACCCGGAACTGGTGGGTGAAGTGCTCAAGGTGATCCAGGGCCTGGCCGAAGAAGGCCGGACCATGATCATGGTGACCCACGAAATGAGCTTCGCCCGCAAAGTGTCGAGCCAGGTGTTGTTTCTGCACCAGGGCCTGGTGGAGGAAGAAGGCGCACCGGAAGAAGTGCTGGGCAATCCGAAAAGCGAGCGGTTGAAGCAGTTCCTCAGCGGCAACCTGAAGTAACACCTGACAAAAAACCTGTGGGAGCGGGGGGGGGGGGGGGGGGGGGGGGGGGGGGGGGGGGGGGGGGGGGGGGGGGGGGGGGGGGTGGGGGGGGGAGGGGGGGGGGGGGGGGGG
>NZ_JBXAOQ010000026.1:0-22470 GCF_058802985.1 Pseudomonas sp. GW822-FHT01E03
CGATGGCGGAGTGTCAGACGACTTCAATGTTGGATGACAGGACGCCATCGCGAGCAAGCTCGCTCCCACAGTGGCCGATGTGAGTCAGGCAATCCGCCGCTCTACAACCCACCCTCAGACTGATCCAGTTCCTCACGCAAGAACTCAACCAGCGCCTGCACCGGCCGCGAACTCTGCCGGTGTTGCGGATAGACCGCCGACAACGTCAGCGGCTCCGGCCGAAAATCCTCCAGCACTTCCACCAGCCGTCCATCCTTCAACGCCGAGCCGACAATGAACGTCGGCAAATACGTGATCCCCAGCCCGGCAATCGCCGCGTCCTTGAGCAATTCACCGTTGTTGACCCGCATCCGCCCGCTGACATTGACGCTCAATGGCTTGCCCTGCCCTGCAAACCGCCATTGCACCTGTCGACCATGGCCGTACGGCAGGCAGTCGTGACCGTGCAAATCTTCAGGCTTGAGCGGTGTGCCGCGTTCGGTCAGGTACGCCGGGCTTGCGCAGTACACCCGCTCAATGGAGGCAATGCGTCGGGCGATCAGTGTCGAGTCTTCCAGTGTGCCGATGCGCAGCGCCAGGTCGTAGCCCTCACCGAGCAAATCCACGGGACGATCGCTCAAATCCATCTCCACCGTCACGTCGCGATAGCGCTGTAAAAACACCGGCAACAGGCAGCCCAGATGCGCCAGCGCGAACGACAGCGGCGCACTCACACGAATGGTCCCCCGTGGCTCGGTGGTCTGGCCGGCGATGCCCTGCTCCACTTGTTCGACTTCGCTGAGCAGGCGCAAGGCTGACTCGTAATAGCTCTGCCCCAGCGGCGTGACATCCAGGCGCCGGGTCGAACGATTGAGCAAGCGCACGCCCAGGCGCTCTTCGAGTTGCATCAAGCGGCGGCTGACAAACTGCTTGGACAGCCCCAGTTGATCGGCGGCCGCCGTGAAGCTGCCGGAGTCCATGACCTGGCAAAAAATACGCATATCTTCGAAGGGGTTCATTGTCACTTCCCGGTTGACAGTCAAACACGTTATAGCCGCTTTTTCCCTTCCTGACACACCATTAATCTTCGTTCACCGCACTGAAATCACCTTCCCCGAAGGATCTGCGATCTGTTTGCCGCAAGCATTTAAATGGAGTTTCCCCATGTCCTTTCTCCTCGGTCACCTGCTCTCACTGAGCACCCTGCTGCTGGCCATCGACGCCCTGCTCTGGCACCTCGCGCCACTCAAGCATCGCGTCAGCCGGGTCGGTGTGCGCCTGGCGCTGTTTGTGCTGTTCAGCGCGGTGCTCATCAACGCCGGCGTCAGCCCGTTGCAGGCGCCGTTGTTTGCTGATGATCGCGTGGCACAACTGGGGGCCACGGCACTGGGGATTCTCTGGTGGCTGTACGCCGCGCGGGTGCTGACCGAAGTGATCGGCCTGGCCCTGATGCGGCGCATCGGCCATAGCGGTCGGCTGTTGCAGGATGTCATCGGTGCACTGGTGTTCCTGATTGCCGTGGTGGCCGCCGCCGGCTACGTGCTGGAGCTGCCGGTGAAAGGTTTGCTGGCGACCTCCGGCGTCGTCGCCATCGTGGTGGGTCTGGCATTGCAGAGCACCTTGAGCGACGTGTTCTCCGGCATCGTGCTCAATACCACCAAGCCGTATCAGGTCGATGACCGGGTTTCCATCGACGGTATTGAAGGCAAGGTGCTGGACATCGACTGGCGTGCCACCCACCTGCTGACCAGCGCCGGCAGCACCGCTGTGGTGCCGAACTCGGTGGCGGCCAAGGCAAAGATCGTCAATCTCAGCCGCCCGTTCAATATGCACGGCGTGTCGATCAGCATTCAGGTGCCCAACCACATCCGCCCGCGTCGGGTACTCGATGCCCTGGACCGCACCCTTCAGGGCAGTAGCAGTCTGCTGCTCGATCCGGCGCCGAAAGCCGTGCTCAAGGAGGCCGGCGAAACCATGTCCGAATACGTGGCCAGCGGCTTCATCGCCGAATTGGGCAAAAAGGGTGAAGTGCGCAATCAACTGTTCGACCTGGCCCATCGGCACCTTGAAGCGGCAGGCATTTCCCGGCAACCCGATGGCGTGATCGAGCCGTCGACCCGTGCACGGGCCTTGCTCGATGAAGTGAAAATATTCCGCTCCCTGAGCGCCGAGGAACGGGATCACCTGGCCCAGAACATGGTGGCGCAGCAATACGCGGCCGGTGAGGTGGTGCTGGATCTGGATGAAGTACCGGACAGCCTGTTCGTCATCGCCACCGGCGTGGTCAGCGCCACCGTCCCCAACGGCAGCACGCAGATCGAAGCCGGGCGCATGGGGCCGAGTGAAGTCATGGGCGAACAAAGCATCCTCGCCGACACGCCGTCCCAGGCACGGTTCACCGCCATGACCTCAAGCATCATCTACCGCCTCGACAAATCACTGACCCGCAACTGCATGGCGCAACGACGGGAAGTCGACCGGGCGTTGAACAAGCTGCAGGCGGTGCGCCAGCAGAACAGCCGGATGGCGTTGATGGCCAAACCGGTAGCGGTCAGGAAAGGTGGGTTTTTGAGTTGGTTGCAGAGTCGCTGATCAAGTGATCACACAAAAAATCTGTGGGAGCGAGCTTGCTCGCGATAGCTTTCTGTCAGTCAACATGTGCGTCGACTGATACGCCGCCATCGCGAGCAAGCTCGCTCCCACAGGTGTACTTCTTACTTGGCAGTAAATTTGGTGTAGCTGTTGATCAGGTTGCGATAGTTCGGCAGGCGTTCGGACAGCAGGTTGGCCAGGCCTTCCATGTCGTTGCGCCAGTCGCCTTGCAGCTCGCAGGCCACGGAGAACCAGTTCAGCAGTTGTGCACCGGCGGCCGACATGCGCGCCCAGGCCGCTTGTTGCACGGTGGTGTTGAAGGTGCCGGAAGCGTCGGTCACCACAAACACCTCAAAGCCTTCGGCAATGGCTGACAGTGTCGGGAACGCCACGCACACGTCGGTCACCACACCGGCAATGATCAGTTGCTTGCGACCGGTGGCCTTGATCGCCTTGACGAAGTCTTCGTTGTCCCAGGCGTTGATCTGGCCCGGGCGTGCAATGAACGGCGCGTCCGGGAACTGCGCCTTGAGCTCCGGCACGATCGGACCGTTCGGACCGCTGTCGAAACTGGTGGTGAGGATGGTCGGCAGTTTGAAGAACTTGGCGATGTCGCCCAGCGCCAGCACGTTGTTCTTGAACTCGTTGGGCGAGAAATCCTGTACCAGCGAGATCAGACCGGTCTGGTGGTCGACCAGCAATACCACAGCATCGTCTTTGTTCAGGCGTTTGTACGGAACGTTGCTCATTGGAAACTCCTTGGTGGATGGTTGTTGCAGTCAGCGCCGACCTGTTGGGCCGGCGCTTTTTTAAAAGAGTCAGAAGGCAAAACACGAGCAGCCAAAGGCGCCCCAGAAACCGGCGAAATCGCTGACCGGCGCGTTCGACAGGCGCGCCCGTTCATGACTGTGGGAATGCACCGCGCACGGGCCGCTGCAATGGTGAACCTGGGCCTGCATCGGCGAAGTCGGGCGCCAGTGGCCCGGCACCTTCACCACCGGCGACCAGTCCGGCAGCACCGGCACGCTGGCCGGCCCGAGCTTCTCGAAGTCACCGGCGCCGTACACCACCTTGCCGCCGACCACGGTCAACACCGACTCGATCCACTTGATCGCCTCTTCATCGACGCTGAAAAAATCCGCACTGAGGGCCGCGACGTCAGCCAGTTGCCCGACCTTGATCTGGCCCTTCTTGCCTTGCTCCGAGGAGAACCAGGCGCTGCCGTGGGTGAACAGTTCCAGCGCCGTCAGGCGTGAAAGGCCTTCGGCGTGCAATTCCATACCTCCGACGGTGCGACCGCTGACCATCCAGTACAGCGAGGTCCACGGGTTGTAGCTCGACACCCGCGTGGCGTCGGTACCGGCACCCACCGGTACGCCTTCGGCCAGCATGCGTTTGATCGGTGGCGTGGCTTCGGCCGCTTTCGCGCCGTAACGCTCGACGAAATATTCACCCTGGAACGCCATGCGATCCTGAATCGCGATGCCGCCGCCCAACGCCCTCACCCGCTCGATGTTCTGCGGGGTGATGGTTTCGGCGTGGTCAAAAAACCACGGCAAGCCGTTGAACGGAATGTCGCGATTAACCTTCTCGAACACATCGAGCATGCGGCTGATGGATTCGTTGTAGGTGGCGTGCAAACGGAACGGCCAGCGTTGCTCGACCAGATGGCGCACCACCGGCTCCAGTTCGGCTTCCATGGTTTGCGGCAGGTCCGGGCGCGGTTCGAGGAAGTCTTCGAAGTCCGCCGCCGAGAACACCAGCATTTCCCCGGCGCCGTTGTGTCGCAGGAAGTCATCGCCCTGGTGCAGCTTCACGCTGCCGGTCCAGTTCTTGAAGTCGGTCAGCTCTTCCTTCGGTTTCTGGGTGAACAGGTTGTAGGCGATGCGCACGGTCAGTTGCTCGTCCTTTGCCAACTGCTCGATCACCTGGTAATCGTCCGGGTAATTCTGGAAACCGCCGCCGGCATCGATGGCACTGGTCAGGCCCAGGCGATTGAGTTCGCGCATGAACTGACGGGTCGAGTTGACCTGATACTCCAGCGGCAGCTTCGGCCCCTTGGCCAGGGTCGAGTACAGAATCATCGCGTTGGGCCGCGCCACCAGCATGCCGGTCGGCTCGCCATTGGCGTCACGCACGATCTCGCCGCCTGGCGGATTCGGTGTATCACGGGTGTAGCCGGCGACACGCAACGCGGCGCGGTTGAGCAAGGCGCGGTCGTACAGGTGCAGCACGAAAACCGGCGTGTCTGGCGCCGCCTGATTGAGCTCCGCCAGGGTCGGCATGCGCTTTTCAGCGAACTGGAATTCGTTCCAGCCACCGACCACCCGCACCCACTGCGGGGTCGGCGTGCGGTCGGCCTGCTCCTTGAGCATGCGTAAGGCATCGGCCAGTGACGGCACACCTTCCCAACGCAGTTCCAGGTTGTAGTTCAAGCCGCCACGGATCAGGTGCAAGTGTGAGTCGTTGAGCCCGGGGATCACGCAACGCCCCTTGAGGTCGATCAACTGGGTGTTCGAGCCCCGCAGGGCCATGGCTTCGGCATCGTTGCCGACCACGACAAAACGCCCGTCGCTGATCGCCACGGCGCTGGCGAGCGGTTTTTCGCGGTCAACGGTATGGAATTGACCATTGAACAGAATCAGATCGGCGTTCATCACGGTTCCTCGTGCAATGTGGCGGGAGACAGCCAGGGCGCGAACAGGCGCGTCGCCATGGGCATGAAGATGTAAACCACCGACAGCACGATGGTCAGGGTGATCAGAAACGTGGCCACCACGTAATTGGAGAGCAAGGCATTGAGCCGCAACAACGGCCCCCATAGCAGCGGCACCAGCAAGGTGTGCGGCAGGATCACCAGCAGCGTCACCACAGCCTGCTTCCAGCGCGGCGGTGGCGTACTGGCCTCGGCCTGGGGCGAGAACCAGAACTCGTTGACCGGATTGACTTCGGTCTGGTCGCCATCGGCCAGCATCGGCGCGGCTTCATCGACCAGTTCCTGGCGTTGCGGTGAATCGAGCCAGCGCTGCATCGCCTCGGTCGAACAAAAGCGCAGCACGCAGGTGTAGGTGTCGAGGCCGGCATTCTTGCCACGCACCACATCCACGCCCAAGTGCCCGACGTTCTGCGCGGCCACCTTGACGATGTTGCGCAGCCAGGCTGCATAAGGCACTTCGAAACCGGCCTTGACCCGGTGCTTGACGATCAGGGTCACCACCTCATCAGGCCCCGGACTTGCCGGCTCACGGCGATTGGATTCAGACATAACGCAAGGCTCCGGCGAAACGGACATTGAGTGCCAGGCGTCCCGGCCCGGCGATGAAAATGCTGGTGAACACGATCAGCAACAGCCAGCCGAACTGGCCTTCGAAGAGCGTCCACTGCGGATGCACGATCAACATCGACACCCACAGCAAAAACAGAATAGGCAAACACGCCAGACGCGCCAGCAACCCGGTGGCGATCAGCAGCGGGCACACGACCTCGGCGAAAATCGCCAGCATCAGCGTCAGATTCGTGCCCAGGTGGAAAGGGTCTTCGATGCTTTGCAGCTCGGCACTGTAGTGAAGCAACTTGGGCAAGCCATGTACCCACAACAGGAACAACCCGCCGCTGACCCGCAGGAACAGCAGCCCCCAGTCTTGCGCCCGATCATCACTTCGCGAAGTGTCCATGGCCTACCCGCACAAATGAAAAACCACCGGCGTCAATGCGCCGGGACAGGATTCGATAGTGCCGGGGCGGAGGAAGGAAAAATTGAATGTACGTGCTCTGTTTGCCGGTGTGGACCGAGAACGGCCCATCGACACAGATCCCTGTGGGAGCGAGCTTGCTCGCGAAAAACGTCTGAACAACACGATCAATCAGGCAGCACGCGTTATCGTTGACGTCCATCGCGAGCAAGCTCGCTCCTACAGGGTTACTCGTTGCTTGCTGCTACTGGACTAGTCTTGCGGGTCGAGATTATCCAGCGCCCGATTCACCGCCAGCTCACCCAACATGATGATCTGCGCAATCCCCAGCAGCGCATTGCGATGAGGGCTTTGCAGAAATCCAGCAAGATCGCTGGCCATGATGCTGGCCGAGGCGAGGGATTCGCAGGTGTGGGCCAGGAGGGTTTCGGTGTTGATGTCGGGGGCGATGAGAAACATCGTGCTGGGGTTGCGTGGTGGTGCCGGGGCTTTCGGGGGATTGGGGGTGGGTTTGAACATGGTCAAGCTCCTTGATCAATGGAGCCGCCACAAGTCGCTGCTAAACGAATTGGGTGGCGGCTGTACGCGGGTTAGCAGACCAGGGATCAAGGAACCCGGCGCACCGAAGTGCCCCACGCACAGCCACCAAATTGCAGATCGAACTGATCTGAAGGTGACACTGGCGAGCCTTGAAATTTACCGAGCTGCTAAACCCGATCGCTGAATGGGCAGCGACGTGGAGAACGATAGAGATCAGGGCCAAGACTCACAAGCCGGCGGATTCTGGCGTAGTTGTAGGCAACGACGCAAGGCGGTGTGGCTTTCAGGAATTGAGGCTGACCGCTTTTAAACAGGGCTTTCAGAACACTGCACATTCCCTGTGGGAGCGAGCTTGCTCGCGATGGCGGCATTACATCCGGCATTGGTGTTGACTGATACACCGCTATCGCGAGCAGGCTCGCTCCTACAGTGGATCAGCGTATGTCTGTGAGAGATTGGTCGGCTGTCAGGCCGCCTTCGCGGGCAAGCCCGCTCCCACAGGTGCTGAGTACATCTGCAAGTAATTGGGCGGCTGTCAGGTCGCCCTTAAGAGGTGTCCGGAATTATTAGGCCAGTTCAGGCTCGCTCCTACAGTTGGGCTGGGTACACTCGAAAGAAATTGGTCGGCTTGCAGGCCACCATCGCGAGCAAGCTCGCTCCCACAGAAGAGCAGAGCAAAAAGCAGAGCATCCCGCACCACCGCGTCGCTTCTCACCACTCATCAGGCCGAGCGTTAGCTCGCCTGCAGCTTTTGATCTTGATCCACCCGCCCCCTCGGCAGGCTGAGTGGAGGTGTTTATCCGGGGATTGGCGCGCAGCGCCGTTCGACGCAGTCGAACACATCGCATGTAGGTGCCAGCGAAGCCAACCGGAGGGCGATGCCCCCGGATGAATGCCGGAGCGAAGGAACCCCGAGCCTCAGCGAGGGGCCGTACGTAAGGGGCGAGACTTTTTGGTTCCTTTTGTGTCGTTTGACAAAAGGGACTCGCCGTAAGGGCGAAACCGCCAGCCGCCGTTACCGAAGAAACGGATATGTACTCAATCAACCAAGAACCTGGTCGGCCCAGAGGCCGCCAAGGTCAACACCTAAGAAACATCCAAAGCCACAGACATGAACTGACCGATCCGCGACCGCAACCACCGCTCCGCCGGATCATTGTCATGCACCCCGCTCCAGGCCATCGACAACTGCGCCGCCTCAATCTCGAACGGCGGATCCTCAGCGCGCAAGCCACAGCCTTCGACCAACGCACACGCCGCATAATCCGGCACAGTGGCAATCATCTCGGTCCCGGCGAGCAACGCCCGCAACCCACTGAACTGCGGCACCCCCAGCACCACACGACGACTACGCCCGACCTTCGCCAGATCCAGGTCGATGTTGCCACTCAGGTCGCCGGAAAAAGACACCATCGCATGGGGCCGCTCGCAGTACTCATCCAGGGTCAGCGTCCCCGGCCGGGTGTCGCCGCGCAGCACTTTGCAGGGGATATCGCGCAGCTTCTTGCGCTTGGCATTGGCCGGCAGATCCGTGGTGTAGCTCACACCCACCGAAATTTCCCCCGACGCCAGCAGCGCTGGCATCAACAAGTAATTGGCCCGCCGCACGACCACGACGATGCCCGGTGCTTCCTCTTGCAACTGACGCAGCAACGGTGGAAACAAACCGAACTCGGCATCGTCCGACAACCCGATGCGAAACACATCGCAACTGGTCGCAGGATCGAATTCCTTGGCCCGGCTGACCGCACCGGAGATGGTGTCCATCGCTGGCTGCAATTCCTTGAGAATCGCCAATGCGCGCGCCGTCGGTTCCATGCCGCGTCCGTTGCGCAGCAGCAACGGATCGTCGAACAGATCGCGCAAACGCCCCAGCGCGGCGCTCACCGCCGGTTGGCCCATGAACAGTTTTTCCGCGACTCGGGTCAGGTTCTTTTCGAACATCAGGGCCTCGAAAATCACCAGCAGGTTCATGTCGACGCGACGCAGATCGTTACGGTTCATAGGCACAGGTTCCTTGTGTGTGTTCGGCCGGGCGCGAGGATGAGAATTGTGTCTGACTTTACCCAAGACTTCCCGCGGTGAGCGAGAAATTAACAACGATTAACTCGTAAGCCAGAGCCTTCGGGTCCAAGAATGAAGCCTACCGACACGGACATTCGCCATGGCTCACGTTCAGCAAAATGCCGCCCCCGCGTCATTCACGCCGGTGCCAAAGAAAAGCACCGGCGGCCTCAGCCCGCAGCGCGAAAAGCTGGTTAAACAACTGATACTCGAACGCTTGGGCGACAGCCTGGAAGTCACTGAACTGGCACAGGCTTGCGCCCTGTCGCGCAGTCACTTCTCGCGCGCGTTCAAGTGCAGCACCGGCCTCTCGCCACAGGACTGGATTCGCCAGCAGCGCATTGCCCTGGCCAAGCAATTGATCCAGTACACCAACCTCAGCCTCACGCAGATCAGCCTCGAATGCGGCTTCTGCGATCAGGCGCACTTCTGCCACATTTTCACCCGCAGCGAAGGCATCAATCCGTTTGCCTGGCGCTGTCAGGCGGTGCATGGCCTTAAAAGCAAAAGATCGCAGCCTTCGCCAGCGCCTACGGGTATGCACGTGTAGGCGCTGGCGAAACCTGCGATCCCTTGATCCGGCTTTTTAACCTTTCAAGAACGCCAACAGGTCAGCGTTGAGCTGGTCCTTATGGGTGTCCGTCAAACCGTGAGGGGCGCCCGGGTAAATCTTCAAGGTCGAGCCCTTTACCAGTTTGGCGCAGGAGACGCCCGCCGCTTCATACGGCACGACCTGATCCGCGTCGCCATGCACCACCAGCGTCGGCACGTCGAACTTCTGCAGGTCTTCGGTGAAGTCGGTTTCCGAGAACGCCTTGATGCAGTCATAGGCGTTCTTGTGGCCGGCCATCATGCCCTGCATCCAGAACCAGTCGATCATGCCCTGGGACTGTTTCGCGTCAGGCTTGTTGAAGCCGAAGAACGGGCCGCTGGCGAGGTCGATGTACAGCTGCGAACGGTCGGCCAGCGAGGCCTGGCGGATGCCGTCGAACACTTCCAGCGGCAGGCCGCCGGGGTTGGCTTCGGTCTTGAGCATCAGCGGTGGCACCGCGGAAATCAGCCCGGCCTTGGCCACGCGGCCGGTGCCGTGGCGACCGATGTAACGCGCCACCTCGCCACCGCCGGTGGAGAAGCCGAACAGCACGGCGTTTTGCAGGTCGAGCAGCTCGATCAACTGCGCCAGATCGTCGGCGTAATGGTCCATGTCATTGCCCGACCACGGCTGGCTGGAACGCCCATGACCGCGACGGTCGTGGGCGATGACCCGATAGCCCTTGGAGGCCAGGAAGATCATCTGCGATTCCCAGCTGTCGGCGTTCAGTGGCCAGCCGTGACTGAAGACAATCGGCTGACCGGTGCCCCAGTCCTTGTAGTAAATCTCGACGCCATCGCGGGTAATGAAAGTGCTCATGGGTGATGCCTCCTTAACGAGGGTTGGGGGTGAATCAAAAGGGTCAGTGGCGCAGGCGATCGGCCAGGCGCGCCACTCGCTCGCCCAGGTGCGCGGCGGTGCAGCGATCCTCGGGCGGAGGGGCATCGTCGGGGGATTGCTCGACATTCGACTGGGCCATGGCGCCCAGTGAGCTGCCCAGGCGATTGAGTTGGCCGTTGAACGCGCCGGTGCTGGAGCGTGCCGGCAGCAGGTCGAGGCCGACCCAGATCATCGAGTGCTGGGCGGCGAACACCGCCATTTGCAGCAAGGTGTTGAGTTTGTCGCCGCACAGGCAGCCGGAATTGGTGAAACCCGCCGCGAGTTTGTCGCGCCAGGGCTGGGTCAGGTAGAACGCCGCCGTGGCCTCCATGAACGCCTTGAAGGCCGCCGAGGCGCTGCCCATGTAGGTCGGCGCGCCGAAAATGATAGCGTCGGCGTTGTGCAGCCGCTCCCAGTGCTCGTCTACCTCTTCGACCGGGATCAACTGGCAGGTGCTGCCAAGGTGCCGTTCCACGCCACCGGCCACGGCTTCGGCCATGACCCGGGTGTGCCCGTAGCCACTGTGATAGACCACCACCACGTTGCTCATTGGTTTGTCCTTGAGATGGGTTGAAATCCCTTGTAGGAGCGAGCTTGCTCGCGATGGTGTGTCAGCCACATTGGTGTCGACTGATACTCCATCGCGAGCAAGCTCGCTCCTACAGGAAGATAGTTTTGGGTGCAGACCGGACGCAGGACGAGTTAAACGTTGTTAATTTTCCCAGGCGCGCAAAAAGCCCCGGCAGACGCTGTCCATCTGTCGCGCCCAACGATCACGGGGCCGACAGCCGCTGGCCGATACGCTAGAGTCAAGGCCTGCCCCTTCAGTCACCCAAGCGACGCATTGCGCTCCGTAAAAAACCTGAGGAATATGCTCGAAAACCGCGTACCAGACGGATGCAGCAGGAGCGACTCGTTGACCCTTTCCCCCGAACAGGCTGTGCATTTCGGCCCCTACCGGGTCTACCCCGGACAACGCCTGGTGATGGAGGCCGACCAGCCTTTGCGCCTGGGGCGGCGCGCCATGGACATCCTGTTGATCCTGCTTGAGCACGCCGGCAACGTGGTCAGCAAGCAGCAACTGATCGCCCGGGTCTGGCCCAACAGCGTGGTCGAAGACATCAACCTGCGGGTGCACATGGCCGCGTTGCGCAAGGCGCTCGGCGACGGTCAGGCCGGCCAGCGCTACATCGTCACCGTGGCCCAGCGCGGGTACAGCTTCGTCGCACCGTACTCACTGGAGCAGGCCGAGCAACCGCCAGCGCCCGTGGCTTGCGCACCGAGCCGGCATAACCTTCCGGTGCGCCGCACGCGAATGATCGGCCGGCAGACCCTGGTCGACAATCTGGTGGTGCAACTGCCACGCCAGCGCTTCATCACCCTCGTCGGTCCCGGCGGCATCGGCAAGACCACCGTGGCCTTGCGGGTCGCCGAACAAATGATCGGTCGCTACCGGGACGGCATTCGCCTGCTGGACCTGGCCCCGATCAACTGCCCGCTGATGATCGACGGTCATCTGGCGACGTTGCTCGAACTGGCCCTGCACAACGACGCCCCCCTGAGCGGTCTTGCCAACTGTCTGCGCGACAGGCAAATGCTGTTGGTCATCGACAACTGCGAGCACCTGGTCGACGCCATCGCCCATCTCTGCGAAACCATTCTGCGCAGTGCGCCGCACGTGCATATTCTCGCCACCAGCCGCGAGAGCCTGCGGGCCGAAGGCGAATTCGTCCAGCGCCTGGAATCACTCGACTGCCCGCCGCCCATCGCCGTCCTCGACCGCGCCCAGGCCATGACCTTTTCCGCCCTGCAACTGTTTGTCGAGCGGGCCATGGCCAGCCATGACAGCTTTGAACTGACGGACAATGAACTGCCGCTGTTGATCGACATCTGCCACCGACTGGACGGCATTCCACTGGCCATCGAACTGGCGGCGGCGCAAGTGGGCAACTTCGGATTGCCCGGCTTGTTGACGCAGTTGCAAAGCAATTTCCGGGTGTTGACCCAGCCCTGCCAGACGCCCCTGGCACGCCATCAGACCCTGCGCGCGACACTGGACTGGAGCTTCGAGCTACTCAGCGCCTGCGAAAAGACCTGCTTGCGCCGACTGAGTGTGTTTCGCGGCGGTTTCACCCTGGAGTCGGCAGCGGCGGTGATTGTCGGCGAACACATCGAACCCCGCGAGGTGTTCGGCTCGATCACCCAACTGGTCGCCAAGTCCCTGTTGAACGTGGAGGTGGGCGACGAGGATGTTTACTACCGCCTGCTCGATACCACCCGCAGCTATGCCCTGGAAAAACTTGCGCAAACCACCGACCTGCCCGGGACGCGGGAGCGGCATGCCGAGCGTTGCCTGGCAACGATGCAACAGGCGCAGGACGACTGGGAGAAAACGTCCACCGGCTTGTGGCTCGAACGCTATGGCCGGGCCCTGGAGGACATCCGTGCAGCCCTCGATTGGGGTTTGCACGGGCAAGGGCCGCAGGCACTGGCGATACGCCTGGCCGCGACGTCCACGCCGCTGTGGCAGGAGTTGTCACTGCTCAAGGAACACGGCGGTTATGTGCGCAAGGCGCTGGCCTTGCTCGAGCAGTCTGCCGAGCCTTGCCCGCGCTTGCAGATGGCCCTCAAGCTGGCTTTGGGCAGTGCCTGTTATCACGTTCAAGGAGGTAGCAGCGAAACCGTTGGCGCCTTCGTCAGCGCCAGAGCCCTGGCCAGCCAACTCAACGATGTGGCCGGTCAGTTGCGGGCGATTTCCGGGCACCTGGCGGTCAATCTCAGCTGCGGCCAATACCAGATGGCCCTGGAACAGAGTCGGCAATTCGATCACCTGGGGCTGCAAGACGACGCCCAGATGTCCCTGAGCATGCATCGATTGCGGGTGCTCGCCCTGCACTTCTCCGGCAACCAGCATCAGGCTGGGGAGCATGCCGAACAAGTGCTCCAACGCATGGCCCACAGCGGTCATCTCAACCGTTTCACCCATGGCTTTGGCGTGCAATACGACCAGAGTGTCGCGGCGCTGACCCTCCACGCGCGCATCCTCTGGCTGCAAGGCCAGCCGGAACAGGCCTGGCGCACTGCCCGCCAGGCGCTGGACATCGCATTGCAGATCAACCACGGCACATCGATCTGCTACACCCTGGCGCTCGCCGGCTGTCTGATCGCCCACTACAACGGCGACACCCGAAGCGCCCGCGAACTCCTGCGCCTGCTGCTGCAACAAGCGCGGAAACACTCGGTCCTGCTGTTCCATGACTGGGCGCAACACTATGCGCGGGTGATCGGCGGTATCGATGTTCAGCCAATCGGCCGACAAAGCGTCGGTTTGATCAAGGACATCATGGTCACGCTGGATTCAACCTGTGTCGACGATGATTTGCTCGAACGTGCGCAAAGCGGTGTTTCGGACTGGAGCACGGCAGAGATACTGCGGGCCAGGGCCAGGACGTTGCTGGCAACCGATTGCCCGCTCCAGACCGCGACGGCCGAAACCATGCTGCTCAAGGCACTCAACGTGGCAAAGGCCCAGGGTGCCCTGGCCTGGGAGCTGCGTAGCGCCACCTCACTGGCGCAGTTGTGGCAGCGTCAGGGCGATCCCCAACGGGCGCATCAATTGCTGGCCCCGATCTACCAGCGCTACACCGAAGGTTTCGCCACGCCGGACTTGATGACCGTTCGCCGGCTACTCGACGAGCTGCAATGCCACCTGCCCGCCTGAAGGCCAGCGCGCTTGACTGACGTAACCGGCATAACGCATTTCAAGGGCGCGCAAATCACCACTGAGTTCGAGTTTTTCCAGCGCATAGGTGCGGGTGGTGTTGAGGAAGCGGTAACGGGCCACTTCCCTCCCCTGCTCCAGGGTCAGTAGCGACTTGAGGGCCAGGCTTTCCATCACCTTGATCAGGTCGGCGGCAGGCAGCCTGTCGCAGCAGATCACGCCAATCGCTGCGTCCCGGGTGAAGGCCATTTTGAACACTGCCAGGCGCTGCAACACGGTTTGCTCCATGGCAGTCAAACGTTCGTAGCTCCAGTCCAGCGCCGCCTTGAGCGTCTGGTGCCGGGGCACGGCCGTGCGGCGGCCCTGGGACAGCAACTGAAAACAGTTATCGAGTTGCGCTTGCAACCCCACCAGCGCCAGCGCATCGATTTGCGCCGCCGCCAATTCAATCGCCAGCGGCAGGCCGTCGAGGCGCCGGCAGATTTCCCGTACAGTCTTGAGGTCTTGTTCGCGCAGGGTGAACCCTTGCTGACGAGCCCGTGCACGGCTGACGAATAACTGCACCGCCGAATAGCCCATGACCTCGTCAACACTGCGCAGCGCTGACACCGGCGGCACCGCCAACGGTGGCAGACGCAATACGGTTTCGCCCGCTGCCTGGAGCGGCTCGCGGCTGGTGGCGAGGATCGACAGACGAGGCAGCGAAGCCAGCAGTGTTTCGATCAACGTCTGGCAGCGTTCGAGCAGGTGTTCGCAGTTGTCCAGAACCAACAAGGCATGCCGCTGCGCCAGCGCCTCCAGCGTGGTGCCGACCTCCAGCCCAAGGGTTCGTGTGACGTGGTCGGTCACTTGCGCCGGGTCATCGATCGCCGCCAGGTCCACCAGCCACACGCCGTGCCGATAGTGCTGCAACAACAGTTCGGCCACGCGCAGCGCCACGGTGGTCTTGCCGATCCCGCAAGGCCCGACCAGGGTCATGAATCGGCGCACCGGCAACTGCCGCACCAGGCTGCCGACAACCGCATCGCGCCCGGTGATCGGCGTGAGCCGCGCCGGCAAGTTGTGCAGGGGCTTTTTTACGGTCTCGCTCGGGAACGAGACGGGCTGCGGCGAATGCTGTACCGGGGCGACAAAACTGTAACCGCGCTGGGGAATGTTGACGATGTAGCATTGGCCGTTCTGGCCGTCGCCCAGGGCTCGGCGCAGGGCGGCAATGTGTACCCGCAGGTTGATCTCTTCGACCACGGAGCGCGGCCAGACCTGCGCAATCAACTCTTCCTTGCTGACAACCGAGCCTGCGTGCTCGACCAGCACCTGCAACACGTCAAGGGCGCGGCCGCCCAGGCGCAGCGGTCGATCGCCCTCCAGCACCAGTCGCTGACTGAGGTGGAAAGCGTAGGGCCCGAATTGCAGCACCGCTTCGCTGTTTATATCTCTGAGGCTATTCATGGGCTGTCACTCGCTGCAAGCCTGGCTTCCAGCCCAGGCTCTGCACCGTCCTTGCAATGAGTTCAGCGGTATCTTGGCAGGCCTCGGTGACGGTACAACTGCCGCGGGGGGAGCGTCACGGCCATTGCGGTGCGCACGACGGACATGCGCGTTAGCTGAACTGCTCGCGGTATTGGGTCGGGGTCAGGCCGAGCTTTTCACTGAACAGAAAACGCATGTGCCGCACGCTGCCGAAGCCGCTTTTGAAGGCCACGGTCTTGAGCGGCAACTCGGTGGTTTCCAGCAGGTTCCTGGCGCAATCGATACGCGCGCTTTGCAGAAACTCCATTGGCGTCATGTTCACTTCCCGGGCGAACACCCTGGCGAAATGACGCGGGCTCATGTTGGCCAGACCGGCCATTCGCTCGATGCTGTAGGTTTCATCGAGATGTTCAAGCACATGGTTCTGCACCCGGGTAATCGCCGTTTCGTGAGGGGCCACCGCCGCCATCAACGGGCTGAACTGCGCCTGCCCGCCCTGGCGCTTCATCACCACCAGCAACACCTTGGCCACGTCCTGGGCGACTTTTTTGCCATGGTCCTGGGCGACCACCGACAACGCCAGGTCGATCCCGGCGGTGACGCCACCGGAAGTGATCAGGTTGCGGTCCTGAACGAAGATCTGATCGGTCTCGACGGTCGCCTTCGGAAAGCCCTTGATCAGCCGCTCGGTGTAGTGCCAGTGGGTGGTGACGCGATAGCCGTCGAGCAAACCCGCATGCCCCAACACGAACGCCCCGGTGCAGATCGAGCCATAACCGGCGGACCGGCTGACGTTGTGCCTGAGCCAGTCGAGCAATGGCGGATGCTTTTCGTTGTAGGCACCGGGACCACCGGGCACCAGCAGCAAATCAAACCCCTCGCAGGCCTGATCGATGTGCCGGTCGGCGTGCACGCTCACCCCGTTGGACGCCCGCAGTGCGCCGGGCTCGGTGCCGATGGTCGTCAGCACATAGTGATCTTCGGGTTTCAGATAACGATTGGCGATGGAAAACACTTCCATGGGCCCGGCCATGTCGAGCAGGAGAAAGTCGGGAAACAGCACCATTGCCACGGTTTTCATGGATTGGAATTCACTGGGATCAAATAAGGTCGGTTTGTCGAGCGCTAGCCCTTTGTGGGAGCGAGCTTGCTCGCGATGGCAGTATCACATTCGACAGATGAGGTGACTGGAAAATTGCTATCGCGAGCAAGCTCGCTCCCACAGGTTTCGGTACTGTGCATTATGGACAAACACAGGCCAGGCATCGGAAAAGAATAACTGATTCGCGTCCGAATACTGTCAACCTGAAAGAGACAGTATTTCAATTTCAACCTACTTATTGAATCAACCAGTAACCATTAACCTTCTCCTCACTCGGACGAATTCACGTCCCCAAAGGAGATTTCATCATGCTGACTCTTCGCAAAGCCTCGGATCGTGGCCTGGCCAATCACGGCTGGTTGAAGTCGTTCCATACCTTTTCCTTCGCCAGCTATCGCAACCCGAAAGAGCAGGGTTTTTCCGACCTGTTGGTGATCAACGACGACCGCGTCGCCGCCGGCAAAGGCTTCGGCCAGCACCCGCACCGCGACATGGAGATTTTCTCCTATGTGCTTGAAGGTGCCCTGGAACACAAGGACACCCTGGGCACAGGTTCCGTGATCCGCCCCGGCGACGTGCAACTGATGAGCGCAGGCAGCGGTGTGGCCCACAGTGAATTCAACCACTCCGGAACCCGGCCGGTGCACTTTCTGCAAATCTGGATCGTGCCCGACGTCAGCGGCGCCAAACCGCGCTATCAGCAAGAGCATTTCAGCCCCCAGAAGAAACGCGGGCGCCTGCAACTGATCATCTCGCCGGACGGCGCCAAGGGTTCGCTGAAGGTGCGTCAGGATGCACGGGTGTATGCCGGCCTGATCGACGGCAAGGAAAGCGCCACCCTGGAGCTCGCCGCCAACCGCTACGCCTATGTGCATGTGGCCCGGGGCAGCGTTGAACTCAACGGTGTGTTGTTGCAGGAAGGCGACGGTGTGCGGGTTCGCGAAGAACAGGTGCTGACCTTGAGCAATGGCGTGGATGCTGAAGTATTGGTCTTTGACCTGCGGCCACAGGAACTGCCGGAAATGCCATGACAGATCCCTGTGGGAGCGGGCTTGCTCGCGAAGGCGGGGTGTCAGACAACATCATTGTTGAATGACCTATCGCTTTCGCGAGCAGGCTCGCTCCCACAGTTTGTGTAAATCTGCTCGTCCTGCGGGTGGATCGTTGATGGCTCAGGGCTCGCAGGAAGCCTCAAGGGTAGCGACCTCTGCGCCCTGCTCCCCCTGATAACGGGCCCGATAGCGCCCGGGGCTTTCCCCGGTCCACTTCTTGAACGCCCGATGGAAGGCGCTGGGTTCCTGGAAACCCAGTTGTTCAGCGATATCGCTGATGCTCGCGTCGCTCTGACGCAATTGCTCAAAGGCCACGCCACGGCGTACTTCGTCCTTGATCTCTTGGTAGGAACAGCCTTCACGCTCCAGTTTGCGGCGGAAGGTGCTGGGGCTCAGGTGCTGTTCCAGGGCAAAGGCCTGCAACGTCGGCCACTGACTGTAATGACTGCCGCGCAAGCGCTGATGAACCTGGGATGCCAGGCCATGCTGGTTGCGGAAGCGGATCACCAGCCATTGCGGTGCGGTACGCAGAAACACTTTCAGCGACGCCAGGTCCTGAACCACGGGCAGGCGCAAGTAGTGGCTGGCAAATTCGATTTCGGTGCGCTCGGCACCGAAGGTCAGGTTAGGGCCCCACAGCAGGCGGTCGTCACCCAGCGACAGGCGCGAATGGCGGAAGTCCGCACGGTCAATGGGAATGCGCCGCCCGCCCAGCCAGCACAGCAGACTGATCATCAACACCAGGAAAGTTTCTTCACCAAACCGGCTGGCATCGTTGTCCGTCGAACGGGTGTCGAGGCTGATGACCGCACGTTTGCCACGCACGGCCAGAGAGCCGCGAAAGTCGCGCAGGAACAAGCCGAAGTTGGCCAGGCATTGACGCATGGCCTTGTGCAGATCGGGCTCCTGAATCAAGGCACGGCAAATCAGGGCGAAACTGCCCGGCGGCATGCCATGGGAATCGAGCCCGAAAAACTCATCGTCGAGCTCGCGGATCTGGATCAGCCACAACGCCGCAAACGCATTGGCCGGCACCCGCGCCGTGGGTTGGTGCATGACCGCCGGATCAATGCCCGCCTGTTCGAGCACGGCCGTCACGCGCTGCGGATCATCGCGCAGCCCATGGATCATTGCCTGCACGAAATAGGCGGCAACCGAGTCCTTTTCCCGCATTGGTTCGCTTCTCTCTCATCACCCGAATGGCAAAAAACATCAGTGCCGTTGAACAGTTTTGGCATAGGACAACCGCCCTGCCGGCTCTAGACTCGCGGCAATAGTACGCCTTCGGCCGCAATCGCGGCCAAGGTATCGCAGGGTTTGATCGAAGGATGGGAAGATGAATCTGCAAAACATCGGGGTGATCGGTGCGGGCACCATGGGCAACGGCATCGCACAAGTCTGCGCCATGGCCGGTTTCAACGTGACCTTGCTCGACATTTCCGAAAGCGCTTTGCAAAAAGCCGTCGCAACGGTCGGCAAAAACCTGGACCGGCAGATCGCCAAGGAAACCCTGACGCCGGAGCAGAAACAGGCCGCTCTCGACAAAATCCGCACCAGCACCGACTACAGCAGCCTGCAAAATGCGCAGCTGGTCATTGAAGCTGCGACGGAAAATCTCGACCTGAAACTGCGTGTGCTGCAACAGATTGCCGCGCAAGTCAGCAGCGAATGCGTCATTGCCTCCAATACCTCGTCGCTGTCGATCACCCAACTCGCCGCCAGTGTCAGCCAGCCTGAGCGCTTCATCGGCCTGCATTTCTTCAACCCGGTGCCGGTGATGGGCCTGATCGAAGTCATCCGTGGCCTGCAAACCAGTGACGCGACCCACCAACTGGCGCTGGACATGGCGACCACCCTCGGCAAAACCGCGATCACTGCCGGTAATCGCCCGGGATTCGTGGTCAACCGGATCCTGGTACCGATGATCAACGAAGCGATCCTGGTGTTCCAGGAAGGCCTGGCCAGCGCCGAAGACATCGACGCCGGTATGCGCCTGGGCTGCAACCAGCCTATCGGCCCGTTGGCCCTGGCGGACCTGATTGGCCTGGACACCCTGTTGTCGATCCTCGAAGCCTTCTATGACGGTTTCAATGACAGCAAATATCGCCCGGCGCCGTTGCTCAAGGAAATGGTCGCCGCCGGTTACCTGGGACGTAAAACGGGGCGCGGCTTCCATGCCTATGCCTGAGCGTTGCTCGCGCTTTGCCGAGTACCGGGACAAGGTCCTGGAGCTGTTTGCCTGCAAGGGGTTCGGCCAGGTCGGCATGCGTGAGCTCGCGACGTGCCTGGGGCTTTCCCCAGGCTCGCTGTATCACCATTACCCCAGCAAACAGCATCTGCTGCTCGACCTGATCGAGGAGTTCTACGAGGAGCTGCTGGCCACCCTGGGACGTATCCAGCAAAAGGCCCCGGGCAAGCGCGACAAACTCAACAGCCTGATCCGCGCCCATCTGAATCTGCATCGGGAGATGCCCTGGCATTTCCGCCTGGTGGAGCGCGACAGCGGTTGCCTGAACGAAGAGCAACAGGATCGGGTCCGGCAATTGCGCGAGCAATACGAACGCACGTTGCTGAGGATGCTGGGCGCCAAGTCCCGCTTCAGCGAGCAAGGCCTGCTGGCCGCCGGGCATGCCATTGGCGCCCTGCTCAACAGTGCTCCCAGCTGGCTGACACCCCATGTGCTGGACGAGCAGGAACGTGAGGAGCTGCTCGAGAGCATGGTCAGCGGCGCCATCGAACGTGTGCTTGCGCCACGGCGTGTGCCGGAGGCAATAAGCCTGGCGCGTCCTATTGAAAAAACATCTAAAGAAACACAAGCTTCGACGAAGATTTAGCGCTTTGCTTGTCGGCTCGACACAATCGGAATTCGCCGAAAAAACCGGCGTCCAAACCGATGTATGTACTCGAGCACCTGGAGCCGACCATGAAAATCAATCCCTACCTTATCTTCAACGGCGACTGCAAAGCGGCCTTCACGTTCTACGCGCAGTGCCTGCAAGGCCAGATCGAAGCCATGATGACCTTCGGCGAAACTCCTGCCGGTGAGCATGTCCCCACGGATCTGCACAACCTGATCATCCATACCCGCCTGATCGCGGGCGATCAGGCGATCATGGGGTCGGACACCACTCCGGATCGTCCCGTCCAGGGCATGAGTGGTTGCTCGATCTCACTCAACGTCGACAGCATTGCCGAGGCCGAACGGGTCTTCAATGCGCTGGCGGACGGTGGCTCTGTGCAAATGCCACTGGAAACCACGTTCTGGGCAGCACGCTTCGGCATGCTGGTCGACCGTTTTGGTGTGTCGTGGATGGTCAATTGCGAAAAGGATCAGTGAAAGGCCTTGGTCGATCGAGAGTATTGAAGGCACAAAAAAGCCCGACCTGAAAAGGTTGGGCTTTCTGGCAACTCCCGGCCTGTCTGCTACCGTCAACTAGCCATACGGATAGCAGCGAACCTGAGGAGGATACCCACTATGCCGGCCCACGACGCGTCCTGGCCCACCCGTTGCAAGCTCTTGCTACTGGCCGGTGGAATGATCGCCAGCCTGCTGACCCTCAATGGTTGCGCCACTGTCGATGCCCAGACCACCGCCTATGTCGGTGTAGAACATCCGGCACCGACATCGCCGGACCAGGTTGTCGTGCTGCGCTCGGAGCCTCTGCGCCCACATGTGCGCCTGGGTGAAGTGTTGATCGACGCCAGCATCGACCCTGCCCCGCCGATTACCGAAGTCGAACAGAAGCTGCGGGAAGAGTCCGCCAAACTCGGTGGCGACGCCGTGGTGGTCGTCTATGACCACATTCAAGCGGTGGGTGCCTATGCCAGCGGGCCGCTGTGGGCACGCGATGTGAGGACCATCGAGGGACGCAAGCTCAAAGGTATCGTGATCAAGTACCAGTAGATATCTCCCCTTGGAGGACAGCGTCAACGGAGGTTGAATTTGAATGACGTGGTGATCGCCCTCATCGTTTTCGCCTGCCTGTCCGCCAGCGCACTGATGGGCTCGTACGTGAGGGAGCGATTACCGAGCCATCATCTGAGCGATGACTCCGTGGCGGTGGTGAAGCTGGCCACCGGCCTCATTGCAACGATGTCGGCGCTGGTCCTCGGCCTGCTCGTTTCCTCTGCCAAAGGCACCTTCGATACGGCCAATGCCGAACTGGAGGGCGCGGCGGCGAAAGTGGTTCAATTCGACCGCTTGCTGGCTCGCTACGGCCCCGACACCCAAGGCATCCGCACCGAGCTCAAGCACAACTACGCCGAAGTCACCCAGGTGCTCGCGACCCGCGATCACCGTCAGATTGAAAAACTCGATAGCCCAGAAGTGATCCGTCGCTCCGAAGGCCTGCAACGCCAGGTCGAGTCACTGACGCCCGGCAACGATGATCAGCGCGCGCTCAAGGCCAAGGCATTGCAAGACATGGACACCGTGTTTGCCGCCCGCTGGCTGACCCTGCTGCAGGCCAATCAATCGATTCCACCGGTGATGCTGGTGATCCTGGTGACGTGGCTGGGGATTATCTTCGGTTCGTTCGGCCTGTTTGCACCCTGCAACGGCACCATTGTCGCCGTATTGCTGATGTGTGCCCTGTCGACGGGGGCAACCATCTTGCTGGTAGAGGAACTCAATCGACCGCTTGATGGTTTTATCTGTGTGTCGCTGGATCCCCTGGAGCACACGCTGGAGCGGTTGGGGCAGTAATTTCATTTCCCGCGGACAAAAACAAAACCCCTACCTGCATACGCAGATAGGGGTTTCGGAATTTAATCTTGACGATGACCTA
>NZ_JBXAOQ010000027.1:0-14810 GCF_058802985.1 Pseudomonas sp. GW822-FHT01E03
CCCCATGTGAGAGTAGGTCATCGTCAAGATTAAATTCCGAAACCCCTATCTGCGTATGCAGGTAGGGGTTTTGTTTTAGTAGAAGTCACCAGTTTTCACTGGCACGTTAAAGTTCTAACGGGCTGGTTACAGAATTTCTTGACGACCATAGAGCGTTGGAACCACCTGATCCCATCCCGAACTCAGAAGTGAAACGATGCATCGCCGATGGTAGTGTGGGGTTTCCCCATGTGAGAGTAGGTCATCGTCAAGATTGAATTCCGAAACCCCTGTCTGCTAACGCAGACAGGGGTTTTGTCGTTTCAGGGGTACTGAAAAGCCCGTTGTGGAGCCTCTCCACAACGGGCTTTTTCACGTCTTACGCAAACAGCTTCAGCACATTGTTCATCGCATCATCGGCAAAACCCTGTACGAAGTCCTTGAAGCCCGGCAGTGCCTCGGCGGTGCCCTGCGCCGGTTCGGCGATGATGGTCCAGGTGGCTCTGGACTTGTCCGCATCCAGTGGTTCAACGCTCATCGCGGCCCACAGATTGGCCACACCCAGGGTGTTGTAGATAGTGGTCCAGGTCATGTGCCGTGCCTGGTCGTCCCGGGAGTTGAGCTGCTCGACCACCAGGTTGCCGTCCTTGAAAAACTTTTTGCGTAGCGATGACACGCCTTCGCCGGTCATCTCTATATGCGACAGTGCCGGGATGAAGCGATCGAAGCCGGCAAAGTTACCGACTACGGCCCATACCCGAGTGGCATCGGCGGGCACGTCCAC
Organism: Pseudomonas sp. GW822-FHT01E03; assembly: GCF_058802985.1. NCBI lineage: Bacteria > Pseudomonadati > Pseudomonadota > Gammaproteobacteria > Pseudomonadales > Pseudomonadaceae > Pseudomonas > Pseudomonas sp. GW822-FHT01E03. The sequence goes on from NZ_JBXAOQ010000027.1 coordinate 764, forward strand.
CGAGGACACCACGTGGCAGCCTTGAGGGTTTTTGATCAGGGTGTCGGGTTGCAGAATACTCATGGTTTTGCTCCGTTTGGTTGCGTCAGATGAAATTGATTTCTTTGAGGTAATCGCAGCCGCGACGCAGCAGCGCCGGGGACTTTTGCGGGTAGTGCGCGCCCATTAGCCGAACACCGGCCTGGGCGTTGTCGTGGCCGATCATCGAGATATCGCCGATGTCCTCCTCGAAGCCGTTGAGGTAGAACCCCAGCACGCCGAACAACGCGTTGTCGCTGTCGACCCGACCCAGTTGCTGCTGCCAGTCGGCGACGCTGACCATCGTGAATTCGCGGCCTGCCTCGCGGAAGGACGCCACGTAGTTGTCCCAGCTCAAGGGCTCGGGGTTGTGCAGGTTGAATACCGCTTGTTCCGGTTGATAACGACTGGCGTGGAAGGCGATGAATCGGGCGAGAAAGTCCACCGGCATCAAGTCGAAATTCAAGGCGAACTCCGGTACTTGGCCAAGCTGGATCGAGCCCTTGAGCATCAGCATCAGACGATTCTTGTGCGGCTGACACACGCCCGTGAGGCTGTTGAAGCTGATGTTGCCGGGACGGTAGAGATTGACCCGCACACCAAGCTCCCGTGCCCGTTCGAGGATTCGCTCGCCAACCCATTTGGACAGGTTGTAGCCGTTCTTGATGTAGATCGGTGGTGTGAGTGCGGCCGGCAACTCAAGCACTCGGCCATCGGCGGATATCGTGCTGGAGGCCGAGAGCGTCGAGACGAAGTTGAAGATTTTTTTGCTGCGTCCTTCGCACAGGCGCAAACATTCGAAAATCGGCTCGACGTTGTCGCGGGCGAGCGACTCGTAATCGAGGACGTGATTGACGTTGGCCGCGTTGTGCACCAGAGCGCCAAACTCCTGATCCAGCCGCTGGTAAACCTCGGGCGCCAAACCGAGTTCCGGCCGTGTGACGTCTGCCGTGTAAACCCGCACCCGGCTCATATCCAGATGCTCCAGACGGTTCTCCCGTAACGCCTGGGCAAAGCGCTCGTTCGCCGATTGCCCGTTGCCGTCGCGAACCAGACAGGCGACTTCACTGGCGCCCCAGGCCAGCAATGCCTCAACGATGTGTACACCGACAAAACTGTTGGCACCGGTGACGATCACCTTGTGCACATCGCCCATGCGGCTGACGGGCATTGGCTGAATATCCAGTTCGCGGAAGGCATCGCGCATGGCCTGTTCGCTCAGCACTTCTTCGCTGCCGAAGCCGCGTACCAGTGTCGCCAGTTTCTCGAGGGTGGGCATTTCGATGAAGCGGTTGATCGAGATGCTGCGCCCGAACTCCTCGCGCAGTCGCAGGAGCATGCGCGACAGGAGGATCGAGTGCCCGCCCAGATTGAAGAAGCTTTCGTCGGTGGAAATGTCGCTCGCCGGCAGCTCCAGCAACTGCGCCCAGATTTCCAGCAGCAGGGCCTCATCGGCGTTGACGGGCAGGCGCCTTGAAGGGTTCTCGGTGACGCTCACCGGCAGATCCAGCAACGCCTTGCGGTCGACCTTGCCATTGCTGGCGTAAGGCATGCTTGCCAGCTCAGTCCATGCAACAGGGCGCATGTAGTCCGGCAGGTGCTGTGTCGCGTGGGCCCTCAACGCCTGGCGAGCGCTGCCGGGAAGGTCCTCTCGGGGCTGGGCAAGGAAAGCCAGAATCCGCCGCTGGCTATCGATGATCACGGCAACCTGGCGATACAACTGGCTGTCGCGCAGGCAGCGCTCAATCTCTTCCGGCTCGACCCGGAAGCCGCGAATCTTCACCTGATTATCACGCCGACCGCACAGCTCGATCCCTTCAGCCGTCCACTTCGCCATGTCCCCGGTGCGATAGGCGCGCAGGGTCCGGCCATCAGGCAAGTTCAGTTCCAGATAACGCTCAGCGGTTTGCTGCGGGTTGTTCAGGTATCCCAGGCACACGCCCGGGCCGGCAATGTACAACTCGCCGACGGTCTGTTCGGCCACCGGTTGAAAATCGTCATCGAGAATCAACACCTGGCTGTTGGCGATTGGAGCGCCCAGCGAGCGGTTGTGGTCGCCTGGCTGGAGTTTGCGCGCGGTAATCAGCACCGTGGCCTCGGTGGGCCCGTAGAGGTTGTAGAGCTTGCCCTGACGGCTCAGCTGCTCGATGACCCACGGTTCGCAGACATCGCCGCCGGTCATCACACGGTCCAGACATTGCAACTGCTCCAGCGGCAGGATGCTCAACAAGGCGGGCGGTAAAAAGGCGTGGCTCAGCTGCCGATGACGAATCAGCTCCACCAGTTGCAGCGGATCGCGACGTTGGTCCTCGTCGGGCACGATCAGCTCGGCGCCTTGCAGCAGGGTCGGGAAGATGTCGATCAGCGATGAGTCGAAGCTCAACGAAGAAAACTGCAGCACCCGGCTCTGGCTGGTCAGCTGAACATAGTCGGCGTACCAGTGGGTGAAGTGCGCGAAGTTGGCCTGGCTGAGCAGCACGCCCTTCGGATGGCCGGTGGTGCCCGAGGTGTAGAGGGCCATGCATGGCGTATCGAGGTCGGGGCGTTGGCGCATCAACGGTTGAGAGAGATCTGCTGCATGGGCGTCGATGCTGCTGATGTCCAGCCCTGGCATCTCGTTCGCCAGGGGATGCTCGCCGTCATGCAGCAACAACACCGCGCCGGCATTCGACAGGATGTACTGCTGACGTTGCAACGGATGGCTCGGCTCCAGCGGCAAGTACACCGCGCCGCTGCCCAGGATCGCCAGGATTCCCGCATACAACGCGCTGCATTTGGGCAGGCAGATCCCGACGACTATCGGGCCTTGATGCTGATCCAGCAGCGGTCGAAGGCGTTGCTGGATGGCGCGGCTGTGGGCGTGCAACTGGCGATAGTCGAGGGTGGTGCCATCGATGCTCAAGGCCGGACGGTCAGCATTCTGGATGCACTGTTGCTCCAGCCTTTCGATCATCGGCGTTTGCGCAAGCTGCTGCAGTCGTGGGTCGGCGGTGGCATTGAGGCGATGCACGAACGCGAGGCTGTCAAGGAACCGCAAACTCTCGATGCGCTCGAAGCGAACAGGTTCGGCGGGTTCGGCGAACCGAAAATAGTCGACATCGCGCGAGTAGCGGCTGACCAGCAGCGCCACGTGGTCAACCAGTGCTGTCATGGCCTGCCTACGCAACGCCTGGCCGTTACCCGACGGCTCATCGGCGATGGGTACACGGGTCAGCAGCGTTGAGCCATGACTGCACAACAGGTCCAGCGAAGGCAGGCCGGACGCCTGCGGCAAGCCGAGCCCCAATTGCAATGTCAGCCGTGGCGCCTGAGCAGTGAACTGAGGCGACGTGCCATCGTCGATCAGCAGATCCACCGGCCCCGGCATTTCGTCGCGTGCGGATACCCGCGTCAGTGAGTGACCGTGTTGTTCGAGTTCCAATGCCAGCTCGGTCAGCGCCTGGCTTTGTCCGATGAGCAAGATGTCGAGACGTCTCATGATGGGCTCCTCGTCAAACCAGGTAGTCGCTGAGGGCGGTTTGTACGCACGGCGAATCGAGCAACGAACTGCTGTGGAAAAACCGCACAATGTTGGCCACCAGCGGGTGATGGCGACTTATCGGGAAGGCCAGTGCCGATACTTCGTTCCTGAGGGCGTGGCGCGCCGAGTCGTTGATCTGCAGTGCGTCGATCAGGCAGAAGTCGAAGGATTTCTGGATGTCGTTGGTCAGGTAATGAGCAATGAACACCGGCAAGATCTGGGCGATGCACTGGCGGTCGTCTGCACTTGCGGCATGCCAGTAGATGCGTACCAGCCGCGCCCAAAAACCGGAGTGACGCCCCTCGTCCAGCAAGTGATCGGCCATCAGGCCCTTGATCGATTGCTTGACCGTGTCGTCCTTGGCAAATGCGGCGACATCACCGGTCACCGTGTTTTCGGCGATGGCCACGCAGATCAGTTCTACAGCACTACGCAGGTGCTCAGGTGCGAGCGCCACGGCCGCCGGTATTGCTCGGCTCAGTTCGATTTCATCCGGCAATTCAATGGGGGTGATGCCGGTCAACGCGATGGTCTGTTGCATGAAATCCATCGCCACCAGTGCGTGATAATCCTCGTCCACCACGACAGTCATGGCGTCGTAGCGGCAGGCGAACGGGAACTCGACCGCGAAGCGATTCTTGGCGATGCTGCGGGCGGTTTTGTCGACGATCTCGGTTTCGAAGATCACCACATCGTTGATGAACTTGTAGAGGGTCTGCACCAGGGCGAAGTCGCGTTGTTCCGGGCATTGGCGCACAAAGGTTTCGCTCAGCACCAGCGGTTGGCGGCTCAACGGGTAGATCAGTTTGTCGTCGTTTTCCAGCACACGACGCGGGCGGGTTCGGATGGTCGCGCGGCTCTCCCAAGCATCAGCGAAGGATTGGTAGTCTGCGGCGTTCATGCGCTCACCTCCGTGACGGATACGTTCATGCTCAGGCGCAACCCGTCCCACAGGGCGATACGACTTTCCACGGCTGCGATGGCGCTCGCGTACACATCTTCCTGCCGTTGCGGGTCGCTATCGACCAGTCGCGCCAGAAGCTTTTCCGCTGCCGGGCCATGGTCCTCGGAATCGACCTCAATGTGCCGTTCGAGGTAGTACCGGAAAGTCGGCGCCTGTTCGATGCCGATGCCCCAATCGTCGAGGATGCGCTGGAACATCTGCGGGATAACGCTCTCGCGACCGTGCAGAAACGCCGCCGCCACACTGTGACCCGGTGCATGTAGTGCGGTGTGTAGCGTATGGCGAACGAAATCCGCGGCCGCCGGATCGACCTTGATGCTCTGCAAGGCCACGTCGTAGCTCACACCCTCTTGCTGCAGGGCCACGAAGCGTTCGATGGCAACGGTACAGGCGCCGACCTCGCGCATTGCATCCAGGTACAACTCGAAGTGGCTGTAATGACCCCGGGCCGGACGATCATCCGACTCCTCACCCAGTACGATCTCGTTGATCAACCGCGCGGCCTGGGGATCCTGCGGTGGCAGCCAGGGCAGTCGCACGCAGGTCAATTCCTGTTGCAGGCGCTTGGTCAGCGACATGAAGTCCCATACGGCAAACACGTGGGTTTCCATGAAGCGTCGCAGGACCGGCAGCGAATGTATTTCAGAGAAGATCGGGTGTTCGCTAAGTTCTGATTTTTTTTGAAGCAGACGTTCTTTAGTTGGTTTCATGGATGAGCCTGTAAATGATCCGGGGTGAGAAGTAATCAAACACTGAAGTTCGCTGGAAGTTTTCTCCTGGCGAACGGGTACCCTCAAACGTATTGATCTTTTTCAGTGCTATTGATGCCGAGTAGCTGAGGCGTTACTGCCGTTTGTGGCTGGCGGCGAAGAAAAACTAATACACATATAAAGTCTTGATCAAGTTGTTTTGTTATTATTTAAATATTCAACTTTTTCGAAGATGACAAGTTCCAATAAAACTTTTTATATTGGTTTTATTTTGGCGTAGTTACTCCTTCCGGCTTATGTAAGTCAGAATTAAACAAAGAGTGAATGCCTCACTCGAAGTAACTTTTTACGGGCGTCGTTGTGGGTGTCTGAGGGGGTGGAATTGGGTCGCGAGTGATACCGATCCTTCCGGTCCCGTGATGAGGCTCCTTCCTTCGCTTCTGGGGGCAGAGACTGCTCCATTCGCACGGAGCGTCACCCGTTTTTTGTCCTGGTTATCCAGAGTGGGCGTAAATCGAGGTGGCCGCCATTACTGAGGCATCACGCAAACGTTGCAATGGTCGGGTTTTAAGGCGGCGGGGCGTTGGGGCGCGGTATGGCGCCGCAAGGGCGGTGTGGTATGGGGGCGGGGGATTTGTAATCAAATCATTCGCGGAGCATTTGGGGGAGTGCGCGGCAAGCGAGGAAAACCCTTCGTTACATTCCCCGGGCTTGCCGCCGCGGGCTACTTCGACCTGTTCCTGGCTTGGACTTCAGGGCTGTTGAGGTAGCGCGTAATGACCTCGACCCCTCGGTTCAGGTGATGCTCGAGCAGCTGCACGGAGTGTTCGACGTCCCGGGCTTTGGCTGCCTGCAACAGTGCCTTGTGGTCATCCTGGGAGAGTTTGCCCAGGCCCATGGCTTCCAGGTTGAAACGCAGGAACCGTTCTTCTTCGATCAGGCCGTCTTCGACCAGTTTCAACAGCCGGCGATTCGGCGCCCGGGTGTAAAGCGCCATGTGGAACAGGCGATTGAGCCGACCGATTTCGGTGTAGTCGCTTTCCGTTTCCAGTGCATCGATGTAGCGGGCAGCCTGTTCGAGATCTTCGTCCTGGAGCAGTGGTACCGAGAGACGCAGGGCTTCGGATTCCAGCAGGATGCGCAGCGCATAGGTTTCCACGGCATCGCCCTGTACCAGTGGCGCGACCACGGCGCCCTTATGGGCAACCACATTGAGCAACGATTGTGCTTCGAGTTGGCGCAAGGCTTCGCGTACAGGCATGCGGCTGACGCCGAACAGGTCGGCGAGGTCTTGCTGGCGCAAGGCCGCACCGCAAGGAATGCGCCCGTCGAGTATGGCCGCGCGCAGGGTTTCTTCGATCACCGAGCGTGCCATGTGTGCAGGAATCGGCCCGTTGACCTTGATACTGCTGAGAGGGTTGGGCTTTTGTGTCACTAAACGCACCCTGATTGATGGAATATTTTTGGATCCAAATGACACTAGTGACTGGCTGACTGCTTGTCAAACAAGCTCTGGAGTGCCTTTCTTCCAGTTTAGCGCGCCGCCAGTGATCTCACCGTGCCATTGTCTTTTTCCGGGCTAACCTTCACCATTCGAACGACTCCCTCCTGCCTATCCAGGATGCCTCGCATTGGTGGCAAGTTTAACGATCCCCCGGGTTTTACGCTGGCTGTGCAGCGCATTGCTGCTGACTGGCGTGATGCTGGGCAGCTTGAGCGCCGATTGGGATTTTTCCCTGATCAGCCGGCGAGCGCAGGCATTGTACGGACCTTTGGGAGAAGGTCAGCAGCGCATTAATGATTGGCAATACTTGTTGACCAGCCAGAAGCAGCTCGGCGAGCTGGAACAACTCAATGTGGTCAATCGCTTCTTCAACAAACAGCTGCGATACGTCGAAGACATGGATCTGTGGCATGAAGTCGACTACTGGGAAACCCCGATCGAAGCCCTCTGGAAAGGCGCCGGCGACTGTGAAGACTACGCTATTGCCAAGTACTTCAGCCTGCGACACCTCGGTGTAGCTAGTGAAAAGCTGCGTATCACCTATGTCAAGGCACTGACCCAGAACCGTGCGCACATGGTGCTGACCTACTACTCGAGTCCGGAGGCCGAGCCCCTGGTGCTCGACAGCCTGATTGATGCGATCAAGCCGGCCAGCCAGCGAAAGGATTTGCTGCCGGTCTACTCTTTCAACGCGGAAGGGATGTGGTTACCGGGTGCCAAGGGCAATAAAAAGGTTGGCGATACCAAACGCCTTTCGCGTTGGCAGGATGTGTTGAAAAAAATGCAGGCCGAAGGATTCCCGGTCGAGACGACTAACTAGGAGCACGTGCTCAGATGTCTTTGTTCAAACAGCTGTTGATTGCTATCTGTCTGTTCCTGGTGGTCGCCTTCACCGGCAGTTTCATGGTCAGTCTGGAGAGCTCGCGTACTCAGTACGTCAACCAGTTGCGCTCCCATGCCCAGGACGCCGCGACGGCGCTGGCGCTGTCCCTGACACCGAACATCGACGACCCGGCGATGGTCGAGTTGCTCGTCAGCTCGATTTTCGACAGCGGTTACTACGCGAGCATCCGCGTGGTCGATGTGAAGACCAATCAGACCCTGGTCGAGCGCACGGGCATTCCGGCGGTCAACAATGTTCCGGACTGGTTCGTCAAACTGATCGGCCTGGAGCCCGCCGGTGGTGATGCGATCGTCAGCCGTGGCTGGGAGCAGGCTGCCCGGGTCGAGGTGGTCAGCCACCCGATGTTTGCGCTGGCCAAGCTATGGCAAAGCGCTTTGGGCAGCCTGGGCTGGTTGCTGCTATGTGGCGCGGTCAGTGCGGTACTGGGCGCATTGTTGCTGCGTCAGCAATTGAGACCGCTGGATTACATGGTCAAGCAATCCCACGCTATCGCCCGGCGGGAATTCCTCAGCCTGCCAGAACTGCCGCGCACCCCCGAACTTCGCCGGGTAGTGCAGGCCATGAACCAGATGGTCGAGAAGCTCAAGGCGCTGTTTCAGGAGCAGGCGGAGCGCAGTGAAAAATTGCGGGTCGAGTCCTATCAGGACTCGTTGACCGGGTTGGCCAACCGGCGTTATTTCGAGATGCAACTGAATGCGCGGGTGAGCAACCCGGAGCAGGCCAGTTCCGGTTACCTGCTGCTATTGCGGGTCAAGGATCTGGCCGGTCTCAACCAGCGTCTCGGTGGCCAGCGCACCGATGACGTGCTCAAGGCCGTCGGTGAACAACTGTCTCGCGAGTGCGCCAAATACCCGGAAACCCAGAACTTGGTCACGCGTATCCGCGGTGGCGAATTTGCCGTGCTGGCGCCGGGGCTGGTGCGCGAAGAAGCGCTGCAACTGGCACAAAACCTCGACAGCGCCTTGGCCAGTCTGCACGCTACCGGCGCCACCGATGTGGCTGCCGTGGCCTCTATCGGCCTGGCGCCCTTTGTTCACGGCGATTCGCCGCAAACCGTGCTCAGCCTCGGTGATCAGGCGCTGGCGCAGGCCGAAGGCCAGGGCGAGCAGAACTGGGCCTGTATCGAGCACAGCCTCTCGGCCAGTGTCGGCGACGATCACCACGCCTGGCATCGCATGCTCGACCAGGCGCTGACACAGCGGCGCTTCGAGCTGTATTTCCAGCCGGTGGTGGCTGCCCAGGACACGCAACTGGTACTGCATTACAAAGTGTTGTCGCGACTGCTCGACGAACACGGCCAGACCATCCCCGCCGGGCGTTTTCTGCCTTGGCTGGAGCGCTTCGGCTGGACGGCGCGTCTGGATCGGCTGATGCTCGAACGGGTGTTGGCGCAAATGAGCGAGCATGAGGAGTCGCTGGCGCTGAATCTGTCGTCGGCTACCTTGGGCGACCCGCAGGCGCAAAACAGGATCTTCGAAATACTGCGTGCGCATTCTAACCTCGGCCCGCGTCTAACCCTGGAGATTGGCGAAGAGCAATTGCCTGACCAGGCGGTGCTGGAGCAGTTGACCCGGCGCCTGCGCGAACTCGGTTTCTCCCTGAGCCTGCAACGTTTTGGCGGACGCTTCAGCATGATCGGCAACCTGGCCCGGTTGGGTCTGGCGTACCTGAAAATCGATGGCAGCTACATTCGGTCGATTGATCTGGAGAGTGACAAACGCCTGTTCATCGAGGCGATCCAGCGAGCGGCGCACAGCATTGACTTGCCCCTGATTGCCGAGCGGGTCGAGACAGAAGGGGAGTTGTCGGTGATTCGCGAGATGGGGTTATACGGTGTACAGGGTCAGTTGTTCGGCGAGCCAAAACCCTGGGCCTGATGTGATCGCTCCCACGCCGTGCGTGGGAATGATTGCAGGGGCGCGTCAGATCAGCCCGGTCTCCTCATCATCGATCAATTGGCTCAAGCCACCCAAGGCTTCACGGGCCTGGTTCCGGTCCATGAGCTTGGCCTGGGCCGCCGTCGGCAGGTCGGTGACGCGGATCACGCCTTTCTGGGTCAGCACCTGAATCAAGTCGTCGAGTACCCGGATCATTTCCAGGTCACTTTGCTTGAGCTGTTTGAGGCTGTTTTCCACAGCCGCGTTGGCAAACCAGGCCTGGATCTCATGATTGTCGGCCGCCAGCGTTTCCGTGGCCTCAGCGTAGGCGGCGGGTTCCACGCGTACCAACAGGCCCTGCGCATCGCGTTGCACGTAAAACATTGAGCATCCCTCAGAATTGAACCAGCGTCGTGCTGTCAGCAGCATAGGTCAACCGCATGCCAGTATGTGGCGCAGCGACGAAATCGTCACCGGGCAGTGGACGCAAACGTGACGGCCGCCCCATAGGGAGCGGCCGTTATCATGCATCAGCTGTTGTTGTGATCGATCTTGATGGTCGGGTCGCTACCGGCAATCAGGTTGTGCAGGTTGGCGCTGGACCAGTTGTTGCCTTCCAGTTTGATCGTCACGTCCGGTGTGGCGGCGGCCGCATTGCCCGAGTTGAACTGGCCGGTTGTGCTGACTTGCAGCGACGACACGCCATCGACCGTGGAGATCTTCAGGAAGTTGTCGATGGTGCTGCCGGTTTCACCCTGCAACAGATCGCGCAGGTCGATCCGGTCGCCTTCGCTGGCCTTGAAGTCCTTGATCACGTCGTTGCCGGTGTCGCCCGCTTTCCAGACGAAGGTATCACCACCGGAACCACCGATCAGGATGTCGTTGCCCTGTCCACCCATCAACGTGTCGTTGCCGGTACCTCCGAGCAGGATGTCATTGCCCTTGCCTCCGTCGAGGGTGTCGTTACCGCCCAAACTGAACAGGATGTCATTGCCCGCCCCGCCCAGCAGGGTGTCGTTGCCGTCATGGGCACCGGACACATCGAACGCGTTGTAATGCTCGGTGATGTACTGGTGCACATTGCTGGTGGTGACGTTGCTGACCTCCACACCGGATTGCTGCGCCACGAAGGCTTGCATTGCCTGGTAACCCTCGCCGGCAATGCCGTTGAAGCTCACCAGATCGCCGAACAGAAGGTCGTTGCCGTCGCCACCGCTGACGGTGTCGTGACCCGGCATCGTCGCTTCGGTGTGGCCGATGATCGAGTTGGCCAGGTCCTTCGGATCAATGTTGGTTTGTGGCGATTGATTCGAGTCGTACGGCTTCAGGTCGTTGAGGCTCACTCCGCTGTTGAGGCCAATCGCCTCGACATTCGACAGGTTGCTCAGCAACGTAAAGCTGCCGGTGGAGTTGCTGGTGGTGTCCCCGTCGGTGCTGTTGCCGTCGCCGTCACGCCCCGAGAACTCGTAGGTACCGTCACCCTGGGCATGCAGATAGCCGAAGTCCTTGGATGACCAGCTACTTCCGTTTCCGTTGCCATTGCCATTGCCATTGCCATTGCCATTGCCGTTGCCGTTGTTGCCGTTGCTGCTCTTGGTCCAGACCGTCACATAGCCCGAGGCGGTAATGTCGATCTGGTGCGTGCTGTCGGGGAACAGGCTGATCGCTGTGCCCAGCTGATAGTTGCTGGTGGTGATCAGGCTATCGAGTGTTGTGCTGCCATACAGAGTCGGGTTGGTCGACTCGCCGCTCTGGTAGTAAGTCGGCTTGCCGTCAGTAATGAAATACGTGAGGTTCTTCGCCCCGATGTTGGCCACGGCGTCCGCACTCTGGAACCAGTTGGCAGTGGTTTTGAACACGTCCTCGTAGTTGGTGCCGCCACCGGATGACATCGAGTCCAGAGTCGCCTTCAACTGAGTCAGCGCATTCGGGTCTTTGAGGTTCACCGATACCGACTTGTTGACCTGGGTGTCGAAGTCCACCAGGAAGATGTTCACCGTACCCGAGTTGCTGCCCAGGCTTTGCTTGAGGGTGTTGAACACCGACGTCAGCTGGTCCTTGGCCGAGTTGATCGACGAGGAACTCATACTGCCGGAGCTGTCGACCATGAACGCGATGTTGTAGTTGGTGCCCGGCACCACGGTCAGGCCGCCGATGTCGGCGACGATGATGTCATTGCCGTCGGTGCCGGTGATGGTGTCATCGGCCGCCGTGGCGGTGCTGGCGTTGTAGATCGCCGGGTACACAGTCACGGGGATCTGCGAAGTGCTGCTGGCCGAACCACCCAGGGCCTCGGTGGAGGTCGAGGTCACGGTCAGGTTGAACTGGCCGTTGTAGTACGGTGGTGGAGTGACAGTCAGAGAGCCGAGGCTCCAGCCCGTCACGTTGGCCTCGCCATTGGTCGCGGTGACCGTGAAGGTATGTCCCGCGCCGTCGGTGAGCATCGAGCCGACCGGCATGCCGCTGATCTTCAGGCTCAGGCTTTCCGAGCCGTCGGTGTCGGTCAGCGCGGTGGTGATGGCGGACAATTTCACACTGGTGCCTTCGGCGCCGGTGTTGAGTTTGTAACCGTCGTAGTAGCCTTCGCCATTGGAGCCGTGCAAGTCGGACACGGTCACGCCGGCATTCACCAGATCTGACACGCTAGTGTAAATCGGTACGCCGGCACTGCTCAGGTCGATCGGCGTGCTGCCATTGACCGACAGGTTGACGTCATAGCTGCCCGGGCCGCTCTGGTTGTGGTGGTAGATGTCCAGGGTGTAGTAGCCGCTGGTGGTCGGGGTGTACGAACCATTGAGGTTGCCGCCCGCGCCCCACGTGATCGCAGCCACGTTCTTGCCTCCGATAGTCACCAGCAGGCTGTCATCGCCAACACCGCTGAAGGTATAGGTCTTGCCGGCTTCGAGGTAGATCAGGCCGGAGGTTTTCGACGCCGTACCGGCGGTCACGCTACCGTCGGACTGCACGTTGGTCACGGTGCCTTTGGAGTTCGGTGTGCCAGCGGCATCGATCACATTTTTCAGCGTGGTCGAGTCCGCGCCGTTGCCGCTGGTGCCCAGGCCCGACAGACCGGTCCAGACTTCCTTGATCAGCCCGGTGGACCTCACGCTGTTGTCGGCAACGCTCAGGGTCGGGGCATCCGCCACTGGGGCGATGTCGATCTTGATCGTGCCGGTGTTGCCCAGCGCCTGGCCGTCGGTTGGCTGGAACTTGATCTGTGCGTAGTCGGCCTGGTTGTTGCCCAGGTTGGTACCACCGTATCCGTCCACGCCCGATTCGTTGGCATCCGGCATGAAGCGCAGTTTGCCAGCGTCGATGTCGGCTTTGCTGAAGGTCTGGTCGGCGGCGACATCTTTCCAGGTCGAGCCGTCCAGGTACTGCAGTTTACCCTCGCCCGGCAGCTGGGTGATTTTCACGCCCTGGCTGGTGGCCGGACTGTCGACGTCGCTGACGCCGAAGGTCGACCAGCCGAGGATCAGTGGCGTGTCTTCGGTGCCGGTGACGTTGACCGGTGCTGCGACCGGTGCGTCATTGACCGCCACCACGTTGACCGTGGTGGTCGCGGTGTTGGAGTAGTTGCTGCCATCGGTCACCGTCACGGTGATGATGCGCGGCACTGTGCTCGGATCTTCACTGTTGTTGGTGAAGGTGATGTTCTTGATCTGCTGCATGTAGTCGGCCAGCGTTGCGCTACCCGACAAGGTCAGGGTGACGGTGCCATTGGTGCTGTTGGCATTGATGGTGATGCCGTTGACGCTGTTGCCCAGGTTCAGCGCATCGCCGTCCTGACGATTGGTCAGCACGATGGTCGCGCCGGTCAGCAAGGTGCTGTCCGGGTCGGTGATGCTCAGGTCGGTATCGCCGATCGACACGCCAGGACCGGCAGTGTTTTCGGTGAACGTCAACTTGTAGTCGGCCCCGGTGGCGCCACTGGAGTTGTTGGCGTCGAGGTCCAGTAATGGTGGTGCATCGTTGTCGATGATCGAAGTGCTGACGCTGCCGTTGGACGCGCTGATCGCCAGGCTCTCGAAGTTGCCACCGGTGGCCGAGTCGATCTTGACCACGAAGTTTTCGGTGCCTTCGGTGATCTTGCCATCGATGGTCGAAATGTCGAACGGCACGCTGCTGACACCCGCCGGGATCTTCACGGTGTACACACCGGTGAAGTCAGAACCGTCGGCGGCGGTACCGCTGTAGACGATATTCAGCGTCACTTCGGTCTGGGCCGGGTGAGTCAGGCTGACGGTGTAACTGGCGGTCTGGCCTTCGGTTACCGAGGTGCTGCCGCTGATGCTGACAGTGGTGGTGTCCTGGAAGTCACTGACGCTGGTCGACGCGGGAGTCTTATCCGTGCCGATGGCTTCAAGGTTGCCGCCGCTGGCGGTCTTGATGGATTCGCTAACGGTTGGCGCGCCGATGTAGACGTCGTTGCCGACCGTCACCGGCAGGGTGCCGGAGCTCTGGCCTTCGGCGATGGTGATGACCTTGCCGCTGTCCAACGTCACGGTGACCGGACCGTTCTGCGCGGTGACCGGCTTGCCCTGGGCATC
>NZ_JBXAOQ010000028.1:0-6631 GCF_058802985.1 Pseudomonas sp. GW822-FHT01E03
CGAAGGCGGTGTGTCAGCCAATATCCAGGTTGCTGACACACCGCTTTCGCGAGCAAGCCCGCTCCCACAGGGTTCAGTCTTTGCCAGTGCTTAGCGACGACCCAGCAACAACCCCACCACCAGGCCAAACCCGGCGGAAATCGCCACGGTTTGCCATGGATGCCCGCCGATATAGGTTTCAGTGGCCTCGACCGCGGGCAGGGTGCGGTCGCGTACGCTGCTCACCGAATCCCCTGCCTGTCGGAGTTTCAGGGCTATTTGTCCACGAAGGGTCTCTGCTTCTTCCCCGACCAGCGAGGCGCTGCTTTTCAGCAGCTTTTCCGATTCTTCGATCAGCGTTTGAAGTTCGCTGAAGGCTTGATCCTTGATTTGATCTTCGGCGGCTTGCACGGCGGTTTTGCGGGCCATTGAAGTACTCCTTGCAGGTAAGTGGACAGTGAACAATGGAGTCTGCCGTCGTCGGAAAAGTTGCAGCTATTTTGCCCGGGGAGGCCATCTTGCTGAAAAACCGGCGCAGGACCTTTCGTCCTACAGTGTAAGATGTCGCCTATTTTACGCAGCAGGAAATTCCCATGAGCTTCAATCTGGCCGACAAACCCCTCGCCGAGCGCGCAGCGCTTGAAGACGAGAAATCCCGTCTGTTCGAACTCTGGCAAAACAACCTGGGCAAGGCCAAGGGTGAGGCTGCGCGGTTGTTCGGCGAACGGGCCAAGCGCAAAGGCAAATGGGCCGAATGGGTGCGCGCCGAACTGGACGGCATGTCGCCGCCGGAATACGCCAACATGGTGCGCAGTGAAGTCAATCGCCTGATGGCGGCCAACAAGTAACAACGGCTGTCAGGCGAAACTCGCGACGATTGCCTCGCGCACTTTCAAGAGCACCGGGTCGAGCTGGGTGCTGGTCCGCCAGCCCAGTTCGATCGGGTAGCGCGGCAACGCCAGGGGGCAGGGCAGCAGCGCCAGCCCGCTGAGCGTTGCGATGCTTTGGGCAGCATGGGCCGGAATGGTCGCCACCGCCCGACTGCCTTTTAGCAAGTGCGGCAACGCGGCAAAATGCGTGGTCGAGGCGCACACCCGCCGACTGAGCCCCAGCGCCGCCAATCCCTCATCGGTAATCCCGATAAAACCGCCGGACGACACCAGAATGTGTTCGCGGGCCACAAACTCCTCGAGACCGATGCTCTGCTGGCCCTCGACCAGGCTCGACGGGTCCACCAGGCACAGATAGCCACCTTCCCCCAGCACCTGACGGCTGAGCAGCCGCTCGGCAAACCCGCCCGCGGCAATCGCCAGGTCGATACTGCGCTCCATCAACGCCTGGGCGACGATCTGGCTGTGGGTCTGGCGGAAAATCAGCCGCAGTTTCGGCGCGCAACGGGCGATCTCTTCGATCAGCCGCCGGCCGTAGGCAATCTCGAAATCATCCGACATACCGACCGTGACCGAGCGACCTTCGTACTGTTGCGCAGCCGGATCGACCATCGCCAGGCTCTGCCGGCATTTGTTCAGGGCATCGCTGACCACTGGTTTGAGCTGATTGGCCTTGAGCGAGGGGGCCAGGCCGCGTCCGGTGCGCACGAACAGCTGATCGCCATACAGCTCGCGCAAGCGACGCAAGGCCGCGCTGACGGCCGATTGCGTCACGCCCAGGCGCAGCGCGGCACGGCTGGCGCTGGACTCTTCGTGCAGCGCTTCGAAGACTTTGAGCAGGTTGAGGTCGACGTCGGTGATATTCATTTGGTTCATATCATTCAGCAGTGAATCGGTCTTTATTGATGATTGCCTGACGCCGGAGAATGAGCAACACCTGATGCGAATGGAGTTTCCAAGATGCCCAAATCAATTGTCGCGGCCCTGCAGATCGGCGCCTTGCCCGGCGGCAAGGCTGAAACCCTGGAACAGATCCTGTCCTTTGAAAACGCAATCATCGAATCCGGCGCCGGGTTGGTGGTGATGCCGGAAGCGCTGCTGGGCGGTTATCCCAAAGGCGAAGGCTTTGGTACGCAATTGGGCTATCGCCTGCCGCAAGGGCGCGAAGCCTTTGCCCGCTATTTTGCCAATGCCATCGATGTACCAGGCGCGGAAACCGAGGCGTTGGCGGCGCTCTCCGCTCGCACCGCAGCCAATCTGGTGATCGGCGTGATCGAGCGCGCCGGCAGCACCTTGTACTGCACCGCGCTGTACTTCGATCCGCAGGCCGGGCTGGTGGCCAAACATCGCAAACTGATGCCCACCGGCACCGAGCGGCTGATCTGGGGCAAGGGCGATGGCTCGACCTTGCCGGTGATCGACAGCCAGGTCGGGCGTGTCGGTGCGCTGGTGTGCTGGGAAAACATGATGCCGCTGCTGCGCACGGCGATGTACGCCAAAGGCGTGGAGGTATGGTGCGCGCCGACCGTGGACGAACGGGAGATGTGGCAAGTCAGCATGCGCCACATTGCCCATGAGGGGCGCTGTTTCGTGGTCAGCGCCTGCCAGGTACAGGAATCGCCCCAGGCCCTGGGCCTGGACATCGCCAACTGGCCGGCGGATCGACCGTTGATTGCCGGTGGCAGTGTGATCGTAGGCCCCATGGGCGACATCCTCGCCGGACCGTTGCGCGACAGTGCCGGGCTGCTCACCGCGCAAATCGACACCGACGACCTGGTGCGCGCCCGCTACGACTTTGACGTGGTCGGCCACTACGCGCGGCCGGATGTGTTCGAACTGACCGTGGACGAACGCGCCAGGCCCGGGGTGCGCTTCACCTCCTGATGCCCAGCGGGCTTTGGCCAAAGCAGTCAGACAACTTGATAGCTTTGACCATTGCCCGGTAACCCGCGCAGAGCGAGTATTTCCCTGTTGATTACGGTTCCCCCCAACCTAATAAAAAACACAGTGGGATTCTGGCAATGCGCGATTACTTGTCTGCTACTTCTCAGTTCAATTATCAGCACACCGTCGATGCCGCGCTCGCGGGCGACTTGACGGCCCTCAACGCCTGTGTCGAATGCTGTGACCGGCATGCCTTGCCGGGTCGCATCGCGCTGTTCTGGGAAGGACGCGATGGCACTGGTGCTTCGTACACCTTCACCGACTTGCAGGACAAGGCCGCGCGTTTCGCCAACTACCTGCTGGCCCAGGGCGTGAAGAAAGGCGACAAGGTCGCCGGCCTGTTGCCCCGCAATATCGAACTGTTGATCACCGTGTTCGCCACCTGGCGCATCGGCGCGGTGTATCAACCGCTGTTTACCGCATTCGGCCCCAAGGCCATCGAGCACCGCCTGGGCAGCTCTGGCGCCAAAGTGGTGGTGACCGATGCAGTGAACCGGCCGAAACTCGCCGAAGTCGCCGATTGCCCGACCATCGTGACTGTCACCGGTGCCAAAGGGCAGGGCCTGGTGCATGGCGATTTCAGTTTCTGGGCCGAACTGGCCAACTATTCCGCCGACTGTGAACCGGTGCTGCTGACCGGCGAAGATCCGTTCCTGCTGATGTTCACCTCGGGCACCACCGGCCCGTCGAAAGCGCTGTCGGTGCCGCTCAAGGCCATCGTAGCGTTCCAGAGCTACACCCGCGATGCGGTGGATCTGCGCCCGGAAGACGCCTTCTGGAACGTCGCCGACCCGGGCTGGGCCTACGGCATTTATTTCGGTGTCACGGGGCCAATGTCCATGGGCCATCCGATCACCTTTTACGATGGCCCGTTCACCCTCGAAAGCACCTGCCGGGTAATCAACAAGTACGGGATCACCAACCTCACCGGTTCGCCCACGGCCTACCGCTTGCTGATTGCCGGCGGCGATGAATTCGCCAAGTCGATCAAGGGCAAGCTGCGTATCGTCAGCAGCGCCGGTGAGCCGCTGAACCCGGAAGTGATCCGCTGGTTCGCCGATAACCTCGACGTGGTCATCCACGACCACTACGGCCAGACCGAACTGGGCATGGTTCTGTGCAACCACCACGGCCTGGAGCACCCGATTCACATGGGCGCCGCCGGTTTTGCCTCGCCGGGCCACCGCATTGTGGTACTGGACGACGACTACAAGGAACTCGGCGTTGGGCAGCCGGGCATCCTGGCTATCGACCGCAGCCAGTCGCCGATGTGCTGGTTCGCCGGCTACGAAGGCGGGCCGACCAAGGCCTTTGTCGGCAACTACTACCTGAGTGGCGACACCGTTGAGTGGAACCCGGACGGCAGCATCAGCTTCGTCGGTCGCAGTGATGACGTGATCACCACCTCCGGCTACCGGGTAGGTCCCTTCGACGTGGAAAGTGCGCTGATCGAACACCCGGCGGTGGTCGAGGCCGCTGTGGTCGGCAAGCCCGATCCGGAGCGCACCGAACTGGTCAAGGCGTTCGTCGTGCTCAGCCCGCAATACCGCGCCGCCTCCGAGTTGGCCGAAGAGCTGCGCCAGCACGTGCGCAAGCGTCTGGCGGCGCACTCGTATCCCCGTGAAATCGAATTTGTCAGCGAATTGCCGAAAACCCCCAGCGGCAAATTGCAGCGCTTTATCTTGCGCAACCAGGAAATCGCCAAGGCTCAAGAGGCTGCGGCGAAGAACCTTCCAGCTTGAATCCAGGGAATTAATGATGCAGATCCAGAACAAGATTTTTATCGTCACCGGTGGCGCTTCCGGCCTCGGTGCCGCCACCGCCGAGGTGCTGGTCGCCGCCGGCGCCAAAGTGATGCTGGTGGACATGAACGCCGAAGCCGTTGCAGCCCAGGCCCAGCGCCTTGGTGCACAAAGCGTGGTGGCGGACATCAGCAACGAAGCAGCGGCCGAAGCTGCCGTGCAGGCGACGGTCAAGGCCTTTGGTGGCCTCAATGGCCTGGTCAATTGCGCCGGCATCGTGCGTGGCGAGAAGATTCTCGGCAAGACAGGTCCGCATGCGCTGGCCAGTTTCAGCCAGGTGATCAACGTCAACCTGATCGGCAGCTTCAACATGCTGCGCCTTGCGGCTGCGGCGATTGCCGAGACCGAAGCGGATGCCGATGGCGAGCGCGGTGTGATCATCAACACCGCGTCTGCCGCGGCTTACGACGGCCAGATCGGTCAGGCGGCTTACTCGGCGTCCAAGGGCGCGATTGTCAGCCTGACCTTGCCGGCGGCCCGTGAGCTGGCGCGCTTCGGCATCCGTGTCATGACGATCGCCCCCGGCATCTTCGAGACGCCGATGATGGCCGGCATGACCCAGGAAGTCCGAGATTCCCTGGCCGCTGGCGTGCCATTCCCGCCGCGTTTGGGCAAACCGAGCGAGTATGCCGGGCTGGTCAAGCATATTATTGAAAACAGCATGCTCAATGGCGAGGTGATCCGTCTCGACGGTGCCTTGCGCATGGCCGCCAAGTAAGGAGGATTTGTCATGACAATGTCCAACGATCCAATTGTAATCGTCAGCGCCGTCCGCACCCCGATGGGCGGTTTCCAGGGCGAACTGAAAAGCCTGACCGCACCGCAACTCGGTGCGGCCGCCATCAAGGCCGCCGTTGAACGTGCCGGTGTTGCCAGTGATAGCGTCGACGAAGTGCTGTTCGGCTGCGTGCTGCCGGCAGGCCTTGGCCAGGCCCCTGCGCGTCAGGCGGCGCTGGGCGCGGGGCTGGATAAATCGACCCGCTGCACCACCCTGAACAAGATGTGCGGCTCCGGCATGGAAGCGGCGATTCTGGCCCATGACATGCTGGTGGCGGGCAGTGCCGACGTGGTGGTTGCCGGTGGCATGGAAAGCATGTCCAACGCGCCTTACCTGCTGGATCGCGCCCGTGCCGGATACCGCATGGGTCATGGTCGTGTGCAGGACTCGATGTTCCTGGACGGCCTCGAAGACGCCTACGACAAGGGCCGCCTGATGGGCACCTTCGCCGAAGACTGCGCCGAAACCAACGGCTTCAGCCGTGAAGCCCAGGACGCGTTTGCCATTGCCTCGACCACTCGCGCGCAACAGGCGATCAAGGACGGTAGCTTCAAGGCCGAAATCGTGCCGCTGACTGTGACGGTCGGCAAAGAGCAGGTGGTGATCAGCAACGACGAGCAGCCGCCAAAGGCCAGGCTGGACAAGATTGCTTCGCTGAAGCCGGCGTTCCGCGAAGGCGGTACGGTGACGGCGGCCAACTCCAGTTCGATCTCCGATGGTGCCGCCGCGCTGGTGCTGATGCGCCAGTCCCAGGCACAGAAACAAGGCCTGAAACCCTTGGCGGTGATTCATGGCCACGCTGCGTTCGCCGACACTCCGGGCCTGTTCCCGGTGGCACCGATTGGTGCAATCAAGAAGTTGATGAAGAAAACCGGCTGGTCGCTCAATGACGTGGATCTGGTGGAAGTCAACGAAGCCTTCGCCGTGGTCGGCATGGCCGCGATGACTCATCTGGAAATCCCTCACGAGAAACTCAACGTGCACGGCGGTGCTTGCGCCCTCGGGCACCCGATCGGTGCGTCCGGTGCGCGGATTCTGGTGACCCTGCTTTCGGCCCTGCGCCAGAAAGGCCTCAAACGTGGTGTTGCGGCGATCTGCATTGGCGGCGGTGAAGCGACGGCGATGGCCGTGGAATGCCTCTACTGAAACTGACGCTATCCCATGTGGGAGCGGGGGGGGGGGGGGGGGGGGGGGGGGGGGGGGGGGGGGGGGGGGGGGGGGGGGGGGGGGGGGGGGGG
>NZ_JBXAOQ010000029.1:0-1255 GCF_058802985.1 Pseudomonas sp. GW822-FHT01E03
AGCGTCGAACTTTCGGTTCTTTCGTCTTCACACACCGCAATCTGATGCTCTTTCGAGTAGTCAAATTGCTTGGGTGTTATATGGTCAAGCCTCACGGGCAATTAGTATTGGTTAGCTCAACGCCTCACAGCGCTTACACACCCAACCTATCAACGTCGTAGTCTTCGACGGCCCTTCAGGGGACTCAAGGTCCCAGTGAGATCTCATCTTGAGGCAAGTTTCCCGCTTAGATGCTTTCAGCGGTTATCTTTTCCGAACATAGCTACCCGGCAATGCCACTGGCGTGACAACCGGAACACCAGAGGTTCGTCCACTCCGGTCCTCTCGTACTAGGAGCAGCCCCTCTCAAATCTCAAACGTCCACGGCAGATAGGGACCGAACTGTCTCACGACGTTCTAAACCCAGCTCGCGTACCACTTTAAATGGCGAACAGCCATACCCTTGGGACCGGCTTCAGCCCCAGGATGTGATGAGCCGACATCGAGGTGCCAAACACCGCCGTCGATATGAACTCTTGGGCGGTATCAGCCTGTTATCCCCGGAGTACCTTTTATCCGTTGAGCGATGGCCCTTCCATACAGAACCACCGGATCACTAAGACCTACTTTCGTACCTGCTCGACGTGTCTGTCTCGCAGTCAAGCGCGCTTTTGCCTTTATACTCTACGACCGATTTCCGACCGGTCTGAGCGCACCTTCGTACTCCTCCGTTACTCTTTAGGAGGAGACCGCCCCAGTCAAACTACCCACCATACACTGTCCTCGATCCGGATAACGGACCTGAGTTAGAACCTCAAAGTTGCCAGGGTGGTATTTCAAGGATGGCTCCACGCGAACTGGCGTCCACGCTTCAAAGCCTCCCACCTATCCTACACAAGCAAATTCAAAGTCCAGTGCAAAGCTATAGTAAAGGTTCACGGGGTCTTTCCGTCTAGCCGCGGATACACTGCATCTTCACAGCGATTTCAATTTCACTGAGTCTCGGGTGGAGACAGCGCCGCCATCGTTACGCCATTCGTGCAGGTCGGAACTTACCCGACAAGGAATTTCGCTACCTTAGGACCGTTATAGTTACGGCCGCCGTTTACCGGGGCTTCGATCAAGAGCTTCGCGTTAGCTAACCCCATCAATTAACCTTCCGGCACCGGGCAGGCGTCACACCCTATACGTCCACTTTCGTGTTTGCAGAGTGCTGTGTTTTTAATAAACAGTCGCAGCGGCCTGGTATCTTCGACCGGCGTGGGCTTACGCAGCA
>NZ_JBXAOQ010000029.1:1351-2701 GCF_058802985.1 Pseudomonas sp. GW822-FHT01E03
GATGATACCCGTAGCTTCGGTGTATGGTTTGAGCCCCGTTACATCTTCCGCGCAGGCCGACTCGACTAGTGAGCTATTACGCTTTCTTTAAAGGGTGGCTGCTTCTAAGCCAACCTCCTAGCTGTCTAAGCCTTCCCACATCGTTTCCCACTTAACCATAACTTTGGGACCTTAGCTGACGGTCTGGGTTGTTTCCCTTTTCACGACGGACGTTAGCACCCGCCGTGTGTCTCCCATGCTCGGCACTTGTAGGTATTCGGAGTTTGCATCGGTTTGGTAAGTCGGGATGACCCCCTAGCCGAAACAGTGCTCTACCCCCTACAGTGATACATGAGGCGCTACCTAAATAGCTTTCGAGGAGAACCAGCTATCTCCGAGCTTGATTAGCCTTTCACTCCGATCCACAGGTCATCCGCTAACTTTTCAACGGTAGTCGGTTCGGTCCTCCAGTCAGTGTTACCTAACCTTCAACCTGCCCATGGATAGATCGCCCGGTTTCGGGTCTATTCCCAGCGACTAGACGCCCTATTAAGACTCGCTTTCGCTACGCCTCCCCTATTCGGTTAAGCTCGCCACTGAAAATAAGTCGCTGACCCATTATACAAAAGGTACGCAGTCACCCAACAAAGTGGGCTCCCACTGCTTGTACGCATACGGTTTCAGGATCTATTTCACTCCCCTCTCCGGGGTTCTTTTCGCCTTTCCCTCACGGTACTAGTTCACTATCGGTCAGTCAGTAGTATTTAGCCTTGGAGGATGGTCCCCCCATATTCAGACAAAGTTTCTCGTGCTCCGTCCTACTCGATTTCATGACTAAGAGATTTTCGCGTACAGGGCTATCACCCACTATGGCCGCACTTTCCAGAGCGTTCCGCTAATCTCAAAGCCACTTAAGGGCTAGTCCCCGTTCGCTCGCCACTACTAAGGGAATCTCGGTTGATTTCTTTTCCTCAGGGTACTTAGATGTTTCAGTTCCCCTGGTTCGCCTCTTGCACCTATGTATTCAGTACAAGATAACCATCTTATGATGGCTGGGTTCCCCCATTCAGACATCTCCGGATCAAAGTCTGTTTGCCGACTCCCCGAAGCTTTTCGCAGGCTACCACGTCTTTCATCGCCTCTGACTGCCAAGGCATCCACCGTATGCGCTTCTTCACTTGACCATATAACCCCAAGCAATCTGGTTATACTATGAAGACGACATTCGCCGAAAATTCGAATTTCTCAACTAAGAGAACTCACAAATTTTACCTTAGCCTGATCCGTTACCAGTGAAAGTAACGTTCAGTCTATCTTTCTATCACATACCCAAATTTTTAAAGAACGAACTAGTCAAAGACTAGAAATCAA
>NZ_JBXAOQ010000031.1:0-1243 GCF_058802985.1 Pseudomonas sp. GW822-FHT01E03
TGAACTGGCCTAATAATTCCGGACACCTCTTAAGGGCGATATGATTTCGCCAACTTGGAGGTTCCATGAACGAAAGAAAGGTCTACACCCGCGAATTCAAGCTACATGCTGCCAGTATGGTGCTTGATGATAACTGTCCGATTCCAGACGTTTGTGCATCGCTGGATATTGGGCCTACCGCTTTGCGGCGTTGGGTCGATCAGGTTCGCAAGGAACGCGAGGGCCAGCCAGTCAAGGGCACCAAGGCGATTACCGAAGATCAGCGCCAGATCCAGGAACTCAAAGCCAAGATCAAGCGCATGGAGATGGAAGCCGAGATCTTAAAAAAGGCTACCGCTCTCTTGATGTCGGATCCCGATCGTTTTCGATGATCGCAGAGCTAAGAGAGTTATTTCCGACGGCCGTGGTGTGTCGTGCTTTTGATGTGAAGCGCAGCAGCTTTTATGAGTGGCTTCAGCGGCGAGCCAAGCCGCGGATCAGACGCGAAGAACTCAAGCTGAAAGTGGTTGAGTTGCACAGCGAAAGCCGCGAAGCCATGGGCTCCAGAATGATCAGTAAGGGCCTGAAATCCCAGAATATTGCAGCTGGAAGGAGCCTTGTCAGAGCACTGATGCGGGACGCCAACATTGTCAGTAAACAACGCCAGCCCCACCCATTCAGATCCAAAGGAGTGGAAGCATTTGTCGCGCCCAATCGGCTCAAGCGCAACTTCAAACCGACTGCAATCAATCAGGTTTGGTGTGGCGACGTGACCAGCCTGATGGTGGGCAAGCGCTGGGTTCATCTGGCCATCGTCATCGATTTGTATGCTCGCCGGGTCATTGGTTGGGCATTTTCTCTGGTCAACGACGCCAACTTGGTCAGCAAAGCGCTACGCATGGCGGCAGAGGTACGGACGTGTCCTCCTGGGCTGATGTTTCACTCAGATCAGGGCTGTCAGTACACCAGTCGCAGGTTTCAAGAAGAACTGATGCGCCACGGTATTTTGCAAAGCATGAGTCATCGCGGGCAGTGCTGGGACAATGCTCCGACAGAGCGTTTTTTTGGCACGCTGAAGTCAGAGTGGGTGCCTCGCAGCGGCTACAGCCTGATCGAAGAAGCCAAAACCGATATGGTGCGCTTCTTCATGTACTACAACCGTACCAGGCTCCACAGCTACAACAACTACCTGTCGCCAATAGCTATGGAGCAAAAAGCGGCATAAACACCGTAATCGGTGTCTGGGATTACTTGACCAGTTCAG
>NZ_JBXAOQ010000032.1:0-1073 GCF_058802985.1 Pseudomonas sp. GW822-FHT01E03
GCGTCCTTGATGGATTCAGTGACGGTGGTCGGACCCTTGTAGAGGTCGTTGCCGACCGTCACCGGCAGGGTGCCGGAGCTCTGGCCTTCGGCAATGGTGATGACCTTGCCGCTGTCGAGGGTCACGGTGACCGGACCGTTCTGCGCGGTGACCGGCTTGCCCTGGGCATCGGTCAGCGTGGCGGTGTAGGTGATGGTGCCGTTTTCGTCCACGCTTGGAGTGGCGGTCAAGGTCACGGTGGTGGTGTCGTTGACGTCGGTAACCGTGGTGCTGACCGGGGTCTTGATCGGATCGATGGACTCGAGGTTGCCGCCCACCGCGTCTTTGATGGATTCGGTGATGGTGGTCGGACCCTTGTAGACGTCGTTGCCGACCGTCACCGGGAGGGTGCCGGAGCTCTGGCCTTCGGCAATGGTGATGACCTTGCCGCTGTCCAACGTCACGGTGACCGGACCGTTCTGCGCGGTGACCGGCTTGCCCTGGGCATCGGTCAGCGTGGCGGTGTAAGTGATGGTGCCGTTCTCGGCCACGCTCGGGGTGGCGGTCAGGGTCACGGTGGTGGTGTCGTTGACGTCATTGACCGTGATGGTTACTGGCGTTGTGTTTGGCGACACCAATTCCAGGTTGCCGCCCACCGCGTCCTTGATGGATTCAGTGACGGTGGTCGGACCCTTGTAGAGGTCGTTGCCGACCGTCACCGGCAGGGTGCCGGAGCTCTGGCCTTCGGCGATGGTGATGACCTTGCCGCTGTCGAGGGTCACGGTGACCGGACCGTTTTGCGCGGTAACCGGTTTGCCTTGGGCATCGGTCAGCGTGGCGGTGTAAGTGATGGTTCCGTTTTCGTCCACGCTCGGGGTGGCGGTCAGGGTCACCGTGGTGGTGTCGTTGACATCGGTAACCGTGGTGCTGACCGGAGCCTTGATCGGAACGATGGACTCGAGGTTGCCGCCCACCGCGTCCTTGATGGATTCAGTGACGGTGGTCGGACCTTTGTAGACGTCGTTGCCCACCGTCACCGGCAGGGTGCCGGAGCTCTGGCCTTCGGCGATGGTGATGACCTTGCCGCTGTCGAG
>NZ_JBXAOQ010000033.1:0-807 GCF_058802985.1 Pseudomonas sp. GW822-FHT01E03
GCCCTGGATACCAACGCCCAGACGCTCGTAGTTCATCATGGTGAACATCGCCGCCAGGCCTTTGTTCGGCTCGCCGACCAGGTAACCCACGGCTTCATCGAAGTTCATCACGCAGGTGGCGGACGCCTGGATGCCCATCTTGTGTTCGATCGAACCGCAGTTGGCCGGGTTGCGCGCGCCGAGGCTGCCATCGGCATTGACCATGAACTTCGGCACCAGGAACAGCGAAATGCCTTTCGGCCCCGCCGGTGCATCCGGCAGCTTGGCCAGCACCAGGTGGATGATGTTTTCGGTCAGGTCGTGTTCGCCACCGGTGATGAAGATCTTGGTGCCGCTGACCTTGTAGGAACCGTCGGCCTGAGGCTCGGCCTTGGTGCGGATGATCCCCAGGTCGGTACCGGCGTGGGGTTCGGTCAGGCACATGGAACCGGCCCAAACGCCGGCGTACATGTTCGGCAGGTACGCGGCTTTCAGTTCTTCGCTGGCGTGGGCGTTGATCGACAGGCAAGCACCGGCGGTCAGCATCGGGTACAGGCCGAACGACAGGCTGGCGGAGTTGACCATTTCCTCGACCTGGGCCGAAACGGCTTTGGGCATGCCCATGCCGCCGTAGGACGGATCACCACCGACACCGACCCAGCCGCCTTCAGCGTAGGTCTGATAGGCCTGTGGGAAACCTGCCGGCGTGGTGACGGCACCGTCCGCCCAATGGCAACCTTCTTCGTCAGCGGCACGGCTCAGCGGTGCGATGCTTTTGCTGGTGACTTTGCCGGCTTCTTCCAGGATGGCTTCGACGGTTTCTGCATC
>NZ_JBXAOQ010000034.1:0-548 GCF_058802985.1 Pseudomonas sp. GW822-FHT01E03
TGATGCGGTAGAGGAGCGTTCTGTAAGCCTGTGAAGGTGAGTTGAGAAGCTTGCTGGAGGTATCAGAAGTGCGAATGCTGACATGAGTAACGACAATGGGTGTGAAAAACACCCACGCCGAAAGACCAAGGTTTCCTGCGCAACGTTAATCGACGCAGGGTTAGTCGGTCCCTAAGGCGAGGCTGAAAAGCGTAGTCGATGGAAAACAGGTTAATATTCCTGTACTTCTGGTTATTGCGATGGAGGGACGGAGAAGGCTAGGCCAGCTTGGCGTTGGTTGTCCAAGTTTAAGGTGGTAGGCTGAGATCTTAGGTAAATCCGGGATCTTAAGGCCGAGAGCTGATGACGAGTGTTCCTTTGGAACACGAAGTGGTTGATGCCATGCTTCCAAGAAAAGCTTCTAAGCTTCAGGTAACCAGGAACCGTACCCCAAACCGACACAGGTGGTTGGGTAGAGAATACCAAGGCGCTTGAGAGAACTCGGGTGAAGGAACTAGGCAAAATGGCACCGTAACTTCGGGAGAAGGTGCGCCGGTGAGGGTGAAGCA
>NZ_JBXAOQ010000035.1:0-545 GCF_058802985.1 Pseudomonas sp. GW822-FHT01E03
CCGGAGCTCTGGCCTTCGGCGATGGTGATGACCTTGCCGCTGTCGAGGGTCACGGTGACCGGACCGTTTTGCGCGGTGACCGGGGTGCCGTTCTTGTCGGTCAAGGTCGCGGTGTAAGTGATGGTGCCGTTTTCGTCCACGCTCGGGGTGGCGGTCAAGGTCACGGTGGAGGTGTCGTTGACGTCATTGACCGTGGTGGTTACTGGCGTTGTGTTTGGTGACACCAGCTCCAGGTTGCCACCGTCGGCCGACTTAATCGACTCGGTCACGGTGGTCGGACCTTTGTAGACGTCGTTGCCCACCGTCACCGGCAGGGTGCCGGAGCTCTGGCCTTCGGCGATGGGGATGACCTTGCCGCTGTCGAGGGTCACGGTGACCGGACCGTTCTGCGCGGTGACCGGTTTGCCCTGGGCATCGGTCAACGTGGCGGTGTAAGTGATGGTGCCGTTTTCGTCCACGCTCGGGGTCGCGGTCAGGGTCACGGTGGTGGTGTCGTTGACGTCATTGACCGTGATGGTTACTGGCGTTGTGTTTGGCGACACCAA
>NZ_JBXAOQ010000036.1:0-508 GCF_058802985.1 Pseudomonas sp. GW822-FHT01E03
TCGGCGAGCCGAACAAAGGCCTGGCGGCGATGTTCACCATGATGAACTACGAGCGTCTGGGCGTTGGTATCCAGGGCCTGGCCACGGGCGAGCGCTCGTACCAGAACGCCGTGGAATACGCCCGTGATCGCCTGCAAAGCCGTGCGCCAACCGGCGCGCAGAACAAGGACAAAGTGGCTGACCCGATCATCGTCCACCCGGACGTGCGGCGCATGCTGCTGACCATGAAAGCTTCGAACGAAGGGGGGCGTGCATTCTCCACCTACGTGGCGATGCAATTGGACACCGCCAAGTTCAGCGAAGACGCCGCCACCCGCAAGCGCGCGGAAGACCTGGTGGCGTTGCTGACCCCGGTGGCCAAGGCGTTCCTGACCGACCTCGGCCTGGAAACCACTGTACACGGCCAGCAGGTCTTCGGCGGCCACGGCTATATCCGTGAGTGGGGCCAGGAGCAACTGGTGCGTGACGTGCGCATCACCCAGATCTACGAAGGCACCAACGGCATCCA